>CAYLMO010000002.1:230617-239739 GCA_964384605.1 uncultured Bradymonadales bacterium | reverse complement strand
GTCGTCGCGTTGTTCGTCGTCGCGTTGCCCGTCGTCGCGTTGTTCGTCGTCGCGTTGTTCGTCGTCGCGTTGGCGGCAACGTTGTTCTTCGCTTCGTCGTCGCCACATGCGGCGATCGAGAGAGCGAGCGCCATGGCAGTCGCGATGTACTTGAGGTTCTTCATCGATTCACTCCAATTCAAAAGGTACTTCGAGGGACGAGTCTTCTCGCCCTGATTCATTATTCGCACAAGCCGCTGACACACTGGGCCCCACAACCAGGTGTGGCGCAGCAATCGTCGGGGACGGTACAGGTTCGTCGGCACATCTGGTTGTCGCATCGAGCACCGGCGCCGCAGTCGGCGTCCGCGGTGCAACGACCATCGCAGAGTCCGATCGTGCGGACCTGATTGAAGACGTAGTTGTTGCAGATTGCGTCGCTGCCGTCGGGCAGGATTCCGATGCAGTCGTTCTCACCGGGGCGGCAGTAGAGGAAGCAAGCGTTCGTCGAGTCCAACGCGAAACAGCGGGTCGCATCGGAGCAGAGAGTTCCGGGCGTTGCGCATTGCTCGAACGGATCGGATCCGAGGGAATCGACGTTGTCGGTGCAAAGTCCCGTGCGTCGGGTCAGCAGCAGTCCACATGCTTCGCCAGCCGGGCACTGTGAAGACGCCGCCCATGGGTCGCAGATCGTGGAGCAGACCCCTGCGCCGGTCGCTTCGTCCGTTTCGCGGCAGAAGGCGCCAGCGACACAATTGTCGCCCATCGTGGTGTTGCATGCGGCGCCGATCGCCAGTGCTCCGGCGGCGAGGCAGGTCGAGAACTCGTTCTCGAAGTCGACGCAGGTTCCATTCGTGCAGTCGGCGCTCGTCTGACACGCCGACGGTAGACACGCTTTGTACATGTCGTCTTCCGACACGCTGAAGCAATACTCACCCGAATCGCAGGTCGAAACGGCGAACGACTCGTCGCAAGTTGTCGCGCAGGTACCTTCTCCAGACTCGTCACTCAGGCAGAGGAACTGACCTTGGTCGCCGTTGGACGGCTCGCAGCGGTCACCAACTGCCGTGCAATCTGGGTACTGGCAGCCGTCCGAGGTGCAGATTTGGTCGTTCGGGCACCCGTTGGGGCACGCCGAGACGCACATTCCGCCCATGCAGACTTGGTCGCCAGCACATTCCGGGGTGCAGGTCTCCATCGCCATATCGGGCATGCCCGCATCGGTGTCGGAGTTGTTCCCAGGCATGAAGCCAGTGTCTCGATCGCCGATGTTGGTCGGCGTCGATGAGTTACTGCTGTTGTTGGTGGTTCGGAGCGGCTCGCACATGTTCGTGCTTAGATTGCACGTTTCATTGCCGGCACAATCGAGGTTCGACTCACATTCGCCGACTCCCTCGATTTCCTCGCCCCCGGCGCATCCCAAGCTGCCCACCAGGGCAATCAACATCAACGATACGAACAGTCGCCGGACGACGTACGGCATGCCATCTCCTTCATCTGCATGATCCATCCAGTAGGCGCAGATTCTGGGGATTTTGGCCGTGTGTGTCAAATGTACGCACATTGTCCTACATGTGCGCCCGGTTGTGGATCTCGCTCAGGGAGAGAGGCAAACGCCAATATCAGCCACGAACGGCGTGCACTGGAACCCGTTCGGGCAGTTCGAGCCAGATATCGTTCCGTCTCCGGCGTCGCCGACGTAATCGCAGAACCTCAGACAGAGGTTCGCCGCACCGTTCACCACACAGATCGAACTTTCGCCGCACGATTCGCCGGGACGAGAGCAAGTCCCCTCGGGAGCGACATTCTCGACGATCGGTGCGCAGTGCCCGACTTCGGCGCTCCACGGGAAGTTGAACAGGCAAGTCTCGCCTTCGCCGCAGGTGACTGGTCCATTGTCGCCATCAAACGGATCGCATTGAGGAGTACAGGTCGGGGTCAGCCCTGCGGCGCCGAAATACTGCGAGACCAGCGTCGAGACGAAGCCGGTCTGTGCCGATCGTGGGAACATGCACTCCGATCCGGCGACGCAGTCCGCGCCGGAGCAAGTCTCGCCCACGGCGAGAAGACCGGATGCAGAACAGAAAGGCTGCTCGTCGCGCGGGAAAGGAATCATTCCAGTGACCGGATCCTGTAGCGAAGCCAGCGGAGTGCAACTCGAAAGACCCGCCGGGCAACTTGGACCGCTATAGTTTGAGTCGGGTTCACATGCGTAGCCACACTCGCCGACCGCGTAGTCCGAGTCGTAGCTGATCGGTTTGCAGGATTGACCATCTGAACACGTGCTCGCCGCGGTGTCGCAAAGGGACCGGCAGAGCCCGCGCTGTGAGGTCGAGAATCCTTCCTGCGCGTTGCCGTACTCCAAACACGTGAATCCTTCGGCGCACTGGCCCCATGTGCGGAACGGATCGCACCGCTCCCCTTCCGAGGCACCTCCAATGGGACCACAGAGGTTCCGCCAACGGCTCGAGTCGCCGAGCAATAGCGGACGACAGCCCATCCCCTCCCCTTCGCAGAGGTCGAGTCCGAACACTGCCGGATCGTCGCCACACTCTTGCTGGCAATATCCGAGCACGTCGTCACCGGAGCTCACGCACGTAAATCGCGGACCGGCCGAGCCGAGCTCCGGAGGAGCCACGTAGGGCAAGATCGCATACACCAGATCGGCGCTGTCGTTCTCGTCGACGGTTCCTGAGACCGCGATCGATCGGACACTTCCGGCCTCGAACGTCAGACCGAGCCCCTGAACGACCGCAGTTGCCCGATCGGTGCGCGGGTCACCGGCCGGGAACACCAACAGATCGTATGAACCTGGGGAGACCGCGACGAACGCGCCGACATCGGCGGTGTCGAGCCCGAGACCAAGCACCGTCTGGTTGGCGGGGTCGGTCAGTGGGTCACCCGTTGGCACGACGACCACATCCGCCGGGCCGACATCGGGCGACGCGTGCAGCACTCGAACCTTTTCGTTTGCCGCGTCGACATCTGTTCGCTCCTCCGTGAAGTCGTAGGCCGAAACCTCATCGGAGGCTCCGGGAACAGAACGCACGATCAGGTTCTTCGCGATCTCAGACTGAAGGTTGAGCGTGCCCTCGAAGAGCGGCGGATCGGTTCGCGGCGCGCCAGCAGGCAACACGGCGACCGAGTAATTCGCGGCCGGTAGTGAAGTGAACCCACCCGTACCTGCCGAGCTCGCGCCGGTGGCGAGTTCTGCTACGGCGGGAGTCATCTCGTCGCCGAGATACACGTCGATCGAGGCGACGCCACTCAGGTTCGCAATCGCGAAGGCTGCGGAGGGTGTGTCGGGCTGTGGGCAAGTCGCGTCGCGTTGAGCCTGCTCGAAATCGCCGACGATTCCGTCGTCGCCGGCCGGCGCGACTGAAACGTTGCACCACGGCTGGCAGCGTGCGAGCGGAGCGGCACCGAGCGCACCCCCGCCGGCTTCGTAGGTCACACAGAGATTTCCGTCTCGACACTCCCCTTCCCCGGGCGTGCATGACTCGAAAGCGGCTTTTGTGCCCGCCGCAATACAGGTGCCGGCGGTCGGCGAGACCGGGAAGCAGGTTTGACCGTCGGCGCACGAGCCGAGCTCAAACGGCGTGCACGTAATTCCGCAGAAGCCGGTGCCGTCGTCGACGAAGTTCTCGTCGGCGAGCAGGCACTGACTGTCGCCGCTGCAGTCGTCATTCGTGCGACAAGCGACCCGGCAGGTCGAGTCGACGCACGCGAGTCCGCTCTCACAAGTGAGCGAAAAGTCGTTTCGTTGAGCCGCCGAAGCGGAGTCCTCGCACGCATCGCCAACGCCGCGAGTTCCTGCGGGAAGGCAGAAGTATGCATCGTTGCCGGAGTCGAAGCAGTTGCCGCCGTTCGGAAACGCGTCGTTGCCCAGATAGATGTCATTGCAGGTCTGCGCGCCTTCGTAGAAGCCCTCGCATTCGCTGGGCAGGCACACCGTGTCTCGACACGCTCCGCCCTGGCAAATCTCGAGTTCGCCGCACTGATCGTCGGAGGCGCAGACAGGGTCGGCCGACGAGTTGATGAAGAAGCAGAGGCCACCGGAAGAGCACTGGCCGTTGGCGTCACATCTCTCGACGCAGGTCGCCGGCGCCGGTCCGAGGTTGTCTTGGTCCAAACAATAGAAGCCTTCCGCGACGTCGAGCCCGAGCTGGCAAAGCTCCCCGACCTGGGTGCATTGGCCGTCGGTCGGAATGCACACGGTGCCGGCGCACACTTCGTCGGGTCCGCATTCGACCGGACACTCGCCGTTCGAGACGCAGACGCCCTCGTCGCACTGAAAGCCCTGGGTGCACTCGGGGTCACATTCGGTTTCGCCGCAGCCGTCGCAGCCAAAGGCAGCAACTGTGACGAAGAGAAGCGCAACAAAAAGTCGGTGGTACATGAGGCCCCAATCACACGGTGGACTCACGCATGGTAGGCGGGGGGCAGGGCCTTTTCAAAGCTACAAGAACGAAAGAACCCGCGTGCCATGGTGGCACGCGGGTTCAAAGGAGCTGCTAGCCGATTACTGCGGCGGGAAGCAGATTCCGATGTCGAGCTGACCGCCGAGCTGGAAGATATCCAGGCATTCGGTTCCGGTCGGGCACGTGTCGTCGCCGCCAGCGCGGTCGCACCAGGTGAGGCACTGAGCGCCGGTACCGACGTCGAGGCAGACCGTTCCGTCGCCGCATGGCGAACCTTCGGTCGTGCAAGCCGTACCTTGCGTGGCGTCGCCGTCAGGGTTTGCACCCGTGTCGCCGCAGAAGCCGAGGCCGGTTCCAGCGAGGATCCAATCGAGACCACACTTGGTTCCAGCGGGGCAGCTCGAAGCGGTGTCGTTCACGAGTTCGCACGTTGCGGTGCAAACGCCTGGGTCGTCGATTTCGTCCATCTCTTCGCCACCCGTGAGGCGAACCGGGTTCGCGCAAAGCGAACCTGGAGCGCAGGTGTTCGGAGCGAACGCGCCACCCTCGATGACGGAGCATGCATCGCCAGCTGCCGTCGAGCCCGAGGCCGAGCAGTAGTAGGTGGTGCTGTCGGTGTCTTCGACGAAGCAGTTCTGCAGGTTTGCAGGGCAGGTCGAGTCAGTCAGGCCACCGGTTGGGGTGCACTCGGTGCCGCAGCGACCGAAGTTGAACGACGCTGGGTTTGCACCCGGGTTGCAGGACTGGTCCTGACCGCAAGTGATCGCGTTGTTCGTCTGCGTTCCGGGCTGGCAGTGCGAGACGCACACGCCAGATCCGTCGCCGCGAGGCTCACAGATTCCGAGCTCGTCGCAGTTGCCGACTTCTGGGTCACATGCTTCGCCCACAGCAGCGTCGCCGCCAGGGAAGCAGAGGTGCGTTTCGAAGCGAGCGAACGGGTTGCACTGGAAGCCGTCGACGCCACAGACGCCTTGGCCGTACTGCTCTGCCGTGCAGGTGTCGAAGCAGAATCCGCCGTTCGGGCTCGGCTGGTCAGCGAGCTCGAAGCAGAACTGCGGGAGAACCGAGCTGACGTTGGCGCTGACGTAGTCAACGATCACGAGGTCGAGGTTTGCGTTTGCAGCAGCGCCGCTCGCCCAGACGGTGAACGTTGCGTCGGCCGTGAGTGCGACATCTTCGAAGAGGGCAGCTTCAGCACCGATGGTGCGGGCGGTGCCGGCAGCGAAGACGTAGACGTCGTAGGTAGCAGCCGGAGCCTCGACGAAAGCACCAGCGGTGCCGAAGGCGAGGTTGGTTGCGAGAACCGATTCGGCCGTGAAGTCGGTCGCGTTTGCAGCGACAGCGACGACATCGACAGGAGTGACGTCAGGGATGCCGTGTCCGATGCGGAACTTGGCGGAGCCAGCTGCCGGAGCAGCTTCGTTGCGCGGGACGTCGACCGAGACGACCTGGATGCCAGCGCCATCGGAGGTGATTGCCCACGTGATGGCGTCGTTTGCAGCCGTGGTCGGCGTGACGGTGAGGAGCGGGTTCGAGTTGTCTGCGTCGGTTCCGGCGACGATGTCGACGGTGATTTGACCGACGGGGACCTGAGCGAACATGCCGTTCATCGAGGTCGCGCCTGGTGCGAGGTCGTCAATTGCGAGCGCGCCGTTCACGTAGATGTCGACTGCTGGCTTGGTGTCGTCGAGGTGCACGAAGCGACCGAATGCGTCTTGGTCGCCGGTCGGGCAGGTCGAGTTCCATGCAGCCTGGTTGACGCCGAGCGTCGAGCAGGAAGCGGTGCAGCGGCCGAATGCGTTACCTTGTGCGTCGGTTTCGCCGAAGTTGAGGCACTGAAGGCCTTCACCACACTGAGGCGGTGCCGGCATTGCCTCGGTTCCGAACTGGCACTGGTCGCCAAGGGCGCCCGGGCCGATGTCGGTGCACTGACCGTCGGTTTCCGAAACGGTGAAGCAACCTTGTCCATCGGGGCACTGGCCGCGCGAGAATGCGTCGCAGCCGATGTCGCAGAGGCCAACGCCGTTGTCGAGGAACTGAGCGGTGTCGTCACCGATGCAGCGCTCGCCGCCAGCTTCGTCGCAGTCGCCGTCGGCGCCGCACAGAGCCTTGCAGGTGCCGCCGTCGCAGAGGAGGCCAGGCGCGCAGTCGTTGAGCGTGCTGCAGGTCTCGCCGAGCGCGATGCCGTTCGAAGGAGCGCAGAAGTAAGCGCCGTTCGGGAGCAGTTCAGCTGCGTCGCCGTCGAAGAAGAGTTCGTCGGGGAAGCAGTTTCCGCCGTTCTCAGGGAAGAATGCGTCGCACGAGGTGGCGTCGTCCCAACCGGTGCACTGCGAGGTCTGGCAGAACGTTGCCGTTCCAGCCTGGTTTGCGACACAGACCGATCCGGCGGTGCAGCCTTTCGGATCGTCGAGCGTCTGCGGCTGCTGGCAAGCCTGCTTGCACTTCGGCCCGTCGCCAACGTCTTCACAGACGAAGCGGTCGGCCGTCGGGTCACCAATCACGCACGTTTCACCAACCGACGCGCACTGCACATCAGGGTTGTTGTTACCAGTGGTGACGTTGGTTGGTGTGGTACTGTTGTTCGACGTCGAATTGTTGGACGTCGAATTGTTCGTCGTGGCGTTGTTTGAGGTGTTGTTCGACTTGTTGTTCTCGTCGTCGTCACCACAACCAACTGCCAACGCAGCGGCGGCCGTACAGACCAACGCCATTCGCAGCATTCGGTTAAACATGCGTTCTCCTCTAGTCATTTAGCAAAGAGCTTTTTTCTCTTATGAGAAACGGGCGAACGATACGGAAAGGCCTATCCCATGTCAATCAGGTGACACGGTGGCCCTCGCACATCGCCCTACAATGGGGTTCCCCCAGTTTTCATGCGGCCCGGAGCTGAAAACTCCGGTGCTACTCTTCTTCGTTTTCAGGCTGGTCGGCCACCGCATCTTCATCATCGGCCGCTTCATCATCGGCCGCGAGCCCGAGCTGATCTCGGAGCAAATCGCCGAGGGTCGAGGTCGCTCGGCCTTCGTCGGTATACTCCCGGACCTCGGCTTCCTCGAGCTGGTCGCGCTTGAGCGAAAGACCGATTCGCTCGTTGGAACGATCGAACGACAAGACGAGCGCTTCGACCTCTTGGCCGGGGCGCACGACATGCTGGGGATGCTCGACGCGGTCCTGGCTCAGTTCCGAGACATGGATGAGGCCCTCGACCCCCTCGACGATGTCGGCGAATGCGCCGAAGTCGGTGAGGCGAGTGATGGTGACCTGGATCTTTTGGCCGACGACGGCGACTTTCTCGGCTTCGTCCCACGGGTTGTCGCGAAGTTGTTTCACGCCGAGGGAGGCGCGCGCGGCATCGGCGTCTACCTCGAGGACCACCGCTTCGATTTCGTCGCCCACGTTGTGGCGCTCGTTCAGGTCCGAGATCTTCTCGGTCCACGAGAGGTCCGAGACGTGGACGAGGCCGTCAATCTTGGGCTCGATCTCCACGAACAGACCGAAGTCGGTGATGCTGACGATCTTGCCGGTGATCTTCGTTCCGGCCTCGTACTTCTCCGCGACCTGCTGCCACGGGTTCTGCTCGAGGCGTTTGATCGACAGCGAAAGCCGACGGTTCTCGGTGTCGATGCCGGCGACAAAGACTTTGATGTCTGCGCCGAGCTTGAGCACCTCGCTCGGGTGGTTGATGCGATCGAGCCACGAAAGCTCGGTGACGTGCACCAAACCGTCGAGGCCGGGCTCGAGCTCGACGAAGGCGCCGAAGTCAGCGAGCGAAACGACCTTTCCGGGCAGGATGTCGCCTTCGCTGTAGCGATCTTCGAGACCTTCCCACGGGTCGTTCAGCAGCTGCTTGCGGCCCAGGCTGAGTCGGTCTTTCTCTTTCTGATAGTCGAGGACGATGACGCGGACCTTGTCGCCCGGCCGAAACAGTTCCGAGGGATGGTCGACTCGACCCCAACTCATGTTGGAACTGTGCAGCAAGCCTTCGATTCCACCGATGTCGACGAACGCGCCGAAGTCGACGACGTTGCGCACGACACCCTCGTACTCTTGGCCGGGCGCGAGGTTCTCGAGCAGGTCGGCGCGCGAATCTTTGAGTTCCTCTTCGAGGATTTCGCGGCGCGAGGCCACGATGTTTCCGCGGCTCTTGTCGAACTTCACGACGCGGAACTTCTCGGTGCGGCCGAGGTAGGGGGTGAAGTCGTCGACGCGATGAATGTCGATCTGGCTCTTCGGCACGAATGCCCGCAGTCCAATGTCGACACTGAGTCCGCCCTTGTTCGCACCTACGACGGTACCCTCGACGGCCTCACCCGACTCGACGAGCTCGTCCATGCGGTCCCAGATCGCGAGTTTCTCGACCTTTCGCACCGATGCGACCCAATTCTCGCCGTACGGACGTTCGACCAGCATGGTCACGTCGTCGCCGGCTTTGGGCTCATCGCCGATGAACTCTTCGTTTTCGACGAGCGCCTGCTCGCCTTCGCCGAGATCGAAAAGGTAGCCTTCGTCGGTCTTCTTCACGAAGGTCGCGGGGCGGATGGCGTTGTACCAGGCCTCGCGCGGGTCGATCTCTTCAGCGGTCTGTTCGTCGGTCATGTGCCTTCTCTCAATGCGCAGCTTCTTCAAAGACGAGTCTCATACCCGCCCTACCCTGCCGCTGGCAAGGCGGTAGACGGCTGTCCGCTTTCCGCTCTCCGCTTTCGGCTGTCCGCTTTCGGCTGT
>CAYLMO010000002.1:81592-230517 GCA_964384605.1 uncultured Bradymonadales bacterium | reverse complement strand
CGCTTTCCGCTAGCGAACACCAGACAGCGGAGATCGCTAGCGCATTGTAGATTTTGCGAGTTCCCGGGCGGCCGCGGGAGGGTCGTCGTGATGGACGACCGCGCGGATCACCGCCACGCCGGCAGCGCCGGCTCGGATTACGGAGGCAGCGCGCTCGAGCGTGACACCGCCAATGCCGACGATGGGAATGTTCACCGCGGCGGAGACCGCCGAGATCATTTCGAGACCACGAGGTTCGCTTGCATTGTCTTTCGACGGAGAAGCGTCCCAAATCGCGCCGCAGCCGAGGTAGTCTGCGCCCGCCGTCTCGAGCGCTCTGGCGCGCTCGACCGTCCCGGCCGAGCCACCCACGATGAGGTGTTCGTCGGCAGACTTCGCGGACTCTATCGAGGTGTCATCGGGGCCGAGGTGGACGCCGTCCGCGCCAACTTCGAGGGCGAGGTCGACGCGGTCGTTCATGATGAAGAGTGCGTCGCATTCCATCGCCGCCTGGGCGATGTCGAAACCCCAGAGCCTCAGCTCATCGTCGGAAGCCCCTTTCGCCCGCAGCTGAATCGTCCCAACCCCCGCACGGTACAGGCGGGTAGCGAATCTCCCGATGGCACCGTCGACCTCTCGGGGGTCGAGGATCACGTAAACACGCAGTGCTTCGGCAGCAGATAGAGCGCTCAAGCGTTGGCTTCCTTCTGCGCGATGATCTCGGCCTGCTGGTCGGCTCGGTAGCTGGAGCGAACCAGCGGACCCGATTCCACGTGCCGAAAGCCCATCTTCTCGCCTTCGACCTTGAACATCTCGAACTCTTCCGGGGTAACCCAGCGCATCACCGGCAGGTGCCGTTTCGACGGGCGCAGGTACTGGCCGAGATTGAGCACGTCGACGCCCACCTCCACCAGGTCCTGCATCGTCTCGAGCACCTGCTCGTTCGTCTCGCCGAGACCGAGCATGATCCCGGTCTTCACGAGGCTTCCGCCGTGCTCTGCTGCAGCTCCCAATACCGAGAGGCTACGCTCGTAGGTTGCCTGCGGTCGAACGGTGCGGTGCAGCGCTTCGACCGTCTCAATATTGTGCGAGAAGCAGTCGGGACCTGCATCGAAGACGAGTCGACAGTCGTCGAGGTCACCTTTGAAGTCGGGTGTGAGTACTTCTACGCCCATCGAGGGCGCGAGCTCTTTGCAGCGGCGAATGGTCTCGGCCCAGATCGCGGCGCCGCCGTCGTCGAGGTCGTCGCGGTCGACGCTCGTGATCACCACGTAGTTCAGGCCGAGCGATGCGAGCGTCTCTGCGACGCGACGTGGCTCGTCGAAATCGACCGCACCTGGGCGGCCGGTTTGCACATCACAGAAGCCGCAGCTTCGCGTGCAGACGTTGCCCAGAATCATCATCGTGAGCGACTTCCGGCTCCAGCACTCGACGATGTTCGGGCATTGGCCCGACTCGCAGATGGTATGGAGCTTGGCGTCTTGAACGAGCTTCTGCGTCTCGAAGTAGTTCTTGTTGAAGCTGAGACGCTTCCGGATCCATTTCGGCCGGGGGCCGGCCGCGTCTTCCTGGAACTTCAGGGCGGGCCTTGCTGGTCCGGAGACTCGATCTTCTCCGCGCGCTTCGACGCGCGGTTCGATGACTGGGAGTGAGATCTTCTTCATGGCGTGCTCGCTGCGAGTTGTCGCCCAACGTCGAACGCTGCTCTAGCAGCGCGTGTGCACAACGGCAAGCCCTCGGCGCTTCTTCCCTTGGGCGCAGAATGTTAAGGAAATGCGGAATGGAGTAGCCGAGCGAGTCGTTTGCTCGCGCGCTCCATCGAACGCCACGGAGAACGGCATGAACAGCCCAGAACGCGTACGCCTCGGCGCCATCCCCGAGGGCATCTCGGGAAAGCAGGCGATCGTCGTGAGAGGCGCGCGGGAACACAACCTGCGCGACCTCGACGTAGCGATCCCCAAGCGTCGGCTGGTCGTCTTCACCGGCCCGAGCGGATCAGGAAAGTCGAGCCTGGCGTTCGACACGATCTACGCAGAAGGCCAGCGCCGATACGTGGAGAGCCTCTCGACGTACGCTCGGCAATTCCTGGGCGCGATGGAGAAGCCCGATGTGGACCGGCTCGAAGGCCTGAGCCCGACGATCTCGATCGAACAGAAGACCTCGAGCAACAACCCGCGGTCGACCGTCGGGACCGTCACGGAGATCTACGACCACATCCGTGTCCTCTGGGCGCAGCTAGGCGTGCAGCACTGCTACAACTGCGGCGATCCCGTGGAGTCGAGCTCCGAAGACGCCATCACCGAGCGTATTCTCGAGCTGCCGGACAAGACGAAGTTCATCCTCCTCGCCCCCCTCGTGCGCAACCGAAAGGGCGAGTACAAGGATTTGTTCGACAAGCTGCGCAAGTCGGGGTTCACCCGAGCTCGAGTCGACGGTGAGATCGTCGAACTCGACGACATCGAGAAGGTTGAGCTGCACAAGAAGCACAACATCGACGTGGTCATCGATCGTATGATCGCCAAGCCGGGAATTGCGCCGCGCGTCGAAGAGAGCGTCGCGCGCGGCCTGACCGCTGGCGACGGTCGCCTCCTTCTGCACATTCCGGGCGAAGCCGACGACCGACTGTTCTCGCTCGCGCGCACCTGCTCGACCTGTGAGATCGCCTATCCGGAACTCACGCACCAATCGTTCAGCTTCAACTCCCCGCTTGGCCAATGTTCGACCTGTCGCGGCAAAGGCGTCACGCCCCAGCTCGATCCGTCGTTGCTCGTTGTCGACGGCAAGACGTCGATTCGCAAAGGGGCGGTCGCCGCGATCGGTCCAGCTCCCGGCGAGCGGGGTTCGAAGTCGTTCTCGGCATCGAAGGAAGCGGAGCCAATCTGGACCCGGCTTCTCGAGCTCGAAGAAGAAGGTTGGATCGACCTCGACGAGGCGTGGGACGACATTCACGCTCGGAAGCAGGATTCGTTACTCGAAGGGAAACAAGGGTTCGATGGTATCGGACCGATGGTAGTCGCGGCCCGAAAGAAAGCTCGAAAAGCCGCGCGGGCACACTTCGACGAGTTCTTTGTCAACCGCACCTGCCCTGAATGCGAGGGCGACCGGCTGTCTCCAGAGACGCGCTCGGTCCTGCTCCATGGCCGTTCCATCGCGACGATCAATTCGATCCAGCTCGACGAGGCCCGCGAATACTTCGCTTCGTTGGAGCTGAACGAGAAAGAGACGTTGATCGGCGGCGAACTGGTGAAGGAGATCCGCGACCGGCTGCAGTTCCTGGTCAACGTCGGCCTATCGTATCTGAGCCTGGGTCGAGGTGCCGACACCTTGTCAGGAGGCGAAGCACAGCGAATACGTCTGGCGAGTCAGTTGGGGAGCGAGCTCACCGGAATCCTCTACATCCTGGACGAGCCGTCCATCGGTCTGCACCAGCGTGACAACCGGCGGTTGCTGGACACCCTGCAGGAGCTGCGGGACCGCGGGAACAGCGTGATCGTAGTCGAGCACGACCGCGAGACGATGGAGGTTGCTGACTACATCCTCGACTTCGGGCCGGGCGCAGGCCGGGACGGCGGAGATATCGTTGCGTGGGGCCCGCTCGCGGCCATCACAGCCACCGAAGGCAGCGTCACCGGCGACTACCTCGCCGGCCGGCGCGACCTCGAGCGACGAACGGAGCGCCGCGCCAACGGTGGGAAGGCGCTGATCGTGAAGGGCGCACGGCACAACAACTTGAAGGGGATCGATGCCCGGGTGCCGGTGGGTACATTCACCTGCATCACTGGGGTTTCCGGCGCGGGCAAGTCCTCGCTCGTGAACGAGATCATCTACCCAGCCGTGGCGCGGAACGTTTACTACAAGCACCGCTCCATCGGTGACGTCGACTCGATCAGTGGCCTCGAACACTTCGACAAAGTCATCGAGATCGACCAACAGCCGATCGGGCGCACGCCGCGCTCGAATCCCGCGACGTACACAAAGGTCTTCGACCATATTCGGGAGTTCTTCGCGAACCTGCCGGAATCGAAGATGTACGGATTCGACCGTGGTCGCTTCAGCTTCAATACCGCCGGCGGACGCTGTGAGGAGTGTCAGGGCGGCGGGAGCAAAAAGGTCGAGATGAACTTCCTCGCCGACGTCTACGTGCCGTGTGAGCGGTGCATGGGCAAGCGGTTCAACCACACGACGTTGATGGTGCAGTACAAAGGGAAGAACATCGCCGACGTGCTCAACATGACGGTCGCCGAGGCGGCGGAGTTCTTCGAGCACCACCCGAAGATCTCCCGGATGCTGCAGACCTTGCTCGATGTCGGCCTCGACTACGTTCAGCTCGGCCAATCCTCGACGACTCTCTCGGGCGGTGAGGCGCAGCGAATCAAGCTATCACGTGAGCTGGCGAAGATTGCGACGGGGCAGACACTCTACATTCTCGACGAACCGTCGACCGGTCTTCACTTCGACGACATCCGCAAACTACTTGGCGTCGTGCATCAGCTCGTCGACTCCGGCAACACGGTCCTGATGATCGAGCACAACCTCGATATCGTGCAGGCCGCTGACTACATCATCGACCTAGGGCCCGAAGGCGGCGCCGCGGGTGGAGAGGTCGTCGCCGCTGGCACGCCAGAAGAAGTGGCGAAGGTCGCCGAGTCGCACACGGGCCGATTCCTGGCGGAGATGTTCGCCGAATAGGTCGCTTCGCGTTCTGGCACAGCATATTGCGCAATCGATGGTTCGGAGTACTCTTGGGCCGACCTCACGCAAGGACGTGCAGATGAGCAAGAAGCTCCTATTGATACTCGCATCCATTGGGTTGCTCGGGGCCTGCGGCCCGCGCGGAGCCGTCGTCTACGGCGGATCTAGCGGTGGAGGCGGCGGTCAGGTGACGACGACGAGCACCGAAGACGGCAGTCCCGGATTCGTCGTGACCGACGACATGCCCGAGGAGTGTCAGGAGCTCGCTTCAGCGTGTAGCTCATGCGACGAAGTCGAAATGACGCGACGTCGGATTCTCGAGAAGAAGTGCGTGAGGGTTTGCGAGGCCTACGTCGAGGCTGGTCCCGCGTTCTCGCAGAACGTCGCACCGGCGATCGACAAGGTTCTCCGCAAAAAGGGCGTATGTGGGAAGTCTGAGACGACCTGCTCTGCGATCGAGCAGTCCCAGTGTGCCTACGCGATGGACTACACCAGCGTCGGCCGAGAATTCCTCACCTCGTGGGCTTCGAGCTCGGAAGTTCCGCCGGCGAAAGAGCTCCTCGGCGCGTACTACGATGGCGTTCTCAAGCCGATCGACGGGCTGCACCGACAGGTGTTCGAGTGGGGGCGGGTAAACGAGACCGATGTGTCCGGCCTGCTCGCCGAGATTTCGATCATCCTCAAAGAGCGTCATGCCGCCACGATGCAGGAAGTCTTGGGCGAGGCGTCGTCGCAGCTACCACCGAAAGGTCAGTCGGCCGAAGGTGACCAGGTCCGGCAAATGTACAAGAACGCGAAAAGCCTCTCCGACGCCATAATGGCTCCGGGAGGCTCATTCGAGACCTACCGCCAAAGTTGGGACGTCGCGAACGAATCGTTCTTGAGGTCTCGAGCTTTGACGGGGTCTGGCGGTTAGCGTCGAGATTTCTCCCTTCACCAACTCGCCCGTAGAAACCGCTTAGTTGTTACGTTCGCGGCGACGCTGGCGTCGTTCTTCCTTGCGTCGACGACGCTCGGCTTCCTGACGCTTGCGGCGCTTGGCGACGCTCGGCTTCTCGTAGAAGCGTCGGCGCTTGAGCTCACGGTTGAGACCATCGCGACCGATTTCGCGCTTCAACTGATTGAGTGCGCGGTTAACGTTATTGTCGCGGACCTCTACTTCCAGTGGGCCCAGCTCGTCCTTCTTACGACGTCGTGCCATTGAAGATCACCTTACCTTTGAAATGGCGTAAAAATGAGTGCGTGAGGTGACGAGCCTCACGCGCGAGACTCAGTGGAGGAGACGGAAGACCAGAGGGTCGTTCGACTCGAAGCCACCGAGACCTTCAGGGCTGAAAATGGCCCAGAAGTACTTGAATTCATCGAGGTTTGCGCTCTGAAGCGCGGCGACCAGGTCGACCTCGTAGTAGGTCGAGAACAGGCCGCTCGTTTCGCGGTGGTACAGGCGCCAGGTGCGTCCGTTGGTCAGGATGCCCCAGTTGATGCCGGTTCCGCGGATGAGCTTGTCGACTTCGAAGGCCGGGTTTGCCGGACCTTCTGCGACGTCGGGAAGCTCGTCGAGGCTTGCGTCCCAAGGGAGCACGCGAACCACTGCGATGACCTGAGCGAAGAACTCGCGCGAGCCGCGGTGCGGCTGAGCGGCGCGGAATTCGTCGGCCGAGTAGAACAGCGTGAAATCAGGGCGGACAGCCTGGCCCGGATCGTGGTTCGGCATGATTTCAGCGACGCTGTACGTGATACCAAGCGCGCGGAAAACGTAGCTGACCCAGTGGTACTGCGTCTCGAGTTCCGACCAGCCTTCTTCGGCTTCTTCGATCATCGGCTCGCGCTTCTCGAGAAGCTCCTCGAGCTGCAGACGAACTTCTTCGATGCGGTCGGACGACCATTCCGGCGAGTCGGTAATTTCGGCAAAGCGCTCATCGGTAAAGAGCTGGCCGACGTTGCGGTACACTTCAGACATGGATTCTCCACTATTCATTGTGGCCGGAGCGGACCCCGCGCCGATGCAAATCAAATCACAATCAACCGCTTCGACAAATTCTGCGAAGGATCGAAGGGCGCGCGACTATAGGAATGAGGTAGGGGGGTGTCAAGGGAAGGGTTGCTGGATGGTTGCGGATCTTCGACGGCTGGGGTGAATCGGCTCAAAAGAGCGCGATTTGACTCTGCGGTCGACGAAACGGCGACTCTTTCCGCTTGTCGTGTCGCTCTCCGACCACAAAACCATGCTTGTGGCAGTGCAGCTTGAAGAGCGAGCGGATCGCCTCCCATCGAGCGCCCTCCCCGGTCATTCGGGCTCCGAAGCCGGCGCGGTTTACCTTGCCACCCCGCATTTCACGAATCGCGTTCATGACTTTGTCGGCGCGGTCGGGGAACTCGGCGCGCAAGCGTTCCTCGAAGACGGGCGCGACCTCGAGCGGCAATCGCAACAACGTCATGAATGCTCGCTTTGCACCAGCATCTGCGGCGCGCTCCAAAATCTCGGGGATACAAGAGTCGTTCAGGCCCGGGATCAAAGGTGAAACCGAAACCCCGGTCTCGATGCCTGCCTCGGAGAGCAAGCGGATCGTCTTGAACCGCTGCGAAATCGAGGATGCCCCGGGTTCGACAGCCCGCGCCATCGACTCCTCCAGAAACGGAATCGACACGTGGACGATCGCGGCGTCGAGCTCTGCTAGCTCGGCGAGCAGATCGATATCACGTCGGACCAGCGACCCCTTCGTGATGATGACGACCGGATTCCGGAACTTCACGCAGACCTCCAGGCAACGACGAGTAAGTCCGTACGTCGCCTCGAGCGGCTGATAAGAATCGGTGTTCCCCGACATGCAGACGGTCTCGCCCGCCCACGAAGGCTTCATGAATGCATCTTCGAGAAGCTCGGGTGCATTGGTCTTCACGACGATCTTCGACTCGAAGTCGGTACCTGCGCCAAAGTCGAGGTACTGATGCGTTGGCCGCGCATAGCAGTACGCGCAGCCGTGAAAGCAACCCCGGTAGACGTTGATGCCGTATTGGAACGGGATATCAGGAGAGTCGTTCTTGCTCAGAATAGAGCGGGCCGTCTGTTCGTAGACCACGAGCTCGGCGTTCGGCGGTTCGCCCAACCACTCGACGTGGTCGCTGGCCCATGGGTTCGGCGGATTGGAGATCGGCTTCATCACCCGCACACACTACACACCCGTTCAGTTACCAGCAAGCTCCCACGAGTATCGATAGAGATAGGCGAGCGCCTCGACGTGCCGACGAGCGGCGAATGGCGTTTCGCCCCATGCGTAGAAACCGTGGCGGACAAGATTTACCGCGGGTATGCGGGCATCGAACCTGTCAGATTCAAAGTGCTCGCGGACACCCCGTGCGAGTTCGTCGAGATCGGCCGGATTCGGCAGCGCCGGGATGGCAATCTCGGCGTCTTGCTCCCAGATCCCGAGCGCCTTGATCATCTCGACCCGAGCGATTCGAGTGGCCCCTGCCCCTTCGTCTCGGTGAGAGCAGAGCGCGGAGTAGGGTTCGTGCACGTGATACACCGCGTTGACGTCGGGAAATCGCTCGTAGATCGCACAGTGAATCAATGTTTCTGCGCTCGGGCGTTCCGAGGTTTCCTCCGCGGGTTTTCCGTCGAGTCCGCACAAAAGGAAATCGGAATCGCCAAGGTCACCCTTGTGCTTGCCCGATGCTGTGATGAGAAACGTCGAATGGTCGCGACGGATCGATAGATTGCCGGCGGTTGCGTAGAGCCAGCCGTGCGCAAAAAACAAGGCGGCGTCGCGCGAGAGCGTCGAGGCCGCCTTTGCTCGGTCAAACTGAGTCATCATGCGTATTCGTTGAGGACGAGCTTGGCGATGGTCTGCAGCTGCATGTTCGTCGTGCCTTCGTAGATCGACCCGATCTTGGCGTCGCGGAAGAACTTCTCTGCCGGGTACTCGCGCGTGAACCCAACTCCGCCGTGGAGTTCGACACACTTCGATGCGACGTACTCTGCTGCCTGACTCGAGTAGAGCTTGGCCATGGCGGCCTCTTTCACGAACGGCTTGCCCGCGTCCTTGAGTCGCGCGGCGTTGTAGACCATCAGGCGCGCGGCTTCGAGGCGGGTTGCCAGGTCCGCGTACTGGAACTGGACGCCCTGGAAGTCTGCGATGCGCTGACCGAACTGCTTGCGCTCGACGATGTGCGACATGGCCGAATTGAGCGCACCTTGCGCGAGGCCGACCATCTGGGCACCGATACCGATACGGCCTTCATTGAGGGTCTCGATGGCGACTTTGTAGCCCTTGCCGACTTCGCCGAGCACGTTCTCTTTCGGAACGATGCAGTTCTCCATGATGAGTTCGACCGTCGACGAGGCTCGAATGCCGAGCTTGTCTTCCTTCTTGCCCACCGAGAATCCCTCGAATTCGCGCTCGACCAAGAAGCCGGTGATCCCCTTGTAGCCGGCCTCGGGGTCGACCGTTGCGAAGACGATGTAGAAGCCGGCTTCGGCGCCGTTGGTGATCCAGAGCTTGGTTCCGTTCAGCTTCCAGTGGTCGCCACAATCTTCGGCGCGCGTTGCGAGCGCGAATGCGTCGGAGCCGCTGACGGGTTCACTGAGCGCGTAGCTTCCGACCCATTCGGTCGTGAGACGCGGGAAGTACTTCTCTTTGAGCTCGTCGTTCGCCCAACGCATGACGGCGTTGTTTACGAGCGTGTTCTGCACGTCGACGAACACGGAGACCGAAGGGTCGACGACCGCGAGTTCTTCGACGGCGAGGATTGCCATCATGAAGCTCGACTCCGAGCCGTTGTACTGGGCCGGAACCTCGATACCCATGAGGCCGAGCTCGAACGCGCCTTTGATGATGGCGGGGTCGAGCTGCTGCTTCTCGTCCATCTCCGTCACCCGCGGCGCAACTTCGCGCTGGGCGAAGTCGCGAACGGCGTCGCGGAACATGATTTCGTCTTCGGAGAGCATGGTCAGTGCGGGATGGGTCATCGTTTCCTCGCGTGGAAGAATTTGGTGGTCAGCAGTCAGCGGTCACGGAACGGCCGAAGTGGAACGGCCATTTCCTAATACCGACGCCAAAACGATGCAAGGACAGGTGATTGACCTGTCCTTGCGGTGATTCGAGAGCGGGTTGTCGCGTGGATTCGCGAGCCTAGAAGATCGGGACGTCGTCTTTGGGCTTCGGCTTGGTCGGAACGTCGAGCCAGCCGTCGTCCTTCTTCTTGTCGTCCTTCTTCTTCGTATCTTTCTTCGGCCGCGTGTTGGTCTTCTTCGGCTCTTCTTTCTTCACTTCCTCTTTCGGCTCTTCCTTTGGCTCCTCTTTGACCAAGGCGGCCAGCTCGACTGGGACAACGTCTTCGGAGTCGAGACCGACCGCGATCTCTTTGTCGGAGAAGCCGTCGGCTTTGATCGTGAGGATTTGCGAGTCTTTGACCGCGAAGCGTACCGGTGTGGTGCCGATGAGTTCGCTTCCTGCGAAGACCTCAGCTTTGACGTCGCCCGACTCGATGCGAACCCACTTCGGTTCGATCGTTTCGGTGTCCGCGGTGGTTTCGGCAGTGGCGGTCGTTTCGACGACGGCGAGATCGTTGTTCGCGGTGGTCGAAGTGCCAGCGTCGGCACCCGCGACAGCGGCGTCAGCTTCGCTGCCGCCGAACACGCCGCCAACGTAGGCAGCAGCGATGGCGCCGCCTCCGACGAGAAGCAGGAGTACAGCGGCGATGGCGATGAGCTTGCCGTTGCCCTCTTTTTCGACTGCACCAAACGAGCCGGTCGTCGAGGCGCTAGCCTGAGCGTGTCCACCGAATCCTTGAGGAGGCGCGGTCTGGAATGCCGCGCCCTGTCGAGGAATGGGGGTGTGCATGGGCTGACGCATCGGCTGTTGCGGGTGCGCCTGGTTCATCTGCATCGCACCGGCGCCAGCAGCGACGGCCGAACCCGACTCCGAGGGGAGCGTGTGGAACTCGGTTGCCTCATCGCCAGCGGCGCCAGCAGCGCCGCCCGCGCCAACCTGGACAGGTACCTGATTGCCGGTTTGCAATCCGGAACCGACCTGCTGTCGAGGGTTGGTGACCGGTTGGCCGAGGCCTGAGTTGGGTCCGGATTGAGAGATGGGCGAGTCGGCCGTGGCAGCGCCGGCTCCGCCTGCTGTGACTGGCGAGCCAGCGAGGTTGCCGAGGGCGTCGATCGCCTTGAGCATTTCGTCGGCGTTGATGAATCGATCCTGCGTCGGCTTCGCGAGCGCGCGCTGGAAGAATTCGTACATGCCGGAGTTGCGAATGGAGTCCGGAATCTCGACGGGGTCGTCGGAGATCTGTTTGTGCAGGACTTCCCAGCGGCCGGTGCCTTCGAAGACGGAGCGGCCGGTGAGCATTTCGACGCCGATGAGACCGAGGGCGTAGAGGTCGGACTGTGGTCCGATGTCGCCGCCGGCGATCTGCTCGGGAGCCATGTACCGGAGGGTACCGACGAGAACGCCGGCAGAGGTGAGTGCCTCTGCTTCTTCGCCGCCGTCGTTTTGGTCCATGATCTTGGCGATGCCGAAGTCGAGGACCTTCACGAAGTCGTCTTCGCCGTGCATTTCGGCGAGCATGATGTTGGCGGGTTTGAGGTCGCGGTGGACGATGCCGTAGCTGTGGGCTTCGGAGAGCGACTTCAGAATCTGGCGAATGATGTGCCGTACTCGGCTGGGCGAGATGGGGCCTTCTTTGATGATGTCTTTGAGAGTTGGGCCCTTTACGTACTCCATGGAGTAGTAGAGGACGCCGTCTTCGCCGTCGTGGAAGTCGTAGATCCGGATGGTGTTGGGGTGGCTTAGATTGCGCACCGCCATCACTTCGCGTCGGAAGCGCTGGATCATCTCGTCGACTTTCATCGCATGGGCGACGAGCACCTTGAGTGCGACCTCGCGATCCATGGAGATCTGTCGTGCGAGATAGACCGCACCGAACCCGCCCTGCCCTAGCTGCGTGGTGATTTCGTAGGTGTCGTCTAGAACGTCACCGATTTCAGGAAGACCTTGCATTACCCGCCTTGACGTGCCAGTTTCCCCGGCCACTTGCCCGTAGAGACTGTGCGTGATTGCGCCCAAAAGCAAGGGCGAATCACTTGTCGTACACTAGCGCCTCTTGTAGATTAGCGGCAAGATGACAACAGAAAAACCCTCAACATGTGAGGTCGACGTGAGTTTTCACGGATCGACGCGAGTATTTCACCGCTTTTTCGTCCTGATGGCAATTCTACTGGCGATCTTTGTCTCGGCGCCAGCTTTCGCGCAGGACGAGCCGACGTTCCAGGAGCTGATCGGCGACGCCAAGACTGCGTTCGAGGCGGAGGACTACCAGAAGGCCATCGACCTTCTGCTGTACGCCCACCGCGTGCAGCCCAACGCTCGCCTGCTGATCAACGTGGCGAAGTCGTACGAGAAGATGGACCAGTGCGCTTCGGCGTTGGTCTACTACAAGGCCTACCTGCGGGAAGACTCCACGGAGGATAGCCTGGTCGACGTGGCCACGGATGCCGTGGATGGCGCAGGCGACTGTGACGGGTACGACGAATCGATGTCGGGTCGCTTGATCATCAAGTCGACTCCGCGCGGTGCGAAGATTGCCGTCGATGGAAAAGAAGTCGGTGTCACCCCGTTCGAGGTGGCCGGACTCAACGCTGGCGCGCACACCGTCACGCTGACGCTCGAAGGGTACGACCCCTACGAAGAGGCTGTGGACCTCAAGCCGAACGCCGACGCGAATGTCGCGGCGTCGCTCAAAGAAAAGACAGAAGAAGTGGTCACGACCCCAGACCCCAATCCCGATCCCGATCCGATCGTGAAGAAGAAGGATGAGGGGATGAACCCGATGGTCTACGTCGCGGGCGGTATCGCCGCGGTGGGCGTGGGACTTTTCGTCTACGGATTGATTCAGGACGTGTCAGTCATCCCGGGAATCGACGACGAGCGTTCGCAGTACGCGGTCGATTCGCAAGAGTACGCGGACCTCACCGACGATCGCTCCTCGGCAGCAACGATGGCGCTCGTCGGCTACATCGGCGGCTCGCTGCTCGCGCTCGGCGGCGGCGGGTGGCTCGTCTACATGCTCTTCCTCGACCAGCCTGAAGAAGCTCGCCCGGTCGTCGACCTCGGAAACGGCGTCGACCTCCGCCCTGTGATCCGTCACGACGGCGCAGGCGTGATTCTCGAGGGCCGATTCTAGCGGCGTCCAATGAGCAATCATCTAAGCATTGGCGACGTTCTGCTCGACCGCTACGAGCTCGTCGAGCAGATCGGAGAGGGTGGCTTCGGTACCGTCTTTCGCGCCAAACAGCTCGGAATGAACCGCGACGTCGCGGTCAAGTTGCTCCACGCCAACGACGACGCCGAGATGCGCGAGCGCTTCAAGCGCGAAGCGATGATGGCGCGCAACCTGAATCACCCACACACCATTCGACAGTACGATTTTGGAGAGACCGACGACGGTCTTCTCTATCTGGTGCTGGAGTTCCTCGACGGGGTGAACCTCGTCCAGGCGATTCAGCGCGATGGAGCCCTCGGCGATGACCGGGTGCGGCACATTGCGGAAGGTGTGCTCAAATCCCTCGGCGAAGCTCATGCTCAAGGCATCGTCCACCGCGATTTGAAGCCCGCGAACATCATGATCTGCAACGTCTTCGGGGAGTCCGACTTCCCGAAAGTGTTGGACTTTGGGATCGCCAAGACGGTCCACGGAAACACCGACCTCACGCAAGCAGGTGTAGCGCTCGGTTCGCCCAAGTATATGGCGCCGGAGATCCTGCAAGGCCTGCAGCCGACACCTGCCGCCGACGTATACGCGGTGGCAATCACGCTGGCGGAAGCCATTATCGGTGCTCCCCTGGTGAACACCGCCAACTCGGTCGAAGCAGCGCAGCTGCAGCTGTCGCCGAAGCCGTTGCCTGTCACCGACGAACTTCGCGCGTCCTCACTGTATCCGTGGCTGTCCATCGCGCTCAAGAAAGAGCCGAGTGAGAGGTTCCGGGACGCAGCGGAGATGCTGGACTACATGCACGTTGGTCCCGAAAAGCTCGCACTTCGCGGGGCGGATGTGCCAGGAGCCGAAGGCGCAACGACCGGAAAATTCGAGCCCGCACCGGACATCGACGTTCACGGCGAGACCTTCAACGGCACGGCGGACGACCTCGAACCTCGAGGCGAGCTGGATGCGACGCTGCCGGCCGACGGCATCGATACGTCATCGATGACCGGCAATGCTGACGAGTTCGCGAAGACTGAAGCCTTCGAAGCCATCAAGGGACCCGACCAGCTCGGCCCGATGGATGAGACGGCCGACTCGCTGCAGATCGGCGGCGCTGCTGACGACGACGCGACCGAGATGATCTCGCTCAGCGACTTCGAGCAACAGTTCGGGTCGGCACCAACCGCCGAGGCCAACCCGGCTTTGACGCCGACGGCAGAAGCGAATCCAGGGCTCAAGCAGGCGGACGTACCGACCGAGCGCCATGCCGCCGTCGATCCGACCGCGATGCAGCCTCAAGAGACCGGACAGCGCCAAGGGTTTGGGTCGATTCCACCGGGAGGCCTTGGGCCCATGCCGGGGATCGGGCAGAACGCTCCATCTCCCGCAGGTGACGCAGACCGTACCGAGTTCGTCGATCTGAACTCCCTCGCGCCGACCGTTTCTGCGGAAGAGAAGAAGTCTCAAAAGACGCTCTTTGCGATGCTCGCTGGCCTCGTCGGTATTGGTCTGCTCGCGCTCGCGGGACTCGCCGTGTTCCTCTACTCGATGAGCACAGGTTCGGACGAGAGCAAGCCGAAAACAGAACCGACGAAGGTGGTCGCGACCGAAACCGACGAGAAGGTCGAGGTCAATATCTACGCGCAGCCGAAGGTTTCGG
Source organism: uncultured Bradymonadales bacterium (assembly GCA_964384605.1). GTDB lineage: Bacteria > Myxococcota_A > Bradymonadia > Bradymonadales > Bradymonadaceae > CAYLMO01. The sequence continues at coordinate 215,981 of CAYLMO010000002.1, read as the reverse complement.
CGGTCGTCATCGACGGTCAGGAGAAGACCAAGACACCAGCGCGATTCCGAATCGCGAAGAGCAAGCTCCCGCAAGACGTCACGATCGAGCACCCCGGCTACAAGCCGGCGAAGATCACGCTGACGCCAGATGGAAAGAACGTCTTCGACGTGAAGCTCGAGTCTGCGCTCGGTGGCGAGAAGAAAGACGAAGCAGAAAAGAAGGACGACGGAGCGACCGAGAAGGAAGAAGAGGTCGCGCCCGCGAAGACTGAAGAGCCGAAGCCGGCACCGAAGAAACGCACGAAACCTCGTCGGAAGACGAAGCCGAAGAAAGAGGAACCGAGCAACGAAGTTCCCCTCTTCTAGACCTCCCCGAACACAACATTGGTCGAATGAGAATGGGCCACCTTGCACACGCGGGGTGGCGCACCTATGTTTCGTCGCCCGAAGCGCGCTAACGGAAATGGAGTAACAATGAGTGATGAACTGACATCGTGGCCCTACCAAGAGGCCCGAGAGATCGTAGCGAAGTTGGAGCGGGAGAAAGGCACGGACCGTGAGAACAAACGGGATTTCGTGCTCCTCGAGACGGGCTACGGACCAAGCGGTTTGCCCCACATCGGGACATTCGCCGAAGTCGCGCGTACGACGTGGGTTCGTCACGCATTCGAAGAACTGACGGGCACGCCGACGACGCTCTATGCGTTCAGCGATGACCTCGATGGGCTGAGGAAGGTTCCCGACAACCTGCCGAATCAAGACTTGCTGTTGGAGCACCTGGGCAAGCCGCTGTGCGAGATTCCGGACCCGTTCGGCGAGACCGAGAGTTTCAGCGGGTACATGAACCGCAAGCTGCAGTCATTCCTAGACCACTTCGGATTCGACTACGAATTCAAGTCGTCGAAAGACCAGTATCGCGGCGGCGTGTTCAACGACGGTCTTCACCGCATTCTCGAACGCTACGATGCCGTTCGCGACGTGATTCTGCCGACGCTCGGCCAGAAGAAAGGTGACGGCACGGACCGCTCCAGCTGGAGCCCGTTCATGCCGATTTGCGAGAGCTGTGGCCGGGTCTACACGACTCGTGTGACCGATACGCATCCTGAAGACGGCGAGATCTCCTACGTCTGCGATGCATCGTTCAAGAACTGCGATGCTTGCGGCCACGAGGGGCGCACGAAGGTGACCGACGGCCGCGTGAAGGTTGGCTGGAAAGTCGACTGGGCGCTGCGTTGGTACTCGTTCGGTGTCGACTACGAGATGTACGGGAAAGACCTCATCGAATCGGCCGAACTTTCGGCGAAGATCGTGAAGGTCCTGGGAGGAGAGCCTCCAGTCGGCATGTTCTACGAGATGTTCCTCGATGAGAACGGCCAGAAGATCTCGAAGTCGAAGGGCAACGGGATGGAGATCGATGAGTGGCTGCAGTATGGGCCGCTCGAGAGCCTCTCGTGGTTCATCTATCAGAACCCGAAGAAGGCGAAGAAGCTCTACTTCGACGTGATTCCAAAGAGCGTCGACGACTTCCTCGACGCTCGGTCGAAGTTCGGTAGCGACGACGAGGACGACTCGCGCGAGAACCCGGTGTGGTTCATCGAGCACGACCGCATCGAACAAGGCGGCGACGTGGGCTATGCGTCGTCGATCTCTTATTCGATGCTGCTCAACCTCGTGAACGTGCTGAACACCGACGACAAAGAGATCGTGTGGAACTACCTGCTGAAGTACGACGCGAACGCGCGATCGAACGAAGAGGTGATGAACCGCATGATCGACCGCGCCCTCGCCTACTATCGCGAGTTCGTGTTGCCGACGAAGGAGTTCGTGCGACCGGATGCCGAGATGCAGCCGGCGATCGACCAGCTCATCGCGTTCCTCGAGAGCGCCGACGGAGCGACGGCGGAAGAGATTCAGAGCGCGACCTACTCGGCCGGTAAAGAGAACGGCCTGAAGCTCGGCAAGTGGTTCAAGGCGATGTACCAGCTCCTGCTTGGTCAGGAGCGCGGGCCGCGCCTGGGAACGTTTATCGAGCTCTACGGCGTGGACGATACGCTTCAGCTCATCCGAACTCGGATGGCGGAGCTGCCGGCCGATGGGGACTCCTGAGGAGGACTGATGTCCAACCAAGAAGAAAAGGCAGAGGCGGTGTTCCAGGACGCATTGGAACGCCGCCTTCGTCATGATTTGCCCGAAGGTCGACCGCACGAACAAGTGCACGCGATTTTGGACCGCCCCGATGCCGAGGGCTTCATCCAGACCCTGGACCCTCAGGTGCTCTTTCGCCTGATCGAGTCCGCCGGCTGGCACGAGGCCCACGACCTCGTTCCATACGCGACCCCCTGGCAGATCCAGGTCTTCCTGGATTTCGACGGATGGAAGAAGGACCGTTTCGCGCCAGCGAAACTGGAGCGATGGTTGGGCACGCTCGTGCTCGAGGCTTCCGACGAGAAGTTCCAGCGCGTGATGCGCGAGCTCGATCCCGAGATTCCGGCACTCTTCTTCAAGCACAATCTGGAAGTCGACGTCGTGGAAGAGGGTGAGATCCCGCCACAGTTTGCCGACAAGCCGGTATCGCTGAGTCCCGACGGGGTCTATGCGATCGTGTACCCGGAGGACGAAGTCTCGGCCGCGCTCATGCGGTCCCTCATCGACCGGCTCTACGAGACGGACCGAGTGCTCGCCTGGACGCTTCTGGAGGCGGTGCGGTGGGAGATCTACTCCACGATGGAGGAAGAGGCGTACCGTTGGAGGAACAGCCGGCTCGAGGAGTTTGGCTACGTTTCGCGCGACGAAGCGGTGGAGATTTATCGCTACCGCAACCCGACGAAGCTGCGACAAAAATGGGACGCCGGGTTGTACGGAGAGAAGCTCATCGGCACGCCAGATGTGGGTAACCTGCCGGTTGTGCACTCGGGTCGCGACGACGACCTGTTTTTCTTCGAAGCGTTCGCGAAGGTCACTTCCGATGAGGCGAGAGACCGCCTTACGTACGAGATGGCCGCCGTACAGAACCGTGCTTTGATCGGCGACGGGATCGAACCGGGCGATGTTTTGGACGCACAGAACATTGCTCGTCGAACACTCGGATTTCTTTCGCTTGGGCTGGAGTTCTTGAGTCGGAGCGATGTCGAAGACGCTGCGGAAGTGCTGGAGCGCATGCCGCTTCGAGACGTCTTCGCGGCCGGGCACTCGCTCTGTTGGACCCTCACATCGAAGGTTCACGAGCTTCGTCGTCGCCCTACCCTCACGCTGATCGAAGGCGAGCGATTCTCACTGCTCTCCGAGTCGGATCAGTCGCTGTTCCAGGCGTTGACTCGTCCGCGACCGGAGTACGCGTCGCTCGACGGTGACGTGAGCTACTTCGACAGTCAGGCACAGGTCGATGAAGTGGCGGCCCGCCTCGGCATGATCGCGTTCAAGCAGCTCTGGTTGTTTGCCGTTCGACAGGTCGCGCCCGCGACTTTGGCGACTCTTGTCTACTCGGAACAAGTGCGTAACTCACCGCCGACGGTGACCTTCGATTCGCTCTTTCGAACTTCGATTGCCCTCGGGTTGACCTCGGGCGACACGGAGTTGCGAGGGTTGTCGGCGGCAGAACTCGAAGAGCTCGCGGCGGTGCTTCGCTCCAAGCCGTGGGGCGACGATCCGATCGGGCACTTCGAAGGGCTGATTGGTGCGATGCTCGAAGCGCTTCCGCCGGCGACAGTCGGGTTTGCGTCGGCATGGCTGAAGAAGTCGTTGTCGGTGCTCGAGGAGGAGCTCGGCGGGGTTCGCGAGATCGAACAGCCCGAGTTCTTCGAAACGGTCGTGCTGCTGGCTTAACGACGAACGCTGGGGCGAACAGGGATGTTCGAGTTTTCACGGGAAATCGCGCGAGAAGAGCCGGACCGGTTCACACCGATGGGGTCGGTTTGGCTGCAAGAATACGCCGGGGAGGAATGGGAAGTCCGACGTGTGGGCGAGGCGGACCTCTTGACGACCGGCATCGCGTTGCGGGCGGCGTCTGAGACGGATGGTCCACACTTGCGAGCGCCCGCGGCGTGGGACCGCGTCGATGACGAACTCTGGATTGCAACGCCTCGCCCCGCCGGGAGACCACTAGCCGATACTCCTTCGCGACTGTCGTGGGCCGAGGCGCTAGAGCTTTGGCGACCACTTGCCGACGCCGTCACGGGGGCGCACCGTCGCGGGGTGATTCATGGGCAGCTACACCCGTGGTCCGTCTTCTTCGACGAGGGCTCCGGGCGCCTGTGCGCGACCGAGACGAGCACCTGGCTCCTAGGGGAGATTCCCGAAGGCGTGTGGTGGCCGCAGGAACTTCAGTGCAATGCGGCACTCCGGCTAGGGACTCCACAGACCGACGTAAATCAACTCGCACGACTCCTCTTGTGGCTACACCTTCCGGCGGGCGAGGCCGAATCGAATCCGCCCAACATGGAAGGGGTACCGGCGTATGCGATCGGCGCGCTCCGACGAGCTTTGTCGCCCGACATCGACGCGCGCCCCGTGACCATCTCCGAGCTCGTGGCTCAAGTGAGTTCGTCTCGCTCGCACGCCATCCAAATGGTGGGTAGCGCAGAAGAGACGCGGTCGACCCTCTTTGGGCGAGTTTCCGAGGTCGAGTCGATGGAGCACGACTCATTTGGGCGAGGCGTTCGATTCGTGCTGCATCACCCGGTGTTTGCGGATCACGGAGGGCCGGCAGGTTCGGAGTCTACGGGAGCCTTCTTCTACGAAAAGACTGGTGGGTCCGTGTTTGCCTCGGTGGCGAATGTCTGGGATGGCGCTGAACTGAGCATCTTGGACGGTCGAGTCGTCGCCAGGAGCGACGGCGAGGAATTCATCACGGCCGGGCCGACGACGTTGCCCGTGCTCGAGCCGCACTGGCCAGTGAGTGTGAGCAACGTGGTTGCTGCGCAGGGCTGCGTGAACCGACGGTTCGTCGATCTGCGTGATAACGGCGACGCCAACATCTATCTGGTGCAGGGGATTTTGCTGCACGACATGCTCGACGCCCTCGCGGATGATCCGGACGCGGCATTCGACGACGTGTGGGACGAGCGCGCCCCCTCGTTGCGCTTGATGATGCTCGCCGCCGGGCTCGACGAGGCCGCAGTGAAGCGGATGCGCGAAGATGCCAAGCGACACTTCGTGAACATCGCCGGTTTCGCTCGCGGAAAGGGTGGCGAGCACGGTCGAGTCGGTTGGACAGGGAAGAACGTCGAGGTGACCCGATACTCGGCGCTGTACGGGCTCGAGGGGCGAATCGACCTCGTCACGGAGGACGATCGGGACGGACTTCAAATCATCGAGCTGAAATCGGGTGCAGTGCGCCAGAGCCACAACGACCAGGTGCAATGCTACCAACTCTTGTGGGGTGCGGTGTCCGAACGGCTCGAGTCGCCGCTATCGGGTCGAATCCTCTACTCCCGGGACGGTCTGATGCGGACGACGGAGAACGACCCGGAGCGGGCACGTCGTTTGTTGCTGACGCGGAATGGGATCGTCGCTGCGCACCGAGGTTTCTGGGATGCCCGAGTCGACGTTCGGCCACCGGCGTACATGGAGATTCCGCCAGCGTGCAACGCCTGTGGTTTCCGGCGCGCGCGCTGTAAGGAGCAATCGGAAGTGCTCGGCCTCGGCTCCTTCGCCGACATCGACGCAGCGACAGGCGACGGCGGCGGCTGGGCCGGCATCGCCCCACACGTGGTCGAGCGCGCCTGGGCTTATTGGCGCCACTTCGTGATGCTCATCGAATCGGAGCATTGGAACGAAACGGCCGAGCTGGGCACGGTGTTGGAAAGAGGTCGGCTCGAAGAGCGCATCCAACACCATCGAGCGATCGCAGGCCTGAGCGTGGGCGATGTCGACCCGCTGACACAGCGCATCACGTTCACCGGCGATGTGCCGCGCATCTTCTCGACGGGCGACCAACTGGTGGCGCATCGCGGGGACTTCGAAGGCTCGCACATCCTCGAAGGCAGATGCGTCGCCATCACGCCCGACTCGATCACCCTGAAGACACGGGGTGCCCCGAGCGCAACTTCGCTCGCGCAGGACGGTTGGATTCTCGACGTGCTTCCGGCACGAATTGGCTATCGGTCGGCGCATCGCTCGCTCTATCGGTTCCTGAGGCAGCGTTCGCCGCAGAAGCTGTCGGCACTGATGACGCCGGAGAACTCTCAGCCAGCGTCGCCGTCTGCGAGTTGCCCGGCGGAGCTCAACGATTCGCAGGCAGCCGCCTTCGCGGCCGCCACGAGTGGCGCGACGACCACGCTGGTGCAAGGTCCGCCCGGAACGGGCAAGACCACGGTCATCGCGCATGTGACGAAAGCGTTGGTCGAGCGAGGTGAACGCGTGCTCTTGGTCGCGCAGACCAATACTGCGGTCGACACCATGCTCGAGAGGCTCGTCGAGGTGGGTGAGACGCGTATCCTTCGTGTTGGCGAGGCGAATCGTTCCGCCGGACTCGCGATGGCGCTGCGTGATGCGGGCGCCTCGCCAGCAGACCACTTCACCGACCGGCTCGAGGCGGAGCTCGACGATCTCACGGAGTTGCGAAAGGCGATCGACACGGCGCCGGTGGTGGGCGCGACGACCTATCGTGCGGTGAGCCACTCGACGTTTGACATCTTGCGCCAGCGCTGGGGTTCCGAGCCGTTTGACGTGGTCATCGTGGACGAGGCGACTCAGATTCCCGAGCCGATGGTGCTCGCCGCAATCGCGATGGCGAAACGTATCGTCCTCGTCGGCGACCACAGGCAATTGCCCCCAATCGTCAAAGGTGAGGCGGCGCATAGCGTGATGGTCGAGGGTGTTCGTGCCCCCTCGCCTGCGACGATCGTTGAGTCCACTCTGCCGCAGTTGGACTTGTTTTCGGCGGCGGCGACCAAGTCGGTTGAAGAGCCGCCACAGAAACACGACGACCCGATGCATCTGGGTGGGCTGGACCGATCGTTGTTCGAGCGGCTCGTCGCGTGCGGCGTCCAGCCGGTATTGCTCACCGAACAGTACCGGATGAATCGCGCGATCATGGCGTTCTCCAATGCCATGTTCTACGACGGCCGACTCACGGCTCATTCGAGCGTGGCGGAACGTGGCCTTGTCTGGGAGGCGCGCGGGGACCGTTTCGACGAGCTGTTCGGCGGAAGTCCGGTTGGGTTTGTCGACGTCGACGGAAAGGACACGGGGCGGGTGAACATGGCCGAAGCCGAGGCGCTCGTTGCGACGGTCGAGGCACTGCTCGCGCGGGCCCCCGGCACTTCGGTGGGTGTTGTCTCGCCCTACCGCGCTCAGGTTCGATTGATACGCCGATTGCTCGACGCAAAGCTCGACGCGGCCGCGGCAGAAGTAGACGTGGATACCGTCGAACGGTATCAGGGTAGTGAGCGCGACGTGATCGTGGTCAGCCTCGTGAAAACGGAGCGGCCCGGGGATTTCCTGGCCGACGCTCGAAGGTTGAACGTCACGCTGACGCGCGCGCGGCTGAAGGTGCTACTCTTCGGCTCGAAGGCGTGCCTCGAGAAGAGCCCGCTCTATCGGGCCTTGCTCGAGCAACCTGAGACGAGCAACTACGCATGGTCAGAAGAATGATGAAAGGCATTCGACATCGCGCATGGGCAGCCGCTGTGGTGGCATCGCTGTGCTTTGTAGGCTGCCAAGACGGCGACGGCGACGAGCCCAAGCCAAACGAGTACGTCCCCACGACGGTCACGCCCAAGCAGGTGCGCATTCCCGATGGCGAAGCGATCCTGTCGGGCGAAGTGAAGGTGGTGGAGCTCGAGCTCGACGCTCCGCAGCGCTACATGACCTGCTTGGAGTTCTTCGAGCCAACTGGCTCGGTCGTGGCCGAGTGGCCCTTCGAGTCGAAAGAACGCGCAGACCGCGTGTTGTGGGGGTGCGACGCCGAAGCCCACGTTCGCACGGAGCAGGCGGAGTATGTGGCCTACCCCCTGCCGATCGACCCGGCGACCACGACTCGCGATCTCAAGTTGGTGAAGTACGCCGGCGGCAAGCACGCTTGGTCGCACATCATCGATCGCTCCGAGCAAGGGCGAAACTTCGTCGCGAACTTCCGGCACTCCTTCATCACTCGTCTGGATTCGATGACATGTGCTGGGACGTTGTGGGAAGGCGGAACACAGACGCACTGCATCGACGACGAGACGGGCGAGCCGATTTGGAAGGGGTGGATGCCGTTCTGGGCAGGAATGGCGCCACAGTCGGGCGATGGCGGCCTGTGGGTCGCAGATCTGACGGCCGTGACGAAGCGCTACCCGTTCACAGGCGTCGAGATGGCGTACACCAAACTGCCGGAGACCGGCGGTCGTGCGGCACTGTACGGAACCGACGGCGACTCGCTCTTCTTCAGCCCATCGCGCGCAACTCCACCGACGCTGAGCGCCATCGAGTTCGAATCCGGCCAGACTCGCTGGATGCTCGAGCTCCAGACCAAACCAATCTCGTCGTTCAGCGAGGTCTTTCCTGAGCACAAGCTGCTGGTGGTCCTGATCGACCAGGAGATTGTCGGGTTCGACACGGAGTCGGGCGAGCTTTTGTGGCACTGGGAGATCGGCGACGACCGGCCGTCTGTGGCGATGTGGGGCTCGCAGCTGATTGTCCTTCATCGTCGTCCGGATCTGCCGAATGCCGCGATCTCGCTCAACCCACGAACGGGCGCGCGTGCGTGGCGGGCGGAGCTTCCGACCGGCGTGCTAGAAGTGCGCGCGTCAGGCTCTCACCTGTTGTTCAAGAGTATTCGCGCCATTCAGCGTGTGACCGGCGGAATCGAGCACACCCCATGACCGAAGAGCCGCGGCGGAGCACGTCTCGAGACCTCTTCGTCGAGTCGTTTGGCTCGTTCGGCATTGCGTTCGTGGTCGTACTCGCGTTCGCAATCCTTTCGATCTGGATCGGCCTCGTCGCCGAACTGCTCTACGCGCTCGTCGCCCTCACTTTCTTCATCGTGCCGCAAAAGGTCATGGAGCGCCGAGATCTGGCGCCGGAAGACTACGGCATGAGCATGATACGACCAGTGCGAAACATCGCACTGGGACTGCTCGCCACGGCCGTGACGATCCCTCTTTTCATGGCAGGGTATTGGGTCTGGGAAGTTCAGATTCGCGAGCGTTCGTACGCGTTCGACATCGACCGCTACCGGCAGTTTTCGGTCGAGATGCAGGGGGAGCCCGACAGCTGGGGCAATGACAAGCATGGGGTCTGGGTCTGGGCCGAGGACCACGAGCTTCACATCGGCGTCCGCAACGACGATGTGGCGCCCAACGTGGTGCTCGTTCGAACTTCGGAGCCGACCAAGCCGACGGTGCGCGGAGTCGTCCTGACGCCGAAGAATGATGAGGGGACACTGTGGCGGCTCGCGCTCGCGTCCAGCCGGGGCCGAGGCGAAGCGACGTTCGAGTCGGTGAGCGGGGTCGAGATCGAAGTCTCCCCGGTCGTAGAAGGTCGCGAAACTTGGCCGCTCTACACCGGACCTAGTGCGGAGCTCGCTGACGAATCGCGGCTCGATTTCGACCGGGACTACTGGTGGTTGGTGTTGTGGCTGGCCACGCAGATCCTCCTCATCGCCCTGCCGGAAGAGTACTTTTATCGCGGCTACTTGCAGACTCGCCTGGGCGAGGCCTTCGAGAAGAGGCGAGAGGAAGAGGGCGGCGGAACGGGTTGGTCGTTCCTCGGGATCAACTCCGAGGTCGTGGTGACGAGCTTTCTGTTTGGGATTGGTCACCTGTTGATTCCGGTTGGCGGAGTGCTGTTGGCCAACCGCTTCGCGGTGTTCTTCCCGTCCCTATTGTTCGGTGCATTGCGACGCAAGACGGACTCCATCACAGCACCGGTCGTGTATCACGCGATGTGCAATATGATGGTGCTACTGGCCGCGGTTCACTTCGACTGATCGAGGGCTTCTACAGCCCGGATGACACGCGGTTCGACCTGCCAAACATCGGACGGAATCTCGATGATCTCGAGATTGGACCTGTCCCACTCGGTGAAGTTGCGTTCGGCAGCGACGAGGACGACTTCGCGGTCATCGAGATGGACCCGAGCGGCCCAGCCGAACGTACCGTCTGGAGTCGATTCCCATCGGTGGGTCTGCCACTGCCATTCCGACAGGTCGAGATTCGTCCTGCCGATGCGAATCTCGCGGCCATCGACGCACACTTCGGCATCTTCGACGACGTCTGCATTCCGCACGATTCGAGCGCGTAGACCATCGACCCGGAACCTCCAGCGGGCAACTGCCGGAACGAGGAGCAGCCAGATTGCTGCGCCGACGAAGAGCAAGATGCCCCACGGGGTATCGCGGATGGGGTCGGTGCCCACGCCGGATCGTGCCTGTGACATCATGTAGACGAGCGCGGCGAGCGACACGATGGGAGGAGCGAGCACGAGGAGTGTCTCCCATCCGGGAACGCGGACCCATCTTTCGACAATGCGGAATCCTTCCGCGACGACCGGCTCAACCGCATCGCTTTCGGGTCGTGCCGATTCCATCCTAGGCGAAAGGGGCTCATCTTCGTCTTCAGGCTCCGAATCGGTGTCGGAGTCTTCGACCGCGTCCTGTGTTTCGGACTCCGATGGGTCTTCGTCGGGGTCGGCCTCAAGCTCGGATTCCCGTTCCATCTCGACCGTCTCGGTCTCGTGAGGGCTCGGCTCGGCGACCGCGTCTGGATCTTCGTCCGCAGGCGAATCATCGCTAGACCCGGATTCGACCGGTTCATCGTGCGACTCATCTACCTCGGCGTCGTCCTCCGTCATGTCCACAGGAACGGTCTCGCCCACATCATCGATCAGTGTGTCGCCTACATCGTCGATGTCGTGCTCTGGCTCGCGCTCCATCTCCGCCGTCTCGAGCTCGTCGACTGCTGCCTCGTCGCTCGGTTCCTCGTCGGACTCGTCCACGGGGACTTCGTCCGGCTCTTCGTCGGCGTCTTCATCTGCCTCGGAAACCTCGGATACCTCCGAAACCTCCGAAGGCGCGACGCGAAGAAATGTGTTCGAGGCTTGGTCGACCGGCTCACGATCGAGCTCAACGGTTTCTCGGCGGTCGGTCTCCGCGGCATCAGCCTCGGAGTCGTGCTGTAGACCGGCGAGCGTGCCCCCGCCGGGTTCGTCGACCTCGGGGTCATCGGCGACATCTTCGGCATCCGACGGAGTCGCCAGCCCTGGGTAGGCCCCACGCATGCCCTCGTCTGCGCGTTCGAGCATCTGGCGCAGTTCTGAGAGCCCGTCCATCGTGGATTCGAGGCCCGAGAACGTGAGCTCCTCGATCTGGGCCCACTGCTTGCGAACATCGGCAGCGCGATTTCGTTGATCTTCCCAGAGGCCAGCGATCTCTGCGCGGGCGTCTCGCCCTTTGCCAACGGCGCCTTCTGCGATGAGTTGCTTCAAAGCTGCTTCGTCGCGTTCCCGAGTGTCTTCGAGTTCGAGAAGAATGCCGTCGAGCCATTCACCGAGGGTCTCTTGTGCATCCCGGGAGGTGTGGCGCGCAAAGGTTTCGTGCGCGTCGATGTGTGCGAGGGCCGAGCGAAGCGATTCGTCGTACCTTGCAACACCTTCATGATCGAGGTCGTCTGCGGGCTCGGCAAACCAGTCGTCGATGAACTGTTCGACGGACGCGGCGGCCATGGCGACGGTTCGCGGACCGAGAATTCCTGCGGGCCGGTCGCCGTCGGACGGAAGCTGGAACAGTGCGCGGATCGCGGCGGGGTCGACCGCGAGCCACTCCGGGAGCGACTCACTCGCTTCGCGCAGACGGGATTCGTACGACTCGAGATCTCGTAGGAGCTCGTCCCGAAGATCGTCGAGATCGGCTTCGAGTCCATCGAGCGTCAAGCGCAGGATCGACGCGCGTCGTTCTCCGTCCCGATTGGTTCCGGACACCGTGGTTTCCCGTGCAAGGTTGGGCCAACGCGGACACTCTGCCACCGCGCGCGCTCATTCTGCAATGCTGTTACGAGGTTCCGCCGGGGCGACTCAGTCAGACACCAGCGTAACGCGCATGGCATCGCTAGCTTCGAGCGCCTCGCGTTCCTCCTCTTCCAGATCGTCCTCGCCCCAGAGGCTCAGCCGGTCCGCGGCGCGAGCTGCGCGGTGAAGATTCGCAAGAGCCGCAGTTCGCAGTCGCTGAGATTCGGCGTCGATGGGGGCTGAAGAAGACGAACGGTCTGGCTCAAACCTTCCTTTGCCGTCGAGGAAGATTTGGGCGTCGACTTCGCCGAGCGCGAGCGATTCGACGATGTCGGCGAATCCGTCGGGACCCGTGGCCGCAGGCAAGCGCATGACGCAAGTGACGTCGCACTGCTTGGTCGAGGCAACTGCGTCGGCGATCTTCGAAGCCGAGCCGAGGCCCGTCGGTGCCGCGTCGGCGCTAAACTCCGCGACGACGACTGGCAGCTCCATCACTGCAAAAATCTCGGAGCGACCGTCGTGGCGCGCATCGGCGATCCAGGCGAGCGCGGCGGCCATCACCTTTTCGTATTCGTCGACGTTGCCACCCGCATGCAGCCTGCGGCGAACGTCAGTCGCAGTTTGCTCCGCGTCGACCCGAACATCGATGTCCACGGTCTTGCCGGTCGCCGCGACCAACGCGTCGAACGCAGCGCGGTCTCGGTTGGCGTCGATGACGAGGTTGAATCCGCCCTGCACGAGCGGCGCAAGAACGTCGATGGATTCCAGACCGGTCGGGAGTACTGTCCGCGCGCCGCTGAGTTCCATCATTGCGACCGGCCGCGGCGGCCATGGCGGACCATCTTTGGGTGCAGCCAGCTTGAGGTCGGCGGACTCAATAGGTCCAACGTCCCACGGTAAGATCAGGGACGGCGGTTCCTCGAAAATCTCGAGCTGAGGCTCATCCTCGAGCCAGTCGACTTGTTCGAAGAGTTGTACTTCGAATCGCCCCTGCCCGAGCGTTCGCGTCACTCGCCCCCACGCAGAGTCCTCGCCGAGCGAGAATCGCACCGCGTGGTCGACTCGCACGGGGGCGTTCGAACGAACGACAGCTCCAGTCTTCAGCAATTCCACGACTTCGTTGTCGCGGGAAGCATAGCTCTCGATCTGGTCTTTCATCGGCCTACTCCAGGGGTGCAACATCGATGCGCCATCCGAAGGTCTCGACGAGCTCTTCCGTGACCCATTCGAGCACCGGCGCGTCCGTGTGCCGAAGCCGAGCGAACGTCGCAAAGTCGCGAAATCGGGCGGCGTCGGGAGCGTTCTCGAACTCCGATACGTCGACCCACTCTACATCGAGCCCCTGAATCGTCGCCACGATCGAACGGAGTTCGTCCGCGACCTCCGAGGCGCCGTCCCATCGACGGTCGATGCGAATTTCCAGCGTGTGAACCGACACGTGAGTTCCGTTGCGCAAGGCGCGTGCTACCGACACAATAGCGCGCATGAGTAAAGAACGAGAAGGGATCGAAGGGGAAGTTCTCGAAGGGCGATGGAAGGTCGTCCGAGAACTCGGAGAGGGAGCGCTCGGCCGCACGATGCTGGCCCACGCGGTCGACAATCCGGAGCGAAAAGTCGCGATCAAAGAGCTCCTTCCGAGCCGGATGAAGCGCTGGAAAGACTTCGACCTCTTCCATCGGGAGTGTCGAACGCTCCAAGGCCTGCAGCACGCCGGAATCCCCTCGTACTACGAAGACTTCGTGATTGAACCGGAAGACCCGTCGGAACCGGCGCGGCTCTTTCTCGTCCAAGAGTTCGTTGAAGGTTCGTCGCTGCAAGACCTCCTCGACGAAGGGCACCTTTTCGACGAGCAGGAAGTGCGCGACATCTTGCGCCAGACGCTCGACATTCTGCTCTATCTGCACACGCGCAACCCCTCGGTCATTCACCGCGACATCAAGCCCGCCAACCTCATGCGGACGAGCGACGGTCGGATCGTGATCATCGACTTCGGCGCGGTTCGCGAGGCGATCACGTTCGACGGCATCGGCTCCACAATCGTTGGAACCTTCGGCTACATGCCTCCCGAGCAGTACGCTGGCGCGAGCGGCCCCTCCACCGACATCTTCGCGATCGGAGCCAGCTGCGTGCAGCTCCTCACCGGCACGCCGCCGGGTGAGCTGTTCGAAGGCGTACACTCGTTCAAGTTGCCCAACGATCTTCCCGTGACAATGGGCTTCGAGACGATCCTCTTGAAGATGACCGAACCCGAGGTCTCGAAGCGCTACAAGAGCGCCACAGAAGTGCTGGAGGACCTCGACAAGGGCTTCCTCATGGTCCCGAAAGAGGCAGTCACAGGGAACCTTCCGATTCCGTACGAGATTCGGCCGGCACCGCGGAATTTCCCGGGTTTCTACCTGCGGGACGCATACCACGGCATGAGCCACCTGATGGTGGTTATCCTGGCGGTCACGTTCGTTCTGGTCGTTTTGGTGTTTCCGATCAGCGCGATCGTCATGGGCAATGCGCTGTGGTCCATCCTGGGATTCTTCGCGTTCTTCGCTGCGGCAGGGATGGCGGTTTCCGTGAGCAATAAAGCTCGGACCGAGATTGGCGTCTTTCGGCGCGGCACCTACACGCTGGGCGAGGTAACTGGGCGCTTCCTCTCGACGTCTGCCGATCACGCAACGAATCTCACGTACCGATATCGCGTGGGCGACCGGTTTGAGCACGGCTGCATCTCGACGCGAGACAAAGCCTACCGAATGTTGACTCCGGGGGACCCGATCGGGGTCTTGTATCTGCCGGACGAAACCAGCGAGCACGTGCTGTACGCAGTGCCCGCTGACTTCTCCAAAAAGCAGACTCAAGGACTCGAACAAAGGCTGCTCGAGTCGTAGAGACCTTAGGCCTCGGGGCTCTCAGCGGGCGCACCATTGGCGCGTGCCGGAAGCTTTTCGCGAGCGGTTTCGAGGAGTTCCTCTCCTCGATCGCGCATCGTCTGGTACTGCTCGAGGCTGCGATCGCTCAGATCGCCGATGCGATGGCGAATGTCTCCTCGCAGCTCATCACCACGCTTGGGTGCGAACAAAAGTCCGAGTGCGGCTCCGCAGGCGAGGCCGGCACCGAAGATCCCGAGCGCGGGCAATACGACTTCCATCGTAGAGCGCTTCTGCTCCAGACCCATCCGATCGAGTAGCGCGTCGACCGACTGGTCATATCGGCTCGACACGGAACGCTGCGCGTTCTCTAGCAAGTTCTTAATGTCCATCAGTTTCTCCTGGTCGATATTCACGTTCCGTCCCCGCCCGTGAGGGCTTTGAGTTGAGTTGCAGCGATCGGCACAAACAGCGCCTTCATTCCCACACGCACCAGGCGTCGGGTGAAGGGCGAGAACAGCCCACCGGCCGCTACGTAGCCAACTCCGGCCGCCGCAGCGAGAACAACGTAAGGGTTTTGCTCATAGTACCGCTGAACAATGCGCTTGTCGCGCACCTCGGCAATGATCCCCTCCAGATCGTTATCGAGTCCGCGGTCTGCCATCGGCATTTGGTTCGAGTCGTCCATCGTTGTTCCTCCTAGGTGAACCAGCGGCGGGCGGCGAGTTTGCCGACGACGTAACCAACACCGAATGCGCCGACGATCGCCAGCCCAGGGTTCTCGCGAATGAACACTACGGCGCGGCGGTTCGCGTCGTAGAGGACCTCCCGCGCGTGCTCGACCTGATGCTCGAGTTCGTGCGCTCGTGCGGTGAGATCGTCCTTCAGACTCGCACCGCTCTCGGCTTCGATCTTCTGCTCCATCGTCTTTCCTTGTTGTTGGTCTCTTTCGATGAACCTGTGATCAATCGTGTGTAGGGTCAAGCATACGCTCAGCGAAGACCCACGTAGAATCCGATCGCAGCGGCGACGCCGACGGCTTTCCATGGGTTGTCGGCGACCCACCCTTTCCAGTCGAGGGTCTCCTCGACTTCGTCCTGAATCGTTTCGAGGCTGCGCGCGATCTGCGCCCTCGCCGAGTCGATCGAATCTTGGATTCGACGGGCTTCGTCGCCGGGGTCGCCCACGAGCTTCAGGTTGGCGCTGCCTGTCCGCGTCAGTTGTCCCGAATCTCCTTCACCCATTCGATATCTCTCTCGATAGTTTGTGTCGTGCGGTCGAGCGCAAGACCGTCAGACTTGAGGCGCTCCATCGTTCGGCGCATGGCGTTCAGACCAAAACCGAGGTTGAGGAGCGCCAGCAACAGGGCCGCGATTGCCATACCGTGCACGCCAAATCCCCATCCGGCGAACAGGATGGCGGCGAGGTTGAGCAGGCCGTAGCCGATCAACGCAATCGTGCCGAAGGCGATGAGAATCGCGATGTGCCCGCCAAGGATGCGTGCATCCTCTTTGACCTCGAGGCGCAGCAATTCCAGATGCTGGCGAAAGAGAACGTTGATTCCTTCCGTCAGATCTTTGAGCGCTCCCACGATGCCCGCGGTTCGCCCTCGCTGCGTGTCGACGCCCTTGGCCACCGCTACTCCGTGATCGTGACGGTCGCCAGATTGAGCTGCGTCACCGACTCAGTTGGGGTCGCGACCGTCGCACCGATGCTGTGCGTTCCGGGCGAGACACTGAGCCACGATGTCGCGATGTCGGTGAGGGTAAGCGTGTTGCCGCTCACCGTCGCCGACTGCGGCACCGCCGCGCGGTCGAAGTCTTGGAGAAAGATCTCCGAGCGCTCCGGATCCACTTCGTCGAAGAACCCTTCGAAGGTCACCGTCGCCGTGATGAACTCGTCCGTCATCCCCGTTTCGGAGGTAGTGAAGGTGGTACGACTGAGCGTGAGCGACGTGATCTGCGCGTCGGAAAACTGCTCGTCGCCGCATCCCATCGCGAACGTGAGCAGAATCAAGACGACAGGTAAACAACCTCGGACCATCTTGCGTTGCATGAAGCCTCCAAGTGCGCATGGTAAGCGCAGCCTTTGTCTGATTACGGCTCGTTTGTATCATCCCTAGTCGGCCCCGCAAACCACACCACATCGCGATTCGAGATGTCAGCGAACGACCAGCACACTCCGCTCCACCTGATTTCGCCCGGCCGCGTCCGTACCGCGGGACGCGCGGAACTCGTCGATGACTCCACCCGGCTCGCCAACGCGCACGCCTCGGTCGTCGTCGAGTTCGAAGGAGCTTGGACCCCAGGTGCGCTGATGCGCGTTGTCGGCGACTTTGACGGCGAAGTGCTGTCGCTCGTCGCCGCCAAAGAGGTGAGCGATGGACGCCCGCCCCGGTTCGCATCGCGAGGAGATCTCAAGCCCGGCGAGTCGGCGATGGCAAGGGCCGCCCTGAACCGTTCGATTCGAGCCTTCTTCGAAGGACGATCGTTTCTCGAGGTCGAAACCCAGGCGCTCGTCCCGTCGCCGGGGACCGATGTGCATCTGGATCCCGTTTCGGTCGAACTACGCGCGTATCCAGGCGCCCCGACGCACACTCAAGCCTACCTGCACACGTCTCCCGAGTTCGCCATGAAACGCCTGCTCTGTGCCGGGATGGAACGTATTTATCAGCTCTCGAAAGTGTGGAGAAACGGAGAGGTGACGGCACATCACAACCCGGAGTTCACGCTCTTGGAGTGGTATCGCGCGTGGGAAGATGTCGATGCGATCATCGACGACACCGAAGAACTGGTGCGCGAAGTTCTGCCTGAACGCTTCACGGCCTACGGAACAAGTGGACCGGTCGACGTGAAGCTCGACCGGGAGATTCCACGCGTGACCATGCAACAGGTCGTCGACGAGGCGTGCGGCTTCGACATCTTGGAATGTCTGGAGGTCGAGGAGCTGCGCGAAGCCATCGCGCGAAAACGCTTGTTCGACCCGTCGGCCGCGACGTCCTGGAGCGACTTGTTCGCAGAACTTCAGGTGGTCGTGCTCGATCCATTTCTCGCCGCCAAACGAGCTATCTTCGTGACGCACTGGCCCACCCCGGTGGCGGTGTTGGCCAGACGCGATCCCGAGGATCCGCGCCAGAGCGAGCGCTTCGAGCTCTATGTCGGGGGATTGGAACTGGCGAATGGATTTGGCGAGCTCACGGACCACACCGAGCAGCGAGAGAGATTCGAATCAGACGACCAAGAGCGCGTCGCAAGTCGCCTTCCGCGACTGCCGCTGCCGGATGCATTTCTCGAGGGACTTCGCGACGGCATGCCGCCTTCGGCGGGGGTCGCCCTGGGGGTCGACCGCCTGCTCATGCTCCAAACAGGAGCTCGAAACATCGGTGAAGTGGCCCCGTTTGCGATTCGATCGGATTCGATGGGGCGGTGGACGTTCGGCTAGTTCAGAGCTCGGACTCGATGACTTCGAGACCTTTCATGAACACGCGCTGCACGGCTTCCTGGAAGGACATGCGGGAGTCTTCAGCTGCTTGGAGCTGAATGAGGACTGCGTCGAGTCGAGCGAGAATTTGAGGAGTGACCGGGACATTGAGTTCAGGGCCCCCACCCTCTTCGAGCATCTTCTGAAGCTGCTGAAGTTCTTCGGCGGAGATCCGTTGCGTATCGTTCACGTCGCGTCCTTACTCATCTTTGCCGCCCGCTTCTGGTTCGGGCTTGGCTGCGGGTTCTGCAGAAGGACCGGCCGCTGAAGCGGGTCGTCCTCGGAACTGCACATTAGCGGTTCGACCGCTGATCTGAAACCCATACCACTCTTTGTTTTTACCTTTGCGAACTTCGGACACATTAAGAAGCGGCGCAAGGCTGTTCTTCTTCACAAATGTCTCATCGAACTGCATACGCATTTTGAGGTCGAGAATGGTGTTTCCGGACCCAGCGCCCACGCGAATGTCGCCCCAGACGTCGCCTCGCATGTCGCGTCCGTTCATCTCGAACTTCTCGATCTTCATGACGGGCCGCTTGGGGTTCGAGTCATCGACGACCATGTCGATGTCGAGGTTTCCGAGGTTGGTCTGAGGGACCTCGAGGAACGCCATGGAGGGCAACTTGTCGGTCTTCACGGTCGCCGGTCCGAACGTGAGCTTCTCGCCGTCCAGCGTGATCGTGCCGGCGGTCGGGACGTTGCGCTTCGGATCGAGCTCCAGGTCAATCTCACCCGAAAGGTCCCCGAAGAATGGCACACCAAGGAAGGCGGCGATCGCCTGCGTCTTGCGCAGGTCGAGCTCGTCGAACTCCATCTGCAGTTCGTTCGCGTCGGACCCGTTGCGGAAGATTCCGTCGATCTCTCCGCCGCCCACATCGATCGAAAACTCGACCGTTGGGCCGAGGATCGAGCGGAGCAGCGACAGACGTGCGGATACCTCCGGAAGCGTGAACTCCATCGGAATCAGCTCCGGCCCGCCTTCGGTCTCCTCGGCGGGTTCTTCGCCCGACTTTCGCTCTTCGATGCGAACGTTCTCCAGCTGAATGCCGGTGAGCCACCACAAGTCGAGGTCCTCGATCGTCACCTTGTACTTGTGGTCGAGCTGCTTCTCGATCTGCACGGTGAGGATGTCCTTCACTTCGTCGTCCGGAAACGCAATGACGAGCGAAACGATGAAGACGAGGAAGAAGAACGCTACGTAGATCGGGTAGCGAACGTATCGTTTCTCGAGAATCGCAATCATGAGGATTTCTCGCGCTGAACGAAGGTCGAGACCGTGAGAATCGCGCGTACGTCACCAGGTTCGCGACCTCGCTTTCGGATATCGAGACGCTTGATGAAGACCGGTTTCGTGTCTTTCTCGATGAAGTCCATGAGCTTGACCAGGTTGGCCATGCTCGCTTCACGAATTTCGACGCGCAGCTGCTGCTCGATGATGATTGGGTCGCCGGCTTCGGCATCGTTCGACGAGCCGAAGGGGAGTTCGTCTTCGTCGTAGGACGAAACGGTGATCTCTGCTTTGGAGGCATGCGCGGCGACGAACGACGTCAGCTTGATGTCGTTCTTGGCGAGCGTCTCGTCGTCGAGCTTCTTGTGCGACGTGGCCTGCTGAGCGTTCTTCTGCTGCTCGAGGTAGACCGGCGCGGCGGTCGCCAGGAGGTCGAGGCTCCCCTTGTAGCGCTGCGTCTCTTCTTCGATCTCGCCGATCGATTGAGAGTACATGTAGACGCCGGCCCCAAGGAACAAGGTGGGGAGGATGATCGCAGCGACGGCGAGGAGACGCTTTTCAGAGTCGGTTCGATTTTCAAGAAAGCTGAGTGCCATCGTTCGTCCTCAGGAGCAGCCGGAATTGATCTGGAGTTCGAAGTCGGCGCGCTCGCCTTTGACGGTGAGCTTGTCCTTCTTGATCTCCTTGAGGCATTCGAGTTTTTCGAGGTCGGTCACGAGTCGGTCGACCGCCTGCGCATCGGTGGTATCGCCGCGAATCTGGATGAGATTGCGGTCGACGTCGACTTCGAGGCGGGTGAGCTCGAGGTCGAGATCTCCGGAGATTCGAGTGACCACTTCGTAGGTCAGTTCGTAGGCGCTGCGCGCGGGTACGAGCGAACCTGCTCCGGTGCCCTCCCCTTCGAGCCGCAGCTTGATATCCTTCTCTTTGGTCACCGGCTCGCCGAACAATTCCTTGGTCTGAGTTCGGAGTGCGGCGCGCATGGCGTCGCGCTGTGCCTCTTGGGACGCCTTCTGCGCGAAGAGGAGCACCACGATGAGGAGCAGCATCATCGCCGCGACCGCGCCAAATTTGAGGAACTGAGCGCGGATGTACGAGGAGCGACCGCGGTAGGAGAACTCCTCCCGCCGCAGGTTGAGCGCACGGTTGCGGAGCTGTTCGTCGGCCCCGATTCGGGCGAGGGCCCACGGCATTCCTGCTCGTGGAATGGCGTTGCCGGCGGAAGCGATGCCTTCCGGACTCACGCGAGACACTTCGACGCCCAGCTGGTTCGACAGATGTCGTTCGAGCCCCGGAATCGTGCTGGTGCCGCCCGTGATGTAGACAGCGGAAACCTCGATCCGGTCACGCGCGTAGGTGCTCTGCAGCGTTCGCCGAACATCGCGAACCACCGGTCGAAGACCGTCCGTAATCGCCCGGCTCAGCTCGGCCATCTGCTGGTTCGGCGCCTCGCCGTCGAGGATCGATGCGTACTCGTGCTTGAGCCGCTCCGCCTCGGTGACGTCGACGTTGAACGCCTTCGCGATGCTGTCGGTGAGCTTGCGACCCGCGGTCTTGATCGAACGAGCAGCGGCAATCTCGCCGTTGTGAAGCACGATCAGATTTGTCGTCTCGTGGCCGATATCGAGCATCGCAAACGTGCCGTCGCCCTCGCGCCATACCGATTCGGCGAGCGCGGCCAGACCGAGCTCGGCGACGAGTAGCTGCGACGGGTCGAGCCTGTGTTCCGCGAGAGCGGCGAGCTGTGCCCCCAGTTCAACCCGGGGGCAAACGACGACGAGGGCTTCGAACGGAGTCTCGTCATCCGCCTCGAGGTCGATCGCCGGCATCACGCGAAACGCCCAGATCACGCTCGAGAGCGGCATCGGGAGCCGGTCGTCGAGTAGGTGAGGCAGGATATTTTTGACCTTCGACGGTTCCTCGAACGGCACGCGTACTCGAAGCGTGGTCGTCGCACCGTCGGGCATGGCGGCGACCAGACGCTCCGCCGTTCGAGCCGATTCCAGGTTCGGCAAACCTTCGACGGCAATACGCCAGGGTTCGTCGAACTCGGGCTCTTGGGCAACAGGTTCGACTTCCTCGACGGGCTCATCAGCATTTTCTGGTGCCGCAGGCGCTTCGCGGACCTGTGTCGGTTCGTCTTCGAACTCGTCGCCTCCGTGCGGAACGGGCGGCGGACCGCCGGTCGCACCGGCATCCGGTGCGGGCGGAGCGACGGGCGCAGCTGCGGTCTCGACGGGTTCGTCTGCCGGCAAAGGCAGGCGCACCTCTTCGAACGCGACGATCGAGCCGTCGCGCGGGTCGATCTCGACGGTCTTGATCGACCACGTGCCGATGTCGATGCCCAGGATGGTATCAGCCATGAATCATTCCTCTCGCCAGTAGAGGTATCGCCCTTTCGGCATCGCCTCTAGCGTGGCTTTTCGTTGTTCTTTGAGCTGCTTGAGCGCTTCTGGATCCGACTCTTGCGCCTCGAGCGCGGACTCGCTCGGGATGCGTCGGACGGTCTTTCCGAAGTCGACGATGGTCTCCACCGTCGTCTCCGTCGAGCCGTAGCGGCCAGTCGCGTAGATGCGATAAATCTTGGGGGTCGTCGTCGAAACCGACCGCATCAATCCCGACCGGTTGAACGTAATCGTCCAGGGCGGGAACTGCGGAGCGAGCGGATCGAGGGCGAACTGCGGGTTGGTCACGGAGATCTGCGAGTAGAGCGGCGAGTATTGAATGAACTGCGCCATCAGCTGCGGATTGTTGCGGAAATCCTCGATGTACGACGGAAGCTGGCTCACCGAGAGGAAGCCCACTGGCTGGCCTTTCTTCGCCGACGGGAGGAGTTTCGATTCGGTGCTGCCGACGTACGCCAGAAGCACCGACAGCGGGGATTCGAAGAACGCACGTACGCCATCGAGCGCGAGCGCGAAGTAGAAGACCTGCGCTCCGATGGCCGGCGATGACGTGCAGAGGTCGAGAGGCGAGTTGGCGCGCTGCCCTTCGATCATCACGTGCTGGCAAAGGACCGAATAGAAAACCGGCGCCTGGGCGACGTTGATGTTCGGCTTGCCTACCGGATAGACCGTGAACTGCCGTTCGAACGCCTGCATGAAGGCATCGGTAACTCCTGGAACCTGGTAGAGCTCCGCGACGTGCGTCAGCTTGGCGTTCCGCGGCTCGATCTCGCGGCCATCGTCTTCTTCGAGCGATCGATAAGGGCGAGCTTCGTCGCCGCTCTTGCCTTTGACGGTGCAATCGTCGCCGAGCAGCGTGGCCTCTTCGTCGGGGTCGATGTGGTCGATGATTCGCTGCAGGACCAATGCACGGTCGAGCATTTCGCCAGTCGCTGGGTCTTCCTGTTCGAAGATCGGGTCGTACTGAGCGTCGAGCACCATCGCGCAGAACGACCGAAGCTCGGCTTCGTCCAGGGTCTGCTTCGCGAACGCGTTCAGATTCAGGCGACCGTCCTCGGGAACTACGCGAACTTCCATCTCACCGGTGAAGTCGCCGAAGCCTTCGACGCCCGTATCGCGAAGGTTGATGCCGCCGATGGGTGACTCGATCTTACCCGAGTTGAACGGCCCCATGAGCAGGTCGATGTACTGATACATCTGGAAGTTCGAGCGGCGCATGGCGCGGCCAATCAGGCGGCCCATGTCGTCCTCGGTCTGTCGCGATTCGTCCTGGAGCGCGAACTGGAACGACAGGAGAAGGCGAGACAGGTTCACCGCCGACTTGGCGAGGAAGTAGCTCTTCAGCTTGTCGCGCTCGTTCGAGGCAAGGGCCAGGTTGACGCGATTCGAATAGGCGAACTCGACCACCGCGGCGGAGAGCAGCGTAATCGTGATCAGCGAGATCAAGATCGCAACACCGCGCGGCTTGCCCGGTCGCAGCGGGCTGCGTGCGGGCTGGTCGAGCGCATCGATGAGGCTCTTGGTGATATGTGCGACGGAGCGAATCAAAATTCGAGTACCTCCGTCGTGGGCAGTTCAACCTGCGTCGTGAAAACTTCGTTGTTGTCGGAAAGCGGCGGCGGAGGGAGCACCAGCTTGATTCGCATTCGCGTCGGAAGTCGACCAGCGAACTCGCTCTTGGACGTGTCCCACTCATCGACCCAGCGGCCTTCGGCGATCTCTTCGAACGTTCCGACTTTGACCTGTCCGGCGTCCCAATACTCGAATTCCACGCGCTCGACCTCGGTGAGCATCGTGTAGAGGACTCCTCCGCGCTCGAGATTGTCGTCCATCGTGGTGTCCTCGCGGCGTACGAGTTGGTCGACGAGTTCGCCGTTCTCGTTCTTGCGGGACCGGACGAAGTAGCCGATCTCGGCGTGATAGCTCGCGCGTTCGCCTGGTTGCGTGCGGGAATGCGACATGGTGGTGAAGCTCACGCGGTCGTCGCGCCCTTTCATGCCGAACTCGACTGGTTCTTCGAGCTGGAGCATCGGCGCTTCTTCTTCCGAGCCGGTCGGCTGAAACTCTTCGCCGGGGAGGTCTTTCCCACCGAGTTCCGGGCCGGCGATATAGGCCGCGGACAGTTCCGATGCCATGCGGTCCATCGTCACGCGCACCTGTTGGTGGCGCATGGAGCGCTGTTCCACGACGTCGCGCGTACGGAACATGTTGGAAATGCTCACCCACGTGACGGCGGTCAGGGCAGCCAGGACGGCGATCGAGATCATGACCTCGACGATCGTGAAGCCCCGCTGAGAGATTTGGCGTCGTTCAACCACCGCTGTCTCCATCGATAGGGGCTGCGTCGTCGAAGATGTTGAAGCCAGACTCCTGCTCTTCGACCGCGTACTGCGTCACTTTGATCGGATAGGTGCTGCCGCCGTACGGGAACTCCACGACGAGATTGACGCGGCGGACCTTCTTTCCAATCTGATTGATCATCTCCGGAAGCTGACCGATGAGCATCGGCAGCATCGCCGAGAAAGCCGCGTTGCCCTGGAGCGCGCCTTCGGACTGTCCGCCGAAGAGCTGCGAGTTGATCTGTGCGAGGAACTCTTCTTTGGCCGACTCGGGAATCTCGACCGGCAGCACGCGAGCTTCCCACGTGATGTCGGGATAACCCTCTTCGCGGAAATCGCCGCGGAAGGTCTGGTTCATCTCGGAGAACCCGTCGTCCATCAGCTCGTACTCGAGGTCGATCATCTTGGATCGCGCGAGCTGGCTGGCGATGGTGAGATCGCTCGCGAACACGGACTGCTGACCTGCGTTCGCCATCGTGCCCATGAGCACGACGAGCGCGCTCGCCAAAATGGCGAAGGCGATCATGACCTCCATGAGCGTGAACCCAGCCTGATTTCGGGGGCTATTCATCATATTCGACCTCCCCGAAGTTCTCCGGGAGCTCGTCCGAGTCGGTGTACATCACCACTCGGCCGGTCATCGGTTCGCTGACGAGCGAAATGCGTGCGCCAGATTCGTCTTCGAGCACGATCATCACCTGGTCCTGGAAGCCACTCGGGTAGAATGACATTGCGGCGGAACCATTGGTGATCGGCTCTTCGCGCTGCGTGGTGTGAATCTCGACGAATCGGACTCCGGACCGCAGCTTGGTCTTTTCGATGACGACGTCGTTCACGCGTTGGTAGCTGACTTTGCGATTGAGGCCGAACGGATCGGCTTCTTCATCGTCGAAGAGGTCGTTCGCCTCGTCGTCTTTGCGGCCGAGCTCGCGAGCTTCGTCGGTCAGGAACTCTTCGTCGTCTTCAGCGGAGTTCTTGGTCTCGACGAGGGCGCCGTCGGTGACCTCGGTGTAGTAGCGGCCGGTCTCGAGCTCGAACACCATTCGGTACTGCGAGTTGTTGAGCGCAGCGTTGCTGTAGGTGTAGCGCATGACCGCGGCGACGCGCATCGATTCGTTCTTCAGGTCCGCTGCCGAGATGGCAGAGACGGAGTACGCGCCAACGCCGATGATCGACGCGACGATGCCCATGACAACCATGAGCTCGACGATGGTGATGCCGCGCTGGTTCATCGCACCACCTCGAGCGCAAGGCCTGCGGCGGCCATTCCGCCGACACAGACGAAGATGATCGCGAGGTAGTACCAGCGGTTCCGCGCTTCTTGGCGCAAGTCGTTCACGAGCTGAGAGATGGCTGCCATCAGGTGCCCTCCCCTCGTGCGTAGACATCGTCGGGCGTGGCCGGAGCGCCGTCTGGGCCGACCGAGTAGATCTCGAACCGGTCGCCAAACTCGCGATACATCAGGCCAAACCCGAAATTGTCCTTGTTCGTCATGAGGTACCCGTTGCGCACGAGTACTTCGAGATCGCTCGGCAGCTCGCCGTTCTCTTCGCGGTACCGTTCGACCGCTGCCGTCGCCGTGACCACATGTTCGACGGCGAGCTCGGCCGGTCCTGGCGCTAGGAGTACGAACGCGCCGTATGCGAAGAACACGGCGAAGACACCCGCGACGAAGATCTTGCGGAAGTTGTCGCTGGAGCTGGGGTTCTCAGCCATCACGGTCCTCCTCGAAGACGTCGTCTTCGCATCCGATCCGGCGTTCACGACCGAGCACGCACGCACAGTCCACCCGGAGCTTCAGCTTCGAAGCGTGGGGGGCTGCAACGTGATTTGTGTTCTCGATCGTCATGAGTCTTGGACCCTCAGCACAAAGGTTCAGGCGTCGTCGCCTTCTCCGGTTTCGTAAACGTCGTCCTCGTTCCCTTCGATGCCGTCTGGGCCAGCCGAATGAATCGAGAAGTCGCGGTTGCCCTTCTTGGTGTAGATATAGTCACTACCCCATGGGTCTTTCGGCACCTCTTCGGTCAGGCGGTCTGCGCCCTCGGCCAATTCGTCGAGGCTGCTCGGAAGCGAGCGTGGCGACGAAGCGAGATACCGAGTCTCCACCATGTTCGAGAGCTGCTTGATCTCAATCCGAGCCTCTTGGACTCCTGCGCTAACGGTCGCTCCGAAGGCGTAGAATCCGACGATGCCCATGATCGACGCGATGATCGTCAGCACGATCATCAGCTCGACGATCGTCATGCCGACTTCCGACCGTCGAAAACGGTTGGTGCGTCGTCTGCTTGTGGTGGTTTGCTGCATGTTGCTCTCCATGATGGTCCCCCCATCCGCGACGCGGATTACTCTTCGTTACCCGAGCCTTCTTCGTAGACGTCGTCCTCGTTCCCCTCGATGCCGTCTGGGCCAGCCGAGTGGATCGTGAAGTCGCGGTTGCCCTTCTTGGTGTAGATGTAGTCGCCACCCCACGGGTCTTTCGGGACCTCTTCGGTGAGCTTGTTCGCGCCCTCTGCGAGGTCTTCGAGGCTGCCCGGGAGCGAGCGAGGCGACGAAGCGAGGTAGTAGGTCTCCACCATGTTCGAGAGCTGCTTGATCTCGATCTGCGCCTCTTTCGTGCCCGCGGTATTGATCGCGCCGAACGCGAAGAATCCGACCACGCCCATGATCGACGCGATGATCGTCAGAACGATCATCAGCTCGACGATCGTCATACCGCGCGTGTTGCCGAGAATTCGGCCCAACTCTGCTTTTCGCTGCTTGTTTTGTACGTCTTGCATCATTCACCTCTTCAAGGTGTGTCGTTCGTCAGCCGACGAACTGGTTCATCTGCAGAATGGGGAGCATGATCGCGAACACGATGAATGCCGCGCCAATCCCCATAACGATAATCATCAGCGGCTCCAGAACGGTCGTAAGACCCTGAATCCGCACGTCAATTTGCTGGTTGTACGAGATCGCCACGTTGTCGAGCATCTCTTCGAGCTGCCCTGACTTTTCACCAATGGCGATCATGTGCGTCACGAGCGGTGGAAACTCGCCCGATCTCTTCAGAGGCTGAGCGATAGACTCACCCTCTCGAATGTTGACTCGGGCATCTTCAATCACCTCGATGAGGCGATTGTTGCCCAGAATGTCTTTCACGATGTTCATGGCGTCGAGCAGCGGCACGCCACTCGACAGCAGGGTTCCAAGCGTTCGTGAGAATCGCGCGATCGCGATCATCCGCACGAGCGTCCCCGCAAATGGCACCTTCAAAACAAACCGGTCCCATTTGTCCTTCCCGTCGGGCGTCTTCTTCCATCTGAAGAACCCAACCACCGACCCGACGGCCAACGGAATGATGATGAACCACCAATCCGCAAGCAGGCTCGACATGCCGATGAGCACCCGCGTGATGAGCGGAAGCGCTGCACCCTGGTCAGCGAAGATCTGAGTCACCTTCGGAATCACGAAGGTGAACAACAGCGCCATGATGATCACGCCCACGAAGAGCATGATGATCGGGTAGACC
Organism: uncultured Bradymonadales bacterium; assembly: GCA_964384605.1. Lineage (GTDB taxonomy): Bacteria > Myxococcota_A > Bradymonadia > Bradymonadales > Bradymonadaceae > CAYLMO01. The sequence continues at coordinate 188,254 of CAYLMO010000002.1, read as the reverse complement.
ATGGCGCCGATGACTTTCGACCGAAGCTCGATTTGAGCCTCGAGGAACTCCGTCAGGCGCTGCAAAACCGTGTCGAGGTTACCCGAGCTCTCGCCCGCCTTGACCATGTTCACGTAGAGGTCACCGAAGTGCTTCGGGTGCTCCCGCAGCGCGTTCGCCAGACTAGAACCTTCGTTCACGTTGCGACGAATGTCGGCGAGCACACGCTTGAGTTCGTCCTTCTCGGCTTGGTCCGAGAGCGCGTTGAGCGCCTCGACCAGAGGGATTCCGGCTCGAAGGAGCGTCGCGAGCTGACGCGTGACGAGCGCGATGTCGCGCAACGACACGAACTCCATCATCTTCTTGAGGTCGACCTCTTTGTTGACGCCGGTCCCGCCGCCATTCTTGCCCTCGTGCACCTCCGTCACAAAGATACCGCGGCCCTTCAAAGCCTCTCGAAGCGACGACTGATTCTCGGCGTCTTCGATGCCTTTGACGTTCTTTCCGGCGGCGTTCAAGCCTTTGTATTCGTAGATCGGCATAACGTTGGGCTAGTTCCTCACATCTCCAAAATGGCGTCTTCGGCGGTCACTCGCAGCACTTCCTCGACCGACGTCACACCGGTGAGCACTTTGAGTGCGCCGTCGTCTCGGAGCGTACGCATCCCGTGCTGGATGGCGGCCTTCTTGATGGTTCCGGCATCGGCCCGGTTGATGATCAGCTGACCGATGTCGTCACGCATGGGCATCAATTCGTAGATGCCGGTTCGGCCCCGATATCCAAGGTTGCGACAGTCTTCGCATCCGCCGTCTTTCGGCCGATAAACCACACCGCCGAAACGCTCTAGATCCGACAACTCCAGACCGAGCTCCGCTAATCCTTCTTCGCTCGGGCGGTACGCCTCTTTGCAGTTCGGGCACAGACGGCGAACCAGTCGCTGCGCGAGCGACAAGATGACCGTCGACGCGACCAGGAACGGCTCCACCCCCATGTCGGAAAGACGCGTGAACGCACCCGCCGCGTCGTTCGTGTGGAGCGTCGAGAACACCAGGTGGCCCGTCAGAGACGCCTGAATCGCGTTCTCCGCCGTCTCCACGTCTCGAATCTCACCCACCATGATGACGTCGGGGTCGTGGCGCAGGTAACTCCGCAGACCCGACGCGAACGTCAGGTTGATCTTCGGATTCGTCTGCATCTGCGAGATCCCCTCGAGCTGGTACTCGACCGGGTCCTCGATCGTCAGGATGTTCTTGTCGGGGCTGTTGATCTCGCTCAGCGACGAATAGAGCGTCGTGGTCTTGCCCGAGCCAGTCGGGCCCGTCACCAACACGATGCCGTGCGGCCGGTGAATCATCTTGTCCAGAATCACCAGGTCGTCGTCGTTGAACCCGATGTCGCGGATGTTCAACAGCACCGACGACTTGTCGAGCAGTCGCATCGTGATGCGCTCGCCATGCACGGTGGGCGAGGTCGCAACGCGAACATCGATGTCCTTACCGGCGAGCTTGATTCGAATTCGGCCGTCCTGCGGAATCCGCTTCTCGGCGATGTTCAGGCCCGCCATGATCTTGATTCGGGTGACGATCGACGAATGGAACCGCTTCGGTGGCGAAGCGACGGGCTTGAGCACGCCGTCCACACGGAATCGAACGCCAATCTCTTTTTCGGCCGGCTCGATGTGAATGTCGGACGCGCGGTCGCGAACCGATTGCACAAAGAGCGAGTTCACGAATCGAATGACCGGAGCTTCGTCGTCGGCGCCGGCTTCGAGCAGGTCGTTGATGTCGAGTGCCGCTTCTTCGGCGTACGGCGTCTCGGCTTCTTCCAGCTGGTCGAGGTCGGCACCGAGCTGCCGCGACTTGCGGTCGAACGCGCGGTTGATCGCGTCGACCAACTCGTGCGTCGGCATCACGACTGGCAGCACCTCCTCGCCCAGAATCAACCGCACTTCATCGAGCGTCTCGATGTCGAGCGGGTCATCGGTCGCGACGAGAATTTCGTCGTCTTCGCGCTCGAACGGGAGCACGCGATTGTTTCGGCAGTAGCCGAGCTGCAGGCGTTCCAAAAGGTGGAGGTCGAGCGCCTCGGTATCGACTTCCGTCACGAACGGGAAGTCGAGCTGCAGCGCGAGCGCCTTGAAGACGTGCTCGGGCTTGCAGATCTCCATCTCGACGAGCACCTCGCCGAGCCGGCCGCCTTTCTCGCGTTGGAAAGCGAGCGCGCGGTCGATCTGCTCCGCACGCACCTTCTCCATCTTTACGAGGATTTCGCCAATTTTGAGTCGGTTGTACATCGCTTGGCGTTACTCGGTTTCGGTGGAATCTGGAGCGGGTGCGTCGGAGTCCGTCGCCGGCAAGTCGCCTTCAGGGAGCTCGTCGCGCCCCAAGATGCGGTACTGCGGGCCATCGAGGTCGAACGCCTTGAGCGCATCCTCTCGGGCCTGCTGTTCGGCAAGCTCGGAGTTGATGTGCTGGCGCATCTTGTCGAGCAGGCCGGTCTTCTTCTCGTAGTTCACCGACTTCATGTAGCGCAGGTCACGACGGCCGAAGATCTCGAGCAGTTCGCGTCGCTCTTCCATCTTGCGCTCGCGAATCTTCTCGAGGTCCGACTCGGACTCGATGATGTACGGCGTGAGCATGAGGACCAGGTTCTGCTTGGTCGTGATGGTCGACGTGTTGCGGAACAAGAGGCCGACGAGAGGGATGTCGCCGAGGAAAGGCACCTTCTCGATCGTGTCGTTCTCGACGTCGCGGATGAGTCCGCCGATGACGATGGTCGACTGGTCTTTCACGAGCACGACCGTCTTTGCGTTTCGTCGCGTGGTGATGGGCGTTCCGGCACCGAGGCCGCCAGCACCCTTGATGTCCGAAACCTCTTGGTCGACTTCGAGGCGAACGTAGTCCGACTCGTTGACCTGCGGGAGGATGCGAAGGGTGATGCCGACGTCTTCATACTCAATCGGGGAGACGAGTCCGCCGAGACCACCGAGACCGCCGGTGAGTCCGGCGAGTGCACCCAGACCGCCGGTAGCGTCCGAGGCTCCAGCGGCGCCGAGCAGGCTCGACAGTCCACCGCTCGCGCCGGCCGAAATCCCGCGAAGGAACGGCACGCGCTCACCAACGACGATCTCCGCTTCCTCGTTGTCCATCGTGAGGATTGCCGGAGTCGACAGGATATTGACCGAGTTGTCGGTCTGAGTGGCCTGCAGAAGCAGCGCGAAGGCGGGGAGCGAGATCGAAGTGCCGGGAATCTGAACGAGCGGGCCGATGAGCCCGAGTGCGCCACCCGCACCGCCGAGCGCCGCGTCGACGCCCTGGTAGTTCGACTGGCCGAGGACGAGTCCGGTCGTATCGTCGACAAGACCGCTCTCGACGGCGGAGTTGGGAATCAACGCATCGAAGTCTTGACCGAGGCCGGCGTTGAAACCGAGCCCAATCTGCTGATTGGTGTCGAGGCCGACCTCCATGATGACCGCCTCGACGTAGACCTGCTTTCGCGGGCGGTCGAGCAGGTCGATGACGTTTTCGAGCGACAGGTAGTCTCGGGGCGACGCCACAATGACCAAGGCGTTGGTGGGTACGTGCGCCGTGATCTGGACTTCGCCCGAGAGCAGGTCGGCAGTCGTCGGGGCAGCATTGGTTGCTCCCTGGGTGCGGCGTGCCGCACGAGCTGCGGCCGTGTTCGTGTTGCGGTTTTGGGCGTTGTTCACCCCTTGAGCGAGCGACGAGAGGGTCTGTGAGAGCTCTTCAGCGCTGGCGTACTCGAGGAACTTCACGTGGATCTGGCCGCCGACGGCGGTGGGCACGTCGAGCAGCTGAATCATGTCGCGGATTTTGTCGAACGACTTCTTGTCCGAGACGATGATCAGCTGGTTGGTGCGCTCGTCAGGGATGATCTCCGAGACGGTTACGTTGAGGTCGTTCTCGGAGTTGTCGCCGGCAGCCTTGGCGTTGGTGTTGCGGCGCGCATTGCGGCCTCGGGCGTTGGAGGCGCCGGAGGCACCGCCTTCGGAAGCCGCGAAGATCTCGTCGAGCTTGCCGGCGACTTCAGTCGCTTCGGCGTAGAGCACTTTGTAGACGTAGACGCGGTTTGCGGAGTCGCCCTGGTCGAGTCGCGTCACGAGGCTCTGCAGGCGCCGGATGTTGGCCGCATTCTCGGTGACGATGAGGCTCGATCCGTAAGGGATGATCGACGCTTCCGGCGTGACGAACTTCGAGATGACGTCCTGAATCTCGGCGACGTCTGAGTTCTCGACCGGGATGATGGCGGTGACCATTCGCGCTTCGTTCGGCACGCGATCTTCGGGGTCGAACGGCTGCATCGGCTCTTGGATCGCAGATTTCGACTCCACGATCTTCAGGAAGCTTCCGGCCGGAATGATCGTCAGACCATTCATCTGCAGTGCCATCAGGAACGCGCGATACGCCTCGTTCACCGACACCGCTTTCGGCGAGATGATGGTGATGGTCTTCGAGGTGTTGATGGAGTCGGAGATGATGAAGTTCTTGTTCATCACGCTCGAGAACATCTTCACGACTTCGTCGAGGCTCGCCTGCCGGAAGTCGAGCGTCACCTTTTGATTCCGCGGCGTACGCTTGGGGCGTGCGTTGGGATCGAAGTTCGGCTCGAGGTTGTATTCCTTCGTGGGGTCGACGGACGGCTTTTTGTCGTCTTCGTCTTGAGCCCACGCCGGCATCGACAGCGCCGAAACGCCGGCGAAGAGGACGAGCGCGAGAAGCGCTCGCGTCATGCTCGATTTATGATTCATCAAACGGCTCATGAATTCGATCATTGGATGGAGTACTCGATCGTCTGGCGCTTTCCGCCTCGCTCGATCTCAATCTGGACATTGTTGGCTTTGCGCATGCCGTCGAGCAGCTCGAAGGCCTTGTTCTGCGAGGTCACCTTCTCTCCACTGATGGAGTGAACGATGTCGCCTGACTGGATGCCGATCTTGCCGAATACTCCGCCAGGAGTGACTCCGACCAGCTTGATGCCAGCGCGTTTTCCGTCGCTGTAGTTGGGGATGATGCGTGCTTGTTTTGCGAGCTCTTTCGGGTCGTTGAGCTGATCTTCGATCGCCGAGCGCTCGAGCTTGTACTTGCCTTCGGAGACTTTCTCGACGCCTTCGGTGTTCTTGCGTTTGACGGCTTCGATGGCCTCTTCCGCGGATTTCGAAGGTGGGTCGACGTTGGGCGTTTTGCCTCGCAGGGTGCCGTTGTCGAGATTGACATTGGTTGGCGCGGCCCCGGCGGATGCCAGCGTGCGTGTGCCGGACGGATTCCCCTGGAGGGTGGAATCGAGCTTGATGAACTCGAGGCGCCCCTTGCGACGGATGATGACGCGGTCGCGGTAGATCTCGAGAACTTCGGCATCGGGGCCAATAAACTCGCCGACGCCGGCCACGTAGGTGGTCTTCGACGACGGGTCTTGGACCAGCGCGACCGAGTAGTCGGGGTTTGCGGCGACCATGGCACCGAGCAGCTTGACGTTCAGGTCGCTCGGCACCGGAATGCCGTTCGGGTCGACCTGCTGCGGCGCGATCGGAACACATGAACCGTCCTGACAGACCTCGCCGGGGTCGCACGCTTCTTCGCATACGGCCGGTGCGGCCTTTTCGGGGCACCCGAACAGGCAGCGGTCGATGATGGTTCGCGAGAAATTCGTTCGACGGCGTGGAGCGGGACGAGCCGCCTTTTTGGCGTCTGCGCCTTCAACCTTGGTCGCAATCTCCGGAACCCGATAAGGCGCCAGATAAATCGCGATCACTTCGCTCGCGGCAAACGCCAGGATAAGCGCGGCCACGGCGATGAGCGCCAGGTTGATGATCCAGCCGTATTTTTGAAGTCGAGCTTCCATGGCTTCTCGAAGTCTTAACCGCTTCCGCGGCAGTAGCTCCGATGTAGGAAGCAAGAGGCCTGCCAACAACCAAAACCCTTTTATTTCAGCCGGTTACAAGAACCGCCGCATCCAAAAAAGGGGCTGATTTTGACATTTTGTCAAAGCGTCAGAGGGGCGCGCGAGAGGGGTGACATTCTGTCAGAGGCCGAAATGGGGCTCGAAACCGAGTTCTCTGACGGCTCGCGCGGGGTTGATCGACATGCCGGGGTCGACGAGATGGCGCCGCGAATCTTGGCCGCCACGGCCCAGAAATCCGGTACTCCGCGGCGCGGCGAGCCACGTGGACAGATCATTGCGGGCGATGGAATGGCCGCCCAGCAGATAGGTCGTGCCCCAACCTGCTTTCGTGGCCGCTTCGACGTGCATGCGAGCGACCTCATCGACGTGCACGATGTCGATCTCGCGATGGTCTCGTGGCACCGAAACCCGTATCGGGAGTACGCCGGGCCCAACGACGAGGGCCGACGCGACCACGACCACATCGACTCCATCGGCCGCGGCATAAGTCGCTTCCTGGGCGAGCGAGTAGAATGCCTCGAGAAGTTCGTCGGCGGCGGTGCCGGGGAGGTAACGATGGGATTCGTCAATGCGTTCGGTGCCAGGCTCCCACGCGATCGAAGCTGGAAGCGACAGAATAATCCGGTCGATGCCGGCCTCGCGGCCAGCGGAGACGAGTCGTCGCAGCGCGGGGACGGCGACCTGCATCATCTTTTGCGGTCCTTCGTTCTCGCCCGGTATCGCGCTCAAGAAGACCCAGTTGCGGCCGATCAGCGCCTCGAGAAGGTTGTCGTCGGCGATCGACGCCACGACGTCGCGTCCGCCCAACTCCAGGAGGTTTGACGGGGGCGAAGCGCTCCATGACCGAGCGACATCGGTCGCGACGTCTCGCTCGAGGAGAGCGCGCACGACCGCGGCGCCGACGGGTTGGTCGGCGCCGAAAACGATGGCTTTACGGTCCATGGGGGTTCGGGGGTGTGGGTCAGCTTGCTCGAGCGGCGTCTTCGTCGCCGTCGATTAGGATTCCCTTCTCGTAAAGGTCGAGAATCTCTTTTGCTGCTTCGAGGTCCGTGTTCTTCGAGGCGTGAATCAAAATGTCGACCGTGGTCGCGCTGATGAGGCCTTCGAGGAGCGGTCGAACCACCGAATCGTCGTCCCACGCGCGTTCATCGGCCTCTTCGGCGAGCCGCACGGGTTGTGGGTCTGGGGGTAGTTTTTCGCGAGTGAGGGGGTATTCGTCAGCTTCCTGAACCGCAGACAAGATGCTGTTGGCGACGTTCGGAAACTCGTACCGGCTCGACTTGCTGACGCGCTGGCGGACCACGAACCGGAACGTACCGTTCGCCTTTCGGAGTGCGCGGTAGAATGCCTTTTGACCCTCGAGCCCTTGAGGGCCGACGACCTTGACCAGCCCGCCTTTCGAGACGTTGAACGCGTAGGTGCCTTCAGCGTCGTCGAGGATGAGCTTTCCGGTCTGCGCGTTCTGATGAAGGTTGAGCAGAATGTCGGAGAGGTTCAGGTAGGTGAGGTCACCTTCGAAGCCGATCGGGTGTTTTCCTTCCAGTCGAGGAGCGATCGCTCGCTCGAGTCGCCGGTAGCGGTCGGCGCGAGCCAACCGCGCGACGAGTTCGTCGGGGTCGAAGGGTTTGGCGACGAATTCGTCGACACCTTTCTCGATGCAGGCCGCGATGCGCTCGCCGTGCAGATCGTCGCCGAGCACCACGATGGCCGGTCGATCGCTGTGTTCGTCGAGCTGCTGGAACCAATCGTCGACGTCGAGCACGCCGTCGAGCTCGTCGATGATGACGATGTCGACCGCGGGGGGTTCTTCATCGTCGGCAAACGGGTCTCCAGGGCTGGCGTCGTAGCCAGCTTCCTTGACGAGATCGACGAGCATCTCGCGCATCTCTTCGTCTGGACCAACCACCAGGACCGTCTTCTTTGCTGAATTTTCGACCATTGCCCCTGGTAATTCGCGAGGAGTTTGCCGTGGTGTATGGCGGAATGCGACCAACCTGCGTGAGGGGATTATGACGATCGAGATGGCCGGGCGCAATCACCTGTTTGCCAAGTTTGCGGCGGTTTTGTGGCAAACCTCACGATCCAACATCGACTTTCGATTACGGATGCTTATAATGCTGCGTCTCGCTGGCAGCGTCGCTTTGAAGTCGCCGCCAAAAATTGATGGAAGGAGGACACCTTGGATTTTCTCGAGATCTTGGCCAAAGCAGCAGATCTGGGCGGACCCGAACGTAAGCAGGCGATGATGGAGACCATCATCAAAGCGCGTGACCTGGGCTGCAAAATCACCCCTGGTGGTGGCAAGATCGGCGGTGTGAACATCCGGTACGGCTCGCTCAAGTACGCCGTCATGGACATCAACACCCGCGGCGAAGTGTTTGTGCACATCAAGCACCACCCCAACAAAGCGATCGACCCCGACGACCAGCTCAAGGCAAACGAGTTTCTCGAAAGCCTCGACGGCCTGGCGATCAAGAATGCTCCCGTGAACCACTACGGACAGGTCGAGCTTCCGATCGAAGAAGTGAACACCGAGTCGCTCGACAAGTTCCTCGAGTTCGCTGTCGACCGCATCCGCACGCAATTCTACGAGCCACACCTCGAGAACTGAGGTCTGACCTCCACCCGACTCAAAAAGGCTGGCCGCGCTGCGGACCGGCCTTTCTTTTCTCTGCGAACCGCTGTCTTTGCCCATGCTACTCGAAGACATTCTGGGCAAGACGCTGGAGCTTCGAACCGACGCCGAATGGGGTTGGAGAGGCGAGGGGTTCGTGCGTGTCGATGACGGGTGGGTGACGATTCCGGGGGCGCTCCCGAACGAGAACGTCATCGTCGAGGTCGAGCGCGAGATCGGTCGCGGCCGACGCACATTCGCTCAACTGCTCGATGTCGTTCACCCTTCCCCAGCACGAACCAACCCTGCGTGCCCACGAGTGTCGACCTGCGGTGGCTGCCAGCTGCGTCACGCATCGCCACGGTCCGAGCTCGAGTTCAAGCGAGAGCGTATTCGCGACATCTTTTCGAAGTTCGCCCCCGAGCTCGAGATTCCAGCGATCGGTGTGGTCGCGATCGATGCCAATCGCTCTGACGGATACCGCTGGAGGTCCCGTCTGACATTTCGTCCGGGCTCCGAGCCGGCGCTCGGCCTGGTGTCGCGAGCCGACCGTGGGCTCGTGCCGATGGCTGATTGTCCGAGCCTGACGCAGCCAGCGCGCGAGGCGGTCTCGGCGCTCGTCGATGCGACTCACGAAGCTTGGGACGGCTCCGACCGCGCGGCGGTCGCTCGCCATCTCCGCAACTTCGATGTGTGGGCCGGCGAACCCGCCGTGGTGGTCGTACCGACCGACGCGATGCTCGAGCTTCCCGATCAATTCTCACGGCTCGCCGATGCGCTCGGGGAGGTTCGCCTGGTCTCTTCGGACAGCGAGGAGACGGTGCGGCTGCCGTATACCGCAGGAGGAATGGAGCTCGAATCAGAGATCGGCGCATGGGTGCATGCGACGGTGGAGCCGGCCGAAGCGCTGTACAGCTGGCTCTCAGATTGGCTGGGCGAGTTCGATGGCCCTCATGTCGATGTCGGGTGCGGCGTTGGCGCGATATCACTGCTCGCCAGTAGCCATGGCCGGCCGACGGTGGGCATCGATATCTCTCGACCGGCTACCCGGTCAGCTCGTCGAAATTTGACCGGACGCGACGCCGAAGTCATCACGGCAGACTGGGAGAAGGGGCTGACCAACCTCGCCGTATCGGGAGCGAGGTTCGAAAGCGCAACGTTGAATCCCATGCGAGAGCCGATGGGCGAGCGTGTGATGGCGCTGATTCATCGAATGGTGGCGAGTGAAGTGCTGCTGCTGGGCCCGTCGCCCGAATCGGCGGCGAAGGACGCCGCCGAGCTGCACGCGGTCGGGTGGCGTACAAAGTCCGTGGTCGCGATCGACCTGCATCCGGCTTCGTATCAGGTGATGGTGGGGGTCAGGATGGGGCGTGGAATGGCGCAAGCCGTCTAGGCTCGCGAACTTGCCCGGGCTTCGCGGGGTCTGGTAGGCTGCGCGAGGGCAAACCAAGGTACAATTTGTGGGCCTTCCGAGAGCAATGATCGAGAGGGACAACGGATGACGGACGGCTTTCCCGTTCCAGGTGAAGTCTTCGAGGGGAGATATCGAATCTCGCGGCTGATTGGCAGCGGCGGATTTGCACGGGTGTACTATGCCGTCCAGGAGGACTTGGGGCGGGATGTTGCCATCAAAGTGCTGATGCCTGCTCAAGCGTCCGATGGTCCGCAATACTCCGAGAAGCTCGTCCGCCGATTCAATCAGGAAGCTCGGATGGTGAGTCGCCTGCGCGACCCGCACACCATCACGATGTTCGACTACGGGGAGACTCTGTCGGGCCTGCTCTACATGGTTTTCGAGTATATCGAAGGTCGTTCGCTCTCCCAGATTGTGCACGAGGATGGCGCGTTGGCCGCCGAGCGAGTGGTCAAAGTGTTGGAGGCGACGCTCTCGAGCCTGCAGGAAGCTCACGCCTACGGCGTACTCCACCGAGACATCAAGCCGGGCAACATCATGTTGTTCGACTACCTCGGACGGCCTGACCAGGTGAAGTTGCTCGACTTCGGCATCGCGAAATCGCTGTCGGACAAGGTGCCGGGAAAAGACATCACGGCCGACGGCGCCTTGGTGGGAACGCCGCGCTACATGTCACCGGAGCAGATCCGGGGTCAGGAATTGGGTCCGTCGTCGGACATCTACTCGCTCGGATTGGTCGCCTACGAGATGCTGACTGGCCACAAGGCAATCGACAGCAATTCGAGCGTGACCATCATAGGGCAACAGCTGGATTCAGTGCCGTTTCGACTGCCTGAGGATGCACCGGTTTCGCCGGCGCTTCGTGAGATTGTCGACCGGATGTTGGCGAAAGACCGTGACATCCGATTCGACACTGCAGAGGAAGTCCTCGAAGCCCTGACCAACTACCGAACCGGGAAGCCCGTTTCGGCGACACCGCTCGAGATACCGGACGACCGCAAGGACACGATCTTCGACATACCGGAGATTCCGATTGCTTCGATGGACCCGACGATGAGTCCGGCATCGAACAATGTGGCGTCAGTTTCAGTCGACGATTCGAATCCCGATTGGCGGTCACCACCTACAGCGACGAACGAATTTGACGCCCCCGAGCGGTCGAAGTCTCTCCTTTTGGGAGCCATCGCGTTTGGAATCTTGTTTGTCGTGGCCGCGGCTTCCACCGCGGCGATTCTCACGCATTCTGGTGCGAAAGAACCGGCGGCTATCGTTTCGAAGGGCGACGCAGCCACGGACCTTCCCGACGAGGCAGAAACTACGGCCCTTGCCGAATTCGAGTTCGATGCCGGCGCCGCCCGAGCGGTTGAAGAGCCGGAGGCAGTCGAACCGGAGCCAAAGATGGTGACGGTCATGGTCGCCACGAAACCTCACCTCGCCACGATCGTCGTGGGCGATGAGGTCTTCGGAGAGAGCCCGACACAAGTTCGGCTGTCGACAGCGGATTTCCCGGTCGAGGTGAAGGCCCGAATTGGCGACGGAGAGGTGAGCGAGATTCTCGACGCGCCATCCGGCTCGTTGATCATGGATGTCTCGTCGATCGCTCCGAAGTCGAAGCCGGAAACTACGAGGCGCGCGTCGTCGCGGAAAGACCGCGAGCCACGGAAGTTCGCGCCACCTCCTGAACCGAAGCCGAAGTCGGAAACGAAGAAAGAAAAAGGCTTGTCGTTGCCGGCGCTCGACCTCTAAACTCGCGGTAGTCCCTCATTTGCGAGTTTCAATGCGCTCCATTGCCGCGCTCCTCATCGCCCTCTTGGCGCTGGCCTCCCCAGCGTCTGCGTTCGGGCAGTCTTCGGGCCAGTCCGAGCTCGAAAAGGCTCAAGGGCATTTCTCGACCGGGGCGGAGTACTACGCGTCAGGCCAGTACTCCAAGGCCATCGTGGAGTTCATCAGCGGGCACAACATCGCGCCGAACGCGATGTTCCTCTACAATATTTCGCTCTGCTATCAGCGGCTCGACAACCTGCCTGATGCGCGAGATGCCGCGGTGAAGGCCCGGCAGTTCGAGGGGATGACGGACGAGATCAAGGTTCGAAACGAGGCGCGAGTCGCGTCGTTTGGTTCGGTGATGTTGGCCCAATCGGTCGCGGTCGATGTGAACGCGAGGCCGGATGCGGTGGTCTCGGACGAATCTGATTCCGGGGGCGACGCCGAATCGTCGAGCTTCGGCGCACTGGGTTGGTCCGGAGCCGCGATCGCAGCAATTGGCGTGGCGGGCTTGGGGTTCTCGTTGATCCTGAACAATCAGGTAGCGAACGACAAAGAAGCGCTCGAAGAAGCGAAGACTCGCAATGACTTCGACGAGGCCGAGCGGTTGACCGAAGAGGTCAACTCGACTCGCCAGACGGGACTGATCATCTTGTTTACCGGCATTGGCCTGACGACGATTGGGCTTTCAATGGTCCTCTGGGACCTTCTGGATGATCCTTCGGAGAGTTCGTCAGCGTCGTTGGCGCCGTTGATCATGACCGACGGAGCCGGCGTTTCGATTGGCGGCACTTTCTGACCGCGTCGAACTTTCGCCGCGGTGCCGAACCCGCTAGAATTCTAGATAGTCCAACGACTCCACAACGAAGTGAGTATAAGATGCGACGTTATTTCTACGTGCTGATGGTCGCCGCAATTGCACTCGGTTCTGCCGCCTGTTCCGACGACGAGCCGGGGAACGGAACGAACATCATTCCGGGCAATGCGACCACGGGGAACAACGCCACGACGAGCAATAATGCCACGACCGGCAACAATGCGACGACGGGGAACAACGCGACCACTGGAAACAACGCCACGACCGGAACCAACAACACGACCCCGGTCGAGCGCTGCAATCTGGCTTCGGCAAACCCTGGACCGATGAACGGAACTTGGGAGGTCGTGACGATGCCATCGGGCACGAAGTGGTTCGACCTCCGCATTTGTCACGACTTGGACGATACGGACATGGACGGTTCGGTCTTCTCGGGCGACTACACCGAGGCCTCGTCCGGCATCACTGGCGCGCTTCAGACCCCTCAGTTCTCCGAGGACCCCTTGCGCTTCGGCGTGAACTGGTTCGTCAATGAGGACGGCGAAGAGTACCAATTCAACTTCAGTCAGGGCACCTCGGACGATGGTGCTGTCTTCACGGGTCGATTCCAGAACGGTCGCCTCATGGAGACCACCGACGCCGAGCTCCGGAAGGTCGAATAGTGCGATACCTCGGGGGCATCACCATCGCGCTGTTGGCGCTTTCACTCTCGGCCTGCAACGGCGACGAAGGATCCGAACGTGACGTTTACGACCTCGGGCGAGTGGAATCCGACAGCGGCTCGGGCGAGTCTGACGCCGACACGGAAGACGACTCCGGAACCGAGCCGATCGACGACATGGGTACGCAGCCTGACGGCGGAAGCACCGCCGAGCTCTGTGACCTTGCGGTAGCAAACCCCGGTCCGATGAACGGGACCTGGGAGCTCGTGACGGTTCCGTCGGGCACGAAGTGGTTCGACCTCCGAATCTGCCACGATCTGGACGACACCGACATGGATGGTTCGGCTTTCTCGGGTGACTACACCGAGGCCTCGACCGGCATCACGGGTGGGCTTCAGACCCCTCAGTTTGCCGAGGACCCCTTGCGCTTCGGTGTGAACTGGTTCGTCAACGAAGACGGCGAAGAGTACCAATTCAACTTCAGTCAGGGCACCTCGGACGACGGAGCAGTCTTCACGGGGCGATTCCAGAACGGCCGTCTCATGGAGACGGGGGACGCCGAGCTCCGCAAGGTCGAGTAGACCTAGCGTCGACTGGGCTCGCACGAAGCGAGCGCTGAGCAACGCCTCGAAACATCGTTCGGACCGAGCAACCAGGCATCGCGGAAACGCGATGCCTGTTTTAGTTCGCCCACTGCAGCCTCGAGCTGGTCGAGGTCGGCGCAGCGCACGACCAGGGTCTGTCCGTCGTGCCCCGCTGCAAACGCTTCGCAGTCGGGTCCGAGATGGTCGCGAGAGAACTCACCGGCGGCGATGTTTGCTTCATCCAACGCGTCGAGCCCGCGCTGCTCCAGCCACCACATTCCTGCGAGGATGATTGCGGCGACGAAGAAGAAGACGGTTAGAGCGTCCCACTTTCGCTGCTGCTCAGTCACGTCATCTTCCCACGAAGTACGGCGTCGTAGATGCGGAGGAGCTGCTCGTCGACCTGGCGACGGTCGAACCGCGACACCGCGCGGGTACGAGCTCGCACACCAGCTTGGTCACAGAACGCCGGGTCATCGAGCATTTCGGCGGTGGTTCGAGCCATCAATTCTCGCGCGACGAGCCGGCCGGTGTCGCCATCGACTACGATGTCCCGATGGGCCCGCGATTCCTCGGCCACAACCGCGACGGCGCTTGCGGCCGCGCCCTGGGCCCATCGAGGTTCGTCCTCTCTCCAGGCCACGAAGGTGTCGAGCATTCTGAAGAAGAGCCGGTCTGAGATGGTCCCGAGCCCTCGCACACCGCCGAAAGATTGCCCCTGGGAAACTACGTCGACGCCAGGCGCTGCGCGGTCGAGGTCGGCGACGAATTCATCGGCTGTCGCGAGTCTCCCCGACGAAACACCCACGACCCGTCGGCCGGTGACTCCAAAGGTCTGGCGGACTTCCTCTTTCGACGGCAGGTGTGATGCGTACGGGTTGAGGTCCGCGACGTCGACGCCGAATCCGCCGAGCGCGAGTTCGAGCTTGTTGCCCGGAACGAATTCCTGGGCGAGCTCGAGGTCTTGCTCGGTCGTCGTAACGTATCGGTCGACTCGCTCGGCGAGGAACCGGTGCAGCGACGAGCCGAGCTCATCCACAGGCAGCCCAACGCTACGCGCCCACCCGACCAACTTCGGATACTCCGCGCCGTCGCCCAAGAGCTGGCGTTCGATCGTCGCGACAACCCCCGGGCTTCCGACTCGACTGGCCGCGACCGCGGCGAACCAGGCCCAGGGTGTTCCGAAGCCGTGCACGAGCAGCGGTTCGTTCTCGATGATGTAGGACTGGATGAGGACGAATGCGCCGGGCCACGAACTCGCGCCAATGGGCAACGGTCGGGGGATGCAGGACTCAGGTAGTGCTTCGAATCCGCCATCGGCACCCGCGGCCACGTGCACGACGAAGCCTTCCTGCTCGAGACGCGCGATTCGGTGCTGCAGATTCGCGGCGACCCAACTCGCCCTTTCGGCAACGATGAGCATGCTAGGAGGCAAGACAATCACCTTTGTTCAATCTTTCCAACAACTTATTCACTTTGTCCAAAATAGTGCAAATCGATTGCTACGACCGTTCCGGGATCGTAGAATGTAGTACTCGGAGGCATCGTGTCGGATTCGAACGACATTTCGCAGGACGAACTACAGGAACGCGTGATCTACGCGATGTTTGGCCCTGTGTCTCGTCTGGCCCGAGCGTTTCGGGCGCCGCTGCAGGAGATCCGTGACGCAGCCGAGGTCGCGTACTTTCATGAGACGCGCCGAAACGACATGAAGATGCGCGAAGTCGCCGAGCTCATGCAGGTTTCGATGAGCAAGGTGGCGCTTCTGTCGCGCGGTCTCAAGGAGAACTTCCTGAGGCCGGAGGTCGAAGAGGAGTTGGAGCGGCGCATCGAGTTCATGCTGTGGAGCGAGCCATTGAGTCTCGCGAAGATGCAGCAGGTCCTGACGGACGTCGCGGGCCGTGATGTGAAACGCGCGGTTCGCAAGCTCAAGTCGGAAGGTCGAATCGAGAAGGTCGAGGCCGAGAACACCTGGGTCTATCAGCTCCAGATCGAGACCGACCGCCGTAGTTGGGAAACATGGATCGCGCGAATCGACGGGCTTCAGAACGCTCTTCGGAACGTGGGCGATGCGGTGTTTGCGCGCTTCATCTCTGGCGATCCCGCGGCTTTTGCTCGAACGCTGCAGTTTCGAGTGCGTCGGGACAAGTTGCATCGCCTCGAGGAGGCGTACGAAGAGCTCTTTCGGCTCGTGGTCGAACTCGACCAAGAAGCTGCAGAAGCTCCAGAAGAAGAAGTGGAAGAGCTCGGACTATCCATGTTCTGGGCGCCGAGTGATCACATCGAGAAGTACCAGGGGGATTCCTGACATGACGAAAACTACGTCCATTCTTCTTTTGGCAGTCACCCTCCTGATCGGAGCGTGCACGGAGAACCCCGTTTCGGTGCAGCGCGGTGCAGCCGCGGAGTGCGAATCTGGAGAGTCTTCGACGGTTCCGTCCGGCGAGCGCGTCTGCGTTTATCGCCCAGAGATTGTGATCGAGACCGGATTCCGGTGCCCGATGCATCTCGCAAATCGCCTCGACTTTCGGAACTTCTCGGTGTGTTCCGATAGGACGAAGCTACCAGTGCTCGACGTGGAATTTCTCCATCGGCACTTCGACGTTCCATCGCGCGAGCCGTGGAACCTGGGGCAGGACGTCGCCAGCAACGTCGACGTGCTTTGGGTGATCGATAACTCGGGGTCGTTCTGTCAGGAACAGAAGGAGATCCGCGAAGGCTTCGCGGCCTTTGCGGAGACGCTCGGCGAGGAGCAGATCGACTTTCATATCGCCGTGACCACGACACAGACCGACGAGTGGGACCTCGACCCGGTGGCGAGTCCCGGACAGTTTCAATCGACGCCGCAGCCGTTGCCGGGATTCGACCCTTCATGCCGGTATGCGCTCGACGCCTACGGCGAGGTGATTCCGGGCGACTACCAGCCTGTCCGCGACGCCATCGAGCTCGCCGTATCGTGCATGAAAGAACCGGCCTACAACCAATACGCGTTCAGCGATCTGGAGATCGAATGTGCTCTCGACCGGCTCCCCGACTGTCAGTTCAAGAACAAGACCTGCGACGGAAACTGCGACGTGACCGATCTCTTCCCCACCACCGATGAGTACCGAGACATTCCAAAGGTACTCCGCGCCTCGGACTACCGGACCGATCGTGGCGGACTCGACGTCGACCGCTTACGCGCGGATTTCGCTTGTATGAGTATGGTCGGTTCCCGCGGGTACGGCTTCGAGAAGGGCCTCGAGGCGGCCGTGATGGCGATGTCGCCGGAGATGACTGGCGGGAGCACGGAGGTCGCCATGCTCAGAAGCGCACCAAACCACGGATTCCTCCGCGACGAGGCACGACTTGCCGTGATGTTCGCTTCCGACGAGAACGACTGCTCGCACGACGGTTCCCTCAATGAACGATCGGTTTGCGGACCGAGCATGTGCGACTACGCAGCTAGCCCCGAATGGGAGGGGCCGAGCCCGTTGATTCCGGTGGAAACCCTGCGCCGACGGCTCATCGAGAATGTGAGCGCCTCCAAGCTGCGCGAGGTGTCTGCATCCGAGATCTACGTCGGAAACGTCGTGGGCCGTAGCGACCCGTACACGGGTCCGGTTCCTGACGAAATGCTGTGCACGAATGACCACGCACGAACGGCCTCGACGACCTGTCGTTCGTCGCGAGGCACCGTTTCGAGTGGTGACCGATACGATTCATTCGCTCGCTCGTTCCCGCTCTCCAACGTGTTTCCGAAGCCTGATCTGTACGCGCCGGATACGCCGACCGAGGGACTGCTCTGCAGCTCGGAACCACTCGACTTCTGGATGCTACAGTTGGGCGAGTTCCTCGCCCACTGAGTCAGTCGTATAGAGCTTCAATCTTGTCGCCGTAGGCCTCCATCACCTTTCGGCGCTTGACCTTGAGCGACGGGGTGAGCATCTCGTTCTCGGTGCTGAACTCTTCGCCGATCACGGTCCACTTCTTGGGCCGCTCGTACCCTTTGAAGTCAGCTCCAACGCGCGAGATCTCTTCTCCAATCTTCTGGTGGAGTTCTTCGCTGTCGATGATGTCATCTGTGTCGATGCCGTTCTTGGAGGCCCATTCGTTCACGGTCTCCATGTCGGCGACCACGAGAGCAACGTTGAACGGCTTGTTTGTCCCTTCGATCATCACCTGGTTGATGAAGGGCGAGAGCTTGAGGGTCTCTTCGAGCGGGGCCGGGACGACGTACTTTCCATTCTCGAGTTTGTACTGCTCTTTGACGCGGCCGATGATCCAGAGGAAGCCGTCGTCGTCGATTCGACCGAGGTCGCCGGTGTGGAACGTACCGTCGTCGTCGATGACCTCCGCCGTCTTGTCGGGCAGGTTGTGATAGCCCTGCATGACGTTGGGGCCGCGTACACAGACTTCGCCGACGTTGGGCTCCGGATAACCTTCGACGGGCTCGAGAACGATTTCCACGCCCGGGAGGGGCTTTCCGACGCTTCCGATGCGTCGAGCGCCGGGGCGGTTGGTGGTCGCAATGGGCGAGGTTTCTGTCAGCCCGTAGCCTTCGTAGACCGTGATGTGCATGTTGTCGATGAAGCGCGCGACCTCGGGCGATAGTGCCGCTCCCCCACTAAACGCGTACCGCAGTCGACCTCCGAATCGCTCACGAATCTTCGAAAACACCACGCTGTCGAAGAAGGAGTCCTTCATCTTGACGATCGCGCTGGGCGATTGTCCGTTCTCCATCTGCTCCCGCATGAGGGTCGAGTTGGCCATCCCCGCATCGAAGAGCTTCTTCTTGAGACCGCCCTCTTCTTCCATCTTCTTCTGCACGCCGGCGTAGATACGGTTGAAGATACGCGGCACCGAGAAGAGGAGGGTCGGGCGAACCTCCGAGAGGTTCTGAATGATCGTCTGCACCGACTCGGCGAGTCCGAGGGCCGCGCCCTTCGAGAACAGCACGTGCAGCTCGGCGGTTTGTCCAAACGAGTGGGCCCAAGGGAGGAATGAGAGGCTGACATCCGTCTCACCGACGTCCAGGAGCGCCTGCACACCGTTGATGTTGGAGCAGATGTTCCCGTGGCTCAAAAGCACCCCCTTGGGGTTGCCGGTCGTTCCCGAGGTGTAGATGAAACCGCAGATGTCGTCGCTCGTGAGGTCGACTGGTTCGACCGGGTTCGCACGGCCGATCTCCAGGATCGTAGACCAACTATCGTCGTGGGACGCCGGACCGTCGAGGTAGATGACGCGCTCGAACGTGTCGACTTCGTCCACCATTGGGCGAATCTTTTCGTAGATTTCCTGATTCGCGACGACGGCGAGTTTCGCGCCGGAGTCGTTCAGGATGTACTTCCAGTCCTTGGCGAGCTGAGCCTCGTACATGGGGCAATACCGTCCACCAACTGCGTACGTAGCGTGCGCCGCGATCGCCCATTCCGGACGATTGTTCGCGATGACTGCGACCGTGTCGCCCTTCCCGACTCCGATCGAAGCGAGACCTCCCCGAAAAGCTCTGACAAGATCGCCAAACTCGCTGTAGGTCATCCACTTGTATGCGCCGTTTACCTTGGTGCCGAAGAGTCGATTCTCCGGATAGGTCTCGACGCTGTGGTCGAACATCTCGACGAGCGTGTTGAACTCGGTGGTCATGTCTTGCTCCGCGGGTGGGACTCAGGTCGCCTCAAACTATCGTGGGCGCTCCCGCGGTGACAAGCGCTGCAAGAACGAGAGAGGCCGGCTTCCCGTTGACGGGAGCCGGCCTCTAATCGTTGCGTCGCTGGACTTACTTCGTGCGAATGTTCAGCGTCCAGTTCTCAATCGCGCCGGTGTCGTAGCCCATCGTGTCGACAACCTTGAGCTCCCACTCGCCATCGAGCGTTGCGCCTTCGAAGCCGCTGAGTGCTTGAGCTTCGAGGGTGACGTTGTCTTCCCAACCGTTGCCTTCGTCGGCACCGTCGAACACTGCGACGGTGACGCCGCCGTGGGTGAGGTGGACGACGAGGTCGCCGCGGTAGGTGTGGACGATGTTCAGGTCGATGGTCACGCCTGCGACCGTTCCTTCGTCTTCGACGACGATGGTGCTGGCTGCGCCTGCCGGGTCGTTGTCCGGAATCTCGACAACTTCGGTGCTGGTGTAGGTAAGTTCGCCAGCCGGCTCGGTCGGCTCTTCGACGTCCTCACGGCTCTCGGCGATGAGTTCGCGGACGAGGTCGATATCGACGTGCGGGTTGCCTGCGTACGCAGCGGTCGGGAGCCAGACGAAGTCCGGGTGATTCACGATGGAGCTACCAACCCACTCACCGCCGACGATGTTTCCTTCAGCGTCGAGCTCGAGGATGTAGTGGTAGTTGTCGTGGCGCGTGTAGCGCTCGATGACGTCCGTGGTCGGGGTCGTCATGGCGTGCGACTCGGTGATCCAGTCGGTGGTCATGCGAACTTCCACGAAGCGAACTGCTGCGTCGTTGTAGAGGTACTTCGAAACTTTGTCGGCGTAGCCGTTCTCCGACGCGTATTCGAACATCTTGGTGAACGCGTCTTCTCCGACGTAGGCGACATCGCCCAGCTTCTCGAGCGACTCGAACGGGCGAGCTGCGACGATGTTCTCGGCGGCGCGCTTGTCGAGACGAACGGTGTCGTCGAGGGTCGTGAGGTCAGCGGTGTTGGCGAGTTCGATGACCATGCGTGCTTCGAGCGTGCCCTCTTCGAGGCCCTCGACCATCACGCCAGTACCTTCGTCCATCGAGACGTTGAGAAGCTCGTTGGCTTCGGCGAGCGAGATCTCACGCTGCTCGGTGATTTCGTAGCCGACGAGCGGTTGGTTCCAGATCTCGTAGTCGTAAATTCGCTCGATGACGAACGGGCGGCTGTTCTTGCCGAGGAAGTTCGTGATGATGGTGTGCCAGGAGCCTGCATTGAGGTCGCGGCATTCCGAGCGAGTGATACGACCCTGGTCGTCGCGCTCGACTTCCTTCTCGTTGCAACGGCCGCCGAGCATGTAGGCGCCGGTGCGGTCGTACTGCTGAATGAGGAGACCTTTGAGGTCCGAGGTCTCGAAGCGAACGCCGTTGCGCTCGACTGCTTTGAGCGGCTCTTTCTCGAGGATCGCTGCCGGAGCCCAAGCGTGGCAGATGCCCCACCAGGTCTCGACACCGTCGCGGTCCTTCTCTTCGCCGAATCCGCACTCGTCGGCATCTTCCAGACCGTCGCCGTCGTCATCGACGCCGTTGTGTGCGGTCATGTTGCCTTTGTTGTTCGAGATCCACTCTGCTGCCGGACCGAGGCCTTGGTAGTAGGCGTCGTCCCATTCGCAGGTCGACGGGTTGTACGGCTTGAGCTCCATGAAGCCGTCGGCCGGCTCCCACTCGTTGAATGCCTTGTCGTACTTTTCGGCGGGCGAGAGGATTTCGCTGCCCTGCCATCGGAAGTTGATGCCGTCTTCGTAGTAGGGCCAGTAGCTGGCCGCCCACGCGACGTTCTCGGCGGCGCCTTCCATCGGAAGGTTCTCGAAGTTGTAGTCGAGCTCGGTGCGGAAGCGGCTTGGGTCGTTACGCCAGTCCCAGCGGTCGCCCTTTCCTTCGAACTGCTTCACGACTCCGTCTTCGGTTGCGGGTCCGTCGGTCGGCGCGGCGTCTTCGCCACAAGCCACGAGGCCGAGGCATGCCACAATCGAGAGTGCCGTTCCTTTCTTCATCCAGTCTTTCATCGTCGTCTCCGTGGAGGAGTTTGGTCTTTTAGATAACGCTCCATAGATGTGCATGGTGCGTGCCAAGACGATTCCGACGGTAGAATGCGGGGTTGCGGCGTAGATGCCCCGGAGATCGGATACTGTAGTAGCCACCACATCGGCGAGTGGTGGCAACTCGATCTACCACCAAGAAACGAAAGCGCCGCTGCGAGGAGCAGCGGCGCGAAGAACGATTCGTTTCGGACTCAGTTGGTGATTACGCCGTACGAGGTGCTCTGCATCGAGCAGCCGTTGCAGATGAGGAGTTCGAGCGTGACGGTGTTCGATTCGGCGTTGGTGCCGTCAACGAGCTGACCGACGGCCTTCGCTTCGACAGTCGCCGGGACGATACTGTTGTTCCCAGCAAGTCCAGTGATCGCAGGAGCCCAAGCCTGAAGCTCGAGTGGTCCGAGCATCGGAACTCCGCCGGCGAAGATCTCTCCACCCGTCGTCGTGAAGCCGGTGTAAGGCACGTCGCCGAGCGATACGCCAGCCGGTGAATCGGTGACTTCGAATTCGAATCGTTCGATCTGGAACTGATTCTGGTCGTTTCGAAGCTCCGAGTCATACCCGACCGAGGTGTACTCGGTGGTAGAGACGAGCTGGTTCTGACCCACGAAGTTGACCGTGAAGGACCCAGGCGGGCGACGAACTTCCACGAGCGTTTCGGCACCAGTCTCCTCGTCTTCCTCGATGTACGAGACGATGACCTGCCCGCTTCCTTGAATTTCTGCCAAGTTGACCTGAACCACCCCGGCGAAAAGCTTTTCACCCTCGAACGTCGCAGCTTCGCACGCTCCTTCTTCGTCGCAATCGGCGTACACATGGCCGGTCATCAGAAGGGTCGGATCGGATTCGACGCAACCTGAGCCGAGGAGTAGGGCCGCAGCCATGACTGCAAGAGTCGTTGAGTTCTTCATGATGATCCCGTGGTTCGTTCCACTAAGTTTCTCAGATTTCACGTGCTGGATCGAATTCATTCTCCACCTCCGTCGCCAGTACCGATGGATTCGGCGCGGTTTACGATGCGCGGAGTGATGAAGATGAGCAGTTCCGTGCGTCGCTCACTGGAGGAGGTGGTTCGGAAGAAGTAGCCCAAGATTGGGATGTCCTTCAGGAACGGAACGCCGGACGACGACGAACCCGTGTTGCGCGTGTAGATACCACCGATGACCGTGGTGTCTCCGTCGCGAATCAGCAGTTCGGTTTCAGCCGAACGACGGATGATCGTGGGGTCGCCTCGAGCACCAGTGTTCTGGAAGTCGGGCTCGTTCTTGGCGGCAGCGAGACGCAGCCGAATGTTGCCGTCGGGCGTCACGGTCGGCGTCACGTCGAGCTCCAAGGTGGCGTCCACGAAGACCGTCTGAACACCAGCAGCCGAGACCACCGAGATTGGGATCGAAGTACCCTGCGAGATGTTGGCCGTCTGGTTGTCGAGCGCCATGACTTTCGGCGAGCTGACAATCTTGGCGTGACCCGATTCTTCCAGCGCCGAGAGGCGAAGGTTCAGGTTCACAGCACCACCGACCGAGCCGAGCGAGAGGCCGAGAGCACCACCGCTACCGGTACCGGCAGCTGCAGGCAGGTTGACCGCGAAGTTCGGGTTCGAGGACGTACCAGCCGTAGGCGTCTGACCGTCGGTTGCACCACCTGCGAGGCCGAGAACGCTCGGGAAGATGAGTCCGGTCGGGTTACCGTTGCTCTGCGAGAAGCTGACGTCACCACCCCACTGGATGCCGAACTCACGAGCGAACGTGTCGTTCGTTTCGACGATACGGGCCTCGATGAGGACCTGTGGCACCTGAGCGTCGAGGCTCTCGACGAGCTGTCGAATCGTGTTCAGGTTGGCCGCGATGTCGCGGATGACCAGCGTGTTGGTGCGCGAGTCGACCGAGACCGAGCCACGCGGGCTCAAGAGGCCACCCACCTGCTCGGAGAGGTCTCCAGCGTCGGCGTAGTTGACTGGAATCAGGAAGACTTCGGTCGGCTGCGACTCACTGGCAGCGCGACGAGCTTCGGCGCGCGAGGTCTGCTCTTCGACCAGGACCGACTGCGGCGCGACGCGAATCACGTTGCCACGCTTTTCGAAGCCGAGCTGCTGGGCCTGAAGAATCGTGAGGAAGACCTCGTCGAGCGGCACCGAGCGAAGTCGAATCGTGACGTTTCCGCCCACGCCGTCGCCGGTGACGATGTTCACGCCGCCCTCTTTCGAGATGAGACGAAGAACGTTCTGAATGTCTGCTTCACGAAGGTCGAGCGTAACGCGCTTGCGGCTCATGCCGGGGACCGTCGACACCTGAGTCGGGTCAGCGACCACCATCGGGTATCCAGGAGGTGCCGCCGTGTAGCTCTCGCCGACGTTCGGTCGGGTCTGCTGCTGCGGTGCCTGAGCGTAGCCCTGTGGCGGGCCAGCGATGGGCGCGAACTCCCAGACGAGCTTGTTGCCTTCCTGACGAATGATCTCTTTGGCGCCCTTTCCGAGCTCGGCCTCGACGCGTACCTGACCGTCGCGGTCGGAGAAGCTCGAGACGAATCGCACGGCTCCGCCATCGTTGGCGCCGGCGAGCGTCTTCTGCAGCTCCTGCGGAAGCTCGACGTCGTTGATGATCATCACGGCGCGGCTGTTGTTCCACGGGAGCGTCTCAAACGCACCGGGTCGGTCGAGTTCGACGACGACACGTGAGCGGCCGTCTTTGGTCTCGAGGCTGATGCCACGAATCATATTTGCCGGGTTCACCGGGACCGCGCGAGCAGCAGGCTTGTCGGAGTTGCGAGCCACTGCGCCATTCTGGCGAGCTTCGTCGAGTTCCGACTTGAGCTGTGCGAGGCGGTTTTCCTGCTTCTTGGTAAGGGCAGCGAGCGAGTCGAGGCGTGCCTTCTCAGCTTCGCGCTCGGCGCGGAGTTCGCGAAGTGCGCTCTGCTCGGTTTCGCGCGACTGCTCGAGTGCGGCAACACGTGCCTTCTCGCGCTCGACCGCTTCGCGAACAGCTGCGAGGCGGTCAGCTTCCGCCGACTTTGCGACCTTCTCTTCGCGGGTGCGGGCTTCACGAGCCTGCTTGAGCTCAGCGCGAAGGCGGCCGATTTCGTCGTCTTTCGACTGCAGCGTGCCTTGCAGCTTTGCCAGCTCGGACTTGGTCGAAGCAGCCTGGACCCGTGCTTTCTCGAGTTCGTTTGCGCGAGCCTGGAGCTTGCGATTGAGCTCGGAGCGCTCGGCCTGGATTTCACGGATGCGATCCGCATCCCCGGAGTCGCCGGATGCACGAAGCTTCGCGAGCTGCTTTTCGAGACGCTGCTGCTCGGCTTTCGCGGCGGCGAGTTCTCTCTGACGACGATCCACATCGGCGTCACGCTGGTCGATCTTGGCTCGAAGCGCGGCGACTTCACCCGAGAGCTTCGTCTTGGCCGACGAGATTTCGTCGAGCTGGCCGCGGGTCGATGCGAGCGACTTCTCTAGATTCTTGGCGCGAGCGCGAGCCTTTGCTTCTTCGGCTTCTTTTGCGCGAGCGAGTTCGAGCGCCTTGTCGCGCTCACGCTCGGCTTTCTCGGCCTTCTTCGCGAGTTCTTGCACTCGAGCACGTTCGCCGTCGCGCTCCTTCTTGAGCTTGGCGACCTCGGTATTGAGTTCACCGAGCTTCTTCTTACGGGCTTCGACTTCGCTGCGGAGCGTCGAGACGTCTCGGTTCTTCTGAGCGAGGCGCTCTTCAATCTTCTCGCGGTCGCTCCCCTGGGCCTTTGCGAGGCGCTTCTTCAGCGAAGCGAGCTCTTGCTCGGTTCGGCTGAGGTCGCTGCGCGTCGACTCGAGCTGGCGCTCGGCGTCGTTGACGCGGCTCGACTGGCTCGTGAGGCGGTCCTGGTAGGTTTTCTCGAGCGCGGCGAGCTTCGCTTCGCGGTCGTCGAGTTCCTTCTGGATCGCAGCGACGTTGCCCGAGTTCTTGTTTCGGTCCTTGCCGTCGACAAAGACCAGAACGTCGTCGCCGTCGGTACGCACGTCGTAGTGAGCGGCCGTATCGAAGCCGATGATGACTCGAGTGACCGACTGCACGTTGTCCTTGAACTCGATGAGTGCGACCTGCGAGATCACGCCGTTGTTCACGCGTTCGGTGCGTGCTTCGCCGGCGAGCTCACTGTTCGAGACATCGATGAAGAGACGCAGCGGCGCGGTCAGCTTGAACACCGAGAAGGTGGGCGTGGCCGATCCGTCGATGCGGACATAAGTGCCTTCATCCTTTTCGACGACCTCGAAGGTGTCGATTCGGTTGAGGTTGCTCTTGCCCTGCGCAAATGCCGGTGTGGCGAACAGGAGAGCGCAAAGGCTCAGGCACGCAGTCAGTGCCGACTTCCATCTCATGGCGTTACTCCTCAAGGACGAGGTCTTCATCTCGCGGTTAATTCGTGGGTCACGCGTCATCATTGCTCTCCCTGGCTGGGTGGCGCGAACCCGCGAAACCGCGGGTCTTGGGTACGATTGCCGCCGCTTGGCGGGGCAGATCCACTTTGCTGATCGGAGCCGAGCTCGCGTCGAGCGGTGTCACGGAGTGCTCGCAGGCCGTCCTCGGATTCGAGGAGCTTGCGGAGTGCTTCGCGGTCTTCTTCGCTAAGGCCGTCGTTGGCAGCGAGTTGTCGATCACTCAGCTTCACTACGCGCGTGGTCGCTTGCCCGCCTTCTTCAGCGTCAGGTGTTTCGGTCATCTCGACTTCGTTGTCGCGAATGTCCGTGATGACGGCGGAGTTTCGGCCGACGCGGTCGCCTTCTTTGACGACGTGTCCGAACCCGTCGGGGTCGAGGAACATCGCTTTGGGAACGGCAACTTCGCTGATGATGGCGACGAGTTCGAGTTGGCCGACGCCGTACTGCTCGAGCGGATCGAGTTCGCGGACCTGGCCGTCGTCGACGGCGGCTTGCGGCTCGATGACCTCGGGGTCGGGTTGGAACGGATTTCGACGGTTCGAGTCCGGATATTCCGGTCTCGTGTAGTCTTCCTCGTCTCCCTCGGCGACCGGCGGAGCGGTCGGCGTGGTGTTCGTCGCCGGTTGCGCCGGTGGCTGTGGAGGCGGCTGCTGGACCGCGTCCTCACACCCGACGGCCGACGCGATCGAGATCACGCAGACGGCGATGAGTTTGGCGGCGGTTCTGTGCTTACCTTTCGGTGAAATCACGGACGTCCTCCTGTTTCCACACCGACTTCGTCAGGTCGCTTGTATCGGAACGTGGTGGCGAGCGCGGTCACTTCGAGTTCCCCTTCGGGATCGAGACCAGTGCTTCGTCGCTGGAGCGTGATGTCACGCACGTTCACAATTCGGGTCATGCGACCGACGTAGTAGAAGAAATTTGCCAGTTCGTCGTAGGTCCCGGAGAGGTCCATCTTGACCGGGATCTCGACGTAGTGCTCCTTCATGATGTCCGGCATGCGCTCGAATCGATCGATGTCGAGACCAGCCGTCTTGGCCTGGTTGTGGACGCGCTGAAGGAGGCTTGGGATTTGGTCGCTCTGTGGCAGCTGTTCCTGCGCGATGAGGAGCTGGCGCTCGAGCGTTTCGATGCGAGCGATGACCTGGGCGCGCTTGCGCTTGAGTTCAGCGAGGCGAGCTTGCTCGCGCTGAAGTTCGGTCAGCTGCATCTGGCTCTGAACGATCTGGTTCTGCACCGGGCTGTAAGCCAGGAAGTAGAACACGACCATGAGGCCAACCATGATCCCGATCAGTCCGAGGACCCGTTGCCCGAGAGGGTAGCTGTTAAACTTGTCGATCATCTCGTTCATGGTCTCCCCCTCACGATCCCTGCGCGGGTTCAGGCGCCGCGCCGGGGTTGTAGGTGATCTTGCCGTTGACCGAGAACGTGACCGTGCGGGTCGTGTCGTTCGCGCCCTTCTGTTGCTTTGCCTCGACCACGTTGAGCTCCACGTCGGTGAAGTGTTTTGCGGTCGACAGGCGCTGCAGGAACTCCGCAACGTCGTCGGCATTCACCGCGAGCCCCGTCATCTCGAACGATCCGGAGTTCTCCTCCAGCGATTCGATCCAGAGGCGACGGGAGTCCCAGTCGACGTTCCAGTTGTTCTGAAGCTGAGCGAATCGATCCTCTTCGTTGCGAGGCGGACTCAGGATGGCCTGAAGTTCGTCGAGAACTCGGACCGGACCGGTCCGCTTGGCTTCGAGCTCGGTAAGCACGGAGAGCTGCTGCGTGAGCTGCTTCTCCTTGGCTTGAAGCTCTTCGGCGTTCTTGACGTCGGCTTTGTCCTTCTCGACCTGCTGCGTGAGGGTGGCGACCTCGGACTTCAGCTTGTCCGCTTCGCTCGTCTCGATCACATACAGCAGCGCAAGCACCGCGATTTCGGCGAGGATCAGCGCGACGAATACGATCAGCTGGGTTCGACCAGCCGAGCGCCGTCGCGCCTGTTTAATTGGGAGTAGGTTGACGCGAATCATCGTTCGTTCGTCCTCCTCAAGGCGAGGCCAACGGCCACGGCAGCGATCGGCGCCCACTTCTGGACCCGGTCGGGCGAATACTTCTTGTCGGCTTCGACGCTACGGAACGGATTCACGAGCTCGCTCGCCACGCCGCTCGTTCGAGCGATGGTACGTACGAGCGACGGAATCGCCGCGGTTCCGCCGGAGACGACCACGCGGTCGATGCGGCTGTCGGCCGCCGTGGCGGCGTAGAAGTCGATGGAGCGCTGGATCTCGGCGGCCATGTCCTCGGCCTTCTCACCAATGATGTCCTCTACCTCTTGCGGGAGAACTTCGTCGGTTGCCGAACCAGGCGATCCGCCGAGCTTGTAGAGCTCGGCTTCCTGGTAAGTGATGTTCAACTGCTTCTGGATCTCTTCGGTGATGTCGCTGCCACCCATGGAGAGATCGCGTGTGAACATCGTGATGCCGCCGGTGACGACATTCATCGTCACGACGGAGTTTCCGATGTCCAGCAGCACCACGGTCTCGTGTTCGAGGAAACCGTAGTTGACCTCGTAAGCGTTCTGGATCGCGAAGGCGTCCACATCGACCACGATCGGTTCGAGCCCGGCATCGCGGGCGACGGCGGTGTAGTCGTCGATCATGTCGCGCTTTGCGGCGACGAGGACGACGTCCATCTGACCTTGATCGGTGCGAGGCGCCAGAACGCTGAACCCGATGTAGACATCGCGGATGTCGAACGGGATGTACTGTTCGGCCTCCCACTGGATGGACTCCTCGAGTTCTTCGAGGGTCATCAGGGGCAACGTGATCTTCTTGATGATCACCGTGTTGCCCGAGACGCTCATCGCGGTCTCTTTGTGTCGGATCTTGTTCCGCGACAGGATCTCGCTGATCGCATCGGTCACAACGGAAGCGTTCATCAGCGCACCGTCCACGATCGTCTCGGGAGGCAGCGGCTGATAGTCGAAGGTCTGGAGGCTTTGGCCGCGCTTCGACTCCTTGAGCACGGCAAGCTTCACCGCGCTGGAGCCGATATCCAGGCCAATACAGTTACGTCCCTTGGCCATCAGGGAATCCTCGTCTGTCTGGAAATTGCTGAACAGGCATGGTGACACGGCCCCCCAGAGGGGTCAAGGTCGGCGGGTGCCGATGGGCGCATGAAACGGGCCTGCAACACGTTTTTTCGTCGTCTTGACATCGCTTTCGTCTCCGCCACTGTCGGCGAGGGCTAAGGTCGTGAACGTCACCACCATTCCACGACAGAAGGGGAAGTCAAAAAAAACGGCTCGCAGATGGTGCTCTTTTTCGATATAACCCGGCGTTCCTCTCGTTTGCCCAAATTTTCTGGGCAAGCCGAACGTTATGAGGATCTTTTTCGCGGCAGCCTCCTCGACCAAGAATGGTCACGCCGCGTCATCATGCTTCGAACGACGAAGGCGATCCGGTCGGGAGGGATCGGATCGGGCTATCGTCGCCAGATCGGGAGCCAAACGATGCCCCTGAACGAAAAGCAACTCGACGAGTTCCGCACCCTTCTCGAAGACGAGAAAGCGAAGCTGCTCGACAAAGCGATGCACACGCTCAAGAACGAGATCGAACTCTCCAAGGACGACATGGCCGATGAGGCCGACCTGGCGAGCGCGCTCACGGACCAGAGCCTTAGCCTGCGACTGCGGGGACGCGAGCGAACGCTCATCGACAAAATCGACCACGCGATCAAACGGATCGACGCAGGCGAATTCGGCACGTGCGTCGTCTGTGAAGACGACATCGAGCCGCAACGACTGCGAGCACGACCCGTCACCACCATGTGCATCGCGTGCAAAGAAGAACAAGAACGCCGCGAGCGCCAGTACCACTCCTAAAGCGAAGGCCGTACACCATGTCGGAAGCAGGAACCTTCTTCCTCTACGAATCCGAATCGCACCGGCAAGTCGCCGAAGTCGAATCGGAGGGCCTCGACCTGTTCTTCCCCGACTTTGTCGACGGATGGACAGACGTGCTCGACTGCCGCATCACTCCCTACACTTCGAACACCATCGAAGAGAACTGCCACATCGCCGAGCACGTACGTAAACCGTACATCCTCGTGACGAGGGCCCAGGCAGTCGTCGCCGACCCAATCGGCGAATAGGGACCTAAATTGCTCGAAAGGAGAGCCCGTCGTCGGACACGGCGAGGCCTCCGCTCGATGCAATTGCTTCGAGCGCTTGCCGAACCTCGCTTCCAGACCAGCCTTCGTTCCAAAGCCGTTCGGCAACATCACGCATGAAGATTGTCTCTCCGGTTCCGGAGAGTAGCTCGCGCATGCGCGCAATGCGGTCGAGATCGAGCTGAACAGCCTCGGAATCTCGAGGCCGTGGTCTACCCGATTCGACCCATTCCCGGGCGCGTTCGTACGAGGCATTCGACGCATCGAGTGCGTCCGACGGGTATTCTGAGTCTAGTGCCTCACACCACAGATCCAGCTCGATCGCGACGAGGGCGAGGGCCGAAGCCGCTCCGGTATCCGTCGGCGGTGCCCAGAATGCGCGGCGCTTCAAAGCCTCGAGCAGCGCGGCTGCGTACGTGGAGACTTCCTCGACCCGCTCTGCGAATCCGATCAGCCAGAGACGACCCTCGAGGCCGGTTAGGTCGTCGATTCGACGAGGACCAGGCGGCACGACGTCATGACGACCTCGCTCGGAAGCGACGATCGAGCTGACGTAGTCGCTACGCTCAAAAAGGATTGGGTCCGCCGGTTCACCGTGATCGCCCGCGTCGCGTCGAAACGCCGACGCCGCGGACCTCAAACTTCGCAGCCGCTTGGCCCATCCGCTCGACGAGTAGACGTCGATCGGGTTCGCCGGCTGGCAGCCCGCGATCGAACTCGCCCACCACGAGTCGATGTCGGTTGAAGCCAACCTCGCGACCTGGAACGCTCGCTCGCTTTCGAATCGTTGGCGAGCGACTTCGACGGGCACCACCTCGCCGGGGCTGAGAAGCGTGTCGAATCGTCGCTTCAGCCACAGTTGTGCACTTTGAATCAGCTCGTCGTCTTCCCAGGTCGCAAACGGACGCTTGTAGTTGTCTCGCTCCACCGCGCGGAGAAGCTGGTCATTCTCGATGATGGCCGACCGCGCCGGGTGAGTTTGCCGGTCGAGGTAGGACCTTTGGTCGGGTTCGATGGGTTGTGGAAGGGTGTCCGCGTCGGTTCGTCGAACCAGTCCGAAAGCCGAATAGACCGTCCAGTCGAGTTCTTCCTGCCACCAAACGATCTCGCCCCTCACGCGAGCCCTGTGTTGGAGCTCGGCAGAGACGCGCGATTGGAGTTCATCGAGAGGAGCTTTGGCAATGATTTGCTCGAAAGATCCGATCTGACGGGCCAACCGGTCGATCTTCTCAGCAATCTCAGCAATGGCATCTCGATGATGCTTCGGGAGCGGAAAGTCGAGCAGGTGGCCTGAGGTGAGCTCGAATCGATCTCGGGCTGCGGTGGAGTGCTTCACCCAGAAGCATGCGAGAGAACTGTTGAGCAAGCCCAACAAGAGGAACGCGGAGCCGCGATCGATCGTGGGGAGCACCATGGCCGAGCTCGACGCGAGAACAGAGCTGTCGTGAAGCAGCGAGGCGTGATTGTGGGTTGCGCGTGTGGCACACGCGACTCGAAAGGGAGCGTCGATCCGCGAGGGATAGTGTTCCGAATGTTCCCACCAGACCATTCCCCGCTTCGAGAGCGGATCGCCGAAAACGCGACGCGCCTCGAGGAGAGGTCGATGAACTCGGAGGCGCTGAGCGAGCCTGCCTACCAGACGATCGACCTTCTGGCCGGGGCGGTGATAGGGCCAGAGGACGTTGTCGGTCGCCGATGCGGTCCAGTCTCGGACGTCATCTCCACTCAACAGGGGGCGTGATTGCTCGCCCGGCGGGACTCGCCAGACCTCTCGAAATCCGCAGGCGGTCGTGCGCCCGGGCCGAGCGGCGAGGAGGTCTTCGGCTCTACCGGACGCGCCTTCCTCGATGGCGGCGATGAGTTTGTTGGCCGCTTCGGAGCCGAGCGCATCGGCGGGATCGCTGAGGCCAGCCGGGATGTCGCGCCATTCGACCCAGGGGTGGTTCGGCTGGAGCAATCCATCGATGAGGGCGTTCCACCGCGCTTCCGCTGGGACTCCGGTCCTCGGCCTGAGCGAGCGGTCGGTGCCCTCCCCTGCTTCGCTTACGAGAACACGCGGCGGTTCGGCGCGACGAGCATCGACGACGACGTGAGGGCCGCGGCCGGCGAGGATGGTCTCCGCGACGGCGACGCCGTGTTGCCTCGTGAACACAGAAGGTCGGCACGAGAAGACGAGGCGACCGTTCGCGCCCGCGAGCTGGCTGGCTCGCTCCATCATGACTACGTCGCGAGTGAAGTTGCCTCGGGCGGACTCGAAACGGCCGCGCAACCCCTGTCGGGTCTCTGCGTCGAGCGGCTCCGAACGAACGTCGGCCACCACGAGCGGAAAAGGTGCGCCCGAGAAGAGTTCCGTATCGATGGATTCGTCGCGGAAGAGGTCGCCTTGACGCGGCCCGCCCCAGTCCTGAAACGGATCGCCGATTCGCACCTCGACGTTGTCAGCGAGCTCGCGTGCGGGCCATTCGGTCTCGCAAACCGCGACGACGGCGACGCCGCGTTCGGCAAGGGCGATCGCCAACTCCCCGCTTGGGTCGTCGAGGACGAGGGCGCGCGGCGGCAGAGGTTCGGCTGCCGCCAGCAGCGCTCGAACAACTGGATTTGGTGCGGGGCCGTGTTGCACGACGTCCTATCGAAGTCGGAGGGATGCACGAGTGGTTCTCGCAAGTATAGGAGGCCACGACAGACGCGGGAAGGCGCCGATCCGATCGCCGAGAACGGCGCGATCGGCGGAATTCTGGATCGACTTCGACTGATCCACCATAATTGAAGGCAGACGTCCTCCGCTCACGAAGAAACGAATGAAACGCCAATTCCACCGCATGATCGCGGGGCTCATCTTTGTTGCTGCGCTCTCGAGCTGCACCGA
Source organism: uncultured Bradymonadales bacterium (assembly GCA_964384605.1). Lineage (GTDB taxonomy): Bacteria > Myxococcota_A > Bradymonadia > Bradymonadales > Bradymonadaceae > CAYLMO01. Next base: position 155,373 of record CAYLMO010000002.1, on the reverse strand, counting down.
TAGCAACAATCGATTGGAGAAGCCCCCGGTCCCCGAAGACCCCACACGAACGTGGGTCGAGCGGTTTGCGATCAGCGTGGACGAGGATCTTCGCGAGCACGCCGAGGCGCGCGTGACCGGCGGCGAGATCACGACGTTGCTCAATCGAGAGGCCAAGCGCGGCTGGTATTCGCGGATCGCGGGGGGCATCAAGTATGCCGATCTCTTTCAGGAGATTTACGCCTCGCGCGAGAATCGCAAAGCGTTTGCTCGTCCAAGTGGGCTCTCGGCCAGAGGAGAGGCGGTCCTGAAGGTCCTCCATGCCTCGGAGAGCCATGCTTTGGACCCGGCGCCGTATCATGTCGCTCGGATCTCCACCCTCTCGGCGGAGTTGTCCCGAGCAGCCGAGGCCGAACCCGAGTGGGAACCCATTCAACTGAAGCCGGTTGAGGCTGAAGCACTGATCGCGTTCATGAGAGAGCGAGAGCTCGACCCGCACTCTCCGGATACTCGGCGAATCGTGCTCGATGCGTTGCTCGGGTTCGAAAGGAAAGCCATCGAAACTGCGAACGCCGCGCCAGATGCTGGCGAGGCTGTGGAGGAGGCAGTCGACGAGGGGCCGAAGTTCGAAGAGGTCGCGCTCGAAAAACCGCCTGCTCCCCGAGTGATCGAGCGAGTGGCGGCGTACAAAGACACATTCGAGCGTTCAGCCAAGATGACGGCGGAGTTGGAGCTTCGAGTGGCCGATGGCGCCTTGCGATACGCCCGCGACATGAAGCACTTCAACCTCGAGCGAAACGACTGGCGCGAGATCAAGGCGGCAGGCGGTTCGAAGAATCTCATCTACGGCCGGCTCGAGAAGACGTACGGCGAGCTGATCCAGGCGCCGGCGGACGACGTGGCGAAGGTGATGGCCGACCTCGAACCTGCGCACCCGCAGTATGACAAGCTTGTGGCGGCACTCGCTCGATATCGAGCGATCGCGGCTTCTGGTGGATGGGAGAAAGTTCGCTCGTTCGAGTTCGAGGAAGGAACGAAGCACTCGCGCGTGCCCGAACTGCGCGCTCGTCTCGCTCGCGAGGGCTTCATCGAGGAGCCGGAGCCGACCAACGATGGCGCTGGCCCCGCTCCCGATGTGGAAGGTGAAGCAAACAACGCTGTCGGTGCAGCCGCAGCGACCGAAAGCGCAGGACCGGCTCCGGCGGCCGAAACTGCGGAAGAAGTGGTGCCGCCGAAGCCCGCTGACGACGTCGTAGACGCGAAGCTGGTCGCCGCGGTGAAGAGCTATCAGGAGAGCCACCAATTCAAGCCGACCGGTGCTTCCAGTGGTGGTTTGTGGAGAAGCCTGAACGTGCCGGTCGAGAAACGGATTCGACAGCTCGAGCTCGGGATCCAACGGTGGCGGGAGACTCGCTATCGTGGCGAAAAAGACTTCATCTTCGTGAACATTCCGGACTTCCACGCGGAAGTATATTTCGACCACGAGCGGACGATGCGATTCCGGGTGGTCACGGGCAACAATCAGCGTAAGTGCGATCCGGAGACGAAGAAGTGGGTCTACCCGAACGCGACACCTACTCAGGTGGCCGAACTCGATCACTTGATCATGAACCCGTACTGGAACGTGCCGAAACGAATCGTGGACGAAGAGATTCGACCGGCGATGCGAAAGGACAAGAATTACCTCGAGAAGAACAACTACGAGTTCGTGCCGACGAAGAGCGGGCGAGAGTGGGTGCGGCAGACGCCGGGTGACCACAACGCGCTGGGGAGGGTGAAATTCATCTTCCCGAATCCTCACAACACGTACATGCACGACACGCCTAAGAAGAAGTACTTCAACTACGAAGTGCGCGGGTTCAGCCACGGATGCGTTCGTGTGCAGGACCCGCTCGACCTCGCCGAACACCTGCTCGAGAAGGACGGCAAAGGAGACCGCGCCTGGATCGAGGAGATGATCGAGAAGGAACAGACCAAGAAGGTGGAGTTCGATCGCAAGCTTCCTGTCTTCTTCGAGTATGTGACGGTCCGAGTAGACGATCAGGGGCGAACGAACTTCCTGGCGGACATCTACAAGAAAGATCGACGACGCTTCAGCGATGATCCCGAGGCCTACGATTCCTGTTCGGTGCGCAGGGCTCCGGCTCCGGACGACGACGAGAGCGAAGACGGAGAGGCTTCTGCACCTTCGGATCGTGACGTTGGACCGTGATGGGCGCGGTTGTCAGGGCGTCAGTGACGAAGTAAGGTTGCCCTTTAGATGACGTCACGTTTTGCCCCCGCCTGCGTTACGGTCGTATGTACCGCATCAAGACCGACATCCGGCAGTACAAGTGCGAGAGCATCGACAAGGTCGAGAAGCTGATTCGCAATTGGGTCATTCGTCCGAATGACTTGATCTATCACTCTGACGAGCGGGACTGGTTGCCGATCGGTGAGCATCCGTCGTTCGAGAAGCTTTTCGGCATCCTCGAAGAGCGCGAAGCGAACGAGCCAGACACCGTCGTGACGGACGATCATCCGCTTTTGCGAAATGGTGCGGGCGCCACACCCGAAGAAGCCACTCAGATCACAGAACGGCCGAACTTCGAGGACGACGACGAAGACGTCATGGACTCTCGCGAGACCGACATCTTCGACGCCGACCAGATCGCTGAATCACTCGCCGAACGCGACCGTCAGAGCGCGGACGAAAGCGGCGAGACCTCCGACCCCGAAGCCGAAGAAGACTCCGCGGAAGAGGACGATTCCGTCGACGACGACGAGACCAACGAGTCCATCGACGAGACGCTCGACGAGGAAGCGGACGAGCTCGATGAAGACGCGCTTCGAAAGACTTTGCCGGTCGAAGAAGGCTCCGGGCCTCAGCCCCCCGAACCTCCCGAGGGCGTCGAACCACCGGTGAACGACGAGATCACGGTGATGACCGACAAGACCCTCGAGATGATGAAGATCGAGGATTCGGAAGCCGAAGAGGTCGTCGAGGAAGAAGAAGCAACGCAGGTCGCCGAACGGCCGACCGAGAACGACGAGGAAGCAACGCAGGTCAAAGAGCGACCCACCGAAGACGACGCTGCGGGCGACGACGACGAGACCGAGGCGAAGATTCTCGTTTCGGCTCCTGAGTCTCCAGGCGAGTCCAAGGCGGCCAAAGGTGTCGGTCGGCACGACCTTCCCGAAGAGTTCTTCGCGACCAACGAGATCTCAGGCCCAATCTTCGAAGAGAGCGCCAAGGTCATCGACGACCTCGCCGCGATGGAAGCCGAGCGGAAAGCTGGTTCCGTCGACGACGAATGGGACGCGATCGAGGACAACCTCGAAGAAGCCTCCGGTGGCGAAGCGTTGGGCCTTCGCGACACCGACGAGATCAAGAGCATCAAGGCTCGAGAAGCCGCCGCCGAAGCCGGCGAAGGCGCTGACGAAGATGACGATGAAATCCTCGTAGATCCGCTCGAAGAAACCCCCATTCCAGCGGCAGACGAGTGGGATGAAGACGTATCTCACGTCGACTCCGAGACGACAGAACCCGGCGAAGTTGCGTCGCCGGAGGACTTCATCTCGGACGGATACAAGATGCCCCTTCCCTTCGCTATCGGCCCCGACGAGAAGGACGTCGCATTAGGGCTCAAGCGCTCCCGAAAGAGCGTGGCGGAGAAGGACGCTGCATTCCCCTATCCGGTGCCCAAGAAGCGGGGGGAGGTACACGAACGCGTGTACTACTTTTCGAAAAAAGAACGACCTGACCTGAGTGTACCGATCGTTTTGGGGGTCATCATCGTTTGCCTGCTCATCGCGACGCTCGTCGCGATTTGCTGAGCGTATGACACTCAGCGCACGCTTCGGTACAATCGACGCTCACGACGCGACGGGTCCTCATGTTCGAAACTGATTGGAACGGCCGAAAACTCATCGTAAAGGGCGACTGGACCGCGCGCTGGCTGTTCCTGTGCCCCGACTATGAACTCTGGCTCGACGATGAAAAGCTCGACCGCGCCGGAGGACCAGTCCTGCAGCCCAAGCTCGAGGCCGTCATCGAAGACGAAGACGGTGAGCTCCACCACATCACGGCGAATCTCGTGTCGATTCTCGGGTTCAACCCGGTCTGCGAGATCGAGATCGAGGGCGAGGCTTTCGCCTCTGGAAATGTCCGTGTGGAGAACTTCCTCAACCCGTTCCTCATCATCACGATTATCGGATCCGTGATTGTGATGATGATGTTGGGTCCTGAAGTTCTCGGAAAGTACCTTCCCTAGTCAGTCGATCACCATCTCGTCCCGGTGGACGATACAGTCGAGGCTTCGGTATCCGAGCGTAGCCTCGATCGAATCGGACTGTTTGCCGCGCACCTGATCGACTTCCCGCGACGAATAAGCTGCTACTCCGCGACCGATGACCGCGTCGTCTGGTCCGCGTAGCTCCACGACGGCGCCCGCCTCCCACTCCCCGGCTACGCCGGTGATTCCAGAGGGAAGCAAGCTCGCTCCTCTTTCGGTGAGCGCCCGCACAGCCCCTTCATCGCAACGGAGCACACCCACGGTGCGCGCCCCGGCACGCAGCCAAACCTTGCGTCCCTGCAGGAGAGCGTCTCCCGAAGGCACGATGAGCGTACCCACGTCCTCGCCGGCCGCGATCTCCTGCAGCACGGCGTGGCGCTTTCCAGGAGCAATCACGGTGGGCACGCCGAAGCGGGCGGCAGTACGCGCAGCTTCGACCTTCGACCGCATGCCGCCGGTGCCGACACGCCCCTGTGACGGACCAGCCACCTCGTCGAGTCGGGGGTCATCGCTCGCAATCTGAGAGAATCTCTCACCGAACTGTGCGACGCCGTCGACCTGGCCAACGACGTCGTAGATCCCATCGACGTCCGACAACAAGACCAACAGCTCGGCTTGCGCGAGACCACACACCATCGCGGCGAGCTGGTCATTGTCGCCGAACCGGAGCTCCTCGGTTGCGACCGTGTCATTCTCGTTGATGACCGGGATGGCACCGAGCTGATGCACCGCCTCGAGGGCGTTGCGCGCGTTCAAGTAGCCAGTGCGACCATCGAGGTCGGACCGGCCGAGGAGCAGCTGTGCCGCGCGCAGATCGTAGGCTGCAAACTCATTGTCGTAATTCTGGATGAGCTGGGACTGTCCGAGTGCGGCGAGTGCCTGAAGGCGAGGCAGAACGATCGATCGCTCGCGCTCGATACCGAGGCGTTGGCAGCCCAACGCCACGGCTCCGGACGACACGAGGGTCATCTGGCGGCCGTCTTCGTGGAGCGTGGCGATGTCCTGAACGATCGAAGCAAACGTTGGGCGGTCGATTCGCACTCCACCTCGCACGATCACTCCGCTGCCCACCTTCACGACCCACTTCTCAATCTTGGTCAGGTCGGTTCGATTCATCGTTTCGCTCCAGCAAGCCTCGTTTCGCCCAGTCATCTAGGGCGCTCATGGCCGTCTTGTAACTCAGGTCTCGCGTGACGTCGACGACATCTGCATCAGCGGCGTCGGGAGTTTCAACCGTGCCGGTCCACTCGGAAGTCGTCTCGCGCCATTCGACTTCGAGGACGGTGTCGTCGGGCATCTTCCACTCGAACATGAGCGTTCGGTCAGCGCCAGCCACCTCGAATCGCTGCCGAACCAGCTTCCCGCCGTTCGCGAGAATTCGAGCGGTCCACGGCGAAGATTCGTCTCCGCAACGCAGTGTTTCGTCACCAGCAGTCCAGCGATTGGGGCCGTCTTTCTGCCATTTGGCGAGCCCGATGAGGTCGCTCAAAGGTTGGGCGAACTCGCGAAGTGGCTCGGTGGAATCGTCGGCCTGGTACCATCTCGGCCCGGGGTCACGGGCCACCCAGGTGCCCTCTCGAGTCTGGATCACCCCACCCTCTCGCGTGCCTTCGGTGCCCACGAGCGTGATGAACTTACCACGCCAGCGGAGCTCGCTGTTGTCCGCCGCGTCGATGTAGAGAGTTCGTGTCTCCTCCCAGCGCGTGAGGAATTCGTCCCCCTGAGTGCGCGTGATCAAAAGCTCCAATACGCGTTGAGTCGAAGGGGTTGCGGCGGTCGTGCACGGGGCGAGCCGAGGTTGGGAAATCTCGCGGGAGGTGCTTCGGGCGGACTTGGCTACCTGCAGCGCCACGAGCGTGCCTACTTTGCCGCCGCGACCGGGCTCGTTCCGCAGTGCTGCCTCTACATCCGGGTCGCTCCAGGCATCACGAATTGCATCGCATCCGACGATCGAGATGGCGAGAAGAATGAGTGGGATGGTTCGGCGCATGGCTCGTGGAGTGTCGCAGCCTGACGAGACAAAAGACAACCCCTGCTTCTCGTGCGAGAAGCAGGGGTTGTAGAGGTTGCGGGATGCTTACCGGTTAGGAGCAGCCGCTCGTGGAGCCGCAGTTCTGGCACTTGTAGCAGGCGCCGGAGCGAACCATGATCGAACCGCATGCGCTGCATGGCGGGGCATCGGCCTGAAGCGTGAACACGCTGTTCTGCTTCGCTTCGTAGACCACCTCTCCTTCTTTCGCGCTAGCGAAGGCGGAGTCATCTTCGACGGACTCCTCGACAGCTTCGACTTCCTCGTCGGCAGCGTCTTCGTCAGCCACGCCAGGACGCCAAGCGTCTTGCTGCGTGTTGAGGTAGACGTCCTTCGTCTCGGGGTCGAGGAACTTGTCGGCGAGCCAGCGGAAGATGTAGTCGGTGACCGACTTGGCGATGCGGATCCGCGGGTTGTTGGTGAAGCCGGACGGCTCGAATCGGGTGTGGGCGAACTTGTCGACCAGGACCTGAAGCGGCACGCCGTACTGGAGGCACATCGAGATGGCGGTGGCGAAAGCGTCCATGAGACCGCTGACGACCGAGCCTTCTTTCGACATCGTGATGAAGATTTCACCGGGCTGGCCGTTCTCGTAGCAGCCGACGGTGATGTAGCCTTCGTGTCCAGCGATGGCGAACTTGTGCGTGAGCGAGGGGCGCTCGTCGGGCAGGCGCTTGCGCTGCACGAAGCCGTTGCTCTGCGCGAATTCGGTCATCTGCTCGACCGTTGGGATCGAGGCTTCTGCCGAGGCTTTGACTTCCTCTTTGGAGCCGTCGTCGAACGAGGTTGAGAGCGGCTGGGTGCGCTTGCAGCCGTCGCGGTAGATCGCGATGGCCTTCAGGCCCAGCTTCCATGCGTCGACGTAGACTTCGGCGATCTCTTCGGAGGTTGCCTCGTGAGGCATGTTGACCGTCTTGGAGATTGCGCCCGAGAGGAAGGGCTGCGCAGCGGCCATCATGCGGACGTGGCCCATCGGAGCGATGGAGCGCGTGCCTTTGGCAGCTTGGAATGCGCAGTCGAACACCGGGAGGTGCTCATCCTTGAGGTTTGGTGCGCCCTCGATCGTATCGTTTTCCATCAGGAATTCGATGATCTCCTTGCGCTCCTCGTCGGTGTACCCGAGGCGCGTGAGCGCTTTGGGTACCGTTTGGTTGACGATCTTGAAGTAACCGCCACCCACGAGCTTCTTGTACTTGATGAGTGCGATGTCAGGCTCGATGCCGGTGGTGTCGCAGTCCATCATGAACCCGATGGTTCCGGTGGGTGCGAGGACGGTCACCTGACTGTTGCGGAAGCCGACCTTCTTGCCGAGTTCGTAGGCTTCGTTCCACACCGACTGCGCAGCTTCGAAGAGCGGCGTTTCGGTGAGTGCTGGCCACTCGTTGGCGATGTCGTCGGTCGCGGCGCCGTGCTTCTGAACGACGCGGAGCATCGGCTTCTCGTTCACGGGGTAGCCCGAGAACGGACCGGTGGTCTCGGCGACACGTGCCGACTGCAGGTACGCTTCGCCGCACATGAGTGCGGTGATGGCACCGGCCATGGCGCGGCCTTCGTCGCTGTCGTACGGAAGTCCGCGCGACATGAGAAGGGCACCGAGGTTCGCGTAGCCGAGGCCGAGCGGACGGAAGGCGTGCGAGTTCTTCTCGATGGCGGGCGTCGGGTATCCGGCGTTGTCGACCAGAATCTCCTGTGCCGTGATCGTGAGAGCTGCGGCCTTTCGGAACGATTCCACGTCGAACTCACCGTCGTCACCCACGTACTTCATGAGGTTGAGCGAGGCGAGGTTGCACGCCGAATCGTCGAGGAACATGTACTCCGAGCACGGGTTCGATGCGTTGATCGGCGCGGTGTTCGGGCAGGTGTGCCAGTCGTTGATCGTCGTGTCGTACTGCATGCCGGGGTCGCCACACAGCCATGCTGCGTCAGCGATCTCCTTCATGAGCTCACGGGCGTCGTAGGTGTCGACATCGCGGCCATCGACAACGGCTTTGGTCGTCCATTCGGTTCCGTCGACGACAGCCTGCATGAAGCCGTCGCTCGCGCGGACCGAGTGGTTGGCGTTCTGGAAGAACACCGAGTCGTACGCGCCGCCAGGGACGTTGAATCCACCGTCGTAGCCGGCGTCGATGAGGGTCCATGCCTTCTGCTCTTCCTCGGACTTCGACTTCACGAACTCGAGGATGTCAGGGTGTTCGGCGTTCAGGATGACCATCTTGGCCGCGCGGCGAGTCTTGCCGCCCGACTTGATAACGCCCGCAAACGCGTCGTAGCCGCGCATGAAGCTGACCGGTCCACTCGCTTCGCCGCCGCCCTTGAGGAACTCGCGGCTCGAACGGATGGTCGAAAGGTTCGAGCCGGTGCCCGAGCCCCACTTGAAGAGCATCCCCTCGGTCTTTGCGAGCGTGAGAATCGACTCCATCGTGTCTTCGACGGAGTTGATGAAGCATGCCGATGCTTGCGGCTTCTTCTCGACGCCGACGTTGAACCACACAGGGCTATTGAAGGCCATCATCTGGTTTACGACGAGGTGCTTCAGCTCCGCGCGGAAGACTTCAGCGTCATCGCGGGTCGCAAAGTAGTCTTGCTTGATTCCGAAGTCGGCGATGGTGTCGGCGACGCGGTCGATGAGCTGACGGATCGACGTCTCGCGCTGAGGCGTTCCGAGAGCTCCCCTGAAGTACTTGGATACGACGACATTGGTCGCGGTCTGCGACCAATCTGCAGGAATCTCGACGCCCTTCTGTTCGAAGACCATCTCGCCGCGCTCGTTCCCGATGGAAGCGTCGCGAACCTCCCACTCCACCTCGTCGTACGGGTGGACACCTTCCTTGGTGAAAAAACGTTCGATCGTAAGACCACGGCCAGTGCCCGTGAACTTTCGAACGCGCGGCGCGTTGCCGCTTTCAATTTTGCTTTCGTCAATCGTCGAGTCGATTGTCGTCGCCATCTTCTGTCTCCCTGGTCCCCTCTTGGGACCTTTGGCGATCCTCGCTTCCTGCGAGAATCCGGTGCGTGTGTGTGTATTTCAAAAACTGCATGCGCTCGTTTCAAAGCGCGGTTGCCGCTGCCAGGCGGCGGATGGTTTCCGACTTAATGTCGAAGGTTCATCGACCCTCCTTTCCATGCGAAGGCTCTCGCACGAAGTTTGTTCCTCGAGGACTCTCGCGGGGTCTCCAAGGTGATGGTTGGGTGAGCTTTCTCGCTACTGGGTTGCACGTGAAAAGGCTCTCCTGGACACGCTTGCGCCCATCGAGATGCCCTACTCCGAAAGTGTTTGCTGTTCGGAAGACCAGATTACCGCAGCGATCGATCGTGTCAAGCCAGCCAACACAAGATATTGGGGTCGCCAGCCCGAGACACCACTACATGTGGTAACCACCCTCCGTTCACGCCCGATTTAAGCGGACGTGATGGCTGTCTCAAACAATTGGTCGGACTTTACAAACTCACGACGCGTTCTCAACGATCCAACCACACCCCCTCCATTCTGAATCTCTCAAACGAAACTGTGCCGCGATCTCGCATCGATCCCTGATCGATCCCACCCGATCGGACCCGATCTCTGGGATCGACCATCTCTGAACTTTAGGCGAACCCCGCCGTCGTGCTATCTCTCGGTCTGCACCTCGCAAAGGACACACCGTGCGCAGAATCGTCGTACTCGGTGGCGGATTCGCTGGCCTCAACGCCGCGACGACCCTGGGAAAAAACCTCGAGCACCGAAGAGTCGACGTGGTCTTGGTCACCGACCGAAACCACTTCCTCTACACCCCGCTCCTGCCCAACGTCGCAACCGGCGAGGTCAATCCTGAAGCGATTAGCATCCCGCTCACGCAAGTCCTCCCGAAGAACGTCTCGCTCGTCATCGACCGCGTCGACTCCATCGACCTGCAAAAGCGCCGCCTCGAAGCCCGTTCCGCACCGATCCCCTTCGACTACCTCATCACCGCGACTGGGTCCGAGATCAACTGGCGCGGCTATGAAGCGGAGGTCGAGAACGCCCTCACCTGCCGCTCCGCTACCGACGCTATCAACATCAAAGAACGAGTGCGGGGAGCTCTCCTCGAGGCCGAACACACAACCTCAGCCGACGAACTCAAACGGCTCACCAACATCGTCGTCGCGGGCGCCGGTGCCACCGGCGTCGAGCTCGGCGCCGAGCTTCACTCGTGGGTCGTGGACGAACTCTGGTCGGACCTACCCGAACAAGTCCGACAAGCGTTCCAGGTCACGATCATCGAGCCTCAATCGCGAGTTCTACCGAACCTCGCCCAAGATCTCAGCGACTTGGTCGACCAGCGGCTCGGCGAAATGGGTGTGGAAGTTCGCGTCGGCGAACGTGTAACCGCTTTTGATGGCGGCGAGGTGGGACTCGAGGGTGGCGATACCGTGGCTGCTTCGACCCTCATCTGGGCCGCAGGCGTACGACCGAATCAGATGCTCGGAGACAGCGGGTTCGACATTGACCCGTTCGGGCGAGCACGAGCACTTCCAACCCTCGAAGCGACGAATCAACGAGGGATCTACGTGGTCGGCGACACCGCCGCACCGCCATCAGATCCCGAATGGAACGCCCAGGTCGCCAAGAGCCAAGGTCCACTCGCTGCGCGCAACGTGATTGCAGAACTCTCTGGACGCTCCAAAAGCGAATGGGAGTGGGAGTCGCCGGGCGAGCTCATCTCGCTTGGCCGGAAAGACGCTGCGGCTAGCTACCGAGGAATGACGCTCTCGGGCCGCGCTGCGCGTACGGCGTACAGCGTCGTGTACGCCGCCCTGATGCCGAATACGTTCAAGAAAGTAAACGTCCTGCGTGACATGCTCGCGACGAAAATTCGCGCGAGGTCGACGCAGGACGAAAAGAAACTCCTGACCTAGTCCAATCCGGGACTACTCGGCGCCTTCAGCAGCGTCCTCGCCTTCAGACTCGCCCTCGGGGGTTTCCTTGAGCTTCTGAAGCTGCTTACGGAGCAGGTCTTCAGGCGACTCTTCGGTCTCGGTGGTCGTGTCCGGCTGGGGGTCGGGCTTCGGATCCGGCTTCTTCTCCGGCTTGGGGTCCGGCTTGGGATCGGGCTTCTTCACCGGCTGGGGATCGGGCTTCTTCACCGGCTGCGGATCGGGCTTCTTCACCGGCTGGGGATCGGGCTTCTTCACCGGCTGGGGATCGGGCTTCGGCTCGACAGCAGCGTTCTCGGTGGTCTCCGCCGCGGCGTCTGTTGCCGCATCATTGGAAGCGTCTGCTGCGGCTGCATCCGTCGCTGCGGCCGCGTCCGCTGCGGCAGCGTCAGTCGACGCGCCTGCGTCAGCCGTCGTCGCGGTCGTGCCCGCGTCGACCTTGGTTCCAGCGTCCGCGACCGGAGGTGCGGCTCCGCCAGACAGGAGTTCTTTTCCGCCTCCAACGAAATACCAAGCGGCTCCGGCGCCGACGACGATGAGAAGGAGGACGAACAGGAGTGGCCCGCTGCCTTTCTTCTTCTCTCGCTGAATGGTGCCACCGACTTCGTCGGCGATTTCGTCTTCGATCGACTGAACGTCGTCGTCGGATTTCGAGAGGGAGAGCGCCGGAGTCTCTTCGGTGCCTGGTCCCATCTCCGAGAGTTCTTCTTCAATTCCGGCTGCGATCTGAAGTGACGGGGCTTCGTCTTCTTCGACGTCGTCTTCGTCATCGTCATCTTCTTCGTCGAAGATCGCGGCGGCGAGGTCGTCATCGGACTCATCGTCCTCTTCGTCGGACTCGTCTTCTTCCTCGGACTCGTCTTCCTCGTCGGATTCCTCGAGATCTTCTTCGTCTTCGAGCTCGTCGTCGTCGTCGAGGTCCGCTTCGTCAGCATCATCCTCGTCGTCCGGTGGGAGCATCAAGTCGTCGGACTCTTCCTCGGCCTCAATCGAAGCAGCGGCCTCGTCGACCGCGGCGGTTTCGACGGCCTCGACGGCTTCGACCTCCTCCTCTTGGGCGGCTTCGGCTTCAGGGCCGGGTCCACCCATATCAAAGAGGGGAGTGCCGTCGTGCGGACACTCGTTTACCGACTCTTCGAAGTTACGACCGCAAGTGGTGCAAAAGCGCATGCAAATGGCTCCAGAGACCGTCCAACCTTCTGCCCAACGACCCGGCTACGACGATGTGTAGGGGGTGCGCTCGACCAAGCTGAGCGCGGAGAAGAGAGGACCACGGGATGGCCGTACCTTATACCAAAGGATATGGATGGGACAACCAAGTACGTGGGTTGAAACAGAAAGAGGCCGCGACAGCGTCGCGGCCTCTTGTTCTGTACGAATGCGCCGGTAGGCGAGTTCGTTAGCAGGGTTTACTTGGCCGAGAAGGCGACCGTGAACTTCTGCTTGTTGACGATGGCGTCAATCTTGCCGTTGGCCTTGTCGCCCTTGAGGGTTCCGGAGACCTGAGCCGAGTTGCCCTTTCCACCGTTGAGACGGAACTTGCCGTCTTTGCCGATTTCGCCTTTGAGAGCGATGAGGAAGGACTTGCCTTCGCGCTTGCCCTTGAAGACGCCGGTAGCTTTTCCGTCGTCGGTCGCGGTGAGCTTGATGGTGCCGCCTTCGATGCCGCCGCCACCAACGGTGCCGGAGTATCCGCCGGGCGTGTAGCTGAGCTTCGGAGCAGCTTTCTTGGTCTCTTCAGCAGGCTTTTCGGCGGTTTCGCCGTCTGCCGCACCAGCGGTCTGGAAGCCTTCAGCAGCTTCGACGGTGCAGTTCTTCATCTTCTCTTCGAGAGCCATCTTGACCGACTCGGCTCCAGCCATCGACGTTTCGGCGGCCGTGAATGCTTCAGCGGTCTCGAAGCCGTAACGAGGGTAGACTTCTGCGAGGATGGTCTTCTGCTTTTCAGGATCTTCGATCTTGGCTTTGACGCAGGTCACTTCGTACGCAGCCTTGATGTACATGGCTTCATCGACTGCTGCAGCCGCGCCAGCGTCTGGCGTGGTGTCTGCTTCTGCGGTCGTTTCGGCAGCAGGAGTGGTTTCGGCTACGGTCGTTTCGGCCGTTGCGGTGGTGGTGGTTTCGCCACCTGCTTCGCCGCTCTTGTCACAGCCGGTGGACACACCAGCGACCAGGAGAGCTGCAAGAACAAATTTGAGAGTGCGCTTCATGGATGCTCCTTCGATGAGGATTCCGTTGTCATTCAGTCGGAGTGCGGCACAACACATGTTGCGCACTTCCACCTCGAGGTGTTCCTAAGCACGTCCGCTGCAATATTTTTCAGAAGTGGAGCGATACTATGCGGGCACTTTTGAGATTGTCAATCCAGCTCAAGTTGCCCGCGCCATGCACGCCACTCCCCCTTTCGTGGCCGCCTGTATGGCCCTTTTTGGCGCACTGTGTCAAGCTAATCCACACTTATCGATTTCGACCCGAAGCGTGATCACATCCTTCACCAGCGGTGACATTGCGAGATTTGAAACCTCACTGACGTGAATTCATCTTCGATGTGTACGCCACGACCTCATCTCTTTCCGACTCCCTGATCGAGCGATTCATGGAACATTTCGTCATCGTGGGCAATGGAGTGGCCGGCATCGAAGCGGCAATGACCATTCGCCAGCGGCACAAGCCAGATGCCGCGCGAATCACTGTAGTATCCTACGAAACGGACTACTTCTTCTCGCGCACCGCGCTCATGTACGCCTACATGGACCTGATGGAGCGACGAGATCTGGAACCGTTCGAGCGGGGCACCTACCAGAAGCAGTCCATTGAGTTGGTTCGAGACCGTGTCGTGGACATCGATGACGGCGCGCGACGCGTCACGCTCGAATCGGGCGAGACCATCGACTACGACAAGCTTCTCCTGGCGGTCGGCGCGAAACCGCGCCTGTTCCCATGGAAAGGTGTCGACGAGATCGAAACCGGGCTCGTCCATTTCGTTTCGATGCAAGACCTCGACGAGTGCGAACGGCTCACCCCGTCGACCAAACAAGCTGTCGTCATCGGTGGCGGTCTCATCGGGATCGAGCTCGCCGAGTGCCTGCATTTCCACGGAGTGGACGTCACGTTCCTCGTGCGCGAACCGTACTTCTGGCCCATGGCGCTCGGCTCAGAAGAAGGACAGATCATCACCGACCACATCAGGCACCACGGCATCGACCTTCGCCACGAAGAGGAGATGACCCGCGCCAACGTCGACGGCAACGGTCGGGTCGAAAGTGTAGAGACCGATCAGGGCAACACCATCCCGTGCCAGATGCTCGGCATTGCGGTGGGAGTCATCGCGAACACCGACTTCCTGAAGGACGTCGCAACGGCGCCCGACATCGACCGCGGAATCTTGGTCGACCGATCGTTCCGAACCTCGCTCGACAACGTCTGGGCTGCCGGCGACTGCTGCCAGATCAAGACCGAAGGCGAAGCTCGAGACATCATCGAGACCATCTGGTACTCGGCCAAGCGGCATGGTCGCCTGGCAGCGATGGCGATGATGGGCGACCCGATCGACTACGATCCTCCCCTCTTCTTCAACTCCACGAAGTTCCTCGAGATCGAGTACACGACGGTCGGAAAGGTCGTCGACTTGCCCGAAGGGATGCGTTCGCTCTACCGCAAACATCCGAACAAGGATGTCAGCCAGCGAATCATCTTCGACGAGTCGACCAAAGAAGTTCAGGGCTTCAACATGCTGGGGTCGCGATGGAATCACAACGTCTTGGAACGTTGGATCCACGAGCGTCGCTCGCTCGACTTCGTGTTGAACAAACTCTCCGATGCGCAATTCGACCCCGAGTTTGGGCGCGCAAAACTGTCTGCATTTGAAGAGAAGGAACTCGCATGAGGCAACAAGGCGCAATCGGCTGGTTCAAACACGACGTGACCCACCGCGGAATCACCGCGTGGGGCATTGCGGTCCTCCTCCTCGCTTTCTACGTCGTCCTCTACTGGGGCGGACAAAAGGTCTTCGGCGTTTCGGTGCCCAACCTGGTGGAGGACTTCGCGAAGTGGTTCTCCGCGACGGCCGGATTCGGCGCGAAGTGGATGAACAAGTGGACGATCTATGGAGGTCTGTACTCGCTCGCGATCGTGGGCGGCGGCCTCTACATGTTCAAAAAGTACGGCCACAACCGCTACCTCGTGATCCGCACGAGCGTAGTGATGCTGACGCAGGTCTCGCTCGGCTTTTCGATCCCGATCCTGCTCAAACTGGCAGGGCAGCCCGAGTACTACTTCAGCTACCTCTGGCCGCTGAAGATCGAGTACCTGTTCCCATCCAACCTGGCGTATTTCCCGCTCTACATGGCGGTCTACAGCACGATCGGCTCGATGGTGGTCGTCCCGCTTCTCTCCGTGATCTTCGGAAAGCGTTGGTATTGCTCGTGGATCTGCGGGTGCGGTGGCCTCGCCAACACGTTTGGTGAGCCCTGGCGCCACCTCTCGACGAAGTCGAACGCATCGTGGACGTTCGAGAAGTGGTCGATTCACTCGACGCTCGCGCTCTCGTTCGTGCTCACCGCGGCGATGGGCCTGAGCTACCTCGTTGGCGGTGATAACCCTGAGCTTCAGGAGACCGTCGGCACGTTCCGAAAGGGCTACTTCTTCGTCGTCGTGTCGATCTTGAGCGGCATCGTCGGAGTCGCGGCATACCCGCTTGGCGGCACGCGCGTCTGGTGTCGCTTCTTCTGCCCGATGGCCGCTTTGATCGGGCTCGTGCAGAAGATCGGGCGCTACCGCATCACCGTCAAAGAGGACATGTGCATCTCTTGCGGCATGTGCAGCAAGTATTGCGAGATGGGGATCGACGTGCGGGCGTACGCGCAGCGCAATCAGAGCTTCGTTCGCGCAAGTTGCGTCGGTTGTGGATTGTGCGCAGAAGTCTGCCCGCGCGGCGTCTTGAGACTCGAGAACAAGTGGGACAAGGACCCACAGGAACTCTCGATGTCGACGCTCCTGAGCGAGTCGTACAAAGCCGACCCGCATCGCAAGGCGTCCTAACTACTCCGACTCGGGATCGCTGGGCGAGGGCACGTTTCGCTCGGTGAATCCTGCGCCGAAGGGGATCGTGTACTCTTCGTTGAGCCACGCCCCCAGATCGCGCATCTGGCACCGTTTGGAGCAAAACGGAAAGTAAGGGTTTTCGGAGCGAAGCTCGACGCCCGTTCGGCAGATTGGGCAGCCCGGTTTTTTCTTTTCGTCCGTCATGGGTCTCGACGAATCTCGGGAGGAAGTGACTTCGAGAGGGTGGCGTCTACAACAACCTCGCCGTCGCGCGCCACCGTGACGTTACGAATCCACCTCTTGTGGTCCGGCGCGGTGACTTCTACGAAGTGGCGCCCTTCCTCGATCTTGATGGGCTCGTTCATTGGAGCCTTGGTCTCGTGGACGACACGCGTCTTGTCCGACGGTCCGGCGTAGATCTTGATCGTCGCGCCTTCCTTGCTCGCTTTCACCTGGATAGTGCCAAAGAAGGTCATCTTCTCGAGCCCATACGTGAACGCTTCCGCTTCCCCCTCGGAGATTTCGACCTTCTCTTTGGTCGCGATGTGGTCGATGGCGGAGACCTCGACTTCGTACGTACCCGCCGGCAGCGCGATCTCATCGACATCCTCACCTTCGGCGAGCAAGTAGCCGTCGACCGTGATGGTCGCTTCTTCGGTGGGCGTTCCGGTCACCGCGAGGGTGCCCCACTTTTCGCTCTTCAGCTCCGATAGCGCTTGTTTCGCCTGCTTCAGCGTCGTCTCGTCGGAGCCGTGGAGCGTGTACAGCGTATAGAAGAACGCCGCCTTGTTGTCGCGGCCCTTCGCGCGCCAGACCTCGGCGAGGTTGAAGTAGGCCAAGGTGTAGCCTTTCGGGTCGAGCTTGATGCCTTTCTCGTAGAACGGGATCGAGCGACTGATGGCCCCCGCACGTGCGAGTTCATTGGCCTTGGTGATTGCGTCGTATGCCTCTCCGCTTTGTGCCCACGCAGGGGCAGCGGCCAAAACGCTCAGCGCACCGATGAGTATCGCGATCCATTTCATGATTCCTCCCTACCTATGGGACCACTTCCGCGAAGTGGTCTAGCACACCTGGTAGACGTTCGTTCCACTTCCACCATTCATGCGTTCCCCCTTCATCGAGAACGTAACGATAGCGACATCCTTTGCTGTCCAAAAGGTCCCGCATCTGTTGCGTGACGACGAAGTTGTCGTTGGGAGAACCCGAATCGAGGTAGAAATCGGCGTCGAAGCAACCTTCGGCCTCGATTCGAGAGAGCATCGCGTTGTCCGCCCAGAAGAACGACGAGGACATGCCTGCCGCGTAGCCAAAAGTCTCCGAGTGCGAGGTGAGTACGTGGTACGAGATCAGGCCGCCGAGGCTCGCTCCTACCAATCCCGTGGCGGTCCGGTCGCTGGAAAGGCGAAAGCGTTCGCGGAGAAAGGGCAGCACTCCGTCGACCAAGAAGGTGGCGTAGTCGTCTCCTCGGGCCCCCTCGCTCGCAAACGTGTACTCGGCCATCCGCTGGTCTTGTGCGGCGAGCGCAACGAACGCGACGACCGGTTGCTTGGATGGTGCCTTGCCGGTCGACCATGCATCGATGACCTCATGGAACTGCCCGCGCACGATGCTCTCGTTCCCGTCGTGTGCGATGAGCAAAGGATGGTTCTCGCCGACTGCGTAGGATTCGGGCAGGTAGACGTAGATATCACGCTCGTTGCCGAGCTCGCTGCTCTCGAAGTTCGGGAGGAGGACGAGACGCGAGCTTTCGACTTCGGGCTGCAGGACCGAGTTGAACGAGCCGACGGTGCCCGGATCGAAGCCGTCCCACTCGATGTGGCGATTCGCGCGGTCGGTGGTCCAACTTTCACCGTAGGCGACCTTGTAGGCGTGGCGACCCGTCTGTTGCGGCACGAATCGCACTGAAAGCCCCGGGACGAGCTGGCGTAGTTCAAACCCAGCGGTGCGCTCCCAGTTGTTGAAAGAGCCTCGAATGTCGGGGTCGTCGCCCGGCACGCTTGGCACGAGGAAAAGATGGCCGGCATCGGTCTGGACCGGAGCGCCGCCCTTGAGGTGGACTCCTTCGAGCAGAGCGAAGACAGCACTGCGGTCTTCGCCGGTTGGGTCGTAGTTGGACAGGAAGTTGTAGAAGAGACCTGCGATCCCCGAGGCGTGACCAGGCTCATCGAGTGCCAACTCGGGTCCGGCCCCGGTCGACGGCATCAGCCGAACCTGCAGCCCGTCCATGACTGTAACCTCGAACTCCAGGGTGTCCGGAGCGAAGACACGAGGGCCATCGCCATCACTCTCGACGAGGTCGTATGTGCCTACCGGAGAAACGATGAGGCGGTCGTCCGAGAGTTCGTACTCGACGCCGTCGACGACGAAAGTGAGTCGATGCACACCGGGCGAGAGTTCGAAGGAATGGCTCTCGAGCCCCGAGACCTCGTCGAGCACCGTGGCCGGCGTTTCATCGACCGACTCCGGCAGCACGCCCCATTCAATCGCGGCTACCCGAAGCGAAAAAGTAGATTCGAACGGTTGCGAATTGGCCGCGATGTTGGGCGCGGCGTTCGTGGTGACGTTCGCACTCGTGTTGTTCGCGGTGGTCTGGTTGTTCGTTTCCTCGGTCGGCTCGCGGCCTTCATCCACGGTGCAGGCGGATGCGACCAGAAGCGCGATCAGGATGGTCCATCGATACATTTTGTCCTCCATGTCGGAGGCACTCTGACGAATCGTAGTCGCACCTTCAAGCGTACGAGGGAACATCTCGCCGCGAGGCGTGTCCAACTCGTGCGGTTGCGCACCCCGCGCCGCGATGCGACATTCACCCGGAGGCCCGATGTACCGATCGCAGGCGAGCCCGTCGATGCCCAAAATCCGACTCGTAACCAATGTTTCCGAATACGGTCTGCTCGGCCCGCTGGCGAAGACCCGCGGGCGATTGATCGCGTCTGCTGTCGTCATGACGGCAGTGATGCTCGGGGTCGGGCTTGGGTCGGCCAGTTTCGTGCTGGCGACGAGCTCGTCGGTGCTCACCAACCTGGTGCTGATCACGTTCAACATGATGCTCATGTTGATCGCTGCTTATCTTCAGGCCGTAGTGGCGGGCGACCTGTTCTTCAGCGAAGGCTGGCGACAAAAGGTGATCCTCGGCGACGCGAACGTCGCCGGGCCGGTGAAAGATCACAATGCAGAGTTCATGGTGATCCTGATGCTCGCCGTGGTCGCCAACGCGCTCGCCGTGAACTACGGAGCGGGCGGGTTTCTCGACAAGTACCACGCGGAGGGGTTCTTCGAGGCACGCATGCGTTCCGACGTGGCTGAAGAGCGACTGGCGGCGATGCAGGAACTGATCGACCCAATGAACTACGACATCTGGGAGCGCGACGCGATTCATGCGGTGCTCGTCGACGGCCTCGATGACCCCGACCCTGCAGTTCGTGAGCACGTAATCTGGAACGCTGGCGAGCTTGAAGTCACCGAGGCTCGCGACGTGTTGACCACGATCGCCCTCGATTCCAAGGAATCTTCCGAAACGCGCGCCGAAGCTGCGGTGGCGCTCGGAAAGCTCGGCAGCGTAGAGACGTCTCGAAAGGCCCTCGAAGAGCTCGCGCGCACTTCGCCTGACGAGACGGTTGCGATTGGGGCCTTGCGCGGTATCGCGATCATGGGCTCTCAGCTTTCGACCGAGGCGGTGCTCGAGCGAGCGAAACTCGACCTCGAGTCGGACGTGGGCATCCATGCTCTCTACACGCTTCGAATGCTGCAGAATCCGGAGATTCGGGAGTGGTTGCGGGCCGAGCTCGACAAGGAGCCTGAGAAAAAGACGCGTTGTGCTCTACTGGATACGCTGAAGCTGGTGGCCAATGACGACGACGTTACGTGGGCGCGACTTCGGTTCGCGAGGGAGCCCAAAGAAGTCGGGTGCAAACCGCTCATCTGGGAAGAGCGTAACGAGCGGCAGCACTACATCATGTACGGCGACTCGTTCCGGGTGAAGTTCCTGAAGATCGTGGCGAACGCAAGTGGCGTGGAGCAGGAGGCGTGGTTCCAACGAATCGTGGCCGACCCGAGTGAACCGTGGCGCGTGCGCGAAGTCGCAAACGAAGTGGTCCTCGGAATCAAGAGGGCTCGCGGGGAGCTGTGACGACGCACGCGTACGAATGGGCGCGGCGGCTCCCTCTCGAATTCTATCAGCGGGACGTGCACGCAGTAGCTCGAGACCTTCTCGGGAGGCATCTGTGCCGTTTCGAGAACGATGAACTTCGCGTGGGGCGAATCGTCGAAGTCGAGGCGTACGGCGGTGCGCCGGACCCCGCCTGCCACGGCGACTCGGGAGTCCCCACCGACCGCACGCGGCCGATGTTTGGTCCCGGCGGCGTCGCGTACGTGTATCGAATCTACGGAATGTACGACTGTTTCAACGTCGTGACGGCTCCAACGGAGCTCGCGGCGGCGGTATTGGTACGCGCGGCGGAACCGGTGGCTGGGCTCGAGCTGATGGCTGCCGGACGCGGACATGAGCCGCCTCGCACGCAACGACAGACCTGGAACCTAATGTCGGGTCCTGGGAAGTTGTGTCAGGCGATGAGCATTCGACGTGACGACCACGACGGTCTCGCGCTCGACCGACAGTGGCTGTTCATCTCTGATGGCGAGCCAGCGGCCGATGACGAGATTCAGAACAGCGCGAGGATTGGACTCAATCCGAACACGGTTGGCGACAGTGCTGAATGGGAGTGGCGCTACACGCTCGCGACTTCGGAATTCGTGTCGCGCTAGCGAAGCGCCTGCACATACTCTCGGCAGCGCCGCCCGAGGTTCGAGCTCGGCTGAATCTCCGAACACTTCTGAAAGTGTGATGCCGCGCGGTTGTCGCCGGCTTCGGAGAGCAACTTGCCAAGGTGGAAGTGTGGCTCGGCGTAGTTGTCGGGGCAGTGCTCAATCGCTTTCGTGAATGATTCGAAGGCCTCGAGCTTTGCTCCAAGCTCTACTTGCGCCAGCCCGAGGTTGTTGTGACCAAGGCATAGCTGAGGCTTCAAGAACGTCGCCATCTTGAGATGCTCGACCGCGCGCGGATACTTACGGAGGTTGAAGTAGGCCCACCCCAGGTTGTTGTGAGCCAGCTCAGGGGTCGCGTAGAGCGGTTCTTCGAGCAGAAGCTCGAACTCTTCGATCGCTTCACGCCAACGCTCCGTCGCCAGAAGCACCGACCCACGATTATTGCGCGCCGAATGGAACTCTGGCTTGAGCGCAAGCGCAGCATCGAAGTGCCGAAGGGCCTTTGGATAGTCGCGTCGCCCCATGTAGATGAAACCGAGGAGATGATGCGCCTCGGCATGCTCATCGTTGATCTCGAGCGCGACAGTGAGCTCTCGAATCGCGAGTGGAATCTCACTCGATTCGAAGTAGCCCTGGGCGAGTTGGTAGTGGAAATCAGCCGTCTTTGTCTGCTCTTCGGTCTTCTCCGGCTTCTCTTCGGGACCAGTTGCGCACCCGATGGAGGCGGTTGAGACCATGAGACAAATCGAAAGCCAGAGCCATCCGTGGTTGACCTTGTGCATCTTGAACCCTCTATTCATGGAGTGAACCATCCACTCTCTGGGCCGGAGTGTAACACGGACTCGACGATCCGTAACGAAATCCAAGCAGGAATCACTGATGTCGCTTTCGCGCGCTGAAATCGAAGTACTCGTCGGCTCCCTAGCCGACCGCCTCCGCTCGGGCGCAATCCAGAAGGTGTTCGAGCGCGACCGCGATACCATCGTGATGAGAATCCGTGCGGGCGGCGAGACATTCCACTTGCTCGTCTCCATGCGGCCTCGTTTCACACGGCTTCATCTCGTCGACGCCAAGCCGGACCAACCGCCCCACCCCACGGCTTTCACGATGCAGCTTCGCAAGTGGGTAGAGGGTGCTCGACTCGAGGGCCTCGAACTCGTCGGAGACGACCGTGTCGTCCGCTTCCGACTCGACGTCCGTGACCCAGAGGCCGACGAAGCACCGGAGCGCCTCAAAATCAGCCTCGTCGCCGAACTCACGGGAAAGAACGGCTGCGCGTACCTCCTCGATTCTGACGACATCATCCTGGGCAAGTCACACCGGTACCGTGGACTTTCCACGGGCGAACCAGGCGACCTGTGGGCGGCCCCTCCCGAGACGGATTTCGAAAGCGAAAGCGTCCGCTGGGACCTCGACTCCATTGCCGAGCCCAGCCCGGTGATTTCTCAAAAGTACGAGGAGCTAGAGGCCGAAGATGACCGGACGAGCGCGCTCTCGGACCTCCGGAGTCGGCTCAAACGAGAGTCAAAACGCCTCAAGCGCAGGCTCAAAGCGGTCGAGAGCGACCTTGCCAAGGCCGAGAACGCAGAAGAGCACAAACGTCGGGCGGAACTACTACAGGGGGCCTACGGCCAAGAGATTCCGCGTGGCGCGAGATCGATCAAGGTCACCGACTACTGGGACCCGGACATGGGAGAGGTCGAACTGGAATTGGAGCCACGTTGGACCCTTCAGGAGAACATCGACCACGCGTTTCACCAGTATCGTCGTTTGAGCGAGGCCACAGAACGGATCGAAGCGCGCCTGCTGGAGACCATGGAGCTCTCGGAGACAACCGAGGAAGCTCGCGCTTCGATTGAAGACGACTGGACGCTCGAACAGGTCGAATCGGCTCGGCGGCGCCTCGAAAAGGACGGGGTTCTGCCCCGCAAACGAGCAAAACGGCAGCAACGCGAAGAGGACCGGCTGCCGTACCGCACGTATCGTGCGTCGAGTGGCGCTCGCATCCTGGTGGGCCGCAACGCGAAGACCAATGACGTGCTGACCACCAAGGTCGCGCGAGGGCGCGACGTGTGGCTGCATGCGCGCGACTGGCCTGGTAGCCACGTGGTCTTGCGAATGAACAAGGGGGACGAACCGCGAAGCGACGATCTGGTCGACGCCGCAATCTTGGCGGCGCACTTCTCGCGCGGAGCTCAGGACTCGCTCATCGACGTGACGTGGACTTACGCCAAGCATGTGCGCAAGCCGAAGGGCGCAGTGGCTGGACTTGTGACCCATTCGGGCGGGTCCAACATCGCCGTACGCCGAGATCCTGAGCGGCTCAAACGGCTCCTGGCGACCATGGAAGAATAAAAAAGCCCCGCCAAACAGGCGGGGCTTTTTACGTCTTCGGTTCAGCCTACTTGAGGATGAACGGATAGGTCACGGGGACGTTGCTGCTCGCCGAGGTCGCTGGGAACTTCATACCGCGGACGACTTTCTCGACACAGCCACCAACATCGCTGCCCTTGAACTTGCTCGTGACGACCGAGGTGTTGGTCACGCGGCCGGATGGCTTGATGAAGAACTTCACCTTCATCGTGCCCGAGAGGTTCTTGCTATTGTGACTCGTGTAGCAGGTGTGCACACGGCCCTGGTAGCGCTTGATGGTTCCGAGGACGTCGCTCTTGCTGAGACTCGACTTCAAGCCAGATTCGGCCTTGGCCGTCTCTTTCGGCTCGTCCTTCTTCTTGTCGCCGACTTTGTCGAGGAGGGCGTCGATGCCGTCCTTCTTCGTAGATTCGGTCTTGGATGAAGGCGGAGCCAGCTTTTCGGCCTCCGTCTTCTTCCGCGTGGAAGAACCGGAAGACTTCTTCTTGTCTTCGGTCTTCTCGGTATCGCTCTCCGCGGTGCCGGCTTCGGCTTCTGCTTTTGCAGCTTCAGCAGCCTGTTCGGCTTCGGACTTCTCTTTCTCTTCTTCTTCAGCGGACTTGCCGTCACCGCTTGGAACGGCAACTTCACGGATGATCTCTTTGACGATCACCTGCTCTCCGCCCTTCTCTTTATCGTCGCCGCCCAAGGTGAGGGCGAGGACGACTCCGACGAGTCCGAGGAAGAGAATGCCGCCAACGGCTGCGCCGATAATGAGCGGCTTGTTGCTGCGATGCGAGCCCATCGGCATGAGTGCCGGCATGGACATCGTGCCGTGTGCGAACGGGTCGAGACCGTCGTCGTCGCCGCCACCGGAGCCTTTCATCGACTCGTGAGCCGAAGCGAGGGCCCGAATGTCGATGAGGCCGGAGCCTTCGGTGATGGGTCCGTCGTTGCCCGGCGCAGGCATTCCGCCGCCGCCGCCACCACCGGAATCTGGCGAAGAGACCGCCGAGACTTGGTCGAGGGAGCTGAGGCTGAAGAGGACGGAGTTCTCGTTGCGCTGCCCGACCATGTCGTTCTGGCTCATGATGCCGCCACCACCGCCCGAGCCGTTTGACCCGTTCGAAGCGCCGCCGCCGGAGTCACCTCCGCCGAAGCTCATGAAGTCGCTGCCGCCACCGTCGTCGGCTGGTCCGGAGTCGAAAGCTGCGAACATGCCGCCGCCATCGTCCCCACCGCCGCTGGATGCTTCCATTCCGCCGCCGTAGCCACCGCCACCAGCCGAAAATCCGGAGTAGCCGTCGTCGCCACCGCCGTAGTCGCCACCGCTGTCCATCTCGGACGCACCGTAGCCATAATCGGCGCCGCCACCGCCGTAGTCGTCGCCACCGCCGTAGTCGCCGGTGCCGCCAAAGCTGTCGCTTACGCCAGCGTTGATGGTCTCGTCATCGGGAGCCGATCCGAACGGGTCGGACGAGGCTGCAGCTGCTCCAGCTGCCGCTCCTCCGAGGCTGGCGACTGCCGTCTCGTCGACGTCGTCACCAAAGCTTGGGCTCTCCGCGATCTGCGTCGCGTCGTCTGGTCCTGCTACGTCATGCTGTGTCAAGTGCGCGAACTCCGGAAGCGTAGAAATGGCAACCCAATCGGCTAGCCCGTCGCGCCAGACGAAGCTCTCCGCGTCGATCTTGCCCGCCATGTAGTAGGAATCGATCTCGACCGATGGGATTGGACCCACTTGGTCGCCGTCGATGACGACATACCATTCAGCCGCCGCGCCGCCGTAATCTCCGGCCGCTGCATCGTCTGTTCCTTTTACGACGATGACGTTGCTGCACTTCTTACACCGAATCTTGAAGACCTTTCCTTGGACCTTCTCATCGGCGATCGAGTACTTCGCGCCACAGCTGTCACATACGATTTTCATCGTGGTTCAACTCCTTACCGGCGGTGTTTCGTGCCCTGCTAGACATCGAAGGCCCTCACGGCCCTCGCGCTCACAAGAGTCACTGAAGCGCCTGCTCCTCCGCAGTCTCACGAATCTTCGGAAGGAAGCTCTTCTTGAGGCTGAGGAGGCGCTTGAACTTCGCCTTCTCGCGTGCCTGCGTCTTGAGCAGGTCGGGAGTCTTGAGCTGACCATCGATCAGCATGTCGTCGAAGTTGTAGAACTTCGACTTGGTGTCTTCCTGCGCAAACGCGCTAGCGGAAAACACCATCACTCCCAGAACGATCATTGAAGACAAAAATTTTCGCATTTGAATCTCCTGCATCGACTCGCGGCGATCCCACGAGCCTCCCTTCTTAGGCGGTGCTCAATTGTCACCCGGAAAACCGTCACGATCAAGAATGTCGTTCCGGACTAGATTTGTTCCAGCGGTGTGAGCGTTTCGGCTTCCGATAGAGTATCAGAGCGCCTTTTGAGGCGTCAACGAACCGACGCTTTCACTCCTCCAAGAACAACGAAAGCCCCGCGAACGGGGCGAACGTTGATTTCACGCGTTCTAATCAGGCCTCGGGCTCGGCATCAGCGCCGTCTTCACCTTCGGCCGGTTCTTCTGCTTCTTCCTCTGGAGCGGTTTCCTCGTCACCAGAATCGCCTTCCGGCTGCTTCTGATCGGCCTGCTTCGCCTGACTCTCCAGGAAGTTGATCATCGCTTCGTAGTTCTTCTGCTCTTTCGGATCCTCCGTCAGCGAAACCAACGTCCGATACGATGCGATCGCTTTCTCCGGATCGTTCAGGAACGACTGGTACAGCTTCGCGAGACGCTGGTGCGACGAAACGTGTTTCTCGTCACAGTTCTTCACGAAGTAGCTGTACTCCTCTGCCGACTTCTTGTGATCGCCCACGGCATACTGCGATGCCGCGTGGCCCAATCGAGCAACACAATGTCCCGGAGCGATGCGTACCGCCTCGGTGAACTGCTCGTTCGCACGAGCGTAATCGAGGTACTCGAGCAGAATCGCTCCAAGATTGAGTCGCGACTCGAGGTAGTTCGGATCCGCATCGATCGCCTTTTCGAAGTGCGAGACAGCTTTCGGAACGTTCTCTTCCTTCAGGTAGACGAGCGCGAGGTTGTTGTGGAGGTCGGCGTTCTTCTCGTCGACCTTCAGCGCCTTCTCCTCGTACACGTACTTGGCGAGCGAAAGGTTTCCAGCGTCGAGATAGACACGGCCGAGCGTATTGAGCGCCGGGACGTTGTTCTGAT
Source organism: uncultured Bradymonadales bacterium (assembly GCA_964384605.1). Lineage (GTDB taxonomy): Bacteria > Myxococcota_A > Bradymonadia > Bradymonadales > Bradymonadaceae > CAYLMO01. The sequence continues at coordinate 128,833 of CAYLMO010000002.1, read as the reverse complement.
CTTCACGCAGGATCTCCTGCAGGTTCTTCACCGCAGCGTCCGTCTCTCCACGATTGAGCGAGAGCACGGCGAGGTTGTTCTTTGCGGTCAGGTTGTTCGGCTCGCGCGCAACCACCTCTTCAAAGAGCGGACGCGCTTCGTCGAACCGATCGAGACCGGCGTAGGCCCGGCCGAGTGCGACGGTGTAGTCGAGCACTTCGGGATCGAGCTCATGCGCCTTCTCCAGGTGGACCGCTGCCTGAGCATCTTGCCCGAGCTGCAGATAGAGCAGGCCGAGATTGTAGTGCGCTTCGGCAAACTCCGGCTCGAGTTCTGCCGCCTTCTGGAAGTCGAGCAGTGCCTTGCCGGTATCCGGCTTGGGCTTCTCGAGCTCCTTGGAAGCAGCCTGAAACGCGTTCAGCGCTTCTTCCTTCATGCCGAGCTCAATGGAGAGCTCCGACGCCGTCGGGCCTTCGTCCTTCTTGACCTTCTTGTCGCCGCCGCCGCAAGCGGACAGGGCAACAGCAGCGCCGAGAATCATCACAAGTGTATATCGCTTCATATTCATCTCTCTTCGTTCGTCTCGTCGCGGTTACTTCGACGCCTTGGTTTCGCCAGCCTGCTCACCTGCCGCCGGAGCAGCGGGCGCAGGTGCAGGTTTGGCGTTCTTTTTCCGGCGCAACACTCGTTCCTTGACGACTTCGAGCTTTGTGACGGGACGCGGCTGGCTGAAGTTGACGCGGCCGTGGTCGGCTGCAACGCCATCTTCACCAGTGATCGGGTAGGCTTCCGACTCGAGCTTGCTGATTGCTTCAGCCGACTTACGGCTCCACTCGTTGTAGGCCTTGTACTGAAGCGCGAGCTTCAGTGCATTTCGGAACGACGACAGTGCTTTCTCCTGAAGCGGGAAGGCGAGTTCGTCGAGGGCGTTCTGGTACTGGAACTGAAGGTCTTCGTTCAGTCCGTCCGGAATCGGAAGAGCGTAGAGCTGGTCCGAGAACTCCTTGTACATCTGGCCGATGCGGTAGGCCGAGGCAGCGAGCCACAGCGGCGAAGCCATGTCGACCACTTCGAAGTACATCTTCTCGGCGTTCTGCTCGATCTCACCCTTCTCCTGAGCCTTCTTGGTCAGCGTCTTCAGCGGGAACGACAGCTTGACGGCCTGGAACTCTTTGAAGAGGCGCTCCGCCTGAAGGAAGCGCGATTGAGCGGCGTAGTACTTCGTCGACTTTTTGTCTTCCGCTTCGAGTTCGTTCCACAGCTTCACGGCCTTGGTGAAGTAGTCGTCCGACTTCTTCTCCCAGCCTTTGCCCTTCATCTCTTCTTCGAGAAGGCCAAGCTGCGTATTGATCTCGACGAGTTCGGTCTTCTTGACGTCGTCACGCTTGGTCAGCTTCTCGAATCGCTCGTACGACTTCTTGAAGTCTTCTTTCGACTTCTCGATGTAAGGGAGCTTGTAGATGACGTCGCGGACGTTGTCTTCTTCAGGGTAGAGCTCAATGTACTTCGTGTACGACGCGATCGCGTTGTCCCACTGCTGCATGGCCTCACGAATGAGGGCGGCGTCGTAGATGGCCGCTGCGGCTTCGGGGTGGTCCTTGTACTCGGCGTCTTCGCCCTTCTGCGTCTTGTAAGGCGCGGTCGAAGCCATTCGCTCGTAGTACTCAGCAGCTTTCTCGAAGTTGGCGCGCGACTGGTAGACCTTGCCCATAACGACGATGGACTGCGGAGCGTTGTAGTTCTCCGGGTACTCCTTCACGACCTTTTCGTAGAACTCGACCGCCTTGTTCACGTTGTCGGCCTTTTCGTAGGCAGCGGCAGCGTTGAACAACGACGACGGAGCGTACTGCGACTTCGGGAACTCTTCGGCGAGTGCCACCCAGCGCTTGACCGCTTCTTCGGGCTTGCCCGCGTCGGAAAGATCACGCGCATCTTCGTTGATGGCGAACACGATGGCCGACTCGAGCTTCTCCTTTGGAGTCACGTCGAAGATCTTGTTCTTGAGCAGGTGACGTCCCCACTTCTCCACTTCGCCCCATCGCTCGAGGCGGTAGTTGGCTTCGAGGAGCGAGTTACCGGCGAACGAGGCGTACTTGTGCTTCGGAGCGTTCTGAATGATCGACTCGTAGCGCGGCACGGCTTTGTCGTAGTGACCGCGGGCCTTGTAGACCTCAGCAGCCACGAAGTCGACGGTCGGAGTGACGTCTTCCTTCGGGTACATCTCGGAGTACTGGTCGGACGCTTTCACGAATCCTTCCTCGTACTTCAGCAGCGGCACCTTCGGGTTTGGCTTGTCTTCGGTCGAGTTCTGGCGCTCTTTCGCGCGGCGCTCAGCTTCTTTCTCGTCGTACTCGGCCATCTTCACGAGGATCGAGTCGGGGTGCTTCTCTTTGACGAGCTCGTTGTACGCGGTGACGACGGCGTAAGCCGAGTCTTTCACGATGGCGTCGACGTCTTCTTTCTTTGCGCCTTCAGGCACTTTGTCGTTTTTGTAGAGGTCGACGACCTTCTGGTACTGATTTGCGGCCTTCTCGTACTCTTTGAGGTTGAGAAGGAGAATCTCGCCGAGGAAGAAGTTCATGTCGAACGCTGCCACCGAGTCGGGGAAGCGGTCGATGTACTGCACGTAGTAGTCTGCAGCCTTCTTGTAGAGCGGTACTTCGCCGGTTTCCTGTGCCTTCCGGTGGAAGTAGTTCGACAGGTAGGCGAGTGATGCGTCGACGAGGAGCGTCGCGTTGTTGAGCGCGCCGTCGTTCGACTTGTTCTGTGCCCACCAGGTGCCCTTGGGGCTGAAGTAGGCGACGAAGCGGTTCATCTGCTTCTCGAGACCGTCATGGTCGTTCACCTCTTTCTTCTGGGCGACGATGATGGCCTCAGCCCACTGCGGTACGCGAGGGTCGTTCTTCTTGGTGTTGATGAACCACTCGTAGATCTCGACGGCGAGCGGGTCTTTACCCTGCATCTCGTACAAGCCGGCCATCTGACCGAGCTTCTTGTACATGAACTCGTCGCCCTTCTTCGTTTTCAGGTACTCGCGAGCTTCCTTCCAGCCACCGTCCACTTCTGCGAACGCCAAGACCAGGTCGTTGATGGCCTGATTCTGGAAGCCGACCTTGTCTTCGGTCGATTCGACGACCGATTTGAAGGTGTCGATCGAAGCGCGGTACTCCTGCTGGTTGAAGTAGACCCAACCAAGCTTGTAGCGAGCGTAGTCGACAAGGTTGTTGCCCTTGTACTGCGGCTCGAGCAGCTTCTTGTAGTTGTCCCGAGCGAGACCCAGAACTTCCTTCTCGAAGAAGAACTCGCCGAGCGCGAGGTGCGCTTCGGGGATGTACTTCGACTGCGGGTAGTTCTTGACGAGCCGCTGCAGGTAGTTGACCGCCTGAGCGCCTTGGCCGGCCTCGATGAGGCCGCGGCCGAGTCGGTAGATCACCTCGTCGAGGCGATTGTAGCTCGGGTACTTGGTCAGGATGTCTTTGTAGATCGTCTGCGCTTCGGAGTAGTTCGCGACCGGCTCCTGGCACGCATTCTCATCGACCGTGCCCTTCGACGCGGCGGCGTCCATGCACTGGTTGTACTTCGCGCGTTCACGCAGGTACTCCCAGTTGCGCAGCTCCCACACGAGCTCGGCCTTCTGGAACATCCATTCCGGCATCGAGTCATTGTAGGGGTCGCCAGCAATGATGCGGTCGAGCTTCTTGATCATCGCCGCGTTCTTGCTTTCCAGCTTTCGCTTGATGGCGTCGATCTGCTCGGGCGTGAGCTTCTGCCCTTCGTCCTCGAACTGCTTGAGGTCTGCAGTCGGACCACCTGACTGAGCGCCTTCAGCGTCTTTCTTATCGACGTCGAGACGCTTCGTGCGTTCCTCGAGGCGCTTTCGCGACTCTTCGGTGGTGTCCTTGTCAGTCGACTTCTTCCCTTCCTCAATCGCCTGAGCTGCGGCGTTGGAGGGAAGTGCGAGGCCGGCGCCTGCAAGGCAGGCGAGGGCGAGAGCAATTCGAATCGTAGTTTGCTTCATTGTTCCAGACACTGCGAGCGAAGACCTGAGCGGTAGTTGGAGACTTCATCGAGCCAGTATTCGCCCTCGAAGTCCCAACGCTGCCAATCGTCAGCCACCACGAGGAACGTGGTGCCACCTTCAGCCGTCGGGGGTTGCCAATCAGGGTTCGTAAGACGCTGCTCAAGCTGAGCCTTATCTTCTGCGTCAATATCGAACGAAATCTGTGTTGCCTTGATGTCCCAGTCGGTGAGTTCACGGTCGATCCCGCCCAGCTTCTGCTGCACGAGGATGCCACCTTCTTCAATCTTGGTGTCGAGCTGGGTATTCACTCGCGCCAAGACCGTTTCGCCGAATTCACCGAGCGCACCCATGTTGTTCTGGAGCGCGGCCTGCTCGGCCTGGAGTCGCTGAATCACCTGGTAGGTGTTGAAGAACTCGAGGTCATCGAGAACTGCGTTCGCGAAGATGCGCGGCAGCTTCGTTTCGCCCTCTTCCTTCTCGAACGTGGTCATCATGGAGTTCCACAACGAGCGCGGCTCTGTGGTCTCCGCGAGGAACTCGCCGAGGCGGGGCTGCTTGTCGAGGTAGGTCTTCTGGAACTCTGCCAGCGCGACCTTCGACTGCTCGAACATGCACAGGTTCAGGTAGACCGTTGCTTCGAGGATGTAGAGATCCGGGAAGTACCACTTCGAGTAGTACGGGCTGTGCAGGGTGTGGAAGGTTCCGAGCGAACGCGCGTAGTCGTTCTTGAGGAAGTAGGTCCAAGCCTGCTCGAACGTAGCCTCGGCGTTACGAGCCGAGTTGTTCGGGAGCTTCTGGTAGTAGAACAGCGCCACGTCGTAGAAGCCGACTTCGTAGAACGTACGAGCCAGTGCGAGGTATCCGAGCTGCAGGATCTCTTCGTTTCCGCCCGGCTCTGCTTCACCGGCGAGGATTGCGCTCTGGAAGTCGTTCAGGGCGCCAGCGGTGTCGTTGACGGCCGGGTCGAGCTTCGCGATGCCCTTGACGTAGAGAGCTTCCGGGTAGTCCGGAGCGCCCTGGCTGACCTTGTCGAGGTACTCGATGGCGAGGTCGCTCTTCTCGTAGTCGAAGAAGAACTTGCCCATGTAGTAGTTGAACTCGTCTTGGAACTCAGCGTTGAGGTCGCCGAGGTAAAGCGTGGTGAGCTCTTCGAGTGCGGGCGGACGGTAGCCAATCTTCTTGGTGAGGTCCTGAAGCATGCCGAACGCTTCTTTGAAGTGCTTTTTCTCCGCGCCTGCGGTGACGACCTCAAAGAGTGGCGTGGATGCACCCGACAGAATGCCTTCCTGGTAGAGCGCTTTTGCGAGGCCGAACTTCGCTTCGTACCACTCTTCGGAGACGGGGTCGGGATTGAGCGCGAGGAACTCGAGGTAGAGTCGAGCAGCGGGCATGTTGTCGCCCGAGTCGACGAGCTGCTTGGCCTCCGGAAGTCGTCGAGCCATGCCGTCGAGACGACGCTGGCGCTCTTCTTCTTCCTTCTTTGCCTCCATTCGACGCTTCATTTCGGCGTCGAGCTCCTCTTCGGTCATCGGCCCTTTGTCCTCGCCTTCGTCGGCAGGAGCGGGCTCGAGGGAGACGTCACCCGGAGGAGCGATGTCTGCCGGAGGGGTGTCGCCAGGAGGCGTGTCCGCCGGCGGAGTGTCAGCCGGCGCGTCCGCGGGGGCAGCGCCGTCGACCACTCGGCCCGACTTCTTGAGATGCTCGATGACAGCGTCGCTGACGCCTTGAAGACGAAGCTCACCAATCTCTTCTTTCGTGACCTTCAGCTCGTCTTTACCGGATGCATCGATCAGGGTGATCAGCTCTTTGTCGCCGATGCCGATCTTCGACATCTGAACGAGCTGGGCCTTGTCGATTGCAGCGGCCTCAACGGCGGGGATCAGGACAAAAAGGAACGCGAGTAGCGCCGTCGTCCATCGTCCGAGTGAAGTCTGTTTCATCGTGTTCGTCTCTATCGTCTCGCCCATCTAGTCCGTTGGTCGCAACCAATCATTAAGATGGGACAGTAGGGTGCTTTATTCCGTTCGCGATCTCAAAGAGGCCGCGATTTCAAAACTGGTACGTGCCGCCGAGCAAGAACTCGACGGGCATTTGCAGTCGGTCGAAGAAGCCTGGCGAGCTCTCGGTTTCCGCGCCTCGGTAGACGTAGAAACGTCCATCGGCGCGCAGAATCCAGTTCTCGGTCAGGAAGAAGTGTGCGCCGGGGCCGAACACGAGTTCTGGCTCGATGGCGCTGCTTGCTTCCGTGCGCTCAGGGTTCGGGCGGTTCACGCCGACAACGCCTGCGCCGACAGCGAGGTTGAACTCGAAGTGCGTCAGCTTGTTGTTGAGGAACGACCACTTTCCGTACAGCGGGCTCCAAACGAACGTCGCGTTCGCGCGGAAGATCATCTTGTCTTCGAGATCGGTGTCCGAATCGAAGGCTTCGTTTCCGCGGCTGTCGAAGTAGTTGTGGAGGTCGGTCTTGTTCGCGAGGAGGTACTCTCCACCAACTTCGACACCTGCCTGGTCGGTGAAGTTGTAGGTCACTCGCCCGCCAACTGGGAGGTACCACCAGAATGGCTCCGAAGAGAGCATTCCGACGTGGATGCCAACACCGAAGCGGCCTTCACGGGTGTAGAGTTTGTTCGCGAGAGAATCGAGGTCACGGTCGGTCGACCAGTATCGCTCGAGCTCGCCACCCAGCGGGTCCGGGGTCGTCGCCGGAGGTGCCGGCGCGGACTCGGTTGTCGCGTCGGTGGACTCCGAGTCGGATTCGCCGCCTTCGGTTGCTTCCTCGCCTTCCGCCGCTTCTTCTTCAGCGACCTCACCTTCCGAGCTTGCTTCGCCTTCTGCAGCTTCGGCGGTTTCGTCGGCAGCGGTCTCTTCGGCGGCAGGCTCGGCAGGCTCAGGAGTCTGCGCTGCGACCGGCGCGCTCGCGAGGAGCACGAAGAGGAGGCATGCGGCGCCCAGCCCATTTCGCTTCATCTTGTTCATCGTATTCTCAACCATGTCGTTCTAATCGTCGTCGATGGAGCAGTCTGGCTTAGAGCAGCCACCCGAATCCGAGGGAGACTTCCGAAGGGTTCGCGACGCCTCCGGAGACCTTCTGGAAAACAAACTGGCGGAAGTCGAGGCGCAGGTGCGCGCTCTGGCCGAGGTAGAAGGCCATGCCTGCGCCGATGGCGCCTTCAGGCTTGATCTCGGTCTCGGGGTCGTCGTTGAAGTCAGGGACCGTCTGCGCGACCACCACTCCAGCGCCGGCAAAGAGGTAGATATCGAAGTACTGAATCGCGTCGTTGTACCACGAGGTCTTGCCGTAGAACGGACTCCACACAATGCCGAAGTTGGTGTGGGACACCTGGGTGTCTCCGATCAGCACCTGACTTGCTCCGACCCCGTCCGGCTCGGAAATCGTCGATTCGAGACCGGTGTCGATCCGCAGGTTGTACGATCCTGCGAGCTCGATGCCGATGTTCTCGAGGATGTAGTAGTCGATTCGAAGCCCAAACGGGACGAACTGCTCGAAGATGTTGTTCGGGATCAGTCCGGTATACGCCGTGACTCCGAGGCGGCCCTGTTTGAGAACGTCACGTCGTTGGAACGTGTAGACGTCTCGGAGTTTCGCCCAGTAGAGCGGGTCGTCCGGGTCGATATCGATGCCGCCTTCTTCCTCAGCAGCCTCTTCGGCGGTGGGATCGGCAGTGGGGTCGACCGCGGTCGGGTCGTCCTGCGCCCAGGCGAAACCTGGCGCCATCAAAAAGGCGAGCAATGCCGCCGCGAGGATTCGGGAAACGTTGATCGATTTCACCGTTTTGCTCCTAAAGACGCTTTACGTAAGGGCGTCAAAAACATCTGGGACCGTCGAGTTGACCGGTCCCACGCAATAAATCTTAAGGTTTCGAGAAGACGACGCCGCGCGTATCCGAAGCAGCGTTGTTTCCTTCCGAGAACGAGTAAGGCTGATTCGTTCCGCCGAGAGTCACACCGATGTCGGTCGACACTTTGAAGCCGCTTCCCGATGGAGCATCACCCCTGACGAACGTGTCGAGTGAGACTGGGACTTCCCAGAGACCGTCCATCATCATGGGCAGCCAAGACATGTTCGAGTTCAGCGCGGCAGCATCGGTCAGATAGAGGTAGCCGCCGCCGGTGGCGCACGCAATCTGTGCGTAACCGTCGATCGGGCCGGTTCGTCCGTCCTCTTCGTTGCGTTTCGGGAAGCAATACGTTCCGTCGGTCGGTTGGCCGATCGGCTGACCCGGGGTTTGAGCAAAGCCCTGTGGATTGCGGCACTCTTCGTAGTTGAAGCAGTCGTCGTCGGATGCGCATTCGGGCTGAGCGTTTGCTCCGGACCAGTACTGAGGGTCGTCGCGGAACAGCGGCGTGCCACCGGACGTGGTCAATGAGAGTTCCGGGTCGAGATGCACGATCACGATTCGAACGCCGGCTTCCGCTGCGGCAGCTGCGATGGTGTCCGCATTTCGATTCTCTTGGCGAAGGTCGCTCGGTCCGTCGACGAACACGACGAGGTACTTCTCGTGTCCGTCATATTCTGGGTCTGCGTACTCCGTGAGCACGAGCTCCATCGCCCAGTAAACATCGGCTCGCTCTTTCGTAGCGTTGACGCCCAGATACGCGCCGCGAGCATCACCAGCCCGGTCGAGCGAGTTCGTGAACACGCTGCCGGATGGCGTGACCTCTTCTACGAGTGAAGTCGCGGCGTCAGCATTGGTGCCCGAGAAGTGCCAGAGGCCGAAACCAGTGGTGCGATTCTCGTCCGTTGCGAGCCCGTGGGCGTCGATGAAGCGCGTGAAAAGGGAGGTGATCGACTGGCGACGTGCGCGCTGAGGATCGGTCTCGCGACCCCCGCGCTGGCTCTGGTCGAGCTCACTCTCGGCGATCCCATCGCCATCGAAGTCCATCGAAAGCTGCCCGACCGCTTCTGGAAGGAAGCCGTCAAGCGAGGCCGAGTTTTCGAGCAAGACGCCAAAAAGCTGAGGCTTTTCGGTATCCGAAAGGAAGGTTGGGTCTCCCGTCGCAGAGAAATTGGCCTCCGCAATGCAGCGATTATCCCCGCGTACCATATCCCCAATCCCACACGTGAAGGCAGCTCCGCACATCACGCCGTCGCCTCCACATGTCACATCGGGAAGGTCGTAGAGATTTCCGCTCGTGAACGAGATGTCTTCTTCGGCCGGATTGGCGACCTGCTGATTGACTTCCTCACCTGGACGGATCGGAAGACCCTTCCCATCAAGGAAAACCGTACGGAATCGCAACGCACCTTCCGAGCCGTCGCAGCTTCCAGCGACGCTGGTGAAGCCAAGGGGCCGGACGTTCTGAAATTCGCGTTTGTCGAAACCGATTCGAGCGACGGTGTCGCAGCCGGTAAGGGCGCATAGCCCGCTCACACCAAGCGCGACCAGCGTCGCCCGGGAGATCAAGGCAGACGGGCGAGTAGTTCCAGCACTCATTCGCATCCTCAAAGATTCAAGCTCATTTGTTGCGCGCCCACCATCACCAATGTGGCCATGAGCGCCGCTCGCAGCGTGCCAAAAAGCATTTGTTCACAAACCGTGGACAGTCCGCCGCGAGCGGAACCTTCTACCCGATGGATGGGAACGGCGCAAGACAAGCCACGCCGCGGATCAAGCCGCCTATGATGCCGGAACTAAAAAAGCCAACGGCGGTCGCCGTTGGCTTTTGGAGTGGGTAGGGGCGGATTCGAACCGCCGACACCGGCCTTTTCAGGGCCGTGCTCTACCTACTGAGCTACCTACCCAGATGTCTGCCCCACTGCGTCGAGCGGGACGCGGGTTATAGATTTGGCTACAACCTGTGTCAACTCGAATTTCATCCCCGGCGGGACCACGGCTCGCGGCGCTCGGTGACCGCCGCATGAACCCCACGGTCCGACCTCAGAATCTCCAGATAGTCCGGAACCTGCTCCGCCGGAGGATCCATGCTCGAACGGTTTCGCGGCGCCAACCCTCGGGCCCGCGCGACCAAACTCGACTCGAACTCACCCTTCCAATCAACTTCCAGGCGATCCAGCAACTCCGGATCGAGGTGACGCCGCCGCATCAGGTCCTGGAACGAATTCGCAAGCTCGACTGGGCCGTAGTCGTCGCGCTCGACCATCCCATTCGCCACCGCCAGCAACGAATCCGCATTGATGACCCGATCGCCGTACAGCACCAGCGCAGCCTGAAAGTAGTTCACGATGGGGACCACTCGACGACCAAACGGCCAAAATCGGCCCGGCGGTGAACGTCGATCGAGGTTGATGAAAATTCGCCCGACGTTGTCGTTGCCGTCCACGACGCGAGCGAGCGCCATGATCTCCTCGATCGTGTTTGCATAGACCTCGGCCGCCACCAAGATCTCACGAAGCCGCTCGAGCGAGACTGCGCCAGCGGCGACGTCTGCGTACAGCGAATAGATGAACGCGTCCTGCTCCGCATCGTCGCCAAACAACGACTCGGTCGCTGTCGGCCCGTCGGCACGAATCGAGAGCAGCGTCTTCAGCTTGTAGCCAACTTGCCCTCGCACCGCTCGAAACCTCCCCTTGAGGATGTTTTCGAGGGTCGGCTTGAGGACGAACATGTCCGGACGAATGCCGTCGAGCTCGAACTTGCGCTCGAGCTTCCCCCTCATCTGGCTCGGCGAGCCCGAAATGAAGGTGAGGATCGCCCTCCCCTCGTCGTTTGGGCGCGTGAGCTCCCGCAGCAGCGAGACCGCGCCTGGCACGTTCACCTTTTCTTCGGGCTTCTGGAGCGCGGTCTTCACGAGGTCGCGAACGGTGTCGAAATCAGTCGCGAGGTAGGTCTTGTCGAGGTCCCACCGGAAGATGTGGCGCACGGGCAGATCGCTCAAGCGGTTCTTCTTCACTTCGAACTCCGCTCGGCAAGGGCTTCGGCGATGCGGCCGGGCAAGTCGGCACGTACGTTCTTGGCGGCCAACTTCACGGCATTCTCGATCGCGCGAGCGCCCGACCGCGGGTGAGCCATGATGACCACCTGATCCATCCCCAAAAGCGGCGCACCGCCGTACTCCTCGAAGTCGACCGCGCTCTTGAGTCGGTCGAGGGCGCTCCCAAGAAGCTTCAGGCCCGCTCGCCAAGCCACGTTCCGCTCGTAGGCCGACCGCGCCAGCTCGAGCGCGGTCTCACCGGCGCCTTCCAGGAGCTTGAGCACGACGTCGCCCACAAAACCCTCGCAGACGATCACATCGAACTCGCCGCGCGGAATCTCGTGCCCTTCGACGTTTCCGTAGAATTGAACACCGGGATCCGATTTGAGCTTCTGATAGGCCTCCACGACGCTCGGTGGACCGATCTGGGATTCACGACTGATCGAGAGAAGTGCGACCCGTGGGCGCGAGACGCCAGCGACCAGCTGTGAGTACGCCGATCCCATCAGTGCGAATGTGACGAGATCGTCGGGCTCGGCCCGGAGGGTGGCACCGACGTCGAGAATCAGGCTGAAACGATCTCCGCGCGATCGACTGCGCACGGTCGGATAGACCGAGGCAAGTGCTGCCCGGCGGACTCCGGGGAGGCGTTCGAACAGTTGGAACGATCCCACGACTGCCGCACCGGGATGTCCCGCCGACACGACCGCGTCGGCCGCACCGTCTCGTACGAGTTCCAGCGCACGGTGAATGGACGCGAACGGCTTGCGCGCCAATGCGTCTACGGCCGACTCGCCCATCCCGACCACGTCGGGAGCGTGCACGACCGAGATTTTCTCGGGATTGTGACCGAACTTGAGGAGGGCATCCGCAAGGCGCACTTCATCGCCGACCAGAATGTACGAGGTGGGTGCATGCCGCGGGATATTGCGGCTCAGATTTGCAACGGCCTCCACGGCGGCATCGGGCGCGTCATACCCGCCCATCGCGTCGACCGCGATCGTCACCCGTTGCGTCACATCTGCTCCTTCATTGCGAAGTTCGAGCTACCGTTCGATGCTGTGCGCACCTCCCGAGCCCCTCCAAGCCATATGTATCAGAGCATCATCACGTTTGATTGCCAAGCCTTCGACACCGAAGAGCGCCTAGAGCCGGTCTGGAGCCTTCTCGAACGATGGGACTCGCTCGAGCTCGCCGACTACGACCTGAACCAGATGGAGCAGTGGCGTGCGTGGGACCCGCAAAGAGCCTGGGTCGACGCGCTCACGCAGCGTACGCAGCTCTTTCGCGCGAGGGGCCCGAGGTCGCTGGTGATGATCGCGATGGGCAAGCACGGAGAGCCTCCGACCGTCGTCGTGGAATCCACAGACGATATCGACGAGCTCGAGAGCATGCTCGCGGGGCTACCGCCGACTGCGACCAAATCCGTGCAGGTACTCCGGGACGGCGTAGCGATCGCCGAATGGAGCGGTGAACCACCGATCGAGCTTCGTCAGAACCAGACGTGACCGATGATGAGAATTTCCTGCACGAGCGAGTCACCGAAGTTCGTGACAGGGTTCACGCCTCCGTAGTTCAGCCGATAAGCAGCCTCTAGGTGCGTGAACGTGTAGGGGTGAATGTCCGCACCCAACGTGAGTCGGTGCTTGTGGTCGTCGAGCACGTTCAGGTTCGGGTCAGCCCAGTCGTACTTGAACTTCGCGTACACGCCCTGAGTCACCAGGACGAAGATCTCGTGGAAGGCGATGAGCTGATTGGCGGACTCGATGTCGGCGTCTGCCGGGATGGCGAGTTTGTAATCGAGTTCGCCGTAGTAGCCGACCGGGTGCAGATTCAGCCCCCAGTTCACGCCCGCCACGACTTGCTTCGCGCCCGTTTCGAGCCCGGTGTAGTTGAACGAAGAACCGACTTGCCAGCCGAGGTCTCGCCAACCGACGTTGAGCGTCGAACCACCACCACGCGGAAGTCGGTCCCCAGGCCACGCTGCGAGGCCCTGCGCGTACGCTGACGCGTCGGCATAGAAGTAGTTCGGGTTGATTCCGGCGTCGACGCCGATGCCCTGGTAGTACTGATTGAAGACGTTGTCCTGGCGGATGAACGCGGTGTGGTCCGGCGTTCTCCAGCCAAATCGAGGGATGATTCGCCCGCCGCGCACGTAACTGTTGTAGTAGTTGAAACGCTTCTTCACGAACGCTTCACGCACCACGAAATAGTCTTTGATTCTAAGGTCTTCGGCTTCGGTTTTTCGGCCTTGGAAGCCGGCGTTCACGTAGACCTGGAGATCTTTCACCGACTCGTTCAGCACGTAGAGGTCGGCCTGCATTGGGAACGCGAAGTTCTCGGACCCGGCGTCGGTCGATTGCTGAAGGAAGGCTCCGCGGAAGTCACCGCCGATGTCCCATTTGGGCTTCGGGTCGATGTCCCCGTACCGGTCCTCGATCTCCGTGTGCGGGGTCTTTCCAGGCCACCAGCCGGCGAAACCGTCGAACAACGAGTACGTCCCCTTCTTCGGGAAGCCCTTGGGCCGATTCTTCTCGGGGTTGGCAAATGACGATGGTCGGGTGCCGAACATCGGGAGCACTTCTTTGCCGAAGTACTGGCCGTCAGCGGTTCGAAGGCCGCCGCCCGCCGGGCTGATGTGACAGCCCACGCAATCCATCGTGCATCGCCGTTCGGTCAGGTCCGGGTTGGCCCAGCCGAGCGGTTCCACGTGGCATGTGTCGCAGCCGTACGCCGCAGTCACCGCATAGCCCGGGATCGCAATCGCCGAAGATGGTGCGAAGACCAGCAGGAAGAATGCGACCGACAATCCTCGAATCAACGTAGTCACTCGCATGGCGCACCATCCTCAATCCATCGGCGAAGAAGTTCTTCGTCCTCGGCAGTTGGCTGCGGCGAGTGGGTCGCCGGCGGCATCGGGGTCGGAATCTTCTGAAGGGTCCGGATGTCGATTCGGTCCGCTCGCGAGGAAGCACCGAGATCGCCGTCCGTGTCGGCGCAAACGTCGTAGCGGAAGCCGCCCGGCGCGCCCTCTTGAGGCACAGCGGAGTGGCAATCGTTACACAACGCATCGAGCGTCGGCTTCACGTCCGCGAACGTCGGATCTTCGGGAATGTCCGAAAAGTCTCCGGTGACCTCTTCGGACCCAAAGCCTGGGCAGCCGACGAGGAATAACGATGTAAAGAGAATGAGAATTGCGGGGCCCCAAACGAAGGGGCGACCGAGCGCGGATGCGGTCACAACTGGTTCCGGATCTCGGGAATTCGATGGCGGCATGGTAACCGCAACTGAAACTTCAAACAACGTTGTGCCCCGTCACGACGAGGTCCGCAAACTCTTGATCCACGCGACGATCGACTCTTCCGAACCGGGCTTTCGCTCCGCACGGGCCTCCGCGACACGTTCGAGGTCCTCGAGAGCACGGCCAACGACGCCCTGAGCGCAGAGAACCGCTGCGCGGTGAAGCCACAAAGAATCGAGGTAAAGGCCGTAGACCGGGTTCGCGTACGCTCGATCGATGAGGTCTTCGAGGATGGTGTGGGCTTCGTCGAAGCGGTCGAGCCGTGCGAGCACGACGGACAATCGCATCTTCGACACAAACGCGGCTTTGGGTCGGTCGATCCGCTCCCAGATCGCGCATGCTTCGTCGAAGGCCTCGACCGCCCCCGCCGGATCTTCCGGAGCGCGGAGGGCAGCGAGTCGGTTGAGCTGGCGGCCGAGGTCGGCCCATTGCCGCTCGTCTTGCGGCCCGTCGGGTTCGTGTCGCAGATCGACGACCACGCGCTCCCACACTTCTAGCGCCTCCGTGTCGATGGCATCTGGTTCGAATGGCCACATCGTTATCGCCCTGATGTCCAAGCGGGGGCAGCGTTTTCGATCGATTCGAAGGTCTCTTCGAAGATGACGAGTTCGTCGTCGAGTTCGCTCAGCACCTGATCGAGTGGGATATCCTCCCAACGCGCCGAAACATTGGCCCGAACCGTCTCGAGCCGAGCTCGCAACGCACCGAGCGAGCGGGTCATCGCGCGCAATCGATCGCGAAACTCGTCTCGCACCTCGAGCAATCTCTGCTGAGTCGCCAACTGTTGCGTCACCGCGTCGAGCTGCTTCTGGAGCAACTCCGCGGTGTCGCCGGTCGCGGAGGCCAACTCCGTTTGGAGCGACGCCACCTTGGCTTCGAGCTCTCCCGGACGATTCTGGAGCAGGAAACGCTCGACCCGTTGAAATCGCGCGCACGCCTGCAAAATCTGGTCGAGGAGCTCTTCGAGGGTCTCCAGCGTTCCCGCGATGGTCGGCCCATAGACCTCCGATTGGGACTGAAGCGACTGGTGCAGGGTGTAGTACTCCATCAAGGCGACCGTCAGGCTTCCCCGCACCCCTTCATCACGAAGCTCTCGCAATAGACCCGCGGCTTCTTCGGCTTTCCCGCCGTCCAAGCCAGTCAGTCCGTTGAGCAGATCCCACGTCGAGAACTGATACCGACTCCGGAACCAGTCCATCTGCATTTTGAAGAAGAATCCGAACGCAATGAGTCCAAAGAAGAGCACCGCGACGCTCAAAAACACGGTCCCCACGAACGTGCCCGCCAGCAGCAGGAACGCCACGAAAGCTCGTTTTGGCTCGCGCAGGAAACTCTCGAGCGTCTCCGAGATCCAGGGAACCGACGGGTCGTCCACCGAGAACGACCGGGCATAGATTCCGAGGTCCGTCATGCGTGCCACGATCGTAGCTGCTTGCTCCCGGCGAGCTCTCAGGGTGAATACGATCGGAGGTCGATCGGCGATCTTGCCGAGTTCGCTGACATCGACGTCGCCGGAAGCCCGGCGCAACAAGGCGATCGTATCGTCGCGGCGCCCGGGTGCGATCTCCTTGATGACCACCGCATATTCGCTGGGTGGCCCCATTCCGCGCGGTTGTCCACCGCAGTGCACACAGAAAGTGAGGTCTGGCGGCACCGATTTTCCGCACTCGCTGCAGCGGTGAAAGAAGCCGAAACCGATCGGTCCCCTGCGCTCCGTCGACTTCAGCGCCGTCCAGTCGAGCTGATCGGCGGTGGCGCTCGCCGTCCCACGCGAGTGGCTGGACTCGTCGATGTCGTACGTCACCGGATCGAGGAATTCCCACCACTTGTCGACGTTTGTGAGGAGTTTCTGGTCGAACTCGCCACCGTCACCGTCGTTGTGATCTCCCTGGCTCATATCCGACGTTATAGCGCGGCGGGCGCACAGCGCACGAGCGGGATTCCGCACAATCCGAGGACGATTGCTCATTGCTTGCCGTAGGTGCCGCCGTTTGATACTACTCCCGCCCGTAGATTCACGACTTTCAAAAAAAATTGAAATCTCGTGAGCGTGCATAGATTGGCGTCGAACCCAGTGGTGGCGTCGACTCATAGAAGTTCACGCCGTAAAGGAGTCGTTCGATGCAGAATGCGACCAAGAGAGCAGCTCCAGCAGGAGCAGCCGACGAGCCAGCCGGAACCGAGTTCCCGTTGGTGTCGAAAGCAAGCGCAGGAACACCAGAGCCGGTTTCGATCGGGGATGTGTTGTTTGGCGCAGACCAATTCGTGGTTATCGCCGGACCTTGCGCAGTCGAGGGTCCGGATCAGATCGAGACGGCTTCGAAGCTCGTACGCGACCTAGGCGGGGCGGTGCTTCGCGGCGGAGCGTTCAAGCCACGAACCTCGCCCTACTCGTTCCAGGGGCTTGGTATCGAGGGCGTCGAGTTGATGCGCCGAGCCACGCTCAAGGCGGGCATTCCGTTCGTCACCGAGGTGATGTCGGTCGATTCGATCGAGGCGATGGAGCCGCGGGTCGATGCGTTTCAGGTCGGCACGCGCAACATGCACAACTTCGATCTCCTTCGGGCGCTCGGTGAGACGCGAAAGCCGGTGCTCTTGAAGCGCGGATTTGGCGCGACCTTGCGTGAATGGCTGCTGGCCGCCGAGTACATCGCCAAGGGCGGAAACGAGCAGATCATTCTTTGCGAGCGCGGAATCCGTACGTTCGATGAAACCACCCGCTTCACGGTCGACCTGGCCGGAGCGGTATGGGTGAAGTCGCAGACGCACCTGCCGGTGATCGTCGACCCGTCGCACGGAACGGGAATCCCGGAGCTCGTCGCCCCTATGGCGTACGCCGCGGCCGCAGCTGGCCTCGACGGAGTGATGGTCGAGATTCACCACGACCCGGCAACGGCGCTTTCCGATGGCGACCAAGCGATGACGCCGGAGATGTTCGAGCAGATGATGAAGCGCCTCGCCCCGATCGCCCAGGCGGCGGGTCGTACCCTCGCAGGAAACGGAGATTCGTGATGAGTGAGCAAGTTCGAGAGATGTTCGCCGAGATTGCGCCGAGCTACGACACGACCAACACGGTTCTTTCGTTCGGCATTCACCACCTGTGGCGGCGCCACACGGTCAAGACGTCGGGCGCGAAGCCTGGCGACGCTGTGCTGGACTGCGCAACGGGCACGGGCGATCTCGCGATCGCGTTCAAGAAGAAGGTGGGTGCCGACGGTCGCGTCATGGGCACCGACTTCTGCAAGGAGATTTTGGACCTCGCTCCCGCGAAGGCCGAAGCGGAAGGGCTGAAGATCGACTGGCAAGTCGAAGACGCGATGAACCTGTCGTTTGACGACGACTCGTTCGATATCGCTTCGATTTCGTTTGGAATCCGCAACGTCGACGACCCGGTGCAGGCGCTCCGCTCGATGTCTCGAGTGGTCAAGCCCGGCGGACGCGTGATGGTCCTCGAGTTCGGCCAGCCCAACGGTCTGATGAAGCCGTTCTATGGCTTCTACAGCAACGTGGTGCTGCCGACGGTAGGTGGCCTGATCAGCGGCAAGAAGGACGCGTACGACTACCTCAACGAGACCGCCGGTGAGTTTCCGTGCCGCGAGGAGTTTCTCGAGCTTATGGAAGAAGCCGGGACGTTCTCGGAGTACTCGTACGACAGCCTGACCGGCGGAATCTGCTTCCTCTACACCGGCGTCGTGAAGTAGCCGGTCCTAGAGATTGAGCTCGCTGCCACCGTCTTCTTCGGTGGTGGCTTCAGCGGCGCCTTCGGCGTCGCTTTCTTCTTTTTCAGCCGACTTTTTCTTCTTCGAGTCTTTCTTCGACGACTTGGAGTCCTTCTTTTTGGTCTCCGCGTCGCCGGTCTCGACGGTGGTGCCGCCTTCTTCGACGGCGACTTCAGCACCTTCGTCGGCGGGCTCGGCTTCGGTCGACTCGCTCTCCGCACCTTCGGTTGCGTCGCCTTCGGCGTCTGCGGAATCCGCGGGGGCTTCTGCTCCCTCGGTGGCCTGGCCGTCTTCGATCTCGATGTTTCCGGAAGAGCTTCCTTCCAGTCCGAGGTCGATCTCTTTGCCCTTGGCGGGTCGAGTTTCGTCGGTGGTTTCGGTCTTCTCAGCCTCGACGGGCCCGGAAGATTCGGTTTCGACTTCTACTTTGGGTGGTGGCGCGCTGGCACAGCTGGCTCCGAGCAGAGCAATGAGCAGCACCGCGACCTTGATCGGATTGGAGTTCATGGTGACCTCTTGGTCGAGCATGTAGATTTGGCGCCACCTTACAACTTAGCGCTGCGCGCGAGAAGTGCGCTTCGGCGCTGATTGTAGCGCCGCCGCGCGCAAACTCACTTAGAATCGACCGGGGCTGGGGCCGACAGGCCCAATTCGTTCATAAAGAACGCGTAGAGATCCGCGTCTTTTGAGACGTACTGCTTGATCAGATCCGCGCCTCCATGGCCGGCGTTCCTTTCGATCCGCATGAGCACGGGGTGGTCCGAGACCGTCGCGTGCTGGACGGCGGCGACGAATTTTCGAGCGTGCATCGGGTCGACCCGGTCGTCCGAATCCGCGGAGAGCATCAGGAGCGCGGGGTAGGACGTCTTTTCGGTGACTCGGTGGTAGGGGCTGTATGCATGAAGCACGGCGAAGTCCTCTGCCACCTCAGGGTTGCCGTACTCAGTCATCCAGGTCTTTCCGCTGCCGAAGAGGTGGTATCGAACCATGTCGAGGAGCGGCACCGAACACGCGACGGCGCGGAAGAGGTCGGGACGTTGGGTCATGGCGGCGCCGACGAGGAGCCCGCCGTTAGAGCCTCCAGAGATGCCGAGCCGGTCTGACGAGGTGTATCCCTTTTCGACCAGGTGTTCCGCGGCGCCGATGAAGTCGTCGAACACGTTCTGCTTGTTCGCGAGCATCCCCGCCTTGTGCCAATCCTCTCCGTACTCGCCGCCGCCGCGCAGGTTCGCGACGGCGTAGCCGCCACCCGCCTCGAGCCATGGGTAGATCGAGCTGCGGAACCACGGCTGAAGGTTCACGTTGAACCCGCCGTAGCCGTAGAGGACGAACGGCGTCGAACCGTCCATTTTGATGTCTTTGCGGGTGACGACGAACATCGGAACTCGGGTTCCGTCCTTCGATTCGAAGAACACCTGCTCGACTTTGTATGGAGAAGGGTCCACTGGGACGTCGAGGGTGAAGAAGGCGTCGGTCTTGCCGGAGCTGACCGAGGTTTCGTAGATGGTCGGCGGCACCGTAAACGACTGGAACGAGAAGTAGGCTTCGTCGTCTTCGGGGTGGCCTGACATGCTGCCCACCGCGCCGACGCCGGGGAGCTCGAGGTCGCGAAGCAGGGTTCCGTCGAGATCCCAGATGCGGAGGTCGCCTTTCACATCCGTGAGGTAGCGCGTTGCGAGTTTGCCCCCGATCAGGTCGACATCGTCGAGCACAGATCCTTCTTCAGGCTGCGGAATGACTTCCTTCCATTTGCTCAGGTCGGATTCCATTGCCGGGAGCGACATCACTTTCCAGCGCGGGGCGTCTTCGTTGGTGTAGATGTAAAACGTGTCTTCCCAGGCGATGACCGAGTATTGGTTCGGATTGCCTTCGACCAGGGTGACCCACTTGTCGCCCTTCGCTTCGAGGTCCTTCACGTAGATGTTCGTCGCGGTCCACCCCTTGAATTGATAGTAGAACAGGTACCGGCCGTCGTAGCTCAGATCGACGCCGACGAAGAGGGTCGGATCGCCAGTCTTTTCGCGCACGACCGGGTCTTTCGCCGGATCGGTACCGAGCTCGTGGAAGCGGATGTTCGCGTATCCAGGGCGGTCGGCGACGTCGATCGAGGGATCGACGGGGAGCCGTGTGTAGTAGAAGCCGCTCGAGTCAGGAGTCCACGACGGTCCGCCGTATTTGATGCCGTCGATGACGTCGACCTCGGAGACTTTCCCGGTCGCGACCGTCATCACGCGCATCGTCGCCTCGTCGGCGTTGTTTTCCTTCACCGAGTAGGCGACGAGCTTTCCGTCCCACGACGGAACGACGAAACCGATCGAGATCGAGCCGTCTTCGCTCATCGTGTTGGGGTCGAGGAGCACCTTCTCCTCGCCCTCTTTGCCCTTTCGCCAGTAGTGAACGCGCTTCTCTTTGTCCGCGTGTCGGCGGGAGTAGAAGTAGTTCTCTCCGCGTCGTCGGGGGGCAGTGACCGAGTCGACGTAGTAGAGTTCGGCGAATCGTTCCTGCAGCGCTTCGCGGCCTTCGAGGTCTTCGAGGTAGTTCCTCGCGAGCTTGTCCTGAGCGTCCATCCACGTCTGCACTTCTTCGGACTCGACGTCCTCGAGCCACCGATATGGGTCGGCGACCGATTGACCGTGGAGGGTCTCGACGATGTCCTGACGTTTGGTCTCGGGGTAGCTCAAGGCGACACCTTCAACTGGCTTTGGAGAGGCGTCGTCGGCTTTCGGGGACGACGAGCAGCCAAAGCCAAAGATGAGAAGTGTGGAAAGTGCGAGGTGTTTCATTTCGGCTCCAAACAACACATGAGGAGCCGATGATTTAGCATGCCGACCGCGTTGGGAAAACGCGTCAGTTCGAGCGTCCGAACAACTGGACCCAGAATTCCTCGCCGCTGTCGGAGACGGAGAAACCGACGCCGAGTTCGTCATAGTCGCCGTTCATCATGTTCTGGCAGTGGCCGTCGGAGTCGGTCCACCCCTGAACGACGGCGACCGGGGTGTTGTACCCGCGCGCGACGTTCTCGCCGACGAAGCCGCTGGGGTAGCCTTCGCGGTCTGCGCGTTCGCCGGGGGACGAGCCGTCGGAGCCTTCGTGGGCCATGAAATTGTTGCGGGACATGTCCTCGGCGTGCTTCTGGGCGGCGGTGTTGAGGATGTCGTTCAACTGCAACGGACCCACGGCGAACTTGGTGCCGTACTCGCCGCAGTCCTGCGTTTCTGCGCGCTTCGCATTGGTTGCCTCGAGCACACCGATGACCTCGGGCACGTCGGAGATTTTGACGCAGTTGCTGTCGATGCATGCGTCGCCGGAGTCGCATGCGTTGCCGCAGGTGCCGCAATGGTCACGTGTCTTGGACGTGTCGTAGCAAAGCCCGTCGCACATCGTAGTGTCGCTATCGCGGCACTCGCACGCGCCTTCGACGCAGCTCATCGTCGAGTTCGGACAGGTGACACCGCAGCCACCGCAGTTCGAGTTGTCGTAGCGAACGTCAAGGCAGAATCCGCCGCACACCATCTCGTAGTCATTCGGGCACTGAGCTTCTGGCTCGGTATCCATGTCCACTTCCGTGCCCGCATCGGGCTCGACCGTGACCGCGTTCTCTTTCGAATCGAGGTCGCTGCCGCAGGCCGCCACGAAAACAAGAATCATCGCCAGAAAAAATCGCATCAATGTACTCCAGATCACCAATTTCGATGCCGGCAGGGTAACGACCGCAGCTCGCTCTATCAATCGGGCAACGCATGACTGCCTCGAATGATTTCCGACAGGCTTGAGGTTTACTTGCCGGCGACCGACCCCGTAAGAATGGGGTGGACTTTCCTTAGGGACGACGTGGAACACAAGTTTCAGATCAATTTGGGCGGGATCATCGACCTGCTGTCGAACCACCTCTACAGCAGCGAGAGCGTGTACGTGCGCGAGCTGCTTCAGAATGGAGTCGATGCGATCCGCGCTCGTCGATCGCTGGAACCGGACCACGTCGGACACATTACGATCCACGTGGCGCAAAACGAACGCGGAACCCCGCAGATCGTCTTTCAGGATGATGGGATCGGTCTAACCGAGGAAGAGACACACCGCTTCCTTTCGACGATCGGCGAGTCTTCGAAGCGGTCCGATCTCACGCGTTCGGATTTCATCGGCCAGTTTGGCATCGGACTCTTGAGCTGCTTCGTCGTGAGCGACGAGATCTTCATGATGACGCGGTCGGCTCGCGAGAATTCGCCTGCTGTGGAGTGGCGCGGACGAGCTGACGGAACCTACGAAGTGTCGGTCGACGCGAACTCCACGATGCAGCCCGGAACGACCGTCTACCTGACGTGTCGTGAAGGGAGCGAAGACTGGTTCGAGCCGGAGATGGTCCAGAAGCTCGCACGTCGCTTCGGTGCACTTCTGCCCTTTCCGATCGAAGTCATCGCTGGCGTCGAAACCACGCAGATCAACGAGGAGCCGCCCTGGCGCAAGTCGCACGGGAACCGCCGCGAGGAGCTCGATGCACTCAAGCGATTTGGCCGAAAGCTCTTTGAGGAAGATTTCTTCGACGTCATCCCGCTGCGCAGCGAGATCGGGGACGTCGACGGAGCTGCATTCATCCTTCCGTACTCGCCGAGCCCGACCGCCAAGGGTCGGCACCGCGTCTACCTGAAGAACATGTTGCTCAGCGAAGCGTCGGAGAACCTACTGCCTTCGTGGGCGTTCTTCGTGACGTGTGTGGTCAACACCAACGGACTAAGGCCGACCGCTTCCAGGGAGTCGTTCTACGAGGACGAGACGCTCGCGCGGACTCGAGAGGCCCTCGGAAACGCGCTCCGCGACTACCTCATCGCGCTCAAGAGCGAAGATCCTGTGCGACTTCAGAACCTGGTCGCGCTGCACTTTCGGGCGATCAAGGCGCTCGCATCTTACGACGACGAGTTCTTTGAACTGTTCGTCGATTTGCTGCCGTTCGAGACCTCACTGGGCCGAATGACCCTCGGAGATTTTCGGCGTCAGAACGAGGTGATTCGATACGTGCCTAACATCGACACGTTCCGGCAGATTGCACAGGTGGCCGCGTCCCAGGGCATCGGCATCATCAACGCCGGATACTCCTACGATCAGGATCTGCTCGAAAAGCTGCCGCGCGTCTTCCCTGGAACTCGCGTCGAGCGGGTCGACTCCACGGACCTCGCCGAGAGCTTCGTCGATCTGACGATGGAAGAACGCGAGTCGGTGTTCCGATTCATCGCGGTCGCCGATCTCGTGCTGCAGCCCTACAAGTGCCGCGCCGAAGTGAAACGGTTCGAGCCTGACGAACTCCCGGCGCTCTATCTCGCCGGTGATGACGTCCAGTTCATGCGCTCGCTCGAACAGTCGAAGGAAGTTTCTGACGAGCACTGGTCAGCCATCTTGTCGAACCTTGCGGATTCTGGGCGAGATCAGACGTACGCGACGCTCTGTTTCAACTTCCAGAACCCCCTCGTGCGTCGCATGGCAGCGCTCGATGACCGCCAGCTCGTTCGATTGTCGGTGCAAATGCTCTACGTGCAGTCGTTGCTGCTCGGACACCACCCTCTTCATTCCAAAGAGATGGCGCTCCTGAACACCGGTCTGCTGGACCTGATCGAGCTCGGACTCGACGCCCAAGACGGCGGCTGGGTCCAGTAATACCGAGCGTCGGGACTCGCTTCCTGTGAGTTGCTCTGTCTTGCGGCTGGTTAACTGGTATGACCAGTTGACCAGATGATGATTTTTCGCTAGGTTGCGTTCACCTCGTAGTGGAGAGCGCCATGCCGCGACTAAAGCCAATCGAACGCAAGTCCTTGTCTGATGCTGTTTATGAGCAGCTTCGAGATCAGATCATTGCGGGTACGTACGAGCCGGGCGAAGTGCTGCCTTCGGAGCGGACGTTGTGCGAGACGCTCGAAGTGAATCGCGGGGCCGTGCGCGAGGCGCTGAAGAAGCTCGAAGCGGCACGGCTCGTTCAGATTCAGCACGGCGGGGGAACCCGCGTGCTCAACTTTCGGGAGACCGCCGGGACCGACCTCTTGGTTCAGCTGCTCGTGCAGCCCGACGGTCGCCTCGACCCAAGGCTGCTGCGCGGCGTGATGGAGCTGAGAACGGCTCTGGCGGTCGACATCGCTCGGCGTTGTGCAGCTCGAGCACCCACAGCCGGCGAGCAGCTGATGGCCATCGTCGATCGGATGAAGACGGAACGAGGCGATGTTGCCGCGCTCATGATCTCGAACATGGAGTTCTGGAGCGAGATGGTGACGGCCGCCGAAAACCTCGCGTACGCGCTGGCGTTCAACTCGGTGCGCGACGTCTATGAGCGCTTCGGAACTGTAATCGGTTGGCTCCTCGCCGAAGAGCTCGACGACCTCGACGCACACCGTCGCATCGCCGACGCCGTCCTGGAGGGAGACCCGACCGAAGCGGAGGCATGTGCCCGCGAACTCGTCGAACGTGGCGAGGGTCGGATGGAAGACATTTTGGACCAGTTTGGTGACCTCATCGGAGAAGCATGATGGCCGCGACAATTACCCCTGAGCAGCTTGCTGAAGACAAACCAACGCCGCTGAAGTCGATTCCTGAGGCGCTCTCCGTGTTCTATCGGCACGCTTCGCCCTGGTTGATCACAGCGACGATGGTCGGCGCCGTTTCGACGAAGATCTGGTGGGGCCAATGGTCGTGGTGGGATCTGGTCGCCGTCGCCGCCGTGTGGGCCTGGTGGCCCATGCAGGAATGGCTCGCACACGTCTTCATCCTGCATCTCAAGCCAAAGAAGGTGCTCGGCAAGACGTTCGACCTCTACGTTTCGTACGCCCACCGTCTACACCACAGGGAGCCTTGGGTCGTAGAACACGTCTTCGTTCCGACTCGAGTCGTGGTCGCGATGATGTTCATCGTCTTGCCAGCACTCGTCGCCATGCTCTCCCTCGCCCTACCATTCGGCGTGGTGGTGTCGGGATTGGCCGCGTACACGGTGTTTAGCATCGGGTACGAGTGGACCCACTTCCTGATCCACACAGGGTACAAGCCCAAGACAAAGCTCTTTCGCAAAGTCTGGCGCAACCACCGGCTGCATCATTTCAAGAATGAGAATTACTGGTTCTGCGTGTCGATGATTCGCGCGGACTACTTGCTCAAGACAGCTCCCGAACCCGACACGGTCGAGAAATCGGAGACCTGTCGCACGCTTGGAACGGAGTTCGAGAAAGAGGCTGTCGACGCGGCCTAGCCGTTCGTCTTTTCGAAGATCCCTTCGATGGTATCGCGCAGCGCTTCCGGCTCAAACGGCTTGGTGATGCGCGGGGCATTGGTCGAAGCGATGAACTTCGAAGTCTCCGGTGAGAAGAGCCCGCCCGTGAGAAAAACGATTCGGCGGGAGAGTGGCTCGAACTCCCGTTGCACAGCTTCGAAGAAATCGATGCCCGACATTCCAGGCATCATGACGTCGCTCACGATAGCATCGGGTTTGTCGCCGTCGCGAAGCACGTCCAAGGCATCTGCCGCATTCGAGTAGTACTGAACCACGTGGTCGCGCCCCAACACGCGCCGAATCGCGCGGCCAACGAGCTCTTCGTCATCGATCACCACAATGACCTTTCGGGCGCTGGACTTTGGCGCGTCCGCGCTATCGATCGGATCGATCTCGCGTACCTCGAGCGGCTCCACCGCCCGAAGGCTGACGACCACTTCACTCCACTGGTTCTGCTCGGACCGGAAGTCGATCGTGCCACCCAACGAATTGACGATCCCGAGGCAGGTCGACAACCCGAGCCCCTTCCCTTCGTCGACATCTCCGAGCGTGAAGAACGGATCGAACACTCGCTGCATCGCCTCGGACGAAACGCCGACTCCGTTGTCCCAGATCGAAAAGCGAATATGGTCGCGAACCTGTTCGACCCCGATTCGAATGATGCCAGCGCGGTCCGACTTGGCGATCGCCTTCATCGCGTTCTGGAGCAGCTCGCGCAGCACTCGGACGACCATCGTTTCGTCGCCCAATACGGCGCTCATCGGTGGGGGTTCGGGGAACTCGATCTCCACGCCCGAATCGACGACCACGTCGAGCGCATCGGCCACCGCATGAACCGCCTGAAACTCGGACGGTACGTCGCTGTTCGTCGTCGAGAACGACTGAATGCCCGCGATGATCGACGCCACTCGTTTGGTGCCGTCGAGCACCTCGTCGCAGGCCTCCATCACGTCGACTAGCTCGGCAGGATCGACTTTGCCGCCTTCGAACTTTTCGAGCATCGCCCGGATGTAGTCGACGTTGGCCGAAATGAAGGCGAGCGGGTTGTTTACTTCATGCGCGATTCCGGCGGCGAAGGTGCCGAGAGAGAGCAAGCGCTCGTCTCGCTCCCTCTGACGGGCCTCGCGAACCCGATCGGAGATGTCCTGGAAGATTCCAAAGATCGCGATCGGCTCGCCGTCATCGCTCAGCTCGACTTCGCCATGCGCGAAGACATGTACGAACCGCCCCGACGGCAACACGACCCTACCTGTGAACTGAAACGGCTCGTGATTTCGAAGCGAGTTGTCCATCGCCTCTTGGACCATCGCTCTGTCTTCGGGGTGATAGCACTCGATCGCGGTCGCGACCTCGGGCTGGAACGAATCAGGCGAACGCCCGTGAATCTGGTAGGTGATCTCGCTCCAGAAGAGCTGATTGTTCACGAGATCGACCCGCCAGTGCCCTAGCGAAGCGTACTCCTCGGCGAGGTGGAGTAGTTCGACCTGGCTCGTGAGTTTTCGCTGCTGGTCATTCCATGCGGTGACATCCCGACACGACATGTGGAGCCGTTCACGATCGGCCGCGATCGAGCACTCCCAATCTCGATAGACCGAGTCCTGTCGAATCCGCAGAACGACCTTCGTGATCTCGGCACCTCGAGTCGCTGCCTCCAGTGCAGCTTCGGCGTCGGCAATGTCGCCAGGATGAACGTAGTCGAGCAGTCCGCCCACCACGTTGGAAGCGCCCTCCCCGTTTAGCGCGGTTCGCATGGCCGCGTTGCACCAGACGAACTCGAACGACTCGTCGAGGATTGCGAGCGGATCTACCGCAACCTCGGCGAGTCGTTGTAGGTCGCCGTGTCGAAAGACCGAAGCTGAATCAGGAAAGGCCGACATCGGCGAGAGGGGTGAGAGAGTCAGGTTTGTCTACACCGGTGGTTTCGACACGTTTCGTGCGGGGCTTTAGCGAGGTGCTACTGAAGCGAAGATCGTTCGCAGGCGACCGAGTATCCGGCGGTGCAAGCGCGGGTGTAGCTGAGCGCAGCGGTGGCACGGTCCGTGGGACCTCCTTTTCCGCCCTCGGCCATCCAGGCCAAGCTCATGCAGGCCTCCGGAACGCCCTGGTGGCAGGCTTGCTCGAACAGCTGACGGGCGCGCCGAGGAGCAGGCGGGCCGCCTTGACCGTCGACGAACATCCCGCCGAGTCGCGCACAGGCGACGGGCCGGTCGGCTGAACAAGCCTTCTCGAGCAGGTTTCGTGCGAGGACGTGATCCTCGAGAACTCCCTGACCATCGAGATAGATGATTCCGGCGACTTCGCACGCGTCTGGGGCACCGAGTGCGCAGGCCTTGTCCAAAGCGCGAGCGGCATTGAGCGTGTCTGGTGAGCGATCGAGCCCCTCCAGATGGAACGTTCCGAGCGCGTGGCAGGCATCGACATCACCCCGGTCGCAACCAACGCTCAAGTTCTTCCGAGCCGCATCGAAGCTCTGCTCCGAGAGCATCCCTTTGATCTGCAGACGCATCACCGAACGGCAGGCGGCAGGGTCGCCTTCGTTGCAACCCGCGATGACCGGCGCGAATGCCGAGGCGTCGTCTTCCAAGATGATGGTCTCGACGTGCGTGTAACCGTTCTCGTCGACGGGCGACGACGTGGCGCAAGCAGCGAGCGTGAGCGAAAGCGACAGAATCAGTAGGCGGTTCATCTTTTCCTCCGTGGAACCTCGTTCGACAAGTGATTCGGAACGGCCGCCCCAGGAGTTTAGAATTCACTTTCGTGGAGGATCCGCGCTGGCATTCGACAGGCAGAGTGCTATGTTGCGCTCGTCTAGTTGCTATTTTGTAAGCGCAGGAGAGTGCTTTATGTCCAAAGCATCAGCAGCCCTCAAGAAGAGCGCCGACGCGGTAATCCGTGCGGTGAAAGAGTCTGAGATCGCGGAAGCACGTAGCCTTCTCAAAGAGGCCGACGACGATACCAAGGTCCTCAACACCCACGGCCAGCAAGGTCACACGCCGTTGTGGCGAGCCGTCAAAGAGGGTGTTCGCGAACTCGTAGACCTGTTCCTCGAGCGCGGGGCCGACCCGACGATTCGCGACAAGTTCCACGGCCAGGGCACGTGCCTGCACGTCGCCGCCGAGTACGGCCGCCCCGAGCTCGTGAAGCTCTTCCTCAAGAAAGGCATCCCGGTCGACGACCGACGCTCCGACCACGATGAGACGCCTCTCTGGCTGGCCTGCTCCAAGGGACAGCTCGAGTGCGCACGCATTCTCATCGCCGAAGGCGCCGACATCGAGGCCATCAACGACGAGAACGTCAACTGCTACGAAGCCGCACGCCAGCACACCTTCCTGCCCGTGCTCGCGCTTCTGCGCGAGAACGGCTACGACCCCGGCGATGAGCCCCTCGTGGTCGAAGAAGACCCAGGACCGCAGGTCGGCGACGTCGCTCGGCACCGCGCATTCGGCGACGGAGTCATCGTCGGCATGACCGGTTTCGACGACCATCTCAAGTTCGAGATCGAGTTCGACCAACACGGCACCAAGAAGATGCTCGCACGATTTGTCGAGGTCCTCGGACCGCCAGTGGAAGATATGCCTGAAGCTGAAGAAGAGGCGCCCGCCGAGGCCGCGGAAGAGCCGGCTGAAGAAGAAGCCGCGGGAGAAGAAGCCACCGAAGAGGAAGCAGCAGAAGCGGATGCCGCAGAACAAGCGGGCGAAGAAGCCGCCGATGCGCAAGCCGCTGGCGAAGAAGCTGCCGGCTAATCAGCGGCAGTTCGCGACGTCGGGCTCCCGCCGCTCGATGGCGTTCTCAAACAGGAACGCCACCTCGTCGCACGAGATACTCCCATCACCATCTTGATCCGCGTCGACGGCCCCACCGAGGCCGTCGACGCGTGCCATTCGGAACTCACTGAACGCGTCGTTCGGGATGAGATCTGGGTTCACGCCGCACAGCGGCTGAGTCGAATCGTAGAGCACCGAATCCGTGATCGTGAGCGATGAGCCTTCGATCAGATTCGGTCGCTGAAACACCCCCTGGTACCGCACAATCTGGCGCTGCGAGACGTACCGAACGCACTCACTCCCTTCGATCTCGAACGTTACGCCGGGATTCCCGTCGCCGTCGGCATCGATCACGCGTGGGTCGGTCGCTTCCACCGGTAGCGCGTCGAGACGCGGGTCTTCCAACTCCACGCCCCACAGCGCTACCTCCGTCGAAGATGTGTAGGCCGCATTCTCAGCGGGGCTCGAGTAGTACCCTTCGTCGACCGACACGAACTCGATGCTATCTGAAACCGCTTGCGGAATGATCGGCCGCAGCCCGAGTACCGGCGATAACTCGAACGCGCAGGTGCGGCGCGACTCTCGAGTAACGCGACCTTCGGCTTCGATCTCGACCAGATAAAACGCCACTGAGACCTGTTCTTGATTCAGGACGCAGTTCGAGGCCTGGTGCGCGAGCAGCCAGGTTCCATCCATCGTGCCCGCGCCTGGTCCCTCCCCAAATGCGACGTCCGATGCGAATCCCGCATCCGCCTCGACTCTGCCATCTGGGACAACCTGATCCTCAAACGTGCCGTCGGTCCGGTCGACCACGCAGCCCGCGATCAACACGGCACCGACAATGAGTAGTGACTCCCTCATAGTCTCACCTCGAGTTGCACCGCGCCGAGAAAGCCTCCGGATGTCCAGCCAGGGAACCCGGGATTGCCCGTCTGCAGCCCTCCAGCCTCGGGGATCGGCTGGCCAGTGCGTGGGTCCGTGAGGTCGTCGGGCACCTCGTCGCACAGCTCGGCCACGCCGCTAGCACACTCGGGGTAAGTTTCGAGCGCCGCCTTGTCGACGTCCTGCCGCAAAAGCGCGTGAAACTGCACCGCCCAGCTCACGTGAAGTGGCCGTTCCCCCACGACGAAGCGGTGGTCGCCGCCGAACGAGCCCTGAATACGGTCGTTATCTACGTAGTTCGTTCGACCGACCTGCTCAGGCACCGGCGACGGCACGAATCCGAGCCCTGCGCGAACCGAAGTCGCCTCGCTGTAGCGATAGTCCGTGCCCAACATCACATTCACCGAATTCGAGAAATCGGTGCGTTCGCTGTGGTTGTCACGATAGTCGGACCAGATGGTGTACCGCACATCGAGCGCGGTTGTGACCTGCGCGGTTTCCCACGCCAGGCCAAACGCGAGGTGCGACGGCGAGTAGAGCGGCGTCCAGTCGAGTGCCTGGCTGGTGTCACCCGACTCGTCCACGCCCCGAATCTGAAGCTGATTGCCACCATCGATTCGAAAGGCAACCGACGAGCGATACGCGACACCCGCTCGCAGCCCCAATGGCAAATCGAACAGCGCGCCCGCCAAGAAGCCCCAAGCCGATGTCGTCGAAACATCGGAATTGATGTCGATCGCTTCCTGATTCGTCGGATCTTCCAGATAGACGTTTGTCCCTACGTCGGCGCTCGGGAGGTAGGTGCCCCCCAGCCCAACCGAAAGCCACTTTGTCACCTGGTATGCGGCACCCATCTCGATGTCGAGCCGATGGACACGGCGGTCGATGAGCTCCCACTGAAGCTGGTTCGAGAAGTACCGCTCACGTTCGTCGTTGTAGTGCGTCTCGAGGCTCAAGACCTGCGTCGTTGGCAGGAATAACAAGGCCCCGAGCCGTAGGTCTTCGATGCCCAAATCAGTCACGCCGCCGACGGTGAGCGCGTAGATCGCGTCTGGCCCCTCGGTGTCCGAACGGTCGTTGAGCTCCGCTTCGGTCGGCAGTGCCGGCGACGATGGCCCGACGTTCGGGATGTCGTACCCGCTCGGTCGGTCTTTCAGCAGGATTTCCGCGCTAGAAAAGGTCGCGAACGCTCCCAGACTGAGCTGCGGCACGACATCCGACATCGCGGCTGGGTTGTAGTAGAGCGCGCCAGGATCTCCTCCTGTCGCGACCTGGGCCGACATCGACGCCCCGCGAGCGCCGGCTCCGTAGACCTCGAAGGGGCTGGCTTGGGCGACGGAAGAGAACCCTACGACCGCGAGCGCGGTCGCGAGAGAAACGCGACGAATCATCAGGCGATCCGAGAAGCAGGCAAAGAAAAGACGCGGGTCGGAGCATACCGACCCGCGTCCTGGGTGCAAACCTTCGCTGCGAATCTACAGGATGATCTTGATGCAGCAGCCGAGCTGGCAATAGAAGCCGTTCGCGCAGTCGCCCTGCGACATGCAGACAGGCTCGCCATCGTCGCAGGTCGGTCCGCCACCAGGATTCCCGCCGTCGGATCCGCCAGCATCGCTGCCAGGATCGCCTGCATCAGGGTCTGGGTTCGACACGAAGCACGAGTCGGGCAGGTCGTCGATCGTCTTGCCCAAGCACAGCTCGCACTCGCCGCACGTATTCACGCAGGCATCGGTTCGCTGACACTGCGTACAAACGTCAGGGTTGTCGATCTCGGCGACCGAACAGGAGCCACCAATCTGGATGAACGCCGACGTGCCGTCGTCGCGGAAAATTTCGCAGCAGCCGAAGCAGTCACAACCATTCGGCGTGAGCGGTCGGCAGAACTCGAGGCACGCTTCGCTGGTCTGGCAATCCGGGTCGTCCATCGGCAGTTCGCCCGTCAGACATTCGGTGCGGTAGCGACACTTGTCGTCGCCAGCGCCCGAGTTGCCGTCGAAGAAGCAGTCCTGCCACTTCGGATCTTGGTTATCGCCAGCGATTCCGGTCGCGAACGTGCTTTCGTCGTTGTCGTACGGGCCGGTGCACTCTGGGTCGAGTCCGTCGACCAGTCCATCACCATCGTCGTCGATGCCGTTGTCACACGCGCACGGCACGCCGCCACAGTCGACCATTCCCGCATCGTTCACTTCGAACGGGGAATTCGCGTCGATCGGAGGGCCAGCATCTGCGTTCGCTGCGTTCGCGCCCGTGTTTGCGTTCGCCCCCGTGTTCGCATTCGCCCCCGCGTCCATGTTTCCTGCGTTCGTGCCCGAGTTTGTGGAGGCGTTGGTGCCTGCGTTCGAGCCATTGGTGCCCGATTCGTCGTCCGAGCATCCAGCGCTAAGTCCTGCGATCAGCATCAGGGTCGACAGAGCTGCGATCCATTTGCGCGTGATCATGTGTACTCCTTTCATGGTTCCGTACATTTTCTGCCTCCGATGATAGATGGTAGCGTGGTCGCACTGCAAGAATTGTGAATCGAGCACGTTATCCAACGCCGTGCGGCCTATGCCCGAACTGCCCGATATCGAAGCGTACGTATCGGCGCTCACCGCAAAAACCGCCGGTGAGCAGCTCGTCGAAGTGCGACTGGCCTCGCCTTTCCTGTTGCGGTCGGTGGAACCATCGCTCGACTCTGTCGCCGGAAAACTGGTGAACGGCTACCGGCGAATTGGCAAAAGAATCGTCTGGGAGCTCGAAGATGACCTCTTTTTGGTCCTCCATCTGATGATCGCGGGTCGCCTTCGCTGGAAGAAATCCCGACCCAAGCTCGGGGGCAAGAACGCCCTCGCCTCTTTCGAGTTCGAGTCAGGCGCCGCGATTCTCACGGAGGCTTCGACAAGAAAGCGTGCGTCTCTCTTTGTCGTGCGAGGCGAATCCGGGCTGGAGGCGCACGACCCCGGAGGCATCGATCCGCTCGAGACGACGCTCGAAGAATTCACCGCCGCACTGACCGCCGAAAACCACACCATCAAGCGGAGCTTGACGGATCCGCGAGTGCTTTCGGGCATTGGAAATGCGTACTCCGACGAGATTCTGTTCGCGGCCAAGATGTCGCCCTATCGACAAACACAGTCGATGAGCGAAGACGAATTCGCCACGCTGTTCGAGGCAGTTCGCGACACGCTCTCGGGCTGGCGCGACCTCATGATCTCCGAGGTCGAGGGCAGCTTTCCCGACAAAGTGACGGCGTTTCGGCCGGAGATGTTCGTACACGGCAAGTACAAGGAGCCGTGCCGCGTCTGTGGCACGAAGATTCAGCGCATTCGGTATGCCTCGAACGAGGCGAACTATTGCCCCACGTGCCAGAACGAGGGCCGCCTCTTCGCCGACAGATCGCTGTCTCGGTTGCTCAAGAAAGACTGGCCGAAGACCGCCGAGGAGCTCGAACTCATGATGCGCGAAAAGGCGATCGACTAGGCGAGCTCCCACCTCGCGAGCCATTCCATCCCTTCGCGACCCGGGTGTGATTCTTCTACCTTGGTCATCTCGACATTCCGAAAATGTGGCTCGAGCAGCCCCGACACCAATTCGGGCGACATCTGATACGGCGGCCCCTCTTCGCCACGAGCTGGATCGACAGGGAAAATCAGCGTCACGAGTTGCCCTTTCGGCGCGAGCAATTTGGTCATCTGCGCGCGCCAAGCCTCGCGCATGTCGGGTTCGATCGCGCACAAGAACGTGTAGTCCCAGATCACGTCGAACCGGTGGTCCGGCTCCCACTCGAAGAAACTCCCTACGACGATCCGCGCATCATCTTCGGCTACGTCCGCATCTGCTCGGACCTGTTCGAACTTCTTCTTCGCCGTCGGGGCGAGGTCGAGGCCCGTCGCGCTCCAGCCGGCCTTCGCGAACGTAAAAACATCGTATCCCGCGCCGCAGCCCGGCACGAGCGCTCGGCCGTCGGGCAGCACGCCCCTCGACACCAGTTTCCGAAGCGCCGGCGGCGACTTACCTGCGTCCCACCCCGTCCTTCCTTCTCGCCACGCATCTTCCCAACTCATCTTCACCTCTCGTTGCTTGAAATGACTTTGCGGTGGGCAGACAATGATCCGGTCAACCTCACGACTCTAGATTTGGATGCGAGCCTATGCGATTCGCCGCACTATGTATGGCCGTTTTTGTTGCCGCCGCGTTGGGAATGGGATGTTCCGACTCGGGCAGTGGCGACGAAGCGAAGTCGCTCGAGATTACCACCCCGGCGTCTGGAGAACTCGTCTCGCAGAATCGAGTGCGCATTCAAGGCACTGCCAGCGGCGTCGACGAGGTCGACGTGAACGGTTCGCTCGCCGACGTCGTGGGCGGCGAATGGGAAGTCGTCGTTCCGTTCGACCAGGGTGAGGTAACCGCGACCGCAACCGCCGGCAGGCTCACCGATACCGTCACGTTTACCGTCGACTCGGTTGCCCCGAAGCTCGTCCTGACGTCGCCGGAACGGGCGCTCTACGTCGAGTCCGACGCCGCGACGACAGTGACCGTGTCAGGCCAGGTAACCGACAGCGGTACCGGGCTCGAGACCGTGAAAATCGCAGAGCAGACGCTACAGGTCGGTGCCGACGGCTCCTTCTCCTTCGAGTGGCCCGTCGAGCTCGGTTACTCCACGATCGTCGTAACCGCATCGGACCTCGCTGGAAACCAGGCCGACGCCCTTCGAGGCGTGGTCGTCGGAACCTTCGATGACCCGACCGCCCC
This sequence comes from uncultured Bradymonadales bacterium, assembly GCA_964384605.1. Taxonomy (GTDB): domain Bacteria; phylum Myxococcota_A; class Bradymonadia; order Bradymonadales; family Bradymonadaceae; genus CAYLMO01. The sequence goes on along the minus strand of CAYLMO010000002.1, from coordinate 94,302 downwards.
CGTCTCCGAAGCCTTCAGCATCTTCGTCCGTGAAGAGACCCTCGGAGAGATCGCGACCGTCATCGAAACGGTCGTCACCCCAGCTTTCGTGAAGCAGCTCCTCGAAGAGAACTTCATGAACGAGAACATCACCGTCGAGACGATCTCGTTCGACCCACTGGATGCCACGATCGAGGCCAACACCGGCGTCATCTCGATCGACATCATCGTGTCCAACGTCGCCGTGACGGGAACTTTCACCCTCGACCCCGACACGTACCCGGTAACCATCAACCTCGCGCGAGCCGCAGTAAATCTGGAAATGACGCCAGTCGTGCTACCGGACGGATCGCTCGACCTCCAGTTTAGCGAGGCTGCGCTCGACGTTGCCGACGAAGACCTCACCTACACCGTTGGCGAGGACCTTTCGCAGGCAGATACAGAGTTCCTTCGCGACCTCATCGTCAACTTCGCACGCCGCGCTTTCGGTGAATTCGTCGCAAACTTCGTCCTCGCCGAGCTCTACGATCCCGACATTCTGAAGCGAGAGATTGAGTTGCTTGGTCGAACGCTCACGTTCGAGCTGGCATTCGAGGAGATCACGGTCTTCCCCGACGGCGTGTTGGCGAAACTCTCGGCGACCACACCGGCGGAGAAGTTCCCGGAAGTGCGTGATGTACCGGGCGCGTTGGCGAACCCGATGGGCCCCGTGAACTCTCCGTCGATCGAGAACGACATCACGTTCACCACACATCGACTCGCCCTCGACCACATCTTCCACGGTGTTTGGCGCAGCGGGCTGCTGCATCAGGAGCTACGCGATTCGAACTTCGCCGGAATCCAGCTGCCGTTCGACCTCACCGCGGAGTCTCTCGCCACCGTCCTCGACACCCGGATCGACACCCTCGCCCCGCCGTCGACGCCGATACTGTTGCGTCTGCGACCGCTCATGCCGCCCTTCATCAAGCTCAATGGCGAGACCAACGAGATCAACGGCAATCTGAGCGAGTTCATCTTGGAGTTTGTGCTCGATCAGCCCGGCAACCCAGTGCTCGTCGCGTCGACCGCGCTCTTCATCGACCTGACCATCAACGTGGAGCTCGAAGGCTACGTCGTGAAACTCGACTTCGTCGCAAATGTCCGCGCCGACCTCGCCGAGGAAACCTCCGAGTTCGACCTCGACGACGAAGCTACGGAAGCGCTGTTCGAAGAAATTGGCGCGCTCATCCCGGCGGTGCTTTCACAGTCGATCGACATCGCCGGAGTTGCTGACCTCACGTGGGTCACTCTCGAAGATCCGCAGTTCGAGGTGCACGGCAGCTCCAACGACCACATCACTGCGTCGCTCAAAATGACCGCAAATCCGGATGGATTCTAAGGATTAGATGCGCTCAGCGATCCAATCGATGACCATCTTCGAGCCATCGATTCCGTTGAGCCGCGACATCTCCTGGATGCCGGTCGGACTGGTCACGTTCACCTCGGTGAGGAATCCACCGATCACATCGAGCCCCACGAAATAGAGCCCGTCCTTGGCGAGCCGAGGCCCGACCGCGCGACAAATTTCGAGGTCACGGTCGGTCAGTTCGGTCTTCTCGACCGTTCCGCCCACGTGGATGTTGCCTCGGTTCTCATCAGAGCGCGGTACCCGAAGGATTCCGCCCATCGGTTCGCCATTGAGCATGAGGATGCGTTTGTCGCCTTCTCGCGCCTCGGGAACGTACTGCTGACACACCGCGAGCTCCGTGCCGTTCTTGGTGGTCAGTTCGATCAACGCGTTCAGGTTCTTGTCGCCCTCGCGGAGGAGCAAAACGCCCTCCCCGCCATGACCGTCGACCGGCTTCAAGATGCAAGTACCGCCCTGTTCGGCGAGGAACGCCTTGATATCTTCCTTCCGCCGCGTGATGCGCGTGGCCGGCATCACGTCTTCGAAGTGGAGCGTGTAGAGCTTCTCATTGGCCGCGCGGAGTCCCGCCGGACGATTGAGCACCAGACTACCGAGCTCTTCGGCGAGCTCGAGAAGGTGGGCTGCGTGCAGGTAAGGCACGTCGAACGGCGGGTCCTTGCGCATGAAGATCGCGTCGAACTCGTGCAGAGCACGCGCCGTAGTTGTCCCGATGCTGACGTGGTCCCCCTGCACCCGTCGAAGTTCGACCGGTCGAGTATGTGCCCACGCTTCGCGCCCGCGGGCCTCCATCTCGTGCATCTGCAGATAGTGCACGCCGTGGCCGGCATCCTGTGCCGCTAGCATGAGCGCGAACGTCGTGTCGGCGTTCACATTGACCGACTCGATCGGGTCCATCACAAAGGCGATTTCCATGCCCTACTCCTCGAGCAAAATGGTTTCGGCGCCCGGGTGCAGCCGGTCATAGAGGTATTGCGGAAGCACGAAGACATCATCGCCATCTTGCCACTTTGCAAAGCGCTCATCGGTAATCTCGTCCACCTTGGCGCCAAGCAGCAATACGTGCCGTGTTCCGTCCTCTGCGACCGCCACGACTTCGCTCGGATTCGATTCCGGCGAGAGCCCTGCGTCCGCGGGCGAAGCGTCGCTGTATCGGATGACCGAAAGCATCTCGAGGTTCCCTAAGAATTTGCCGAGCTCCTTCGGCGAGACCTTTCCTTTTACCGGCTCCACCTGCTCCCAGTCTTCAGGACCGCGGCGCTCGATGACCACGCCGGCTGCCCCACCAAGCTCCACACGACGAAGATTATCTCGTCCGATGTCGCGAGTGAGACGATTTCGGAACAAGTTGCGATCGCCAACGAGTACGGCGCCAAGCGACGGAAGCAGTTCCACGACGTCGTCGGAACGGTCCAGGACGGCGTAGTAGACCACGCGGTCGGGCTCCTTCACCGCTTTGACTTCGAGCCGGCGATCTCCTCGAATGGTCCCAAGAATCAAGGTCACATCTGGATTGTCGAGCCCCAGCTCCTTGCGACCTTTCGCGATGAAATTGCGGACTCGAAAGTTGGTGAGCTGACGTTCGAGGGTCGCGAATAGTGGCTGTTCCAGATCAAAGCCGGGTTCCGGCTTCGCCACCTCCCAGCCGCCCGAAGCGCGTCGAACGAAACGGTAGGTCATGTCTTCGCTCTCGAGGACGATCAGGTTCAGCTCGTCGGCTTCGAGGTTGAAGATGTTCTTGTCCCGCATGAGCGACAACGGTTGCTGGAAAACGATGCCAACGTCCGTCCGCGCCCGGTACACCTTGCCCGCCGGCGATTCGACGTAGGTCCGCTTCACGCCCGTTTCGGGAACTACGATACCCAGCCCCATCTCGATCTCGACTGTGGGGCCGTTCGCGTTTTCGATCTTCAGACTCACCCGATTCGAGGGGTCGAGGCCGTATTGAGCCAGATTCTCCGCCGGAAGATCGAGGTCATCCATGGTGATTTTCTCGGAGAACATCGACGAAAGCTTCTTCTCGAAGTGCCCGGGCACGTCGGATTCGATCGGCTCCACGATTCGCCAGCGCTCGCCGCTTCGCTCGAGGATGAGCTTCTCGCGGCCCTCCTCGGCAAGTGGCACCGGACGATCCACGATGATTCGCGAGGGATTCGGCGATGCAGGAATCGTGAACTTCACGTCGGTCACGTCCTCGTTGCCGGAGCGAACGAGAGCGAAATACGCGACGCTCATCACCGCGAGAATCACAACGAGCGGAATCAGTCGCTTCATATCATTTCGAGCGGGCTTCGAGGGCGTCGCGTCGACGTCGCCGGAGGGTGAAAATCAACCATCCTAGCGAGGCGAACACGGCGGGAACGAACACGATGTTGATGTATTGAATTCGCTCCTTGGTCGAGGTTGCGACCTCGCCGACGAGGCGAGGCTGCGCTTTGGAACGAATCTGCCCCAACGAGTCGTCGGCTGCGAGCCATTCGATCGACGAAACGAGGAACCGCGCGCCGATCTCGGCTAGCTGCGGGGAGTAGCCTACGTGCGGCCCAGGATTGAAAAACTCGGCGTTGCCGACCGCGAAAATCCGCGCGAACTTCGGGTCCTTCACGAGATCGGACTCGCTCACCCCTTTCGGAAGCGGCTGGTCGGTGTAGAAGCTCGGAAGGTTGCCTTCGACAACCACTGCGATGTCGTGCGGCCCGGGCTTTTCGTTTGGCGCAATCTCCTCGAACTGCTGGTACTGCAAGGTCTGCGGTGGATCGGGACGACGTACAGACTGCGAGGACGAACGCAAGACGACAGTCGCTTTGGCTCCCGCCTTGTCGAGCACAGACTCTCGAAGGTGAATCGAGGATGGTCCCGGCATCGCGATCGCATAGATGTTCTGCGTGAACGGAACCGTGCGGTCGAGGTCAGTCATCGTGAAGTTCGCGGGATGCGAGACTTGCGCGCGGCCGGCCTGCGTCTCGACGACTCCCGTCGCGAGCGCGTTCTCACGGTCAATCACGACATCCTGGCGCATCTTGATGCCATAGTGCGCCAGCAGCTTTCCGAACTCGAAGTCGAGCGGACGCCGAACGTCGGGGATCGGCGCGTTCGGACCGAGCTTCTGCATCATCTCGCGGGCGAGCTTTGCGTCGAGGCCCGTCGCCGACTGGAAAATCCCGAGGCTGCCACCGCGCTGCAGATATTGATCGACAGCGAAGAACGCCCTAGGTGGCACGGCCCCATCGAGATTGATCCCGACCAGCGCGTCGACGGAATCCGGAACCTTGGCGCCTTCTGCGGAGAGGTCCACCGCCTCGACCTTGAAGAGGTCGCCGTAGATCGTCTGATACGACTGCTGCATCGACGGTACGAAGTTCGGGTAGTCCCCAGGGCCGCCGAGGCCCGTGATGATGCCGATGACGCGAGGCTTCGTATTCGACAAGTTCAGGAGCGTCTTGGTGAACTCGTACTCGAATGCGTCGTATCTGCCCGACCCGGTCGTGAACAGATCCGCCACCGTCTTGGTCTTACTCCCCTGTACGAACGCGACGCCCTTGTAGACCGAGCGCAACGAAACTTCTCCCTCGCCAACCTTCTCGACCGCGACGCGGCGAATTCCGAGGCCCTTCGCCTCTTCTTCCACCGACTTGTCATCGGGCTGCGCGATGACCACCTCGAACGTAAAACGACCACCCGATGCTCGCTCGTAGTCGCGCAGCAGCTCGGTCACACGCTGCTGCAGCTGGTGATAAGGGGGCGGCATGTCCGGCGAAATGAAGAACTTGGCGTGAACTGGTTCTTCGAGCTCAGCCACCGCACGTTTCGACGTCGGACTGAGCGAGTAGATATTGTTCTCGGTCAGGTCGAAGGCCGGCATTGCGACCTGTGACGCGATCATGTTCGCGACGATCGCAATCCCGACCGTCAGCACTGCGATGACGATCGACTGTGTTCCAGAAATGATGCGGGATTGCTTGTCCATCACCACCTCCTACTTGCGATCGATGCCTGCGCGATGGTCAGGCTGATCGCGATGATCGAGAGGTAGTAGACGACGTCTCGGAGGTCGATGACCCCGCGGGCCAAGTTTCCGAAGTGGTAGCCGGTCGAGACGTACTGCACGACCGATGCGACGGCGCCGTCCGTGCGGCCGAAGAAGATACCGACCACGTACAGTGTGAAGCAGATCGAAAACGCCGAGAGGATGGCGACGACCTGTTCGCGCGTCCAACTCGAAGTCATGATGCCAATCGAGGCGTAACTCGCGCCAAGAAGGATTAGGCCGACGTAGCCCGCAACCACCGCGCCCCAATCTAGGTCGCCGAGCAGGCTCAACGTGTACGGGTACGGCAGCGTCATGGCGAAAACGACCGCCAGGAGCGTGGTCGCCGCGAGGAACTTGCCGATGACGATCGATGAGTCGCTGACCGGCATCGTCATCATCAACTCGAGCGTACCCGTTCGCTTCTCGTCCGCGATGCTGCCCATCGTGATGGCCGGTGCGAAGAACGCCAAAAAGAGCGGCGCCTGTTCGAAAAAGCCGCGCAGCGAGAGGTTGTTGATCTCTCGAAAGTAATCGAGCCAGAAGAGCGCCCCCATGATGACCAAGAACAGGATCACCACGAAGTAGGCCACCACGGACGTGAAGTACGCGGCGACCTCTCGTTTCCATATGAAGAAGATGTTCTTCATTCTTCCTCGTCGTTGTTGGAGTCGTCGTGGTCTTCGTCGTCTGGCGGGGCTGGTGCTTCTTCGCGCTTGGTCGACGTGAGAGCACGGAACAGACTCTCGAGGTCGCCTTCGCCGTGCTCTTCGAGGAGGTCGTCCAACAGGCCATCCGCCACGATCAAGCCATGATGTACGACGATGATTCGGTCGCACACGGCCGCCACTTCCTGCAGGATGTGGGTCGAGAAGATGACCGTCTTCTCCCGACCAATCTCCTTGATGAGGTCTCGAATCTCGCCCAATTGATTCGGGTCGAGACCACTTGTTGGCTCGTCGAGAATCAAGACGTCGGGTTCATGCACGATCGCTTGAGCGAGGCCAACGCGCTGTCGGTAGCCTTTCGACAGCTCCCGGATATCGCGATGAACCATCGTGCCGAGGCCGGTCTTTGCTACTACATGCTCAACTCGCGCGGTGCGCTTGTCGCGCGGGACGCCACGAATCTCTGCGATGAAGTGCAGGTAATCCCACACCATCATGTCATCGTAGAGAGGCACGTTCTCGGGCAGGTACCCCGTGCGGCGCCGAACCTCGTCGGACTCGCTGTAAACGTCGAATCCGGCGACCTTCGCCACACCTTCGCTCGCGGCCATGAAGCACGTGAGCACTTTCATTGTGGTGGTCTTGCCGGCGCCGTTCGGGCCCAGAAACCCGACGATCTCGCCGGGTTGAACCGAAAACGAAATGCCGTTCAACGCCTGAAAGTCGCCGTAGCGTTTGACGAGATTCTCGACAACGACCGTGGGAGACGAGTCAGCAGCCATCGGGAATGCCTCGAGCAGAAGTTCCGTCCAACGCCGGAGACGGCGTGGCGGTTGCCCGATTGATGTAAGGTGGGTTGAGCCGTGACGTCAACTTTGGTCGTCACACATCGGCTCTTCGAGGATGAGGAATCCCGGCCTCTCGCCATGCGGCGTTTCGATCCAGCGCTCTTTTACGCGAATTCGTCCGCCCGGGACCGTCTCGACCGAGGCGTGCGTGCGTCCGCGAGAAAATCCACGCTCGGTCGCGCACTGCCAATCGATCGCCAGCAAATCGTTCGACCATCGGCTATGAAACGTCCCAAATAGTATGGCGCCCCCGCGAAACGTGCCGTTCAGCGTTCCCTCCTCCTCAGAAAAGCGAAACACGACCTGCTCGAGGCACTCCGTATTCGGGTTCCACAGGAGTCCTAAGAGGATCCGCCCGCGAAGGTCAGGTCGCTCGAGGTAACTTATGGAATGAACAAATTCGGTGGCCATCGTCCTGATGCTCCGTGCCGTGGGATTTCATCGGTCTATCTCTTGGATGCGAGGAAATGCGAAAAGGCACATCTCGAAGAAGTTGTGCAATCCGAAGGGGTTTCGCTAGCCTACGCACCTATGACCTCGAATACGTCAAAAGGCGGAGACGATCCGCTGCTCGGTCGAACGGTTGCCGGGAGGTACCGCATCGACCAGCGAATCGCCCGCGGCGGGATGGGCGTGGTGTATCTTGGGGAACACCTGCGTCTGCAGCGACCCATTGTTTTCAAGGTGCTTTCAGAACATCTCGTCGACGACGAAAAGGCGTCGGCCAGATTCGAACAAGAGGCGCTCGGGCTTTCGCGACTCAGCCACCCGAACATCGTCACAGTGTTCGATTTTGGCGTTGAAGACGGCATCACGTACATCGCGATGGAGTTTGTACCCGGCATCACGCTGAGTCAGCTTCTCCGGGCCGAAGGGGTGATGTCGTTCGGCAAGCTGTTGCCGCTCGCAGTGCAGATCGTCGAGGCTATCGGCGCCGCGCACGAGAAGGACATTGTTCATCGAGACATCAAGCCGGCAAACATCATGGTCGTCCGCGAAGACGGTCGACCCGACCTGGTGAAAGTTCTCGATTTCGGTTTGGCCCGGCTGACCTCGTCGTCACTCGACATCACCAAGGACAATCTCGTCGGAACGGTGTCCTACGTCGCACCCGAGGTCGTGAAAGGCTCGCGGGCAGGCAAGGCTGCAGACGTGTATGCGCTCGGTGTGATGTTCTACTTCATGCTCACCGGGCGTAAGCCGTTCAAGGCCGAAGACGACCTGTCCGTACTCTACAAACACGTCCACGACGCCCCGCAGCAGATGCAAGAACTGCTGCCAGCCGAACACGACGTGCCTCCGGACTTCATCGCCTTGATTCATCGCTGCCTCGCGAAAGAGCCGCGGGATCGGCCGGCCGACGGGACCGAGCTACTGGCCGCGCTCTCGGAGGTGGTGTCGCTACCGAGCCTGCCGCGGATGCCGAGCGGGGAGTTCCTTTCGATTCAGCGGGCCGCTGCCGCAGATCGAATCCCGGAGCTGGAGGTGGTTCCGGTTTCCGTGGAGCTGTCGTCGATGGCGCTTCGGGAGAGGCCGAACAGCCGGTGGGGCGTGCCGTTGATCGCGATATGTGTCTTCGCAGCCGGAGCGGTGGCGCTTTTGCTGATGGCCGACGCCGGCGGAGAAGCCGAACCCGCGGAGGTCGTTTCGCCGGCAGAAGAGACCCTCGCAGCCGACGAGGCAGCAGCCGGTGCGCTGGAAGACACGGCCGACGACGCCGGAATCGCCCCGGACGCCGCAATCGCGAATTCATACGACGAACCGATGGACGAATCCGCTGCTGCCAAAGACCGACGACTGAAGAACGAGCCGAAGCTCAAACCGCCGAGTTCCGGCGGGAACAAGCCCCACACGGTTCGTGACACCAGGTCGAAAAAGACCACAGCAGCCGCCGAGAAGAGCGATTCTGCAGACTCCAATGATGACGCAGAACCGCTGCCAATCGACAACGGCAGCCCAGCATTGCTGGACGTCGACGAAAGCTCCGATAACATTCTGCTCCCGGTCGACTAGTGCGAGCATCCTAGAAACCGGTTGCCAAATTCACTGACTTGGGGCAGTTCTAACGAGCCGCGTTCATGCGGCAGAGCGACCAAGGCGAGCCCATCCTCACGGAGTCGAAAGACGATGGCCTTCATTATCACGGAACCCTGCATCGGCACCTGCGACACCTCGTGCGTCGAAGTCTGCCCGGTTGACTGCATTCATGGCCCCCTGCCCGTCGACGAGATCAAGGCGTTGCAGGCGGCTGGCGAAACCGACCAGCTTGCTGATGTCATGATGTATATCGACCCAGACATCTGCATCGACTGTGGTGCCTGCGAACCAGAATGCCCCGTCGAGGCCATCTTCGAAGAAGATGATGTCCCCGCCGGGCAAGAGAAGTACATCGAGCTCAACGCCGACTACTTCGGCTGAGCCAAAGACGCTCGACTTCGATCCGACCCGCGCCCTGTGCGCGGGTTCTTCATTTCTGCTCGGACTCCTCGACCACACCCAGCCCGAGAGGCACACCATGGCCAAAATCGATATCACCGACACCGTCGACTACCCTCTCGAGCAGGTCTACGAGACCTTCCGAGACCACCTCGCCGAGCTTCAGCCGTACTTGCCGACCATCGACGGCATCGACGTCGAGAGCTACGAACGCGTCGACGATGACACCGTGAAGATCGTGAACATCTGGACTGCGGCCGACAGTGAAGTCCCCGCACTCGCCCAGAAGTTCATCAAGCCAGAAATGATGAAGTGGACCGACCGTGCCACGTGGAAAGACGACGAAACCATGTGCTTCTGGGAAATGGAGGTCGGCTTCCTACAAGAGGCCATCCACTGCAGTGGCAAGACGACCTACACAAAACAGGGCGACCGCACGAAGGTCCACATCCAAGGCGACCTCAAGGTCGACGCAAAACACATCCCTGGTGTTCCTCGACTCGTCGCCGGAAAGGTCGGCGACACCGTCGAAAAATTCGTCGTCAAGATGATCACGCCCAACATGACCGAGGTGAACCGCGGCTGCGAGAAGTACCTCGATAAACTGGAATCCTAGCCCACCATTCGCACCAATTACGTGCGAAACGAATTTGAAATGGGTAGGATGTGCGAACGGGTTTTCCCGAAAAACTCCTCGTTCCACACTTACTTATGTCGCACCACAATGCGCATTTGAGCGAACGCGAAGTCGAATCGACTTCGTCACTGGCCACCAAGCTCGGCGTCTCCACGGACACGAACACCGAGCGCGCCGCTCGCTCTGTGCTGGACCAGGTCTCCGCGCGCACCGCCGCGCTGACGTTCGTCTTCTACGCACCCGACTACGACGCACAGATTGTCGCCGACATTCTCCAAGAGTACACAGGTGAACGGGGGGTCGGCGGCTCTACCGCCGGCGAACTCGCCGACTGCGGATTCCTGAGCGGCGCGATGGTCGCCTTCTCGATCTCCTCCGACTCCGCTCGAGCCGCCATCCGCGCCATCGGAAACGTCGACGCGACCTCTCTCGTCCCCTTCCGAAGCCTCACCGGCGACCTCGCGGAGTGCCTCGGACTATCCCCCGAAGAACTCACCCCCTCCCGTCATGTTTTGTTGGGCCTTTTCGACGGTCTCTCGTCCCGCGAAGAGATGATCGTCCCCTTCTTCTCACGTCATGCCTCACAGATTCCACTGGTCGGCGGCTCCCTCGGCGACGGCGGACGAATGGAACGTGTGACTCTGGTACACGACGGACAGGTGCACGAAAACGCGGTCGCAATCACGCTCCTCGAATACAACGGACCGTTCAAAACCGTTCAACACTCACACCACAGTCTCACTGACCAAACTTTCGAGGTCACTGCCGCAAGCAATGGTGGACGTACCGTCGAGAAGCTAAACGGCAGACCCGCAGCACATGCATACGCGGACGCACTTGGGGTCTCCATCATGGACCTCGACGAACGAATCACGGGCAGCCATCCGCTCGGCCATCGATTCAAGGGACGTCCATTTCCTTGTTCTGTCATGCGAGTGAACGACGACCATTCGCTCCTCCTCGCATACAGCGTGCAAGTCGGCGAACAGCTCAACCTCCTCGAACCTGGCGACCTCGTCGAATCCACCGAGCACGCGATTCGGTCCGCGCTTGAAGCGTTCGAGCAGGAATTCGGCAAGCCAGCGAGTTCTATGCTCGCGTTCCATTGCCTCGGACGATTCCGCGAGGCTACCCGCAACAACCAGGTCGACCAACTCTTCGCCGCCCTCCACCAACTGCCGATACTCGGCCTGAACACCTACGGCGAACAATACGGCGCCATGCACATGAACCACTCCCTCACCGCACTGCTTTTCGGCTAACGCCTCTCAGGCTCGCCGATTCTCCCGCCCGCGTCCCGCGTTGTCATTTTTTGACCCCCTTATTTCGGGCAGTCAACTTTCTTCAGTATCGGAATTGGGCGCCATTTGACGGTGGCAATTGCAGGAAAAACGCGTGGTGATAGGCGGGACACACAACTGTGCAACAGCACAGACTGTGCTCGAAAGTCAGTTCCCTCTCCGGCGCTGTGGTTGGTTCCTACTCGCGCTTCACGATGTTCAATCGGCGCTCGTCGTGTTGAATCGACCGCTCATGGACGACCTCGAGACCCCTGCACTCGTCGCGTCTGCGAACCGGCGCACGGTAGCGCGCCTTGCTTGCTACCGCTGCGCCGTAGCGACGAACAGCCTTGTATGTTCCTGGCGGGAACACAACGCCTTCCTCGCCGCTCTTCTTGCGCTGAAATGAGTCCTCGTGCCACGCATGAAAAGCCCGCAGATCGTGATACTCCCGAGCTTTTGCAATTCGACATTCTCCCATCATCCACGCGCGACCGTGGTCAGCCGCTGAACGTTTGTACACTGTGAAGTCCGGAATCTGCTGAGCGAACTCGGATATCGGACGACTCGAAAGTCCCTGCTTTTTTCGTCGTTTGTGCACTCGCTTCATATCTGCTCGCAGTCGATTCTCTGAGAGTTCGCGAAAGGACTCCAGATCGTGACCACGCTCTTCGAAACACTTCGGAACACACAACTGGAGCGTTTCTGTCTCTTCCCAGGTACGAGGTTGGAAGTAAATGTCCGGCCGACTTACCTCCACCGGTTCAGTCAGCCACTTTCTCAAACTGAATGCTCCGTTTCCGCAGGCCGGCGTCTTCCCAATTCCAGCCGATACGCCGTTGAGCTCAGCGTACGTCAGCGTCTTGATCTCCGACTCAGCGTCCAGAACCTTGATTGAATCGCCGATCGAGTCCTGACAGAAAACCGACCCGCCTTCCCGGTCGTCCCAGTATGCGTTGAGGAAACGCGCGAAGTTGGAGTTCACATATCGTTTGAACTCAACAAGGTCATAGGGCTTGTCCGGGTCTAGTTGCGGTCGAACGAATATGTGTAGGTGATTGGGCATCAGTGCGTACGCCACGATGCCGATGTTGTAGATGCGAGATGCCGCTGCGAGCAGAAACATGAACGCTTGGACTATCGCAGCATGTGGCAGAAAGAACGCAACACTGCCGTGGGTGTTACGTATCTCGTGCCTGCATTTGTCAGGCAGAATTGGAACCGGTTTCGACATTTCTTCCCTCCTGTTTTGAAAGCCGAGTTGGCGAAGTTGCCAATAGGGTTTTCGGCCGCAGGGCAGAAACGTTGCGTACTTTTTTTCGAGCGTGGTTTTTCGTCGTCGCCTAAAGGTGGGTGGAATGGGGTGTTTTTGCGCTCGCGGGGTTGCGGAGAGGTGAGAGCCTCAAAGGCAAAAAGAAACGCGCGCCGGG
>CAYLMO010000002.1:0-81492 GCA_964384605.1 uncultured Bradymonadales bacterium | reverse complement strand
TCGCGGGGTTGCGGAGAGGTGAGAGCCTCAAAGGCAAAAAGAAACGCGCGCCGGGAGGCGCGCGTTGGAGAGAGCGGGTGGGTTGGTTATCGGCGGCGGCGGGCGAAGAGGAAGAGGCCGACGAGTGCACCGAGGACGGCGGCGAGTGGTGTGTTTGGCGTGGTGCCGTTTGTGGTGGTGCAGCAGCCGTCGTCGGTAGGGTCGGGCTTCGATGGCGGCGTGGTGCCGGAATCTGTTCCGGGACCAGTTCCGGCATCGGGGGTGTTGTTGTTGCCGGTAGTGTTGTTGCCGGTGTTGTTGTTGCCGGTGTTGTTGTTGCCAGGCCGCACGGGGCAGTTCTCGTTGATGAACCCGTTGCAGTCGTCGTCGGTCTCGTTGTCGCAGACATCCTCGGGCTCAGGCAGGACCTGACCGTCGCAGAGGCCGGACCACCGACCGTTGTTGCAGGTTTCGGTGCCCAGGGCGCAGATTCCGCGGTCTTGGGTTCCGGGGCGCCCGGTGTAGCAAGGTCGCGTATCGCCGCTATCACATTGGTCGCCGGCGCTCAGGCATGAGCCGGTAGGCCGATCGGGAGCCCAAACGGGACAGTTCTCGCTCGCGCCGAAGACGACATTGCCGTCGCCATCTACCTCAACCCCAAGGGAGCCGTAGGAAGGATAGGTGTGGATCAGGCCTTCATTGTCGGTGGTGGCGAAGTAGTAGCGGTTGCAGCCGGGCTGCGAAAGCCTCGCGGAGGTCTGGTAGACCACGCCCACATATTCGGGAATCTCGACCATTCCGGCGTCGGCACCGGCGTCAGCGTCGTTCATGACGTCGCCGGGGAACACGGGTGGGTCTTGCAGGTCCCACTGAGTCAGCGGCACGCAGCTGTTGCCCACAACGGCTTCGATGGAACGCGGGGGTCCAGATGGCTCGAAGTAGGTCACGGCGAACTCAACCTGGCCCGGGTCACTAACGCCGAAGAGGCTGTTGTTGCCGTCTTCGTCGGCCGTGAGTCCGAGTTGAGTCGCGACGCCGTCACGAAGAACGGGCTGAGGCTCGCGGGTCTGTCCGAAGGAGTACGCCCAGTAGTAGCCCCGCTCGTAGTTCGCCGGGTCGCAGGTCACGGGGTCGAGCGGAGCTGGAACCGTGCACGGCTGGCCGGCGGTTTCGCCGCCGTCACAGACTCCGATGCAGTCGGGATTGTCCGGGTCGGCTCCGCCTTCGCAGGTGTCGGCGCCATTTTCGAGCACGCAAACTCCCCCGCTCGGGGTGCACGAGCTTTCGGGGGTGCGGCACTCTTGCGGCACGATCAGGTTGTTGACTTGCGAGATGCCCATCGCGGTGTTTCGTGGGCTGATGATTTGGCCAATACCGCCGTTCGTGAAGAACGCCGCGCCAATCTCACCTGGGATCGGACCGTCGAACATGGTCGTGTCGGTCGCGTAGAACTCGCTGAGGATCGAGCCGGGTCCTCGGTTCAGGAGGCTCCAACGCTCTTCTTCGGTTGTCGCGTTTTCATCGTCGCAGGCGACGATTGGCCCGACGCATTTGATTTCGCCGTTGACCTCTTGGATGTCGCAGCAGGAGTTCCATGCCGCCGGTTGCGCCATGGGGTCTTGCGGGCAGTAGCACACGTTCTCGAGTGCGTGTCGTCCCTGCCATCGCCCTGCTTCGGACATGAACGGCTGGTACTGAATCGGCGGCGCAGGAGGGATCGGATTCCCGTCCATGTCCTGAATACCGAACACGTATGGGGCGACGCGGAAGCGCTGGATGAGGTGCATCGCCACGCGCTCTTCCCTCGAAGGGATGAGGCCGGCTCCGTCGCCATTGAAGTAGAATGCCGTTGATGACTCGCCGAGAGGCTGCGATGAGGTTTCGACCGGCTCGGTCTCTTCGTCAGACGACTCCACGGCGCAGGAGGCCGCGATCGTCATCATCAACAAGCTCGCGCCGAGGCGCTTCCATTCGAATTTCAGTCCCATTGTGGGTCCTTGCTAGGTTAGGAGCGCCGCTGCTGGCGGCGAATCGCGCACATCATGCCCAAAAGAAGGACAGGTAGCCAATATCGAAATGGTCCGCCTGTGCCTGACGTGGCGCAACCGGGTTCGACCTGAGGTTTTGCATCTGCCGTCGGCTTTTGGGAAGTCCCGGCGTCTACGTCGGTAGTTCCAGCGTCTGGTGTTGGTTCAACCATGTCGCATTCTTCGTCGACTTCTCCGTCGCAGTCGTTGTCGACGTCATCGCCACACACATCTGTTGCATCCGGCAGCGTCTCGCTGGAGCACTCGCCCGTCCACTGCGCTCCGATGCAGCGTTCGACACCCGACTGGCAGATGCCGACGTCGCGCGTTCCGAATGGCCCGGTGTAGCACGACCGAGTGTGCCCTGTTTCGCACGACTGTCCTGCCGGAGAGCACGTATCAGCAGGTCGTTCCGCGCTGAACAACTCGCACCCTGAGGTCGCCACGGCCGCGCCCAGGCTTCCCGTCGTAGGGTAGACATGGTCGTTGCCGTCCCCGTCACGGACGAAGAAGTAGTATCGATGGCAGCCAGGTTCGAGCTGCATCGCAGTCTCAAACGAACCGAGTTCTGGTGCGCCGTAGGTCAGGTCGAGTTCGTGACACTCGCCGTTCACGACGGCCAGAATCGACTGCGGCCCGCCAGTGTTTGGTTGGTAGTAGTTGATCCCGAACCGAACGAGGCCGCCGTCTTGGAAGTGAATTCCATCCTCGGCCACCGGGCGCTGCCCGCCCACGCCGAAGTCCTGCACCCAGGCGTTGTTGTAGGCGCCGGCCCCGAGCAGCGAGTTTCCGCCTCGGTTGATGTTCTGCCAGTGCCCGGAGCTGAACGTCCATCCGTCGATGGCGGCCTGAGGCGTCATTTGCCCGCGGGCCATGTTCTCGCCCGCGTAGTTGGGCGACCAATAAGAAACCCGTTCGTCCGCCGACGTACCACCACAAGTCGAAGCGGAAGTCGCACACGCGACCTCGCCGCCGGAATCGGTGAGCGTGCAGCACGAGGAGTGGTCCTCACACCAACACGACGCCTCGATGATATGCTGAGCATGGAATCTCGCCGCTTGATTCAGGGCGTAGTCCCACTTCAGAGGCGGCGACGGCTCGTAAGGCTCGTCCGGGTTGAATGCCGTCGGCTCGGTACGCAGCCGGTTCGTCAGATAGAGCAAGACTCGCTCATCGTAAGACGGGAATTCGCCCACCGGTTCGCCCAACTCATGGTGCGACATCTTTGAGGCCGACTTCTCTTCCACACTCGGTTCCACGACGCAGGAAGCGACGAGGAACAGAGACATCAGCGGAATCAGATACGATTTCATAGAATTGGGCGGCCCGTTCGAGACGCCGAACTGTACAAAAAAACAGATTGCCACGAAAGCTGGCGGGAGAATTTCGTTCGGACTACAGGAGCCCCAGCTCGGCGAGCTCTTCTTCGACGTAGCCTGCCCAGCCTCTGTTCGCCTTCGGGCTTGCAGGACTAGGATGAAGGACGCGACCGATCGGCACATCGATACCGTCCAGTGCCTCTTCGGCGCGCTTTTCAGCAAAAACGCCGACACCAACGACCATTTGTGGATTGAGGTGTTGCACAACCTCGCGAAGCGCCTGATCACACGGAGCGAACAGCTTCTCGCGCTCCTCTGCGCTCAGCTTGTTCGGTGTGTAGTTCGCCCCCGTCTCCTTCATGAAGCTCAGGGGGCAATAGTTCCACACGAAGAACTCGTCGAAGAAGGCATCGGCGGACCCGTATCGCTCGCGAGCCCAACCCCAAAGACGCGATCCACTGACTTCGTTCCGCCCGCAGTCCAATCCCTCGATCAGCCGCTTGGGATGCTCATCAGATGGCTTCCGAACTTCACCCGCCAGACCCATCCAGTCGCGCACGAAGTCGACATCGCCGAACGGTACTCCCGTTTGGGCCATGCCCCATGGTCCAGGATTCATCCCTACCCAAATCGCCTTCCGACCGGGGCGCTCGCCGTAGGTCTCGAGGTACGCCCAGGCAATCTCCCGCGCGTAGTCGAACGGATTGTAGGTGTGTGTGACGGGCTCGCCCGGTTCGAACGCATCGACGGCGTCACTAAGGCGCGAAGCAATATCAGTAAGCATGATTTGGGTACGGCAGTGGGTCAGGTTAGGCCAGCGCAGCCAACTGCTGTGCGATCTCGACGACCTGTTCGTAAGCTTCCGCCACGAAGAAGATCTCCTGCGGCGCGTCGTAATCGATCGACAACGACCGAATCGCATCCAGCGAGAACGGGCGTTTTTCGACCGTCGGGTCCACCGAGCGGAGAAGGTCTTGAATGCCGCCATTGTTGCCGGCCCCGAAGATCTTCAGTTCGCCGTTCTCGACGATCATGCCGTACTCGACGGTGTACCAATAGTAGAGACCGATCGTGTCGAGCAGTTCGTCGTTGCCGGCCTGGACCGCTACGTGGGCGGCCTCGCCGATCTGCACCGAAAGCTCCACGAAAGGTTCGTGCATGAACATTGGCGCGTGCCCACGAAGTTCGTGAACGATGTCCGGCTCCGGCGTGAAGAACGGATAGGCGTGGTGGCGCACATACGGCGTGGAGCGCATCACTTTGTGCCGCAACATCGGCAAGAATTCGGCCTTGTCGAGAAGGCCGCCGACGGGTGCGAGCATGAATCCGGTGCTCGCTTCCATTTTGGCCGACACGTCGTCGAGCTGCGGAATATGGTCTATTGGCAGGTCGAGCGCATCTCGCCCTTCGAGGTAGGCCTCACATGAGAAGCTGTCCTGTAGACCCATCAGGGTTTCGGACACGTGCTTCCACGTGGCGTGTTCCGCGTCGGTGTACTCGTAGGTTGGGATGTTAGGCCAAACGCCCTTCGAGACCTCGATCAGCGAGGCAAGTCGGGCCCGGTACTCTTCGTCGTGAGCTCCCGGATACTGAGTCTGCACGATGCTGGCGTAGTCATTCTCGGCGAATGGTATCTCTTTCAGAAACTCTCGATCGCGTCGCATCGCCTGCTCCAGTTGATGGTCGTCTGCGTTCCGGCGCTCAACTAAGCAAAATGCGGACGATACGGCAACCGTCCTCGCCGCACCGCGTCACGTTGGGAGGGTGCGTCAAAACTCGTCGGCACCGATATCGTGCGCCGCGCCTTTCGGTCTCATCTCGCCTTCGAAGTCTGTCGTCGGAGCACCAGTCGCGGCCCCAGCGTCGATCGCGGCGCTGCCCGTCATGAGCTTCATCATCATGTCGAGGTTCGACGTTCCTTGCACCGAGTTGGTCCCAAGCATCTGCCCCAGCCCCGCACACGGCGGGAGCATGAAGCTGTCGTAGAGATTGAAGTTCCGCACATCGAGCGGGCGCAGACTGCAGACGGCGCCCTGGTTCGCGCTCGGCGTGGGCGTCTCGTTCACGAAGATATTGTTCACGACCGAGATCGGTGCCGGCGTGGTGTCGAACGGCGAAATGTTGATGTCGAGTGCTTGCGTGAAGATGTCGGAGCCAACAGGCGGAGTGCCGCCGACGACAAAAGTGTTGTTGTAGATTCCGATCGGAAGCGAGACCAAAGACGTGTCCGTGTTTTCGATCACGAGCGCCGGACGCCCGAACACGCGGACTCGGTTGTTCTCGAAGGCGCCCGAAGATTCTTCGATCTGCATGGTGACCGACGTGACGCTGGCGCTGTCATCGACAATCCAGTTTCGGCGGAAGCTGAAGTTGGTCAGTTCTGTCAGCTGAATCAGCCTACCCGCCGACGTGTTTGGAGCGGCGAACGCCGAGTTGAAGGTGTTGTCTTCGATCACGGCGTCGCTCGCCGCCGAGAATTGTCCGCCGAGCGCGAACGTCTGATTCGAGTACACCACGTTACGTTGGAACGTCGGCTGATCGCCGATGATCCCGATGATCGCGGTGATGCCCTGCCCGGGCGCCCCGATCGAGGTGTCTTCGATTGTGCCGCGGTCGCCAAAGATCGAGACCGACGACATGGCGTCTGCCGGGTCGGTAGCCAGTGAGCTGTTTCGCAACACCACGTCGTCGCCCGACAAGATTCCGAGTTCGATCTGCCCACTCGCTTCGAGGCCGTCCACCGTCAGATTGTTTTGCGGCTGGAACATGCCGAAGAGCGTACTCGTCGCGGAGATGCCCGCTTCATACGTGAGGCCCAAGATCGAAGCGTTCGTGGACTGCCCTGTAAACTCGATCATGGTTCGCTGCGTCGCGGTCAGGTCAGGATCCTCGGCCTTGATCGTCAGGTTGCTGATCGACGGACTTGCGAGCGCCCCAACCTGGATTGCAGAGATCAGATTCGCGCCGACCTGGAGAGTCGCGGTGGGTACGGAACCAGTGAGCGCATGCGCATCGCCTGGCCCGAGCTTGATCGTGCCGTAATCGAGGTGCTCACCATCGCACAGCTCGATGGTCGAACCGTCGAACGCCGCCAACGAGGCGAGGCGAGGGATGCTCGGACCGTAGCCAGGGCAGGTTCCGGTCGAGTCGACGAGGATCGTTCCGACCGCAGTTTGCGGGCGGGTCCGGTCCATTCGCACTTGTGCGGAGGCCGTTCCGAAGAGGTGCTGCACACGGACGCGGTAGATAGACCGGTCGGTGGCATTCGCGGCGATGAGAGCAGGCTGCCCCGGAGCGGTCTGGCCAGTGACCGGCTCGGTCTCGAATGGCGAAGCGGCGACGAAAGTCTCGTCCGATTGCAATCGCTCCAGAGTTGCCCGAGCAGAGCCTGCCCCGACCTGCGGCATCAAGAGGTCCGCCACGATGATATCGCCAGATTCGCCGTAGACGTAGAAGTTCGAGAAGCCCGAGTTCGCCGCGGTTCCCTCGAAGAGTGTGGGGTCGACGGCCGACTCCAGACCGTATCGTACCAGCGTTGTGTCGTAGTCGCCGGTTCCCGACGTTGGTCGAATCTCGACGGTGTACGTACCTGTGGACGGTGCGCGTACCGGCACCCAGCCGTCTTCCGTCGCGGTGAACGGGATCGTTTCGAGTACGGTGCCGTCCGGGCCGATCAAGACCATTTCACCCTCGAAGTCTGCCGACGTTCGGAGGGTAAGCAGCTCGCCCTCTTCCGCGTTGAAGCGGTAGATCGAGGTTTCGTCTGCGGTCGAGATGGTCCCGCTCGTGGCACCGCCGTCGGAAATCTCTCCACAGGTGCAGGTCTGTCCGGCCGGGCATTCGACGCCCACGCAAGCATCGTCGGTGCAGACCCCTGCATAGCAGGCCTCGGGCGCCGTACACGTGGAGTCGTCGCTACAAGAGTCGAAGCAGGTGCCGTCGAAGCAGGCCTGGTTCATCCCGCACGCTAGCCCGGTGCACTGGTCCGACGAGCAAAGACCGTTGAAGCACTGTTCGGGCGACTCGCAGTCATCGTCGTTTGAGCACTCGCCGTAGCAAACGCCGCCGAAACAGGAGTCACCCTCGGCGCAAACCGCGCCGTCGCATGGCGTCGCGGCGCAGTATCCGGGGTCGAAGCATTCTTCGCCGGCGTCGCAATCGTCGGTCGTGGTGCAGTCACCCGTGCAACGGCCTTCGCGGCAGGTTTCACCCGCGCCGCATGAGATTCCCTCACAGCTATCGGCCACGCATCGTCCAGCGACGCACACGTCCAGGGCTTCACACTGTGTCGAATCGGTGCATGCCGCGTAGCAGATCTCGTTGAAGCACACCTCATCGTCGCCGCAGTCAACGCCGCCGCAATCGCCGCCCGGGTCCATGTCGGGCATCCCGGCATCCATCCCAGGGTTCACGTTGCCACCACCATCGACGTCGGAGCTCCCCCCGTCGTTCTGGTCGCCAGCGTCTCCGGTGGACATGTCGGGGTCACCCGAGCCCACACCGGTTCCAGAGTCGTCATCGCACCGGTCACATCCAGCGGCGAACACAAGCAAAACGAGCAGCACCAAGCATTTGCGAAGCATATTCGGTCCCTCCAGAACTCGGACGTTGCTGCACCATACCACCTGATGAGAGGGCGAGCACGTTTATGTGGGCGCGTCACCTACATGTGGGGTCAGGTGTTCCTAGACCCCAGCCAGATCGTGGCGATAACGCCACAGATCAGTCACTGCGGATGCCTGAAGGGGGGCAAAACGGTTGGCATACACCTTGAAGTACCTCTGGGCGACGAATCGGTTCACGGGGCCAAAGAGGTGCCAACCATGAACGACCTGAAACGACTGCTCACCCAACTTCACCGCGACGAATCGGGCGCGACGGCCACGGAGTACATCGTGCTCCTTGTGCTCGTGGCGTGTTTCATCATCGCGATCGTGAAGTTCTACGGAAAGACGGTGAGTTCGAAATACGACTGGGCCAACCAAGGTGTCGACAAGTTCGTCACGTACTGAGGAGAGCGACATGCTGACACGAATCGTATTGATGTTCGCCGCAGTGCTGGTTTTGACCTTTGTCACCGAACAAGCGAAAGCCCAGGATTCATGCGGCTCCGCAGCCGATTGCGGTGAGGGGCAAGTGTGCGTCGAGAGCATTTGCGCGCAGGACGCATCACTCGCCGTCTTTGCCGTTTGGGAAGTTGGAACAGACATCGACCTGCACGTCGTGACGCCGAACGGAAACGAGATTTCGCCCGATATCGCAGATTCGCGCCGCGCCGACGGCGGCCGGATGGTTCGCGACTCCTGCTATGGCGACAACTGCACCGAGCCCGGAAATTACTACGAGCAGATCTCGTGGGATGCTTGTTCTGAGCCGCCCCCGGGTCGCTATCGTGTGTGGGTCGAGAACTTCAACGGAAACGCCCCCGCGACGGTGAAGCTCCGCATTCTGCGACCCGATGGAACCATTCAGTCGCTCGGCTCGGTGTCCGTCTCGCGCGAAGAGAAAGACAAGTCCCGCGAGCTCTGGTTCGAGGTCGAAGAGCCCGAGCGAGCCAGCGACCAATGCCTTCGTGACACCGATGGCGACGGCCTTTGCGACGACTGGGAAGTTTGCGGAATCGACGTCGACGACGATGGCAAGATCGACTGGAAAATCCCTGGCGCGGACCCGCGCAAAAAAGACCTCTACGTCGAAGTCGACTATCAGATCGGCAACGATGAGTTCTCTGACGGAACGAGCGCGCTGAGTGTGATCAAGGGCGGCATCTCCGACACCATCGCCGCCTTCGCTGCCGCGCCTATCGAAGGCGCCGACGGTGTCACCGGAATCGCTCTCCACGTGACGCTCGACGAGGAGTTCGACTCCATCGGCGGCTCCGAGATTTCCGAAACCGACGAAGTGGGGAAGGAGCACCTCAACCAACTGATGTTCGGCGCCGACGACGTCGATGAAGAGACGACGTCGTGCGAGTCGGGCTGGTTCGGAACCGAAGAAGACCGCGACGACCCGAACTGCGAGAAGATCATCAAGGCCAAGCGCCTCGTCTACCGCTACGGAATCTCGGTCTACAGCCGACCGGGAACCGGTTCGAGCGGTCGCGCTTCTGGGATTCCGGGCACGGCATTCATCGTCTCGCTGGGCTCATGGGGCGACCGGTCGTTCAATCAGGACTACTACGGCGGCACGTTCATGCACGAGCTCGGGCACACGCTCAATCTTCGGCACGGCGGGCACGAGAACTTCAACTGCAAGGTCAACTACTTGAGCGTGATGAGCTACCTCTACCAGCTCACCGGACGCTACCCAGGCCGCAATCTCGATTTCTCGCGCAAGAAGCTCGCGGACCTCGATCCGAGCAATCTCAATGAGGCCGACGGAGTCCAAGGGTACGCCTCTTGGGGCGACGTCATTTTCGGACACGAAGGCCGACTCACGCTGAGCGGGTACGACGCGTCTGAGGCCATCGACTTCGACCAGAACGGCGACCGAGACGATGAAGGACTCAGCTTGAGCGTGGCTCACTTCGACACGGTCTGTCAGCGGCCTGGCGACCTTAGCGTCAACGAGAGCCACGACGACTGGGCCAACCTGACCTACGCACCGGCAAGCTTCGACGGACACATTTCGGGCGCGAGCGACCAGGGCGACTCCGAATCGCACGAAGAGGAGATGACCCTCGAGCAGGCCCGAGCAATCGAAGACGAGATCGACGATGACACAGACGACGTGCGCGGCTCGGAGGACAACTGCCTTGGGATTCCCAACCCCGACCAGGCCGATTCCGATGGTGACTTCGTCGGCGACGCCTGCGACGCCTGCCCGCAAGTAGCGGCGCGCGGAATGAGCGACGGCTGCCCTTACAACGGTGCGAGCCACAGCGGAGAGCGTCGGGAACGCGCCGACGGCATGATCGACCCGGTCGACGGAGTAGAAGTCGGTGAAACCGAGTACGTTACCCCGCGCAGCGGTGGCTGCTCGGCGGCCGGAGGCGCCGGCTCTGGTGCTGCATCCTTCGCCCTGTTCCTTCTCGCCCTCGTCGGCCTGCGCCGACGACGCGCGTAAGTCGTACCCCACAAGCAAAACTGGCGAGAGCCGGAAGCGAGTCCTACACTGTCTCACATGCGTGTAGGCACTCTCGTTCCGGCTCTCTTCATTCTCTCCACGGCTTGTTCGTCGTTGAGCATGGCCCAGGGTGCGCCCGGGCCTGAGCCGCCGATCGAAGGATACAAGTTCGACGGGAACGCTCGGGCGATCGCGAAGACGGGCCGAGAGTGCCCGGATGTCGACATCGTGAAGCACTCCGGCACCCACGTGCCGTACGATAAGCCGCTCGAGGCCGACGCGGCATTCATCCCCAAGCTCGAAGCGTTCGAGAAGGTCGTCGTGGCCGAGGCGACGGCGGTCTTCGGAAAGCCGCCGACCAAACTGATGCATCGAGGCGGCTACCGGTGCCGGCCTGTGACAGGTTCCAAGAAGAAGTGGAGCGAGCACGCATTCGGCAACGCCATCGACATCGCAGGCTTTCAGATTGGCGAGGGTGACGACGCCTTCATCGTCGACGTCGGCGACGACTGGCGCGAGACCTCAGGCGACGCTGGAAAGCGCGCCGAGTTCCTCCACCGAATCGTTTGGCGGGCCGTTCACGAGCGGTTGTTTCGCATCATCCTCGGCCCGGGAGACCCCGGGCACGAAGAGCTGCTCCATCTCGATTTCGGAACCTCGTGGTACGTGCGCGTCGAGCTACCAGACGAAGTCGAAACGGCTTCCAACGACAAAGAAATGCCGCCCGAGTCGACCGACCAAAACGACGGGACTTTGCCTCCGCCTCGCGTTAAAGTTCTGCCACGATAGGTGCGTCTAAGTGGAGGAACGAGCGATGAATCGCAGTGTCAGTTGGATTCTGTTCGTAGCGGTTGTTTGCGCCGGCTGTGTCAGTGATCCACCAACGACGGGGTTGGACGCAGGCCTGGCGCAAGACGCCAGCAATTCGTCGACCGGCGATATGTCTCAGACTTCGACCGACATGGGCGACGCTACAGACCAGGGTAGCGACGCTGGCGTCGAGACGCTCGCTGCGAGCCAAGTTCGCTCCATGGAACGCCTGTTTCTCTTCAACGGCGACCTGGCCGACGTATTGGGCAATCCCGACTTTTCGCCGAATCAGGCTGCCCCTTTCGACAACCGGTCCCCACCCGAGGGAAGCGCGTCGTTGCTCATCAATCAGAACGACACGACCATCGCCGACAATGGCCAGTCGATGCCTCGAATTGCGTCGCAACTCGTCGTCGCCCACTGGATCCGACACGACGACGCTCAAGACGACTCGACGTGGCTGAGCCGGACCAATTCGGACACCTCCGAAGGGTGGTCCATTCGACAGACGAGCGGAACCACCTTTGAGTGCGTCGCGCACGCGGCGGTCGGCGAGGCAATCTCGGGCATTGAGGTCGAAGACGCCTCTAATTGGAACCACGTGATCTGCGAGTACGACGTTAGCAACTCCGACGTCACCGTAACGGCTACGGTGAATGGGATCACTGGCGTGCCCGATACGATTCCGTTCTCGGCAACGGCCGAAGTTCTGCGGTTTGGGAAGTGGCCCGAAGCTTCGACTTTCGCCGGCGCGATGGACGAGCTCGCCTTCGACACGAGCGGCGATTTTGCGCGTGACGACGCACTCAAGCTGTTTGCCTGCGGCAACGATGGAGCTCTGTGCACGTGCGACGGCATCGCCCCCGCCAACTACGTGAGTTGCGGTCGAATAGGCTCGGGGGACGAATGTGAAGCCCTTGCTCCTTGCAGCGACGGCTAACGCCGTCGCCTACGGGCGCAATACCGCAAACTCGAGCGTGATCGGCTGAACTTCACACGCCAGCGTCTTCGCTCGCACCGGGATGAAGACCGGGTCGAGCTCGTCGGGGCCCGGGTTCGCAGCGTCATAGTTCTGGTCGGAGTCGAGGTAGCCGAGCACCTGATAGTCTCCGGCCGGGAGCGAGTCCTGGAGTCGGAATGGACCGTCGGCACCGTCGCGAATGTCGATCTCAAACTCGAACGAGATGAGTTCTTCCGCTCCTTCGACCGGACCGGTCAACATCACATCCTCTGCGCGATAGACCGCACCCCGAACGATGCCGGCGAGTTCGCCTTCGAGTCGCTCATCGCCTCGGATGCCAGCCGAAGCGTCGAACGTTAGTTCGAACTGGCCTTCGTCGGCGGCGATACTTCCAACGTCTCCGCAGCTACTGTCGCCTTCGCCGATTCCGTTCGTGTAGATCGACGCAGTGCACATCTCATCGTACGTGCCGTCGCCCCATGTCACGTCTTGCGGCGTGCGCTGCATACCGTCGACTTGGGGCTGGTTTTCCGCGCTGTTGTCGAACTCGCACGTCATCCTCAGCTGGTCACCGGGCAACACCTCGACCGGGTCTTTGAACGTGTAGTAGCCCTGCCAATCGAAGTCCCAGTTCGCGATCTTGAAGATCTCCTCGGACGAACCGTCGGCCCGCTCGACCGTGAGCGTGAACGACTTTCCGAGCTTGTGCATGTGCGGAAGCACCGAGTGGAGCAGAAGGCCTTCCGTCGGATCGACCCCCGGCGCGAATTCACCGATGATCGGCGACTGAGTTGGGTCGGCGACGTGCTCGTGAATGACCTTTTGCGCCCCAGCCGGGATCAGCATGGTCTCGGGGCTTCCGGGCCAAGCGATGTCGAGCCACGGCAGGTTTCCGCCATTCTTGTCGACGCTGTCGGCGAGCTTGAAATCGACTTCAGACTGGTCGACTTCGCCCTGGGTTCCTACGAGCGAGTAGTGCATCTGGAGCACAATTCGCGCGCCCGGACCAATCCGAACGCCGGTTCCTTCGGGGTACTCGACTGCGCCACCACCCGGAGTCCAAGCGGCGATGAGCTTCGTCGGAAAGTTGGCCGCGCCCGGAGGAACTGCGGCGCCGAAGCACGGGTAGCCAGGCTTTCCGTCGGCGCCGTCCGCCTCGTCGACGACATCGGCGAACGCCGCGTCGATGAGGAACGCGGCGGCGTGGTGGTCGATCCGGAAGTTGCCTGGCCGGAACTCGAAGCCAGTGATGAACTTCGGGTCGGCCTCGGGCCACTCCATGACGAAGCAGCGGTACTCGTCGGGCTGTTGCGTGGGCGTGAACGGCTCGGGCATCGAGAGAGTCAGATCGACCTGCGAGAGCTCACTCACGGGAAGCTCAATGGCTTCACCGGGCTCCGACGCATCGCCCTCGACCATCCCCGATTCGATCCAAGAGTTGATGAGCGCGATCTGCTCGTCACTCAGGCTGGTGTCGTACTGAAGCTCTCGCGGTGCGGGCGCCGCGAGGAACGGAGGCATCGAACGAGAGTTGATCTGATCTGGGATGAGCGACGACGCAGCCTTCACCTGGTCGTAGTTCTCCAGCGGAATCGGAGCGACCCCGCCGACTCTATGACAAGTGCCGCAGTAAGCATCGACGACCGGCTTCACGTCCTGATGATACGTCGGAGCATCACTCGGAATTTGGTCGTTGTTCGCCGAAGACTCGCCACCGCCGCAGGCGGCAAACGACAAGGCAAGTAGTGCAATCGCTTTCTTCATCTGATGCTCTCCTGCTCCTCGAGCGGGCGAGTTGCCTCACCCATCTAGGAGCGCCAAAAACGCTTCATCCGTTCGGATGGGATCAAAATACTCTTCTTCTGCCGCGCGAGCGCGCCATCCCTCGTCGAGCGTGATGGCTTCCCGAAGGTCGGCGACCGCCTCTGACGCTTGGCCCTCGATTCCGTACTCGCAGGCTCGATTGAACCAATAGGTCGCCTCGGACGGGTCGAGGTCGATGCAGCTCGAGTAGTCCTCGATCGCCCCGTCTCGGTCGCCAATTCGGTCGCGGAGCCACGCCCGTCGAAACAGGAGCCGCAGGCGTCGGTCCTGGTGATGCGAGCCATTGAGCTTGCGTTCCGCCTCGGTCAGCCATGCGACCGCTCGCGGCTCGAACTCACCCACATCGGCCATCCGATCGACCAATTCGTCCACTTTGCGCGACAGGTCCTCTCCTCCGAGGGCCTCGCCAAGCTCGATCATACGTTCGGCGTGGGTGAGCAGGCTTTCGGGTTCGTCCTGAAGCGTCACGGCGATCTGGTAGTGAATGCGTGGATCATCGTCGCGCAGCGCCGCTGCTCGACGAGCCGCATGCGATGCGTCGGTCATCGAATCCGACGCCGTCGCAAACGATGCAATCTCAGACCGCAACAGCCAGTACTCCGCTTCGGACTTGCCGAGCGGCTCAAGGTTGCTGACTGCCGCGTGTGCCTCGTCGTAGGCACCGATGTCCTGCAGTCGGCGGAGCGCTTGGTGCAGGTGGTCGAGGTCCAGGCCACATCCCGGCTTCGTCATCTCGTCAAAGCGCTGCCGGAACTCGTTCTCTTGCAGGATCAGCTCTTCGGCCAATGAGAACGCGACGCCGAAATGAACGGCCGCGCGATCCGGATCGACATCCGAGAGGATGAGCGCCAGCTTCTGGTGCGCAAACAAGTAGTCAGGCGCGAGCTCGACAGCCTCGATCAGAAGCTCAATCGCCTCGTCGACTTCACCGAGTCCAAAGTGCGCGGTCGCCGCGTTCACCCGAGTCTGTGCATCGTCCGGGGCTTCCCGCAGGATGATCGAATAGAGGTCGAGCGCATCGCGCTGCTCACCTGCCGCGTCGAGCAGGCGCGCCAAATTGAAGCGCGCATCATGCAGTCCCGGCGAGAGGCGAAGTGCCTCGCGAAGCTGCTCCTGCGCGCTATCAAAATCACCTGCGGCCTCGAGCGATACCGCGAATGCGAACCGCAACTGTGCCGACATCGGGTCACGTTCCACGGCTTCTTCAACGGCCTTCGCCGCGTCGGCCCACTGCTCCAACGCCCGGTAGCATTCATGCGCGAGCAAGTACGGCGACTCGGCCCGCTCGTTTCGACGCATCGCTTCGTGAGCATCGGCCAGTGCATCCTCGAAGTATCCAGCGGCGAGAAACACACTTCCGCGCGTCACCCACGACTCGAAGAAATCCGGCAACATCCCAACGAGCTCTTCGGCGGCCTGAAGCGCCCGCCCGTAGTCTTGCTCACGATTGAGATGAAAGACCTGCTCGCGCAGATAGTGGAAGTCCTCGACCACCTCCGGCTCAAGCGACTGCAGGTAAAATCGTTCCACCTGTTGCGACGGCGAGAGCGGCCACGGGAAGGTGATGGGTCCCTCGTAGCCCAGCGCTTCCAAGCGCTCGAGGGCACGATCGACGACATCGTTCTGTTCGGCGGCGTTGCGCAGAATCTTCAGATACGCCGTCGCCGCGGAGTGAGTTCGTGACGCTTCCTCGGCGAGCTGTGCGTAGAGGTCGAGAACGTCCTGATAAGGCTCCGACTCCGCGAGCGCTTCGATATCGTCGAGAGCCTCCAAGCCGCGTCCAAGCTCCACCAGCGACCGGGCGCGGCTCATGCGGAGCGGCCCGTATCCTGGGTCGATCGCGAGTGCGGCCTCGAAGTCGGCTACGGCAAGTTCATGTCGCCCCGCTTCGGCATGCAGCGCGCCGCGTTCCGAGAGCGCCACGGAGTAGTCCGGGAAGCTATCGATCGCTGCGTCGTAGGACTCGAGCGCATCATCGACTCGGTCCATCGCGAAAAGAATCCGTGCTCGCAGCAGGTGCAATTGCTCGTGGAACTCGTCGAGCTCGAGCGCGCGTTCCACGTCGCGAAGGGCCCCGTCGGCGTCGTCGAGCCCGTGTCGAGCGATCGCCATGTCACGCAGCACTTCCACGGTGGGTTCGGGGACCCGCTCGAGCAGTTCAATCGTCATCTCCGGCTTTGCGGTCGAGAAGTCCCTGGCGATGGAGATGAGGTAGTTCATCGCCTTGCCTTCCACCTTGTCCACGTCGAGCGCAGCAATCCGGGCGGTCGCCTCGTCCTCGAGGCCGAGATTCCACTCCATGAGGCCACGAAGCAGCGCCTCCCAAGTTTCGTCGAGTTCGTGCTCGCTCTCGAGGTACGCCTCGAGAGCGTCCAGCGCGCCCGCCCAATGGTTCCACGACACGAGTTGGTCGAGGCGAATGAGCAGCTCTTCCAGGTTCTGTGGCGGCAGGTAATCGGCGAGCAAGTCGCCCCGCTCGAGCGTCATGCGGGCTCGATTGGACGCCTCTTCGAAGTACGGACTCAGTTCGGCGAGGTCGGGCGATTCGCCCGCTCGAGCCGCACGGAAGTCGGCTAGCGGCATGTCGACGAAGACACGCAGATTCGCTCCACGATACCGAATGACCTCGACCAACGCGTTTGCGCTGCGCTCCCAGAGAATGCCGAGATTGGCGCGAGCTCCATCGAGCGCGATCCACGCGTGGTGACCAGGCTCGCCGAGCTCCCAGTACTCTTGAACTTCAGACAGCGGCATCGAGCCGGTCTCGACCATCTCCCACTGCATCGCATTCATCACGATTCCAGCTTCGCCCCGGGCCACGCCGCGGATGTGGGTCGCCCAAGCGACTCGGTAGAGCGCGTCGAGCCCGTCTTCCGAGTCGAGCTCGACCTCGTCCCCACGCGCAATCTTGCCGATGAGCGTCCCAATGTGGGCGTCGTCCCACCCTTCAATCTCTTGAAGGGCGTAGAGGTCTTCGAAGATGGCTGCAGTCTGCGACATGCTCACTCCGGAAGCGTGATGCCGCCCGCGAAGGCATAGCTGATGTACTCATCCACGCCGTGCACGACGATGCCGAATGGAGCCGTGGAGGTCGCGTTGTGGACACCTCCCGAAAGCGAGTCGATGGTCGCGTGTTCCCAAGTCGAAGCGCCGCCGACAGGAGCGAACTGAGCCTGGGCGATCGGGTTGCCATCGAGCGTGACCGAGGTCCCGGCCTGCTTCACGATGGTCACGCGGTTCTTCCGGTAGTTGCCGGGTACGAGGAAGACGTACGCGTCTCGGTACTGCTCGACCGCGGGCGGTCCGAGGAAGGCGGGGTCACCGTCGTCGGACGACGAAACCGCACCACCAATCATGAACTGCGCGACCATGACGGGCTGCGACGCGGTCAGCTGAAACGCCGTCGATCCGTACATCTGACGAACCTCGCCGCGGTTGAGCGTGAAGCTGCTCACGCCGTTCAGCGGCGGGTCGACCGTCACGGTGGTCCCGTCGACCGAGCCAACGACTCGGTAGATGGTGAAGTCGTTCGAGTTTCGCGCAGGGAACGGCACGCCAATGTAGGTGCTACCCCACGATTCGACCGGGAAGAGCTGCTGTTCGACGTGGTCACCGGCGGCGAGCGAGTTCATGCACTTGTTCGTATTGACCCGGGTGTCCCAGCCGCAGATTCCGGAGCAGCAGTCCGCGTTGACGGTGCAGCTTGCGTCCATCTGAAGGCAGCCGTTCGGCGGGTTGGCCAGTACAGGCTCATCTGGAATGTTGACGAGCGTTGCGCCGGTGAAGACGGCGACGGGCTTGTCGGAGGTCACGATGACGCCACTGACGTCTCGGTTGCCTGTGTCGAAGAAAGAGCGGCCTTCCTCGAGGTGCAGAACCTGGTTTTCAGGGATTGCGAACGAGCGTGACGAGTTCGCGGCGACATTTCCTGCGGCGCCGCCGTTGAGCGGCAGCGGGCTTTGCACGGTCACGTTCGTACCCGGCTCGAGTGCGACGATGTCCACGTAGCTGCCCTGCGGCTGAAGGCCACGCCACCCGAGGACCACGTACTCTTGGCCAACTGCGTTGGTCGGGAGCAGGAGCGAGGCATCGCTCGTCTCGGAGCCAAGACCCGGGTTGTTGAGCGGCGCGAACTGCGTAGCGATGACCGGCCGGCTCGCCTTGATGAGGTAGATGTTGTTCGTCAGACCGGCAGCCGAGACCATCGGCGACGTCGGGAAGTTGAGCACGGCACTGTCGTTGGGTGCGATCGTCTGCTGCGCGATTCCGGTGTTGATTCCGGCCGGGCTGGATACGTCGATGGTGACCATTTCGTTGGTCGGGTTCGAGACCACGACGGTGTGAGGCAGCGTGCGCAAGCCCGAGAGCTGGTCGTGGCGCATCGTCACGTACTCACAACCGACGTTCGATTTCTTGCCGATGAAGCCGGCACAACCCTGGACGCAAACGCCGTCCTGGCATTCCTCGTTTTCGGGGCATGACGTGGCGGGGCCCCACATTTCATCGGCACCGCAGGTCGAGACCGACGAGTCGCTGGCGCATCGGGTCGCGCCAGGCGTGCATGCATTTGCATTCTCGGGGATGCAGTTACCGAGGTTGCAGATGTCGCCTGGCTGGCAGGTCTCACGCAGAACGAACGTGCCGTTCTGGCAGATCTCCACGGTGTTTCCGACGCAACGGCGCTCGGAACCTTCGCAGGTGTCGGGCATCCCCATATCGGGCATTCCCGTCGTGGAGTTGTTCCCCGTCGTGCTGTTGTTCATCGACACGTTATTGGGGTTGAGGTTCACCGGGTCGGTGTTGTTGCCCGCGTCGGTATCGCCCGTCGAACGTGGGGTGCACGCGCCGAGGATCGGATTGTAGACCTCACCAATCGAGCAGGTATTGCCGCCGGGTTTGACCTCGTCGTCGCCGCACGAGGTAGCCAAAGGTAGGATAGCGAGCGCGCAGAGCGCGATTAGAAATCGGGTAGCCATAACCGTCTCAAAAATTCAGTTTTCCCAAACGGCGCCACCATAGACGAACAGCGTCAAAAGATCGAATCTCGGCGCGAATTCGTTCGTTGGGGTAGAGCAAGAACGAAGAAACCCGCCAATCACGATGGATTGGCGGGTCTCTCTAGTCGGGGTGAGAGGATTTGAACCTCCGACCCCTTGCTCCCGAAGCAAGTGCGCTACCAGGCTGCGCTACACCCCGAACTAGCCAGTCTTGCGGACGAGTCCGTCGACCGGGACGCGGTTTTTACGAGCATTCGAAATTGTTGTCAACCGTTTGCGTTTCGGGCGCGCCTTGAAGTCGCGCAAGCTGTGGATATTCCTCGGCTTGCGCAAGGAGCGCCAACAACTTTGTTCAAGAACAGGAGTTCGAAATGGCAACACGATTCGCATCCGAGATTTCGCTTGATGATGGAACTCGCACCCTCTTGGTCGAGAAGCTGAACGAGGGACTGGCGACCGCCGTCGACCTGCGTTCGCAGGTGAAGCAGGCGCATTGGAACGTTCGCGGGCCGTTGTTCTACGGGCGGCACGAGTTGTTCGACGCCATCGCGGAACATCTCGAAGCCCATGCCGACGATTTGGCGGAGCGAGCCGGAGCGCTAGGTGGGTACGCGACCGGAACCGTCCGGAACGCCTCGGAGCTCTCGGCGATCGACGAGTATCCGACCGACGCGGTGACCGCGCAGCAGCATCTGACCGCGCTCACGCGGCAGTTCAAGACGTTCTCCGCGTGGACACGCCAGGCTGTCGAGACAGCGCAGGCCAAAGGGGACCCGGCCTCGGAAGACCTTTTCATCGAGGTGTTGAGGTCGCTCGAGCAGGACATGTGGTTCCTGCACAGCCACCTGCAAGACTGATGCGGGCGCACATCGTGAAGAAAAGCGAAGGGCCGGAGCGATTGCTCCGGCCCTTCGTCGTTTCGGATGGCTTAGGCGTCAGCGCGTGATGACGCGGCCGGTGTAGATGCCGATCTGCGCCGAGCACGCGGCAGCGCCATCTGCGACGCGCTCGAAACGAATCGTGCCGGGGGCGGATTCGACCTGCCGGTCTTCTCCTTCGCACCCGAGGTTCGCGTCGAGCTCTTGCTTCGCCATCTGGGCGGCTTGCTCCGATGAGAGCGGCTCTGGAGGGTCGTGGCGCAACTCGAGATGCAATGCCTCACTGACCTCGATCGACCAGATGGACTCGAACGCCCTGCCCTCCGCGTACTTGGTGCCTTCCGGCAGCGCGAGTTCGATCGTCTCGGATGAGGACTCCATGGTGATGCGCACGGGGTTCTTTTGGGCGAGGGAGACTTTTACCCCCGTGTCGGTCATGTAGGGGTTGCCCTTTTCGAGCATGACGAGCTCGACCCGAACTTCCTCGTCAGGAGGGGCGACCTCCGTTTCGACAGGCATCGCCTTCTTCTTCGGCGCGGGCGGTGCCTCCTTCGGCGGCTGGCCGACGAGAGAGGTCTCAGGCGCCTGTGTTGGCCGTGGTTCTTGCGAAGCGCAGGCCGCCAGGCCAACTGCCAGCATTAGTATGATCGTGCGTTTCATGGTGTACCTCGTGCCGATTACCACTCAGCACCATAAGGGTCTCCGGCGGGCGGAGGATTCCCCATGGGGTTGCCACCGCCGCCATCCGAGCCGAACTGGTCGGTCGGTGGTCCGCCGAACTCGCCTCTCGACTCGCCGGGTTGCAGGTAAGCATTCCCCGGTTCGGCAATGCGATTGTAGAAAATTGCGAACGCGCCTTGGCTTACGGCCACTGCAGGGATCCATCCGATGCAACACGCCAGGATTCCGCCCAACATGAGGAAGAAAGAGATGATCCACATCACCAGCAAATCGAGCTTGTAGCCGTCGGTGAGTCGCCAACTGGCGGTCACGGCATCGACAAAACCCAGATTCTTGTCGACCGCGACCTTGCCGACGAAGATCCATCCGAGGGCTAGGATGATGCCCGGAATGATGAGCAACAAGATTCCGAAGAAGACCCCGAACGCTATGAGTATCTGCGCCACCATGATCGGAACCATGAACTTGCCGACGCTGAATGAACGGCCGAGATCAGCGCTCTGACCGCGCAGGAGGCGCAGCCAATAGATGTCCTCGGCAGCTTGGAGGGCCACTCCGGCCACGAACATGCCGACCATGATGGCGATCACGAAGAGCCCGATACCGGCGATCAATCCGGCTTCGCCCGCGCCGATCTGTCCGACCATGGATGGTAGGCCAAGAAGGTCGGCTCCGGGGAGCCAATCGAGCGCGGCCTGAGGGTCGATGTCCGAAAAGTAGTCGTAGGTCGAGTCGTCGTACCCGCCGCCCCAGTCTTCGTTGTAGGAGTCGTCGTATCCGCCGCCCCCACCGCCGAGATCGCCCAGGTTGGAGGGGACGTTTCCACCGCCCCCACCGCAGTGGCCATCGCCGAAGATGGCGCTGAATACGCCGAGGAGCATGGTTTCGACGGGCTTCTGCTTCACCCACTCCCAGGCGTCGGAAAACGCGTTGTCCGACGGGGAGGGGTGAGGGTTTGCTCGTCGAAGCTGCATCTGATCGACAGAGGTCGATTGATTGTCGTCCCGGGCAGCGGGGGCCGAATATGGGTTGTCCACGACAGTTCTCGCGCGTGCAATGTTCCGGTGAATGGTATCAGTCTAGGCTAATCTAGTCTGACGGCCAATCCCGCAACGAGGCCCTCCGTTTGAAGATCTCCCCCATCTGGTGTAGGCAAGCGGCGACGCAATGACGTCTAACTGTGTAATGAAAAATAAGGATCGCTTCATGCGAGAAAAACTAGATGACGCCCCAAACATCGCCGTATTTGCCGATTTCGAGAACGTCGCGATCGGGGCGCGCGATGCCAACTACGACGAGTTCGACATTCACCTGATCCTCGAGCGACTGCTCGACAAGGGGAATATCGTCGTCAAGCGAAGCTACGCGGACTGGGAGTCGTTCAAGTCGGCGAAGCGCTCCATGCACGAAGCGTCCTTCGAGATGATCGAAGTCCCGCACGTTTCGTACTCGGGCAAGAACTCCGCCGACATTCGGATGGTGGTCGACGCACTCGACCTCTCCTACACCAAGCAGCACGTCGACATCTTCTGCATCATCACCGGCGACAGCGACTTCTCGCCGCTCGTCAGCAAGCTGCGGGAGAACAACAAACTGGTCATCGGCGTCGGCGTGAAGAACGCGGCGAGCCGACTGCTGGTCGAGAACTGCGACGAGTACATCTTTTACGACGACCTGGTGCGCGCGAAGCGCAGCAACAAGAAGGGCGGCGGACGACGCAAGCCCCGAAACAAGTCGAATTCGAACAATTCGAAAGACAACTCGAAAGACAACTCGAAGGATTCGAAGCCGGCCGCCGCAAAAGACGTGAAGAAGGATCACGCCGACGAAACCGGTACCAAGGACGAAGCACTCGAGATGATCCTCGAGACCGCCGAAGCCTTGTTCCGCGAGCGCGACGAGAACATCTTCGGCTCGTTGATCAAGCAGGTCTT
The DNA here is from genome assembly GCA_964384605.1 of uncultured Bradymonadales bacterium. Taxonomy (GTDB): domain Bacteria; phylum Myxococcota_A; class Bradymonadia; order Bradymonadales; family Bradymonadaceae; genus CAYLMO01. The sequence continues at coordinate 59,017 of CAYLMO010000002.1, read as the reverse complement.
GAAGCGAAAGAAGCCGCAGTTCAACGAAACGTTCTACGGCTACCGCAACTTCAACGACTTGATCGAAGACGCGACGGAGCGTGAGCTCCTCGAGACCGCCAAAGACGAGAAGTCGGGCGGCTACATCGTCTTCGGTTTCGGTCCGAAGGCCTAAATAGAGATGGCCGCTGGCCTCCCGATTGAAGAACTGCCCCGCCCTTCCCGCCCGGTCATGGACCTGGTGGCAAGGGCGGTTCGTGATTTCGAGCTGATCGAATCAGGCGACCGTATCGCCGTCGGACTGTCGGGAGGCAAGGACTCCATCCTGCTCGCGTGCGTCATGCGCGAACTCTCTCGTCGTTCGGATTTCGACTTCGAATGGTCCGGCGTACACCTCGACCAACACCAGCCCGGGTTTGATCGCGAGATCTTCGAGGCAACGCTTCGCCGGCTCGAGATTCCGTTCGCGGTCGTGTCCGAAGACACGCACTCGGTCGTGCAGGCCGAGCTCGCTCCGGGCCAGATTCCGTGCGCGCTTTGCTCGCGAATGCGACGCGGTATTCTCAATCGATGGTGTAGCGAGCAGGGATATTCGAAGCTCGCCCTCGGGCATCATCTCGACGACGCGGTCGAGACGTTCTTCCTGAATCTGCTCTACGGTCGCCGACTCGACCCGCTCAAACCGGCGACGCCGAGCGCGGACGGCCCGACATGTATCCGACCGCTCGTATTGGTCGAGGAACGCAAGGTCCTCGCCTGGGTCGTCGAAAATGACATCGACGTCGTGGATTGCCCTGTCTGCGACAGCTACCCCGAGTCGAGACGCCGCGAACTCAAGCATCTCCTCCAAGGAGTTGCCGGGCTCGGCGGCGAGGTCGACATCTACGCTTCGGTGCGCGAGGCGCTGTACTCGCCCTGACGCTCAGGCAGGCGTCGAATCGGGACCGCAGTCTTTCCCGCAGGTCGAGAACCCGACGAGGCGATAGAGCGGGCAGAATCCGAAGATTCCAGTGAGCAGCGGGATGAATCCGATCAGTCCCCATGGTGTCTCGGGTCCGACGAAGAAGAGGGAGACGAGGACGGCGCCGACCAGCACGCGGGCGATTCGCTCGAATTTGTGTTCGTTCACTTCAAAGATGGCCATTGGGATCTCCGTGTTGGTACCGCCGGTAGCACCGAGCGGCAGGGGTTCACATCGACTCAGTGCACGCGCTGTGCCACATTAGATGTGTATTTGGAGCGTTGAGGGGGTGCCGTCGTGCGCAGGAATTGCGCGACGGCCACAAAAGCGAAAATCGTTCGAGATGGCGGGGGCACAGATGACCCACAATCCGTATCAAGCGCCTTCCGAGGGCGTGGAAGAGAAGATCTTCGAGGCAGGACCGGCGTTCGACGACCGCAAGTTTGTCGACGGACTTGTGGATCCGATGCCCTCCGATGCATTCGATTCGGCGTATTCAGTCGCGTTCGACACCTTCAAGGGTGACGTGTGGCCGCTCCTCGGACCGGCATTCTTGCTCACGGTGCTGAACTCCGGCTCGACGAAGATCGACGAAGCGATCGTTCAGGTTTTAGAGCCACAAATCTACTTCTTCGTTGGGCTCTTGGTGTCGCTGGTGTTCGTGTTTGCGGACGTCGGAGTTCGAATGCACCTCTTGCAACGGTGGCTCAGCGCGATCCGTTTTCAAGCGTCGCCCGCGGAATCGAGCCTCACGGCGCGCCAGTTCGGCCAATGCCTGATCCTGAGCATCCCAGTGATGTTGCTGATGCTTCCGGCCGCGGCGATCGAGCTCGTCGACACAGACATGCAGGTGGGGGTGGGATTCGTTCTCATCGCTGGAGCGCTCGTCATCACGCTCGGAAACGCCATCGTGTTTCCCGCGATGCTCTTCGTCATCGACCAGGATTGCAATGCCTGGGATGCGCTCCGCCGGACCGGGAAACTGATCTGGGGCAACAAGCTCGGGTACTTCCTCGTGCTGCTTCTCGTGCCGGTCGCGGCGCTCGTTGGCGTGCTGGCCTTCTGCTTCGGCATCCTCGTGTCGATCTCAATCGTTCACGGCGTTCTGGCGGTGGCATACAACCGCGTTGCGCGGCCGGGGCCGGAGTACTCGGGCGTTGGGTCGGACGCCGACGCGGTCGCGACCGAACCGCCTCAAGAACAGTGGTGAAGCTGCGACAATCTGTTAGGTTCTTAGCAACTTACGGAGCGAAATCATGCAGAAGAGCCAGCGACTCATAGAGACGATTCGAGATGCGATCATCGGGGAAGACCGAATGATCGACGGCCCCTACGGAACTCGCCGGGTTACGTATGCGGACTACACCGCTTCAGGCCGGTCGCTCGGATTCATCGAGGAATACATCCGACACGAAGTCCTGCCGCTTTACGCCAATACCCACACCGAAACGTCCGGCACAGGTCTGCAAACAACGCGATTGCGCGAAGACGCTCGCCGGATCATCCATTCGGCGGTCGGCGGCAGCGACGACGATGTCGTGCTCTTCTGCGGGTCGGGCGCAACGGGTGCAATCAACAAGCTGATCGACATCCTCAACCTGCGCATCCCCAACGACCTCGATCAGAAATACGGGCTCGCCGATCACATTCCGGCTGATGAGCGTCCGGTGGTCTTCATTGGCCCATACGAACACCATTCCAACGAGCTTCCGTGGCGCGAGTCGATCGCCGACGTCGTGGTGATTCACGAGGATCCAGATGGTCGCATCGATCTGGAGCACCTCGAGAAAGAGCTCGAAGCGTACGCCGACCGACCGCTCAAGATCGGTTCGTTCAGCGCTGCGTCGAACGTCACCGGAATCGGCTCCGACACGCGCGCGACCGCTTCGGTACTGCACAAGCACGGCGCTCTATCGTTCTGGGACTTCGCGGCGGCCGGACCGTACGTGAAGATCGAAATGAACATGGCCGACAGCGAGAACGACGGCGACCTCATCTACAAGGACGCCATCTTCATCTCGCCACACAAGTTCATCGGGGGCCCGGGCACGCCCGGTGTCCTCGTGGTGAAGCGGCACCTACTCGACAACAAGGTCCCCAGCGTTCCGGGCGGCGGCACGGTCGCCTACGTCAATCCCGGCGAGCACCGCTACCTGGACGACCCGATCCACCGTGAGGAAGGCGGCACGCCAGCCATCGTCGAGTCGATCCGTGCTGGGCTCGTCTTTCAGCTCAAGGACTCGGTCGGCGAAGATGTGATTCGCGAGAAGGAGCACGAGTTCATCCAGCGTGCGATTGCGCGCTGGAGAACGAACGACAACATTCACATCCTCGGCAACCTGGACGCGTGGCGGCTCTCGATCGTGTCTTTCGTGGTGCGCCACGGCGACCGATACCTGCACCACAACTTCGTGGTGGCGCTGCTCAACGATCTTCTTGGCATTCAGGCACGCGGCGGCTGTTCGTGTGCCGGCCCGTACGGACATCGCCTTTTGGGCATCGACCTGACGACTTCGAAGGAGTTCGAACGAGAGATCGTACGCGGCTGTGAAGGTGTGAAGCCCGGATGGGTCCGAGTGAACTTCAACTACTTCATCTCGGAGACCGCGTTCGAGTTCATCCTCGACGCCGTCGATCTCGTCGCCACTCATGGCTGGAAGTTGCTCCCCGACTACACGTTTGAGCCGACCACCGGCCTCTGGCGACACCGCCGAGGCCGCCCCGCCCCCCCGATGTCGCTGCACGACGTCACCTACCGGACGGGCAAGATGGAGTTCCGCTCGCGGCACCAGTCCGAGCCCGAATGGGTGCTCGAAGACCACCTGAACGAAGCCCGCAGGATCTTCGAAGAGGCGTCCAACCGGTTCGACGGGCTCAGCCTGCAAGACCCGAAGCTGTCCGGGGATTTTGAGTACCTGCGCTGGTTCCCGTTGCCCGGTGAAGCGATTTCGATGCTGCATGGCGACGAATCGAGGGCGAAAGAGAGCGTGCTTTTTCCCAAGCGCTAGGCTCGAACGCGCAAGAGACGAGAGAGGCCGACTGCAATGCAGTCGGCCTCTTTTGTTGGTCGTGCTTCAACTAGAAGATGAGGCGCCAGATGTGTCGGATTGCGCCGTAGGTGAAGGAAGGAACGGGGCGACCGAAGCGGTCGATTCCGAGACTCCCCTCCTGGAGTCGCTTCGAGGCCGTGTTTCGGTCGGTGTCCCAGGAGGAGGCGACTTTCTCGATTTCGCCCCAGCCACGGTTGTTCAATCGGTAGATCCACATGTCTTCTTGGGTGTGGACCATCGCGTAGATCATGCCGTTCGCAGTGCGAAGTTCAGCGCTTGCCGAGAGTCCCAGCATGGTCGGGTCGGGCTGGAGGTCGCTTCCACCGGAGAATGCGTTGAGGGCGCTCCACTGGTTGCTGCTGACCGCATAGGTTTCAGTTTGGTACGGGTTGACGTCGGTCACCGTGCATTGCCGGCGCTTCGCCACGATCAGGTGGAACTTGCTGTCGTGGAATGCGAGGTCGGCGTCTCGGAATCGGTCGCAGCTGCCGGTGATGTCCATGGGCAGAATCGAGGGCGTCCAACCGCTGGTTCCATGCAGCGAGACCGACAGTTGCGTGTTGGCGCACGTGCCGTTGACGACCGAGGTGCAGCGCGCTTCGAGGATGGAGAACCCACCGGTTCCCTGCGGCAGGAGGCGCGTGACGTTGCGGTGCTGCTCGTTCTTGGTGGGCAGATTTGCCGCCGCCCAGGAGCCGCCCGAGTAGAGGTAGGTGTAGAGCCCACCCAGCTCGTCGGCGACCGCAATCATGACGTTCCCGCCGTTCGCCGCGATCGAGACGTCCGACTCGGCGGCCGAAGTACTGATGGTGCCCGTAGGGCCTCCGATCGACGACCACGCGGTTCCGTCGAACGTGTGAACTTCCATCGAACCGCGACTCGCCGACGGAGCCTTGAAGAAGTTGAAGAGGTAGAGCGTGGTGCCGTCCGAGAACACGTCGTAGTTGTAGAACGTGCCGTTGATCGGCAGGTCCGCGCCAACTTGAGCGTACTCGTTGGTCGCAGGGTCGTACTCGTAGACGCGGTAGGCCGCGCCGCCCGTAACCAGTCCGGCGGTCACTTCGACGTCCATTCCGTTGAGCACCGCGTGACGCGAGTGGAGCGCGCCTGCCTCGAGTTCATTGTGCTCGTATGCCGCGAGTCCGAACGACCACTGCGCCTGTGCGATCGTGTTCCCCGCGAGGTCCGAAAGACCAGCGACGGTCAGCGTACCCTGCGCCGGGAGAGCTGCGCTTCCAGTCGCCGTCAGGAAGACCGTGGAGTCGTCGGCCCATTGGGCGTCGAGAGCGACCGAAGTTCCCCCCACATCGAGCGAGATGCCGGTGGCACTTCCGTCATGGGCCATCGGCTCGGTGAACTGGACCATCATCGGTTCGCGGATGTTGACGTTGACCTCATTGATGGCCGGCGTGCGGTCCGCGACCGACGGATTGGTAGTGTCGACCGTGAAAGTCACCGACGTGGTCGACGTGTACTCTGGCCCGCCATCTTCCTCGGTCCACACGGCCGTGAGCACGTGTTGCCCCTCGTCCATTCCGGAGGTGTTGATCTGGGTCGTTTCGATTCCCGTGGCGTCCGACCAGTGCTCTCCGTCGATGCGCAACGAGAGGGTGCGGATGGTGCCTTCGACCGTGATCATCACGTCGATGATGCCGCCGGTGACGAAGTTGTCGCCCTGCTCGACTCGGAACGTAACGTTCGCGAGCGCACCCATGTTGTTGTTGCCGGTGGTGTTGTTCGTCGGCGTCGTGTTGTTCACCGTCGTGTTGTTCGGGTCGGTGTTGTTCACCGCGGTGTTGTTCACCGACGTATTGTTCGGGTCGGTGTTGTTCGGATCCGTGTTGTTGACCGCGGTGTTGTTCTCAGCGGTGTTGTTGCCGAGCTGCGTTCCAGCCCCGTCGTCGTCGCCGCAACCTGCCGCGACAGCGCTGATGAGCGAAAATGCGATGAGTAGATTCTTTGTGCTTTGCATGGTCTGCCTCCCTTTGTTGAGACCTGGCCCATTCCCCGGGCGTTATGTTGTAAGGCTAGAAACCATGCGGTTTTGGCGACATAGTAAGGGCGTGTTGTAACCATGGTATTTTTGACGACAAACACGTTCCTCTATCTCAAAACACCACCTTCATCGCCAAGAAGTACCGCGCCCCCACCGGGTCGAAACCACGGTGAGGGCGGGCTGCCCGGGGAGGCAGATCAAGGGGCGGACCCCATCTCGTACACTTCGCCGGAAATCGTTTGCTACTTGTTGAACCGATAAGAGCGGAACGCGCCGCCGTGTTGAATCGCGACGATGGGGCTGGCCCACTCGTCGAGGTCGAATCGAGCCTTGCTTCGTTCGGTGAACGACTCCCCAGCTTCGAAAGTGACCGGAATCTCAGGCGTCCATCCGTTCGTCATCGCGTTGAAGAGCCTGACGCTCGCACCAGCGGGACGCGTGACGCCCAGCGCGATTGCTCCGCCCGCACCGAAGAGCTCGACCTGGGCGAGCACCTCGGCGAGCGGCGGGGCGAGATTCCCTTGTTGTTGGGCGTCGAACGTGGGGATCCAGCGGCCATCGCTGTAGCGGTAGGCTCGCAACACCTGCTGTGAACACGTGGACGTCCAGGTGGCCATCCAGAAGTCCGTGCCGGAGTGCGCAGAAGCCACCTGCGTTCGTCCCGTGCAATCGTCCGTCGGGCTCGCGAGCCCATCACCCACGCGCTCAGCCGTGCCATCGAGTCGATACGTCTCGAAGATCAACGAGTTGCAACCAGTGGGTGTCTCGGAGGTGCAGACCGGGAACGTGACGAGGACCGTGTCACCATCGGTCGCCAGAGCTATGTCGTCCGTCCGGTAGCCCGTCACTCGGCTGATCGCTCCGTGCGGTCCGAACGAGTCCCCGTTGTACTTCATGACGATCGGACCGACCGAGGACGCCACACCAACATAGATCGCGCCCATGTCGTCAGTGACCATCTGTACCGGCGAGGCGAGCGGCGAGTCGCCGACGGCGAAAGACGGCCCTTCGGCGACGTCCTCACCCGTCACGATCCACGAGCGGAACGCCATGCTGCCGGTCGCATTCGGCGCGATTCCACCGATCAGCACGGAGTCCGCATCGATTCGCTCGGCGACGGGATACTCAGGGCCGTCGGAGAACGACGCGACCGTCACCCAACCTTGGTGCGACGCCTGTTTCAGGACCGTCTGGCCACGCTCAGTCGTGACCACGAGATCCGCAAATCCAGTGGCGGTCGCAAAATCGACAGGGTTCGCGCCGAGCGAGTGCTTCTGCCAAACCTCGTAGGCGATCTTGTGCGAAAGCCCGTCGCCGACATTGCCCGCGCGATCGGTGAAGCCATCGATCTCGAACGCAATCTCAGCCGGCATGATGATCTGCGGCTCGACGACCGATATCTGGACCGTGCCGTCTTCGAAGGCCTCCCATTCGACATCTACGGACTCTCCGGCGTTGTTCGCCGAAACGCTCAGGTCGCTGATCGACTCGCTGAACGAAACCACGAGCGGAGCGCGCAGCGCCGCATCGGTGGCTCCTTCGGCTGGTTCGAACGAGACGATGGTCGGCGCGGTCTGGTCGAGGGTGATTGAAACTTCGGCTCGGCCGATGTCGTCGCCCTCAGCTGACAGCGCGACGACCGATACGACGGTCTCGACGCCCTCGGCGAGCGCACTCGCGTCGAATTCCAAAGTCCCCGCTGCAAACTCGCCGAGCTCATTCGCGCCCTGGCGCAGGACGATTCGGTCGGCGGTCGACGACGTGGCTCGGAACATCACGGAGCCGTTCGTGTACACCGCCGCGGTCGTCGGCTCGAGCAACTCGATGTCGCCTTCGACGACCGGCTCGCTGTTGTTCGGGTCAACGTTGTTGACCGCGATGTTGTTGGTCGATTGGTTGTTTGAGCTCGAGTTGCCGAGTGCCGGTCGCGGCATCGGGTCGGACGTGTTGCACGCGCTCAAAATGGCGATCGAGATGACCACCGCCCACTTGTTTCGATTCTGTTTCATGTTCCTTCTCCCCGGAAGCGTTTGTCTACGCTTTCAAGGTTAGGAACCTCGGCTCGCAGCTTCGATAGTAAGGAGGTCGGTGCGACGTGGTATTTTCAGCGACAAGCTTCGTCGCTGCGGTTCACTTCGGGTTGAGCAACCGAAGCGCAGCGACCAGTTCGAGACGTGTCGCGAGACCAAGCTTCTTTGCGATTCGCCGGATCCAGGTGGACACGGTCGAGGCGGTAACCTCGAGCTCGAATGCGATGAACTTGTTCGATTCACCCTGCGCGAGCAGCACGCAAACCTCACGTTCTCTCGGTGAGAGAGCCGCCCGCTCGGCATCTTTTCCCGAGCGCCGAACCGCGACCAGGTACCGTTGGCTGTTGTGGTCGAATGCATCCTCGAACCCCCAAAGACCAGCCGCGACCTCGTTCCAGATCTCGTCTTCGGATTCCGCTGGTTCCGCCGAACTGATGAACGTCGACGACTGCCGCACGACCGTCTCCCGCTCGGGGTGGGTCATCCCCAACTCGTGTCGCTGGGCGGCCTCATCAATGATGGTGCGCTCTTCCGACTCGCTGGGCAGGTGTAGCTCGAGACGTCGCGACGGTCCGGTTCCGGAGAGCACCGTGTGAATCGACTCCAGACCCATCAGGCGAGGCCCGTGTGCTGCAACCAGACGCCCCATCTCGAAGAGGGTGTCTGAATAGGCGGCGCCTTTCGGCACCCAAATCTCGGCCATGATCACTCGCCCATGCACTTCGAAACGCATGTTCACGCACGGGAAGAGCTCTCGATAGGCCTCACCAAGGAGCCGCTGAAGGGCGACCGCGTAGCTCGGCGGTGCGCCCATGAACCACGGCAGAGGCATGCGCTGAGGGAGCGACTCCATCGACTTCGCGACCTCGGCATCGAGGTCGTCGACCTCGGCTGCACATCGCTCCATGAACTCGATGGCAGAGGTCCATGGAATATGCTTCTCGCCACCCATGAAGATGGCAAATGGAGTAAATCCCAGCCCGCGACAAGCGCGTTCGAGCTTGTCTGGCTCGTCGAAGAGGATGTTCGCCGACGGGGCAAGGGCCCCCGGCAAGACGTAGTGTTCTTCTGGTTGCTGTGTGGATGTCTCCATGGCTCCCCCTTACGCGACGGCAAGTTGCTCGACGAGCTCCGCGCGGGAGCTTACTCCGAGCTTTTGGTAGATGCGGTAGAGTTGGTTCGCGACGGTTTGAGTCGCGGTTCCGCGCTCTACAGCGATTTCGGAGTTGGAACTGCCTCGTGCGACAGAATCGACGACATCGCGCTCCGACTCGGTGAGTCGCTCGGCGATGGTTGATGGAACTCGAGGGAAGCAGAGGACCAATGCGGGTCCGCGTTCGAGTTGGAGCTTGAGAACCTTTCGGGCGTTTTCGATCGACATGTTGACCTCCGGTGGCGTTGTGTCGACTACACTCCGAACATTACCGACGAGGAGCGCCCTACCCGACCATTTCAGGCCAGATTTCAGATTTTCAGACATTTTTCAGATCTGAATTTCAGATCTGAAACGAAACGAGGCGCGCCCCACCGGAGCGCGCCTCGCTTAGATTCTGTGCGGTTTTCAGCCTTTCGGGCCAGCGCCTTTGATCGCGTCTGAAGCGAATTCTTCGTACTGCATGAAGTTGTTGCTGAAGAGCTTGACCAGCTTTTTGGCCTGGGCGTCGTAGGCGGCTTTGTCTGCCCAAGTTGCTTTCGGCGTGAGTAGTTCGGAAGGAACGCCCGGGCATTCCGTCGGCACGTGAACACCGAAATACTCATCGACTTCCGTGGCGACATCGACCAGCGAATCCGTATGAATCGCATCGATGATCGCTCGGGTGTGCGAAAGGTCGATGCGCCTGCCCGTGCCGTGCGCACCACCGGTCCAGCCAGTGTTGACGAGCCAAGCGCGCGAACCATGCTGACGCATCTTGTCGGCGAGCATCTCCGCGTACTTGGTCGGGTGCCAGACGAGGAAGGCGGCGCCGAAACACGCCGAGAACGTGGCCTGTGGCTCGGTGACGCCCATCTCGGTGCCGGCGACCTTCGCCGTGTAGCCACTGATGAAGTGGTACATCGCCTGCTCGGGGCTCAGACGGCTAACCGGCGGAAGCACACCGAAAGCATCGCACGTCAGGAAGATGATGTTCTTCGGATGCCCACCGACACACGGAATCTTCGCGTTGTCGATGTACTCGATAGGATACGAGGTACGCGTGTTCTGCGTGAACGAAGTGTCGGTGTAATCCACGACTCGCGTACGTTCATCGTACACGACGTTCTCGAGAATCGACCCGAACCGAATCGCGTTCCAAATCTCCGGCTCTTTCTCGGCCGAAAGATCGATGGTCTTCGCGTAGCAGCCGCCTTCGATGTTGAAGACACCGTTGTCGCTCCAGCAGTGCTCGTCGTCGCCGATGAGGTGGCGACTCGCATCGGCCGAAAGCGTGGTCTTACCGGTGCCGGAGAGGCCGAAGAAGATCGCGACGTCGCCGTCGTCCCCTTCATTCGCCGAGCAGTGCATCGAGAGCACTCCTTTCTTCGGCATCAGGTAGTGCATGAGCGTGAAGACGCCCTTCTTCATTTCACCGGCGTATTCGGTGCCCAAGATGACCATCTCGCCGCGCTCGAAGTTGATCGAGACGGACGACGACGAGGTCATCCCTTCGGTGTAGGGGTTCGCCGGGAACTGACCCGCGTTGTAGATGGTGAAGTCTGGGTCGCCGAAGTTCGCGAGCTCTTCTTCGCTCGGGCGCATCAGCATGTTGTGCATAAAGAGGGCGTGGTAGGCCCGATTCGAAATGATGCGAACCTTGATTCGGTGCTCCGGATCCCAACCCGCGAAACCGTCGATCACGTACATACGATCGGCGAGGTTGAGGTAGTCGAGCGCACGCTGTCGGTTGAGCATGAAGACGTGCTCGCTCAACTCGATGTTGATGTCGCCCCACCAGATGTCATTTTCGCTCTCGGGATTTCGGACGAGGCGCTTGTCCTTCGGCGTTCGACCCGTCTTCGTTCCAGACCGGGCTACCAGCGCTCCCGTCGAAGTAATCGCCGTGCCGGGTTCGTAGAGGATTGCCTCCTCGTACAGCACGGAGGGAGAGGCGTTCCGGATCATCTTCACGTTCGTGATATCGTGCTTTGCGAGCAGGGTTCCGTCGCTCATAGCCGTTGCCTTTTCTGGTTGCAGTCGCGTTTGGGGCGGTCTTCCGGGCTGTTTCTAGCGCCCTGCCCCACGCCGGGTCAAGGCTTGGACAAAATGACGCCCGTCACCTCTCCGACAGATGGTCGCCAACGGCTATTCCAGGAACATCGAAAAGGCTTCTTCAAAGCGGCGCCGCAGGCGGTCGTCCGTGCCCGTCTTCTGCGGCATGATGCACCACTGGAGGACCCGTCTTGCGATCGGGATTTCGGCAGTCTGATTTCGACCGTTCACACGGATCAATGGCGGACTCGTCCAGCCGTTTTCGTCGGTCTTCGAGACCCCCCATTGAACCTGAGCGGGAGTCGCGGCGTGGGCCACAACGGCCATGAAATCGCAGATTCCCTGGAAGATCATGGGCGGCAGCCAACGCACTCGGCGCTCGGCGTGGTCGACGAGCAACAGATCCACATGCTCCAAGCTCTCGAGATCGGGCGCGATACCGACGCGATATTGCTTGTGCAGCTGTTCGGCGAGCGTCTTGGAGTGGCGACCGGGCTGGTCACCCCAAGCAACGGACTCGAGCTCGTCGCGCATGGCGTCGGCGATCGCGTCGGACCGGCGCTGAAGTTCGGCGTCCGGTAGATGAATCGCCGCATGCCAGACCGACTCCGGCACGTCTCCGACATCCCAGCCCGAGACCGCGGCCTGCTCCGAGAACTTGGCTGTCCGATCGCCGTACTCGGCCGCCACGAACGGAACCTCCACGAAACCGAACTCCGCGAGCGCCTCGTCGGCCCTGTCGACGTGGTCGTACAGAAAGAGGCGCAGCCCCAAGAACGGCTTGTCTTGTTTCGACGTACTCGCCGGTTCGCTCATCTTGGCGAGCAAGACCGCTTCCATCATCTGCTGCAGCGAGTCCGCGAGTTCAGTGGCCCCGCCGGGATTCCTCCAGCAGGCGAAGGCCCACTCGTAACCGCCGTCGACCTCCACCACGAGAACGCCCGGATGAAACGCCGGACCAGCGTCGTCGCCCTGCTCTACTCCCGGCATCTTCACGCCCGACAGTCCAGGCAAGAGCGCATCGAGCGGGCGGTCTTCACGCATCATCGGGACGACTTTCGGACTTTTGTCTTCACTCATTCCGACCTCGACGTGCGCCGCTAATTTGCCGACGCGAATAGAACTAGAGCCACAGGACCTCGAGCGGACCACACCAGCGTGCGGCCCCAATTGGACCAAACCAACCTGCGATGGGCGATCTCATCCCATCCCTGATTCAAGCGCCCGTGCAGCGGAACCTGGATCGTCGCGGTCATCACCCAGATGACCCCTACGAGTAGTAAACCAAGCCACCCCAGCCAGTTATGCCCGCTCACCGCAATCCAAGTCGCGGTGCCGGCCTCAGCCAGCATGAACGGACCCACGACCCAGCCGGTTCGAATCGTGTGCAGCTCCTCGTATCGCTGGAAGGCTTTCTCGGAGACTTCCCGAAACAGCGGATAATGGACGACCTGGACGAACCAGATCAATCCCACCATCGCCCAGGTGGCGCCGACGTGCACGCTGTGAAGAACCAATTCCATCGCCGAGTTCCGTTCTCGAGGCGATCGATACGATGCAGGTTACGACCAATCGGGAACCGTTCGGTTGCTCAATCGATCCAGCGCCACATCACAACGTGAGGGCCGATGCCCGGCTTGTCGAAGAACTCGCCGATCGGCTGGAAGCCGGCTCGCTCGTAGAACGAGACGGCTCGCTGGCGGGCATTGCACCAGAGTCGGCGGGCATCGGGGTACAGCTCGCTGAGCCTGGGGATCGACTCGACGAGAATCTGGGCTCCGAGCCCAGAGTTTCGATGCTGGGCGTCGACCGCCATTCCTCGCAGTTGTACCGCAGGCACACCTGACTCGTGCGGAAACGCCGCTAGCTGGTACGTCACGCAACCAACGACCTCGCCATCACGCTTGGCGGCGAAATGATGAGTCGTCGGCTTGTCGTCTTCAGGCCAGTTGGCGAGTTCGCCTGGCCCGAAGTGCGGTCGAAGAACCTGGGTGCGAATCGGCAGAATCACCTCGGTGGCGACTCGCTCTACGACGATAGGCGCGCTCACGGGAGTGGCCAAACTCGCGTCGGTGTCTCGCTCGATTGCCCCCAACAGAACGGGATGTCCGACATGTCGATCCCGCACGAGAAGTCGTCGCCGAGGTCGACGGCTTTGGCGGTGAACATAGCGGTCGTGGTCGTTGGCGTCCCGACGTCTTGCGCCGAGGTGAAGCCGAGCCTGCCATTGTCCTTCTTGCCCCAGCAGTAGACCAAGTTGGTCGCCATCTCGATGCCGCACGCGTGCTGCGTACCCATGTCGAATGACGCCCAGACGATGGCGCCCTGAACGGCGGTTGGAGTTTGTACATCGCCACCGAGGCCGGTGCCCGTGACCGATTCGTTGTCATCGCCCCAGCAGAAGAGCGCGTTCGAACCGTTGAGTGCGCACCCCGACTTCTGACTGAGTTCGAGGGTTTGGAAGGTCTCCAATGTGCCCACGGCTATTGGCGTGGACGAGTCGTCCGTTGCGACCGTTCCGAGCCGGTTTTCCGCGCCTTGGCCCCAGCAGAATGTTCCGTCGGCCAGGTCGATCGCGCAGACGTGATTGTCGCCTACCTCGACCTCTTTCCAACCGGTCGTGCCGGCAGGCTTGGTAACCTGGGTCGGAACATCGACGTTCATCTCGTTGCCATCACCGATCTGGCCGTTGCTACCAATGCCCCAGCAGAAGATCTCGTTGGCAGTGGTGATGCCGCACGTGGTCTGGAACTCCGCCGCCAGCAGCGTAAAGGTGTGACCGCCCGCGACTGGCGCAGGCGACAGCACATCCGCGCCCGTGGCGTCGTTTCCGACGTACTCGTCTTGCCCCCAGCAGTACGCCGAACCGGCAGCCGTGAGCGCGCAGGTGACCGAGTCGCCGGCGACGATCTGCTCGAACGTCTCGACGGTGTCAGCGGCGACGGGCGTCGACGATGCATCCGTGGTCCCATCGCCCAGCTGGCCTGCCCCATTGGAGCCCCAGCAGTAAGCGACGCCCCCAGGTGTGAGTCCACACGAGTGGTCCGCCCCGGACGAGATCGATGCGAGATAGAACTCGACCGTCACGTCGATCGTGTCGGACACGCCACCGACCGTGACGGTGATGGTAGCCGTTCCCGGCCCGACTGCTTCGATGTTTCCATTCGCATCCACGGTCGCAACGTCGGTGTCGGAACTCTCCCACACGGGCGTCTGCAACATGTCTTCGTTGCCGTCTTCGTCGGTCGCGACCACGGTGGCCATGGAGGTTGCGCCAACTTCGAGGTCCAGCGTCTCGGGGGCCGCGACGACCGTATCGATCGCGGGAACGTAGACCTCGACCTCGAGAGAATCGCTGACGGTGACGTCGCCCACAGTCAATTCGACACTGACGGTCGCCGTCCCCACCTCGTCTTCCTCGGGGTTGAAATCGAACAGCCAGTCTACCCCGGCGGGGAACACGACGTGGATTTGCCACGACGTTCGCCCGATGTCCCAAAGGAACGGAGCGTCCAACGACGCTTGGTCGATGAGGCGGCCGGCTTCGTCGCGAACGAGAGCTTCGAATCGCGCACCCGTTGCCACGCTCACGCGGCCGTCGGTCGGCGTGATCTCGATCGTGGCAGGCGGCGCGACGGTGACTTCGACCGGCACCTCGACGCTCACGTCACCCGAGGTCGCTGTGATGGTGGTGTTCCCCTCGGCGACTCCACGCGCCAGTCCGGTCTGGTCGACCGATGCGATGGCCGCATCTTGACTGGCCCAGACCACCTCGCGGCCCATCAGTTCATTGTCGTTCGCATCGAAAACCGTCGCGGTCAGCTGTTCCGAGATACCGACCCCCAAGGCCAGCGGCGAGGGTTGAACCTCGACGCGAGCTGCGGGCGTTTCGACCACGACGTCCACCTGCGCGACGAGCCCCTCGACCGTCGCCGTAATCGCGGCGGCACCTTCGGCAACGCCCGTGACGACACCGCCGGCAACCGTCGCGACCGATTCCGAGTCGGAAGCCCAAACGATGTCGGCGTCTGGTATCGTCGTGCCATCGGCATCGGTCACGGTCGCAGTGACCGTCGCCGTCTCGCCAGGTTCGAGCGTCAGGCTCATCGGCGTAACCGAGATTGCGGCGGCCGCACCCGGTCCGGAGTCGACATCGGGCGTGGACCCCACGCAAAGACCATCGACGCATTGACCATTTCCGCAGTCGGAATCCGTCGAACAGACCAGATCCCCGTAGGGCTCGTAACTACAGCCACCACCAACGAGAAACAGAAGAGCAAAGAGGCTCAAGAGACGGATCGTCCGCATCGTTACTCAGGGCTTAAGGGTTTTGATACATTCATGATATCGGGACCGCCCACTCTTTGCGAGCGTGTAGCGAGCCTCTAAACAGGCTGCGTGATTGACATATCTCGACAATCTCTTGCACGATCCCAGAGTTACCGCCACGTGAGCAAGAATTTGAATCGCGACATCGACATCCTGATCGTGGACGACGACAAAGACGTCTGCGAGTACATGGAGCTATTGCTGTCGCCCATCGGGTACCGAGTCACCGCGGTGACCGACCCGACGACCGCGCTCGAAGTTCTGAAAGGCCAAGAGTTTCACGTCGTGGTGCTCGACATCATGATGCCCGGACTGAGCGGCATGGAGCTGCTCGAAGAGATCCGGCACTACGACGACGACATCGCGGTGATCATCTTCACGGGCAATCCGACCGTCGATACCGCCGTTCAGTCGCTCAAATTCGACGTCGACGACTACATCAAGAAGCCGTTCGACGTGGACGAGTTTACGGCGAGCCTCGACAAGATCTTGCGCCAGAAGGGTCTCCTCACCGACCCCGAAGAAGCGCTCCTCGAGACCATCGGCCAGAACATCCGACGCACCCGAAAGGCGCAGAACCTCACGCTCAAGCAGATGTCGCGCCGGACCGGCCTCTCGGTTTCCCTACTCTCTCAGATTGAGCGCGCCGAATCTTCGGCCTCGGTGTCGAGCCTCTACAAGCTCGCGCGCGCCCTCGAATGTCGGCTGACCGCGTTCTTTGGCGAGTACTAGTCCGACTCGGACCGGTAAATCCGCACCGCAAACGCGTCGTAAACAGCATCCGAAATCGGGCCGAGATGAGCCAGAAAGCCGGTGATATGACCTGCTTTCAGCCATCTCAGCCGACTTCCTTCCCAGTGTGCATGCAGCGCAATCGACTGCTCCGGCGGTACGACCGCGTCGCGTTCGGCCGCGAGGATGATCGCACTGCTCGGATCAGCCGGAACTGGTAGACGGTCGATGCCCAGCTCCCCCAGGAGCCGCTCGAACTCTCCCATGGGATCGTCGACATCACGTTCAATTGCAGACCAATCGGGCACAGTCCGCATCGGCGTGTGCACGAACGTGAAACCAGGCGAAATCCCCGCTGCACAAGGGACTGCGACGATCGGGTCTGGGTAGAGAGCCGCCGCGTAGGCCGACATGAACCCGCCCATGCTGTAGCCGGTCACCCCAACGGCAGAATGCCCACGACTCGAGAGCCACCGCAGCAACGCGCGCGCCTCTTCGATGGTCGCGAAGTTCATCAACAGCTGATCCGATACCCTGTCGAGCGCAACCCCGAGCTGCCCCGACGGGCGGCGTTTGCCGTAGTAAGGGTTCTCGAGAATGACCGAGCCGATGCCGCGGTAGAGTAGCCGTTTCGCGAGCCGTCGTCGGTGTCGATAACCCTGATCCGACGTCGCCGCGAGGTGGATTACGACCGGCGGCTTCTGGTCCCGCGCATGCGGCGGAAGAAGCATCTGGAACCACGCGGTGCGAACTTCGGGAGGCATCGGCAGATTCACCGGTGTACGGAAGTACCCTTCCCGCACGGTCGCCCCCGACTCCCGGTGTTCATCGATCCAACAGGGGTCGATTTCGGCCGGCGCTCCTGGCGCGAAGAACCGCTTTCGGACGTCGGCCACCACCGATTTGTCGCCCCAACCCCCACGATAGAACGGAGTCAGGCTCAACAGGCGAGTGAACGTCCAGTCCGTCAGGTTTCTTTGCGACACACATCACCTTGTTCGGTAGTAACATCAGCTTCTAGCTCGCGCAGATAAGCTGCAGCCTCGTCGAGCGTTTCTTCGCTGAAGACCCGAAAACCTTCGGCCATCAGGGCGGCCGCCGCGACGCCAGACCCGGCGCGCAGCTTGCCCGAGAATGTACCGTCGTACACCTGACGCGACCCACACGACGGCGAACGGGCTTTCAGCACCGCAAAGGCCACGTCGTGCTTTCGTGCAAGCTGAAGTGCCTGAGCGGCGCCCAGATCGAACGCCTCGGTCACGTCGACCCCGTCCACCGTCAAGACCGACTCGCCAACCTGTTCGGCAGGCGGCCTCGGAGTCGAAAGCCCTCCGGCCACCTCGGGGCAGACGAGGACGATTCGACCCTCGTCACGCCAACGCTGGAGATGAGAAACCACCGTTTCCGCACCCGTTCCATCGTATCGGACTTCGTGCCCCAACAGGCAGGCACTGACCAAGATGGAACGTGGCTTCGTCATTCTGCCATGAACCTTTCGAGGGCCTCTTCGAGCGGTTTCATGCGCTCTTTCTGATCGGCGAGGTTCTTCTGTTCCCCGGGGTCTTCGGCGAGGTCGTAGAACTCTTTGGTTCCGGCGCTCAGCACCGAGATGAGCTTCTCGTCGCCAATCACCACCGCTTTGTGGTGCTCCTTCCAGCTCGTGTAGGGGAGCAGTTCCGCGTAGATGGGGCGCAGCGCCGGCGTCTCGCGGCCCAACATCGATGGCACCAACGACTCGCCTTGGAAATCGGGGGGCGTCGAGAGGTCGAGCAGGTCGGTCAGCGTCGGCGCGATGTCCACAATCGAGACCGGTTCACTCACCCGACGAGCTCTCCAGCCGGGCACGTGGATCACCATCGGCACGTGAATGATCTCATTGTACAGGGTCTGACCGTGGAAGAAGTACCCGTGCTCGTTGAAGCCTTCGCCATGGTCCGAGACGAGCACGATGATCGTGTCGTCGGCGAGTCCAGTGGACTCGAGCTTCTCGAGAATCTTTCCGACGTAAGTGTCGACGTAAGCGATCTCGGAGTCGTACGAGGCCTTGTGACGCGATTCCGGGCTGCCGTCGTGCTCGAAGGGATGCTCGTCGTGCATGATCCAGCGCGCGTGCGGCTCGAACAGGTGGACGAACAAGCCGAACGGTTCGGCACCTTCAGGCCGCGATGCGAGTTCATCGAAGACTGGCTCGAGCTTCTCCCAGATTCGCGGAGCAGCGATGTCGTCGTTCGATTCGGAGATCGAGCCAGCGCCGTCGTTGTTCCATGAGTCGAAGCCCTGCCAGAGGCCCTTCTTCTCTTCGAAGTAGAAGTGGGAGGTGATGCCTCGGTTGTCCCATCCGGCGTCGTTCATGACCTCGAACACCGAGACGTTCTCGGGCTGTACTTTGGGGTAGTTGTACTGCCCGCCCCGCCACTGCGTCTTGCTCGCATAGCGCGAGAGGAAGATGGCAGGAATGGAGCGCGGCGTGTGCGGACTGGTCGCGTACGCGCGCTCGAAGACGGTGCTCTTGTTGGCGAGCGCGTCCATGTTCGGACTGGTCGGCCGGTCGTAACCACCGAAGCCGAGGTGGTCCATACGCAGCGTGTCGACGAGGAGCAGGAGCACGTTCTTGGGTGGGTCCGGGATGTTCTCGGCGGCTTGTTGCGCCTGTGCTCCGGCGGCGGCGATCGCCTGACGAACTCGCTTGCGAGACGGGTGGTTCTCGCCCTTGGGCGGCTCCGCGTCTGCCCCTGAGCACGATTCATCGATGCCGTTGCCGGGCAGGTCGCGAGCACCGGGGTAGATGTCGGCGTTGCCGTCATCGCAGTCGTTTCCACCCCATTTGCTGGGGAATCCGTCGCCATCTCCGTCGGCGAACCGCTGGAGTGCCCGCAGCTCCATCGCAATGAGCGCGGAGTCTTGCGTGGTCGCTCGCCGCATCTCGGCGCTGGATGAGGTCCAGCCAGCAGCCCCGAGAAACATCGCCACCGTTGCGACGACACCGGCCACCGGTGCCCCGATTCGCCAGGCGATGCGGTCGATCGGCCACTTCACCATGCCCCAGGTGAGGACGGGTGTTCCGAGTGCGACTAGGCCGATCATCCCCAGCGCGCGGGTCTCGAACACGTTCAGTCGAGAGGCCAGGTAGAGACCTCCCAAGATCGCGATCGATACGACTCCGCAGCCAAAGATCACCAACCGGCGGCTCGCCCGAAGTTCAGCATCGGGCGCGAAGCCGACTCGCCGAAGTACGGCGCCAACCGGACGCTGCACCAACGGAGACACGCCGATGAGTCCGATGGCTCCGCCGAGCGTGATCAGCAGCAAACCAGCCGCTTGGAACTTCGCCTGCACGAAATTGGCGGTCACGGCGAGGTGTGCTCCGGCTACCGCGACGCCGAGAGCAGCCGCGCAGATTGCGGCGGTGACGACCCATGACGAAAGCGCAGCATCACGCTCCTCGCTGGGCTTGCTCGCAACACCGGACCACGCGGTGACGATCAGGCCAATTGCCAGGCCGTAGAGGTGGGCCGGTAGGCCGAGCAGGCCAAAAGCCGACAGGACGAAAAACACGCCGCCGGCATCGCTCCCCCCGTCTTGCCCGAGGGCAACGGTGGCGAAGCTCCAACCGGTGAGCAAAAGTGTCGTGAGGAGCGCGGCGCGCAAGCCATCGAATACGAAACGCATGGATTCAGGCACCCTTCCTGGGTCTTCGCCGTCGGCACATCGTGGCCGCCGGCACGCATCATTCAGCGTGCAGGCTAAACGACGGTGTGGTCGCGCTCAACGTCGATCGGAAAAGATCGGCCCAAAACAGAAAACCCCGAACCGTTCGGTTCGGGGTTTTCTTGGATTAAGCCTTCGAAGGACGAATGTAGCCGTAGGACACACACTCGACTAACGACCTGGGGGGAAAGCGTGTCGACCGTCCCTCGAAGACAATTGGAAGGTATGCACTTCGTCGTTTCGCGTCAACTTGTTTTTGTAACAAATGTCACTTCGTTGACTCACAGGGCCAAACAATCACTCAGGCGGTCAAAAAGCCGCCATCGATAACGATCGATTGGCCAGTGACATAGTTGGACTCGTCGGAGGCCAGAAAAACTGCGACCCCCGAAATCTCTTCCGGCTGCGCCCAACGTCCCAAAGCCGACCGATCCGTGAACACTTTCGAGAACTCCGGAGTTTCGACGATCACCGAAGCAAATTTCGTCTCAACCAGCCCCGGACAGATAGCGTTGACTCGGATTCCGGCGGCACCCCATTCGTGGGCGAGCGTCTTGGTCATCGAGACGACCGCGGCTTTGGTCATTGCGTAGACCCCCTGCATCGGAGCGCCAGTCAGGCCGTAGACACTCGATACATTGATGATCGAGCCCGCCGCTTCGGCCGACATCAGCCCGAGAGCGACCTGCCGGGCGGCTTCGAAGTAGCCCTTTACGTTGACGTCGAACGTCTTGTCCCACGCAGCTTCCTCGACGTTGATCATCGGGCCGAAGTACGGGTTCGTCGCGGCGTTGTTGACCAAGACGTCGATCGTCCCGACTTTGTCGCGGCTCCATTCGACCAACTCGGCGATCGCCCCGACCTCGCCCATGTGACACTCGCGCGGGAAGGTACTGTCCGGGAACGCCGCGTTGATGCGTTCGGCGACTTCGTCCAGAGCCGCCTGCTTTCGAGAAGAAATGATGACCTTCGCGCCTTCGGCCGCGAATGCGTGCGCGATTGCCTCGCCGATACCGCGCGAGGCGCCGGTCACGAGTGCTACTTTGCCTTCGAGTCGCATCGACTTCTCCTCATGGTTTTTCATCGCGGAGGAAGACGAGCTCATGATCGCTCGAAGCCTCTTCGCTGAAGTAGTAGCCGTCTTCGGCAAACGCTTTGACGTCGTCGACGTCGGTGATCGAGTTCCGCACGACCCAGTTGGTCATCGTGCCGCGGGCAAGCTTCGCGTAGACCGAAACGATGCCGTACTCTTTCTTCTTCGGCCGGTACTGCTGGAACACTGGCGTGACCACCGTGCCCTCCAGGGCGGCTTGGTCGACCGATTTGAAGTACTCGTTGGAAGCGAGATTGAGGACGATGTCGTCGCCTTGAGCGGTGAGCGCATCGTTCAACTGTTCGGAGACCTTCTGCCCCCAGAAGTCGTAGAGGTTCGAACCGCGCTTATTCGAAAGGCGGGTACCCATCTCGAGTCGGTAGGCCTGCATCAGGTCCAACGGGCGAAGGACGCCGTAGAGACCGCTCAAGATGCGCACGTGCTTCTGCGCAAAGTCGATCTCGGCCTCGGAGTAGTCGCTCCACTCGATGTCTCGGTAGACGTGACCATTGAAGGTCATGAGGGCGGGTCGAGCATTGTCGGGCTCGAACGGGAACTCGAAGTGCTGATATCGGTCGACGTTGAGCTCGGCGATCTCTTCGCTCACGCGCATCAACTTCATGATGCCGTTGACGTCGTAGTCCTTCATCTGCTCGACGAGGACCTTCGAATCGTCGAGCAGCTCGGGGGTCGTGAACCGCGTCGTGTTGAGCGGAGTCTCGAAATCGAGCGACTTTGCGGGCGATAGAATGATAATCATGGTGTCTCCCTTGCGTCTTGGGCGCGAGAAGGGTGGGCAACTTAACGATGAAGTGACCCCGGCTCAAGGTGCGAGAAGTAGAGAGGATGCAATGACAAAGACGCTCGACCTGCATGTGGACTCGATCATCCAGCAGCGGCTCTTCGGCTACGACATGCGCAAACGGCACGGCGCCGGCATGTCGGGCCAGCCGCTCTTTTGGCACGCCGACGTTCCACGCATGACCGAGGCGGAGTACCTGGGAGCGTGTCTGGGTGTGCACTTCTGGCCTTGGGAGAGTGAACGCGGCTGGCGCGAGGCGAACAGGCAGATCGACTATCTGGACGAAGTCGTCGCGAATGACCCGGCGGTGTTTCGCGTACGATCGCCAGACGACTGGAGTCGGGCTAGGGCCGAGAACAAGCTCGCGCTGGCGCCGGGCGTCGAGGGCGCGCACATGCTCAATCAGAAGATCGACCGTGTCGCCGACCTCGCCGCGCGAGGTGTGGCCTACCTCACTCTGACCCACTTCTCGAAGAACTTCGCTGCGACACCGTCGATGGGCCGGGGGAGCAACGAGACTGACGGCCTCACCGACGGAGGTCGCGAGTTGGTCCAGGCGCTCGAAGAACACGACGTCCTCATCGACCTCGCGCACGTGAACACACCATGCGTGCTGGATGTCTGCGAGCGAGCCACCAAGCCTCTATTCTGCACGCACACCGGCGTGGACGGGGTGCGCAAGCACGCACGAAACATCAGCGACGCCGAGATCGACGCAATCGCCGAACTCGACGGAGTAATCGGCGTGATGTTCGCGCCGGGATTTCTCGGGGAGAGCTTCTCAGACACGTCCGAAGTCGTCGCCGACCATGCCCGCTACATCGCAGACCGAGTGGGGATCCGACACGTCGCAGTCGGTTCCGACTACGACGGCTGGCTGCCGCGCATCTGCAACGACATGAAGGACTGTCGCGACATCGACAAATTCTACGAGGCGCTCAGGGACCGCGGATTTTCCGAGGAAGATTGCGAAAAGGTCGGCTGGCAAAACTCGCTCGAGCTGCTGACCCGGGCGCGGCATGGACTAGATCGTTGACTAGATCGACGCCAGATCGTCTTATGTCGCGGTCTACACATCAAAAACGGAAAGTCTATGAGCCTCGCAGGAAAGACGATCTTCATCACTGGCGGAAGCCGCGGCATCGGCAAGGCGATCGCCGTTCGATGCGCAAAAGATGGCGCCAACGTGGTCTTGGCAGCGAAGACCGCTGAACCACATCCGAAGCTTCCGGGAACCATCTACACCGCCGCCGAAGAAGTCGAAGCCGCGGGAGGTCAAGCACTGCCCGTACAGGTCGACATTCGCTTCGAAGAGCAAGTGCAAGCAGCGATCGACGCCGCCCTCGAGAAGTTCGGCGGGATCGACATCTGCATCAACAATGCGAGCGCCATCCAGCTCACCGACACGCTTTCGACGACCATGAAGCGGTTCGACCTGCTGCACTCGGTCAACGTGCGCGGGACCTATTTGGTGTCGAAGCTTTGCGCTCCGCACCTCATCAAGTCGGACCACGCGCACATCCTCAACATCTCGCCGCCGCTGAACATGGACGAGCACTGGTTCGCTCCGCACGTCGCGTACACCATGTCGAAGTACGGGATGAGCATGTGCGTGCTCGGCATGGCCGGCGAGTTCCGCGACGAGGGCGTGGGCGTGAATGCGCTTTGGCCCCAAACTGCGATCGCCACGGCCGCCGTGGAGTTCGAAGTGGGCGGCGAAGCGGTGCTCAAAGGTTCGCGCACGACCGACATCATGGCCGACGCCGCCTACGAGATTCTCACGAGCGATCCGAAGACCTGCACCGGGAACTTCTTCGTCGACGAGGATGTTCTCCGTAACGCTGGCGTCACCGATTTCGACGTCTACGCGGTCGACCCGGAGCACGAACTGTTTCCCGATTTCTTCCTTTGAACGACATGATCCGACCTCACCAGATTGCCGTCGTCTTTGCGCTCCTGTTCGCCCTGTCGTGTGACTCGACCACTCCGACCGCCGCGCAGGCCGTGTCGACGGAACACGTCGAAGCCTGGGAAAAGCTCAAGGAGCGAACCGAGACCGGAAAGTACTTCCGCCGGGTCGAGGCGCTCGACGAATATCTCAAGACGGACCCACCATCGAAGTACCTGATCGAGGCCAAAGCGATGCGCAAGAAGTACCAGCGCATGGCCGAGAAGCAGGTCGGATTCGACGCAGCAATCGAAGCGGTGAAGGAAGCCAAACTCGCGGCGGGCCAAGTCGAAGAAGTGGCTCTCTGGGAGTCGGGCGACATCCAAGATCTGCGACCGGTCCTCGTTCGGTCGCTGGTGTCGGACTACAGAATCCACTCCTGGGGCAAAACGCTCGATCTCCGCTACCTTCCCGGCCGAAACGGCACGCTCGTCGAGTATACAGCGGCCGCCAGACTCGACCCGGTTCGGTTCCGACACAGCCTTCGAAGCGCACTCAACCGATTTGGCGCAGACCTCGACGAAAACTGCATCTCCGAGTGCTTGAACGATTCGCTGGACCGCAACCTCTTCAAGACACTGGGAGGTGAGATCTTCCTCGGCATGGGGCGCATCGACGGCGTGCGACTGGACAAGGTCGCAGAAGCATTTTGGCTCGAGCCCGACGAAGAGTTGATGGGCATCAAGGGACGCCTCTACTGGGACGTCTTCAGCCGCGTGCCCAAGGATCTCTACACGACTCGAATGGCCGTGAAAGACTACGGCGACGACAAGGCGTTGAAAGCCTTCCGAGACGTCCACAACAAGATGAAGGGTCCGTCGGACCGAACGATGCTCAGGCACTACCGCTTCTGGACGCGAGAGGCCGGCTTCACACAAACGCTCGAGGGCAAAATCGAGTTCAAGCTGATCGACGTCTACGTCGGGTTCTGGCTGCGGCGCCTGCACGACGGGACCGAGCCAGTCGTCATGAAGTGGGTGAATAAGGCGCTCGAAACCTACGAGCCGGAGTTCCTCGCGGAATTCGAAAAGAAAGCCGAATGATCACTCGGCCCGGCGGGCCGCGCGGCTAACCCACCACAGCACCGCCAACCCCGGCAGAGCCGCAACCGCGGTAGCGGCATAGAATGCCTGCCAGCCGATCGCCGCGACGATCGTTCCGGTCGGCGTCGAGAGTACCGTCTGCAGCGACGAGCTCACCGCGGTCAGAAGCGCGTACTGCGTCGCGGTGTACCGGCGGTCACACAATCCGCTCAGGTACGCGACAAATGCCGCGGTGCCCAACCCTCCGCTCAAGTTCTCAAAGCCAATGGTCACCGCCAAGAACGAGGCGTCTGCGCCCAGGCTCGCCTGAACGACGAATACAAGGTTCGACACGAGCTGAAGAATCCCGCTGGCCCACAGCGCTCCGAAGATGCCGACGCGCTTCACGAGCACACCCCCGAGACCTACGCCGACCATGCTCGCCACGAGTCCGAAGGTCTTCCCCACATTCGCGATGGTGATCTTGTCGAATCCTATGGCGTCGAGGAAGGGATTCGTAACCGTGCCTGCCAGCGCGTCGCCAAGCTTGAACAACACGACGAACACGAGGATCGCGCCCCAGGCTGGACGCTCTGCGAATGCTCTGAACGGGCCGACGACCGCATCGAAAAACCAAACCGCGAGCGATTTGGTCCAGTGCGCGTCCGAGTCTTCGGTGGGTTCGGACTGCTCGCACTCGGCCACCTCGCGCTCGGCCGGCGTCTTCGGGGCGAGCACCGTGGCGACGATGCACGCGGCCATCGAGCCGGCCATCGCCAGGTAGGTGAGTGGCCATGACTCGACGATGGTGACGATGTAGAGCGCGCCGGCACCGGCGACCAACATGCCGATTCGGTAGCCGTAGACCGCCATAGCGGCTCCGGCCGCCTGTTCTTCGTCGTCGAGCAGATCGACGCGATAAGCGTCGATGACGATGTCCTGCGAAGCAGAAAGCGTCGCCACGACGATGGCCGCGATGGCGCACGCGATCGGGTCGACTCCGGGATCGGTGAAGGCGAGCGCGGCAATCGCAGCGGCGATGCCCAGCTGAAGCACCAAAATCCAACTTCGGCGCCCTCCCAGCCGCTTCGCGAGGAACGGCAGCTGAAAACGATCGAGGATCGGCGCCCAGGCAAATTTGAAGTTGTACGGAACGGCCGTCGCGGCGAAGAGCGTGACGGTCTCGATCTTCATTCCGACGTCGACCAGCCAGAAAGTCAGCGTAGAGTAGACGAGCAGCCGCGGAAGGCCGCTCGAGAACCCCAGAGCGAGCAGTAGAAGCATTCGCGGGTCGAGATAGACCGCGAGCGCTTCAGAAATTGATGTCGATTCTCGTGTCGTTCCCATCCGTGGCCGACTGATCGAGGACGATGGCTAGTTGAGCAAGTGGTTCGCTTCGCGATACCCTCGCGCGACTTGATTCTCTACAGAGTTTCGCGTGTCCGAAGAACTTGGCAAATATCGTCTCAAGCGTCATCTCGCCACAGGCGGCATGGCCGAGATCTGGCTGGCCGAACAAGAAGGCCCAGAGGGGTTTGCCAAAGAGCTGGTGATCAAGCGCATTCTGCCTCACTTTGCGAAGGATGAGCAGTTTACCGAGATGTTTTTGGACGAGGCTCGGCTCGCGGCGCAGCTGACCCATCCAAACATCGGCCAGATCCTCGAGCTGGGCCAGATCGAGGACGACTACTACATCGCGATGGAGTTCATCGACGGTCTGTCGCTCGAGCAGGTCGTCACAAAAGCTCAGAACGATGGTGAGCAGATCGACGTCGATCTGGCGGCGCGGATTGTTGCCGACACGCTCCAGGCACTCGACTACGCGCACGGTTTCGAAGACCGCAACGGACAGTCGATGAACATCGTCCACCGAGATGTGACTCCGTCGAACGTGCTCGTTTCGAAAGACGGAATCGTAAAGCTCGTGGACTTCGGCGTGGCAAAGGCTTCGGCGCAACAGTCGAAGACGCAAACCGGCGCAGTCAAAGGCAAGTACGCCTACATGTCGCCAGAGCAGATCGAGAGCGAGTCCGTCGACGCACGAAGCGACTTGTTCGCGTTGGGGATCGTCTTCTACGAGCTCCTGACCCTGAAGAAGCCCTTCGGCGACGAACTTGCCGCGGTGTCAGGAATCCTATCGCGCGACCCGGATGACCCTCGGAACGTTCGACGCGAGATCCCCGAGCCGTACGTCCAGATCATCGGCAAAGCGCTGCAAAAGGACCGCGAGGAGCGATATCCGTCGGCGCAGACGATGCTGTTGGACATCGAGACCACTCTTCGCCACCGCAATGCATACGTGGGCCCGCGCGAGGTCAGCCGCCTGATTCGAGGGCAACTCGGGCTGAAAGTGCAGCCGGCGACGGCGCCGACCGAAGCCTCGGGTGGGCTCTTCGAGGCCGACCGTTCGGCGGAGATTTCTTCGCGCCCAGTGCTCGCCGCGGACGTTTCGGACGAGCCGTTGCGCGACAGTCTGCCGTTTTTGCCAACCGCGGCGGTCGGCGCGATTGCGAAGCGGGCGAAAGACGAGATCACGACGGGAGAGAAGTTTCGGGAGCTTTCCGAGAAGGTCCCGGTGGTTTGGACGCTCGGCGCGCTCGTCACGGGGATCTTGCTTGCAGCGACGATTTTGGTGGGGCTCGTCGTCACTCGCGAAAAAGACCGCTCGGAAGAGGTGTGGGAAGCAGCGCGCGGAGAAGTTCGAACGGTGAAGTCGGCCGAAGTCTCCGCAGACGGCGCGGACCCTTCGCTCTGGCGCCACTCCGACGGTCGACTCGTAGTGTTCGAAACCATCCCCTCGGCCGACATCTACCGGCGAGGCGAGCTCGTCGGCCGAACCCCATTCCAGACCACGCTCAAGCCCGACCGATACGCCATTGAACTTCATCACGGCGACGAAGTGCAGAAGCTGAGTGTGCACGTGAGGAACTCGCCGAAGTTCCAACGCATTCGCCTCGTGCTCGCCGATTTGGACGAACGACGCGTGGAATCGACCGCACCGACCGGCGAAGAAGACACAGACGGCGAAGGGTCACCGGGCGTCATCAACAAGATCAAGTCCATCTTCCGATAGGCAACACGTGGATTGGCTCAACTACCATCACCTGCTCTATTTCTACCTGGTCGCGCGGGAGGGAACGATTTCGGCTGCGAGCGAGATTTTGCGCCTCGCGCCGTCGACGATCAGCGTGCAGATCAAGACCCTCGAAGAGTCACTCGGCGAGGAGCTGTTCGAGCGCGTGGGGCGAAACTTGGTCCTGACCGAGCGTGGTCGACTCGCGTACAGCTACGCCGAAGAGATCTTCGGGCTGGGTCAGGAGCTGCTGGACACGTTTCGGGCGCAGCCAGTAGGCCGCCCATATCGACTGCGAGTGGGGATTGCGGACGTCCTCTGGAAAGACATCGGTCACCAGTTGATTCAGCCCGCGATGGACCTCGACCATCCCGTGCGGCTGAGCTGCCTCGAGGGTGACTTTGACGAGCTGCTCGGCCGACTTGCGGTGCACAACGTCGACGTGGTGCTCGCCGACGCGCCGATCGGTCCGAGCGTTTCGGTGAAGGGCTTCAACCACCTGCTGGGGCAATCCGGCGTGACGTTTTTCGCCAACGAAACGCTCGCCGACAAATACGCCGACGAGTTTCCGAAATCGCTCGAAGGCGCGCCAATCCTGCTCCCGAGCGAGAAGACCGCGCTGCGCCGCCACCTCGAGCAGTGGTTCGACGAACTCGGCGTTCGACCGAATATGATCGGGGAGTTCGACGACAGCGCGCTCATGACGAGCTTCGGCGCGCGAGGCGTAGGCATTTTCCCCGCGCCATCCGTGGTCGAGGTGGACATCAGTCGCCAGTACGGACTGCGGGCGCTCGGCACTCCCGAGAAGGTGAAACAGCAGTTCTACGCCATCACCGTGGACCGGAAGATCAAACACCCGGCGGTCCAGGCAATTTGCGAAGTGGCGCGACAGTCGGTCTTTCGCTGACCCCCCTTGCTTCGCATGCGGTTCTGCTCGAAACTCGATGTGCTCTCATCAACGGACAAACCATGTTCACCATGATTCGAATCGCGCTGATCGCGTCGATCCTGTTGTTTGCATCTACTGCAGTCGCGCAAACCGTCGAGCCGTCCGCTGCGCAGCAGGACTACAACGATAAGGGCGTCATCGCGATGCAGCAGGGCAAGTTCGGCGAGGCGGTCGCTTCGTTCCGTTCGTCGTTGTCGCTGGGCGAGCTCAACGTCACGCAGCTCAATCTGGGGCGTGCCTACTTCCGAATGGGTCTCTGTCTGGACGCTCGTGAGGCATATGCGGCGACAAAAACGGCACCGAAGGTGAGCGCACCTACGCCAGATGAGATCACGGCCCTCTTGGACCGATTCGAGAAGGAGTACCTCGAGGAGTGCAGCGCCCGCCTCATCCTGCAATGCGAGGGAAACCCGAAGGTCACGATCGGCGAAACGATCGGCCGCAGCTGCTCCGACGTCGGCGAGTGGCCTGTGATGGCCGGACCGGTGACCGTGAAGTACCGCTACGGGACCGAGAACTTCGAAAAGAAGGTGAAAGTCGAGGCCGGCGAAGCCGTTGAAGTCACGCTCACGATGGACGATGGCAGCGAAGAGGATGCGGTTGCAACCGGTGGAGATGGAGGTGGTACAACCGGCGGCGCACCAGGTGTTTCGGCGAGCGCCGACAGCGGCAGTTCGCTCTCGACGTACGGATGGATCGCGGCGGGCGTCGGCGTGGCGCTTCTTGGTGGCGCATTCGCGTACGATCTGGCCGTCACGGCACCAGCAATCGAGGAACTCGAAAACCTCCCCAACACCGAAGAAGGCCGAATCGAAGCCGCTGAAGCTCGCTCCGAGATCGACGGGCATCAAACGCTCACGCTCGTCCTGGGAGGGGTCGGTTCTGCCGCGATCATTGGCGGAATCGTGATGATCATTCTCGACAGCGACGAACCTGCGCCCGTTTCAGCGTGGGCGAACGATGAGGCCGCTGGATTCGTATGGAGCGGGAGATGGTGAGCAACCGTCGCAACCTTCTGTTTGCCTCCGTACCCGAATGTACCTCTCCGTGAGACCATCCATGAAGACACTCACGCTCTCGTCACTTCTCTTGCTCGTCGCCGTTGGATGCAACGCGTTCGTCGACAGCGACACTCTGGGACCGCAACCGTCGAGCAACAACGAAACGAGCCCGACCAACGTGCAGCCGAACAACAACATCGTGCCGGGCAACAACATCGTGCCGGGCAATAACATCATCCCCGGCAACAACATCTCGCCCGTAAACAACACGATCATCTGCGAGTCGTTGGAGACGTGTGAGAGCTGCGCAGCGCCCAATCAAGTAATCGAATGCGAATTGGTTCCCGGGACCGGCGATTGCTACATCGTCACCGACTTTCCCCTTTGCCCGGGCAACGAGGTTTGTCAGGACGGCACATGCGTTGAGCCAACCTGTCTGAACGAATGTGTTCCCGGCCAGCCATACTGCGAGACTGGAACGTCGGTTCACTGCGTTCCCTACGGGCCCAACAACGAGTGCGCCATCCTTTTGGAGTACGACTGCGCGGGTGAAGCCTGCACGACGAACCCGGCGAGGTGCGACCTTGACGTCAAGCCCTGTACCCGGGAAGGCGAACTCCTTTGCGGCAACCCCGGAATGTTGTTCATTTGCGAACAAGGAAGCTGGAGGGTGAACGAGATGTGTTCCGACGGAGAATTTTGTCTGCCTGGCCGCGACGAGTGTGGCCGCCCAGGAGAGTAAATGAAGCCCACCCTACTGCTCCTCATGATCGCTGCGCTTTGCAGCTGCAACGCCTTCACCGACGTCGAGGTCTTGGGACCATCGGATCCATCGGACCCACCTCCCAACAACGTCTCGCCCAACATCTCGACCAACAACGTGGTCGAGAACAACATCTCGCTGAACAACATCAGCACGAACAACGTCGTCGCGAACAACATCCTGCCCAACGGGGGCGAGTGCTTGGAGAACGCCGACTGCAACACATGCACCGGTCGATATCAGTACGTCACTTGTGACGACGAGACCTGCCCGATGGACCGCGACGAAGGTGTGTGCGGGCTCGGTGAGGTTTGCGCCGGCGCCGATTGCGTGTCCTGCGAAATGTGCGAGGCCGGAGTGAACGGCTGCATCGCCGGAAACGCCGAACTCTGCGTTCGCCTTCAAAACGATTGCACCACTCCAATGTCTTACCCTTGTGGCACTCCCGGATGCCGCGGCCAGGGGACCGACACGTCGTGCAACTATCCGGGGAACCAATGCACCGCGCCGCTCGAGAAACGCTGCAACAACCAATTTGAAGTCGTTCAGTGCGTCGAAGTACGTACGAACGAGTACGAATGGGAAGTCGTCGCCCGATGCGACGGCGACGAAGTATGCGAGCCCGAGATCAACGACTGCGCCTTCCTTCTGAACTAAAAAAGCCGGCCCGAAACGGGCCGGCTTTCAATTTCACACCTCGTACACCTACTTCCAGAAAGCGAGGCGGCTGCGCTTGGCAATCGTGACTTTGCCTCCGCGGAGCTCGAGAGCCTCGAAGTTGGCCTGTGCGATGTCGGTGGCACTTCCCACCGAGAGGTTCGACACGATTGCTGCGGCTTCGCCAAGCGAGTAGTTGGCCGCAAAACCGCTCAGGGGGCCGTCCGGGACCATCGCCGACGCGTCGACCAGCGACTGCAGCGTTGCGTGGAGGTCACCACGCAAGCGGGTGAGCACGTCCTTACCCAGCACCGCTGCGGCACGGTCGTTATCGAGGCCGGAGTGTTCGAGCGTCCATGCACCCGACACGAGGTACACGAGAACAGCCACGAGCACGTCGAAGTCCGTAGCGTCCGCGGGCTTGCCGACGTCCGAGATGAGTCGACCGAGAACCGGCGCCATCTCCTTGGACTTCTCGTTGGCCATCGCGTCCCCCTGAAGCTCCAGCGAAGCACCCTCTTCTTGAGCGAGGCTATCGAACGACGACTCGTAAAGTACCTCGTCGTCGAACGCGCCGGTGTCGTAGCGTTCAGACTTCTTCGACTCTTCGCGCCTCGCCTTTCGCGCTCGGCTGCCGCTTGCACCTTTGGGAGCCGCGCCGCCTGGCGCTCCACCAAAGCCTCCACGCGGAGCGGGAGCGGGTGCCGACATCGCTGGAGGAGCGGCCTGGGCCATCGGCATTCCCGCCGCCGCCCAACCTTCCGGCTCTTCGACGAGCTGCGTGACCTGGCGGAGATCCGCAGAGGTATCGACCTCCCCACCCTCGCGGTCGACCGCGACGAACGCGGTGAAACGACACAACACCTTGTGGCGCAGCGACAGCTCGGTGATCTGCTTCACGAGACCGTGCTCACCCGTCGCATCGTAGCGATCTTCGAGATTGATGAGGCGATGCCGGGCCCACATCGCGGCGAGCGCAGGTTCGGACCGCTCCGTGCCCTCGACTTCCGCCTTCCATGCTCGGGCCTCGGCGATTCCGCTGAGCGCCACTTTCAGCGCCCCACTCTTCCGTTTCGCTCGCCCGCGAATCACGACCGGCGCGCCAGCAAACAGCGCTGGTGGCCGTGCGGGGGCAACCGACGACTGGTCGACCTCGAGACCTTCGAACGTCCAGGCCATCTCTTCGACGACCACGGCCTCCATGCGGCGGTGCATCTTGTCCATCGTTGCGTCGAGCCGCTGCTCCGACTCGATGAGTTCACAGTGTCCGCCGCCATACTCGGCCATACGTTGCAACAAGCTCGCGTTCACCGAACGGTCGATCCCAACCGTGAAGAATCGAATGCCCTTCGCGTCGTTCTGCACGTGCTCCAGAACCGCGGCTTCCTGCGACACCTGACCGTCGGTGACCAGGATGATCTGCCGCTCTCGGTCCTGATAGCCGGTACCCACGCGCTTCACGGCTTCTTCGATGGCGAAGTCGAGGTTGGTACCGCCCCGGGCGTCGACGCCGGCGAGGAACTCCATCGCCTTCCAGCGGTTGCGATTCGACCCTTGAACAAGGCGCGTTCCATGGTCGGAAGGCACCTCATTGACAGTGTCGAACGCGATGACCGTGAATCGGTCTGTCGGCGTGAGTGTATCGACCATGCGGGCCATCGCACGCCGAGCCGCGACCATCTTCCAGCCCCCCATCGAGCCGGAACGATCGAGCACGAACACCACGTCTCGCGGCTTTCGAGCCTCGAGCGCAGGCTGAGGAGGCATCACGGTGAGCTCGAACGTGCCCTCATCGCCGGATTCGTCGGGCGAGAACGTGAGCGCCGAAGCAACTTTGTCCGCGGTCGTTCGGAATCGAACGATGCAGTCTTGGTTCAGTCGCTGTCCGGGATTCACCTCGATGACGCAGCGAGCGCCCTCGGCTTTGATGTTCCCTGGAAGCGACCCCCGCAGGTCCGTGATCGGCAGGCCGGCTCCGTCCACCGAGACCCTCATCTCGAGCGCAACTGGATTCGGGAAGCCAGGGATCATCGTCGGCGGGGAGATTCGCGATGCGTCCGGCACTCGATCGGTGTCGGGCGCGACCCCGGTTCCGACGTCGTCACCGAGCGGCGTTCCGGGCACATAGCGCGGAGCGACCACCAGCGGGAATCGCCACGTCGCTTCGCCATCGGCGAACACCAATGGGCCAACCATCTCGAACTCGATCTCGGCCTCTTCCCCCGGCGCGAGATTTCCGACGCGAATCGTGAACACGTCCGGTCGTTCCTGTTCGACGATCGACGCACGCTGCCCACTCGCGATGGCTCGCTCATAGGTCTCACGAGCTTTCCCGCGCTCTTCGATCTCCCCCTCGACCACCCGACCGTCGACCACCATACGGAAGTGCCGAACCGCAGCGCGCGCCGGCAGCGGGAAGATGTACGTCGCCTCGAGACGCGTGTCGTACGCGTTGCGGAACGTCTGGCGCAGCGTGGTGCGCGCGGTCAGCCCCAGAATCTCGGTGTCGACCTTCATCGCTTTGAGCGGAAGCATGCCACGCTCGGTCTCGATCCCCCCAAACCCTGCTTCGTCCGCCGTGAACTCGCACTGGCCGAGCTCGACTTCGTTCATCATTGGCAGTGGCTTACTCATGTTGACCTCCCTTTGGCGTGCCCGCGACGAGTCGGCGAGCTTTGATCATGTGCAGGAGCGGTTCGGCCGCGACGCGAAGTGCGTGGCGATCGTCGTCATCCAGCGTTCTAGTGAGCCCCTCGAGTACGAGGAGCACTTCGTCGTCGAGGCGCATCGCTCCGACGTCCGGCGCTTCACGAACCACCACACCTTCGGACCGCTCGCGCGTTCCCCTGGCCTCCCAAAACGCGCCTGAACTTCTGCGCGACGGCGCCTGCCGAGTGGCCTCTTCCTGCACCACTTCCAAGTCCGACAGGCGTGCGATCTCTTCCAGCGCCTCGTCTCCAAGCCCGTGCAGGCGCTCTTGAATGGCCGAGAGCGCGAGCCCTTTGGCCTGCAGCCGCTTGATCGCGACCAACTGCATGACGTGACGCGGTCCGTAAATCGCGGTCCGCCCTTCCCAATCCAGCGGCGCATCCAAGAGTCCGTGCGACGCGTAGTACCGAATCGTTCGCGACGAAGGCACGTCGCTCACTCGCCCACTCGACTGGTCCACGTCGGACGTAGCGAGGTGCCTGGCCGCAGTAGCGGCGAGCTCGGGCAGGGTCAGGCGGTATGTGGTTCGTTCGTTCATCGAGACCAACTCTAGGCACGCAATCCGACACTGTCAAATAAAACTGTCACATTAATCTGACAGTGTCGTGTTCGTGCGCGAGTTGCCCCCGCTCGCCTCGACCACTACTGTGCCGCCCGCGACGCAGCAGGAGCGACGATGAGCGAAGAAGTAGATTACGAAAAACGACTGAAGAGTGTGTTTCGGCGAGTGGTGATCTCGGTCACCTGCTACCTGGTCTTTGCGATCGGTGGGGTGGTGTTCATCACCACCGGCCAAGAGGACCTCACGAAGTACCTCATGGTGCCGCTGGTAGCGGCCGTTCTGATCTTGCCGAGATTCCCACTTCCGTTCGATTTCGACGGACGGGTACCTGTGGCACAAAAAGCGGCCGCAGAGTCGTTGATCACATGGAGCAAGTGGATCACGTATGTGCGCGGCGCGTACCTCTTCGTGGCGCTCGGCATTCTATTCGGCCTTCCGGAGCTTCTGTGATGAGACACCATCTTTTGACACTGACACTCGCAGCGTTCTTGACGGCCTGCGGCGGCGGCGGCGCCGAACAGCGCGCTGACGATCTGCCGACAACGCCTGTCGATTGCGCGAGTGGCGAGGTCCAGCAGACGATCACGTTCTGCGCCTCGCCCGAGGCCGCGCAGCTGGCCAAAGACAACGCCGCGCGTACTCGAGCGCTCGCGGAGGGCGAGATCACTCGCGAACAACTCGTGCCGGTGCCGGTGGGTGATTCGCCTGTGTTCGGCCCCGACGACGCGGCCGTGACGGTCGTGATGTTCACGGACCTTCAATGCCCCTTCTGCTCCAACGCCCACAAATCGTTGATGCAGATCGCCAAACAAGGCAGCGGCGACATGCGAGTGGTGTTCAAACACGCTCCTCTCCCGATGCACGCTGACGCGGTTCCTGCCGCCAGGGCCGCGCTCGCCGCAGGGGAACAGGGCAAGTTCTGGGAGTTCGCCGACAAGGCCTACAATCAGCAGGACGCCCTCGCCGAGAGCGACCTGGCGGACATTGCCGAAGGCCTCGGACTCGACATGGATGCGTGGCGCGCGGCGTATGAGAAGCAAGAGAATGTCGACGCCGTGCAGCGTGACCTGGAGCTCGCGCAGAAAGTGGGCGTTTCGGGTACCCCGACGATGTTCTTCAATGGCGTACGCGTCGAAGGCGCTCACCCCACCGAGTCACTTCAGGCGCTGGTGAACCAGCAGCGCGGCCTCGTGCGCGACCTCGCCGCGGCGGGAGTTCCGCAAGACGACCTCTACTGGCGCCTCGTCGCCCTTCAGTACGTCGAGCCGGAGCCCGTCCAAGAAGCCCCGCCCGAACCGCAGGTCGAAGTCTCGATGGTGCCGGTGGGCAACTCGCCAGTTCGAGGTGCTGCGGCTGACGACGCCATCGTTACGATCGTCGCTTTCTCGGACTTCGAGTGCCCGTTCTGCGCACGATCGGAGGTTGCACTCAACGAGGCACTTCAGGCCGAGAGTGCTGGCGTCCGCTACGTTTTCCGTCACTTCCCTCTCCCATTCCACGAGAATGCCGACGTCGCCGCTGCGACCTCGATTCTGATGCAGGACAAAGGAAAGTTCTGGGAGTTCCACGACCGACTGTTCGCGGATCAGTCCGAGTTCTCGGTCGAGAAGTTTGCGGCCATCGCAAAGGAACTCGGCGTGGAGATCGCCGACCTCGACAGTGAAATGCGCAAAGAGGGTATCGTTCAACGGCTCATCGCCGACGTCGAGCTCGCGCAGCAATTGGGCGTACGCGGAACGCCGACATACTTCGTGAACGGGATTCCGATGGTTGGCGCCCAGTCGAAGGAAGAGTTCGTCGAGGTGATTCGTGCGCAGCGTGAGCTGGGCGAGAAGGTGAAGGCCGAGTCGGACCTGAAGGGCGAGGCGCTTTACGAACGGCTGGTCGAGCTCAACGCCGAATGAACCGACCGTTTGCCATCGTCGCATGCTCTCTGCTCTTTGCAGGCTGTGCGTCCACCGCGAAACCACTGCCGGAACCGAACGGCCAGTTGATGGGCCCCGGAGCCCACCGTTTCGACGTCGGGACGGTTGCGGATCACGAAGCGGTCGATGAGCCTTGGGCGCCGAGCGCGTTCTATCCGGGCCTGACCGACACCGAGCCCGTGGTACGCGCCGAGCACGATGCGGCGATTTCAGACGCGCTCCGTGCGAGCGGCCGACGCCCGCTCGCGAGCCGAAGTTCGAGCGCCGGAGCCGCGTGGATTCTCTTTCAAGTTTACAGCAACACCTGGAGTCGGGCCGACGGTTCAACCTGTCGATTCGCTCCAACCTGTTCGGGATTTGGACGACAGGCAGTCTCGAACCACGGGCTCCTCGGGCTCGTCATGACGTTCGGAAGACTGAACCGAAATCACTCCGACAGTGAGTTTTACCGGGCCGCTGGTCCGCGACTCGCAGACCCGCTGCGCCTGCACGACTTCTGGTTCCGAGAACCGGACGGGGAGGACCGCGAGGCTCACCCTGAGATCGACGCCTACCTCAAGATTCGCGAGGCTCGAGGCATTGAGCTGCCGAAGCCACCGCAAGGACCGCAATGAGACTCACCGCCTTCATCTGCGCCCTACTTTGGAGCGCCAACGTCTTGGCCGCCGAACCGGCCGAGTTGGTCAACACCGCCGTCAGCGAGGCGGTGGAAGCCACCGAAGACGCTACCGCCGCGCCGGAGAAGTCTGCACCCACAGATTTCGAAGCCCACCTCTCGCGACAAGCGAGCGTCGAGGTGCAACTCGGCTTGCGCTTCTTCGAAGCCTACGACGACTACCGCGCCATCACCGCGTTGAAGCGTTACGCAATCCTCGCTCAAAGTCCGGAAGCACACTTCCTGAGCAACTTGATGGTCGGGCAGATCTACCACCGAAACGAGAAGCCACAGCTTTCGGCGCTGGCGTTCGAGCGGGCCTATGAGCACGCCCAGGACCCGGAGCAGAAAGCGTTCGCGTATCTGCTCGGCGTGCAGGAGTTGTGCTTGCCGCTCTCGTATTACGTCGATTGCCGCAGCCGCCTTCAGCAGTTCGGCCAGACTCGTATGCCCGAGAATGCGCGCGACCTCGTCGACTACCAAGTGCTCTACACCGACGTTGTGCTGCGGTCCGAGTACGTCTCGGATCAGCGCGCCGAGCTGTTTCGCGACGAAGATCTGAAGGCCAAGGCCAAGGAGCTGATCGCGGCCGACAAGGCGTTTCATGAGATCGACTTGAAGTCCCCGGCGTTGGCCGGCGTTTTGAGCGGTGTGATCCCCGGCGCCGGGCAAATGTACAACGGAAGATGGATCGACGGCTTGATGTCACTGACGTTCGTGAGCTTATTCGGGGCGGCGACTTGGTATTCGTTTGCGAAGCTCGACAGTGTGCCACTCGGCATTTTCACTGCGGTCTTGGGAGCAGGTTTCTACTCCGGTGGCATCTACAACGCGGTGACCGACGCGCAACGAATCAACGCCGAGCGCTACCTGGCGTTTTTCGACGACCTCAAGCGGCTGTGGCCGCGTGTGACGTTCGCGATCTCCGGGCCGTCCGTGACCTTCGGGTACGCGTTCGATTGGCCGGGGCCGACGCTCGAAAGCGAGACCGCCAAAGCGCTTCAGGCGCCGCAGGACCAAGACGGCGACACCACCGACCAAGATTCGCCGTAACCACAGCGGACTTGGCGCGTCTAAGCACTCGAGATTTCGAACAGATTCTTGAAAAGAACGAGGAAGGATAGATGCGATACCTGGTAACTGGAGCAAATCGTGGGCTTGGATTGGAATTCGCACGCACCCTCGCGGGGCGCGGCGATGAGCTGATCGCGACGGCTCGTGATCCGGAAGATGCAGTCGAGCTCGCCGCGCTCGCGGCCGAACATGAGGGTCGCGTTCGTGTGCTTCAGCTCGATATCGGAGATGCCGACAGCGTGGCGAGCTTCGCCGCTGAGCTGGGCGATACCCCGATCGACGTCGTCATCAACAATGCGGGGCGTTACACGCGGTCCGGAGGATTCGACGAGCTCGATTTCGAGTCGCTCTACAAGGATTTCACCGTGAACACGGTGGGCACGCTTCGCGTGTCGAAGGCCGTGCTCGACAACTTGCGAGCTGGTGATCGCAAGCTGATCTGCAACGTGACTTCGAAGATGGGTTCGATCGCCGACAATGGCAGCGGCGGATCGTACGCCTATCGAATCTCGAAGACCGCGCTCAACAGCGGCTCGCGGTCGATGGCCTGGGACCTCAAGGACGAGGGCATCATCGTCTTCGTCGTGCACCCGGGTTGGGTCGTGACCGATATGGGCGGCCCGAATGCACTCATCGACACGCGCAAGTCGATCGACGGGATGCTGGAGAAGATCGACAACGCAACGATGGAAGACACCGGGCGATTCTGGGAGTGGAACGGCAACGAGATCCCCTGGTAGGGCTCGTGGTCTGAACGTCTCGCCCGCCCGGCGTTTGCCGTGTTACGCTTCCGTATCGTCCTGATAGGGAGCGGCGGGCAGTGGAGCTGGATCGTCAAACACAAGAGATGCAGGAGAGCGGCCGCCGCAAGGCACTGATGCTCTTCGGAGGGGTCGCAGGGTCAGGCGTAGGCCTGGTCATCGCGATGTCTGCGCTCGACATCACGTTGACTTCGGTGACACCGACGACGTGGCTCGAGGCGTTCCGCATGCGAGGCGTCAGTTCCTCGGTGGGCAACCTCGCCGAGGTGCTCGCGGCCGTGTTTGGCATCGCGCTGACGGTCGTGGCGATCGTGGTGCAGCTGGCGGCACAGCGATACCCCGCAAAGATCGTCGACGTCTTCATGGTCGACCGCGTGAACATCCTCACGTTCGCGTTCATGGCCGTCTCGTGCATCTACGTGGTGCTCGTTCCGTCGGTCTCGATGACCGAGCCGGCCGGCACATTTGCCTCGGCCCTCGGGCTCATCCTCACCGTCTTCAACTTTGGCCTCTTGCTGCCCTACTTCGGGCATGTCTTCGCTTTCTTGGAGCCGACGAACCTGATCTCGGAGATCGAGGGTCGTGCACGTTCTGAGCTTTCAAAGGCGCGCGACGGGAAAGGCAATCGCGAGCGCGGGCAGCGCAACGTGGCGCTCAGCCTGGATCGTGTGGCCGACAACTGCATGGCAGCCGTCGCTGGAGAGGACCGAAACCTCGCGCTGCACTCGGTGCGCACCGTCGAGAGCTTCCTCGTCCACTATCAGCGCACGAAAGACCAGATGCCGCCGTCTTGGTACGTCGTCGAATGGGACCTCTTTGGTACGCTCTCGAGCGAGTTCGTCGATGAGATCATCGAGTCGGGCACGTGGGTCGAGGCCAAGGGGATGATGGAGTACGAGCGCATCCTGCGTTCGGCGCTCACTCGAGCAAACGAGGTCGTCAGTCAGATCGCGAAGTCGACCGGCACCCTCGGGGCCGAGGCACTTCGCCGCGGCGACGTCGAAACCGCCGCGCTCGCGGTGCGCTTCTTCAATACGTACATCCGGCACGGTTTGAACCAGCGAAATGTTCGCGCGGTCTACAACATCTTGTACGAGTACCGTCGCTTCGCGGCGGAAGTGCTCGTGCGAGAGCGGGATATGGCCACCAAGATCGTGGAGCATTTCGTCTACTACGGGCGTCTCGCGAACGACATGGGTCTGCCGTTCGTCACCGTGACTGCGGCGCACGACGTTCGTGTGTTGTGTCAGCTCGCCCACGCCGATCCAGACTTCGACATCCGTCGCACTCTCTCGCTCTTCCTGACGCTCGACCAGCCATCGGAAGCCAAGTCCGAGGAAGTCGCGCTGATTGGAGTCCGAAAGGCGCAGTCGATTCTCGGCGCGTTCTTTCTCGATCACGACGCGATGGACCTCGCCGACGCGATTCGAAAGGACATGCGCCACGAGGAGACTCGCCGCCTCGAGCTGATCCGCGACGAGATCCTTGCCGTAACTCATCGAAAGTTTTGGGAGATCACCGATCGAGGCATGAACTTCGACTACGTGACCCCCGAGCTGCGCCCCCAGATTCGTAGGTTTTTCGAGCCGCTGCTCGATTGAGTCCGACCGGCGAAGCCCGTTGCGCCTCGTAGTGTTTCGGGCGACCATGCGGCCTCGCCACCGAAGCCACTTCGAGGATCCGTTCCGTGCTACAACGACCTTGGACGCACTTTGCGCCCCGTCTCGTCGTATTGTTCGTTTTCACCTTCTTCGCCGTTCCGGCGGTCGCGCAGGTCGAGCCCGATCTGGAGCGTCCCGACGACACGACGTTCGAGGTAGATTCCGACTATCGCCTTCGCTTCTTGCGCATCGAGCCGCTCGAGTTGAGCGGAGACAAAGTCATCCGGATGCAGTGGGCCGAGCAGCGCTACCGGCTCGACGCCCGGGCGAAAGCCGAAGGGATCGGTCAGATTCGCTTCCAGGCCGACGCGCTCGATGGCGTGCTGATGGGCGACAATGGCCAGTTTGGCGGCTCACCGTCTTCGAACTCGGGCGTGTCGCTTGCGACGAAGCTTCCCAACCTCACGCGGTGGGAAGTGGGCCTTCCTCCCGGCGACGACCCGCTCGACCCCGACTCGTACGTCCCCGTGCTCGTCGACGCTGAACCGATCGAGATCAACTACCTGTACGGCGAGATCATCCTGCCCATCGGTTTGCTTCGAATCGGTCGACAGCCGGTTCGTGAAGGTGCCGGCATCACGGCCCACGACGGCGACCGGCGCAATCGGTGGGGCGTCAGCAAGTACTCCGACACGGCCGACCGAATCTTGTTCGGGACGAAGCTCGACGAGGCCGTCGCGATCGCGTTCGACCCCGATCACGAGCCTGACCTTTCGCTCGACCGAGGCCTGATCTTTGGATTGTTCTACGACTTCATGAAGCAGGGTGAGCCGCAGATTCTCGGCGACAATCTTTCGCAGATGGGGCTCGCACTCGACTACCGTTTGAAAGACGTCGAGTTCCTCGGCTTCACCTGGGATCGCATCAACGTAGCTTCGAACGTCGTTTATCTGACGAACCGCAACTTCGACACCGATGTGTTCGGCTTTCCGAACAACGTGTCCTTCGAGGTTGGAAACCTCGCCTTCGAAGCGCAGTACATGCACATCAACGGTCGCACTCGCGAGATTGCCGAGGGCTTCGCGGCGCTTGGAAGCGGCAGTAGCGACCGTCAGAAGCTCGTGGGCCACGGGGCGTTCGTGCAGGCTGACTACACGCTTGGTCCGGCGGTCTTCACGCTCGAGCTAGACTACGCCTCGGGCGACGGCGACCCACGCACGCAAACGCCCATCACGTCGTTCAGTTTCGCACGCGACCTGAACGTCGGCTTGCTCATGTTCGAACACATTCTGGCATTCGAGACGGCACGGTCGGTCGCAGTCGGCGTCGAAAACCTCTCGAGCCTCGACGTCGACTCGTTCCCGCTCACCGAGGTCCAGTCCGACGGCCGATTCACCAACGCGATGGCGATCTTCCCGCAGGTGTACATCGACATCATCAACAACATGACCCACCGCCTTCACACCCGAATCGGCGTGCTGATGGCCTGGTCCGCAGACACGCTCGGCGTCGTCGACCCCATCCTCACGACCCTCGCCGAGGACGGAAACGAGATCTCCGACGACATCGTCAACTTCCACGGCGGCCCCGGCGGCACGTACTATGGCACCGAGATCGACCTTCAATTAGGCTGGAAGTTCAAAGAGCACTTCCAGTGGGTGGTCGAAGGCGCCTACCTCTTCCCGGGCAGTGGATTCCAGGACGAGAACGGCGACGCCGTGAACTCCTACTTGTTCGAAAACCGCTTCGTCTTTTTGTTCTGAGAGATCCGTATGCAGCAAGTCTTCCGAACGCTCATGGTCGCCGTGGCCTCAGTCGGCCTCATCGGGTGTCAGGCTTACGACGCTCCTCCCGAGGTCTCGGTCGAGCAGCCCGAAGGCGGGTCATTCACCGCCGGGCAGCCGGTGCGACTCCAGTTCTCCGAGTCGATTGATCCCTCCACGCTCTCGGTCAATGTCTGGGAAGACGTCCGCGACATCGAAGGCGAGATCCCCGGCGATGCTCAGCCGCTGGTCGACTCGTGCAGCTCGGACTGCACCGACCTGGTGGTGACGGTCGACGAAAGTGGCCGCGCAGCCACCCTCCAGTTCGACCCTGAGACACTCGGCAAGCCTGGTGTTCCGCTGCTTCTGGAGGTCCTCCCCGGCCTTGCCGACGACCTCGGAAACGACACGGGCGCCTCCGACATCTTCGCCATCAAGTTCCGACCATCCGACGACCGATTCAATGAAGAGCCGGTCGAATTCGAAGACGGCGTTTACATTCTCGTCGCGCAGGTCACGCAGCCGCTTCCGGCCACACTGACGCTCGTCTCCGACATTCAGGTCACCGAGGCCGGCGAGTTCCGACTCGCGGGCGCCGAGGGCGACGAAATCGACGGTGCGGCGAAGAACACCCGCAACCCAGAAGAGATCGACGTAGACGTGACCAGCGCAGGCTGGACCGCATACGCCAGTGGCTTCATCAAGCTCGAAGACGGCAAGCGCTTCCTTCGCTCGGACCCGTTCAATGTCGAGCTGCCGCTCGCCGGACTAGTGATTCGCCTCTCCGGAGTCCGTCTCGACGCCGAAATCACGCGCCCCGAAGAGACCGGCCACGACCGAATCGAAGGCACCCTCGCCTTCGAGAAGCTCGAGCTGATCAACGGAGAGCGCGTGTCCGAGTACGAAGGCGGCAACACCGCGCTCATCGCCGACTGGAACGCCCCCGACATCGCGCCACCCGGCCACCCAGAAGTCTGCGGCGACCTCTGCGGCGCAGTCACCGGCCTGTGCGAGCCACCCGCCGACTTCCCCGGCGAAGAATTCTGCGACGCACCTTAAGTAGCCCTACGAGCAAGGAGCACCCATGTCGTCCGAAGTCGCTATCGGCGGAGTCGTCGACAACCTCGTCACGCAGTTTGCGTCGGCGCTCGACTGCTTTCGCGAGCTCGTACAGAACAGCATCGACGCCGGCACATCCCGCGTCGACGTCTGGGCTGAGTTCGAACGTGGCGAAGGCCACGTGGGCACCATCGCGTTCCACGTCGACGACTTCGGCGAGGGGATGGATGAGAAGATCATCGACAACCAGCTCACACGCCTCTTCGCGTCGACCAAAGAGAACGATCTGACCAAGATCGGGAAGTTTGGAATCGGGTTCGTCTCGGTCTTCGCGCTCAAACCAAAGGCCGTGCTCCTCCAGACAGGGCGCGGCGGTGAGTACTGGGAAGTGCTCTTTCACGAAGACCGTTCGTTCGTGAAGTCCACCCTCGACAACCCGGTGGAGGGCACTCAGATCACCATCTTTCTCGAAGGCGACTACCAC
Organism: uncultured Bradymonadales bacterium; assembly: GCA_964384605.1. Taxonomy (GTDB): domain Bacteria; phylum Myxococcota_A; class Bradymonadia; order Bradymonadales; family Bradymonadaceae; genus CAYLMO01. The sequence goes on along the minus strand of CAYLMO010000002.1, from coordinate 15,144 downwards.
CGCTATCGCGAGCTGGTCGATGGGGTACGCGCCACCCTCAAACGTTGGTGCCGACATTCCGAGACCGAGGTGACGTACGAAGACCGAAGTCCGATCGGCGACGCATTCCCCGAGCTCGAGATCATCAACGAAGATTTCGCGGTCGAGGGAATCTGCCACACCGCTTTCGAGGAGCCGGGAACCACGATGGCGCTCGCGTACACGACTTCTCCCGTCTACGGCTTCTACAATCGCGGCCTCACGCTCGCGTATACCGAAATCGGGGAGAAGGTCTTCGAGAGCGCCCTCGCCTCTCGGTTGAGGTTCGTGTCGGTGAAGGTCAAATCTCGATATCTGGAGCACACGCTGTCGCGTGACTCCGTCGTGCGCGACGAGCACTACCACAAGGTGATGAACAAACTGTTGGACGTGTCCAACGACTCGTTGCTCGAAGGGCTGCTTAGCCGCATCGAGGAGGTAGCCAGAACTCCAGATTTCACGCTCGAACGGATGCACGAATATGCTCGGTTGTTCGAGTTCCTGATGCACGAACCCGAGAAGGTCGTGCGGGCAAAACTGCTCGACCGGCGCGTGTTTCGGACACTTCATGGCGGCGAAGTGCTCTCGGCGAGCTCGGTCTGGCAGGTGATGAAACGCGAAGGTCAGATTCTGATGGCCGAGGAAGCGACCAGCCTTTCGGAGGGCCTCCACGAATCCGGTGTCCCGGTACTGCTCGGGCACGTTCGCCACGGCAGTTCGATGCATCCACTCGGCTTCGTGCGGGATGCTCTCGGCAAATACGTCACGATGCGCGAGGAAAAGACGCTCATCGGCAGCGTCAAAAGGCTTTTCGGCTTCAAGGTGCTTCCCGACTTTCAGGCGCTGGTACTGCGGCCCGAGCAGGCGTATCTCGCGGTTCGCGTGGACGAAAAGGTCTCCGACGATTTGAAGGGGCTCCTCGAAGGTGCGACACGCGTGCTCGACGAAGTCGGAATTCACTACAAAGCGGTCGCTACCTGCGTTCCTGCTGCACCGATCGCCGACGCGCCTGTGGTCGTCATGGCGAAGAAGCTTCAGCCCGTCATGAGGAGACCGACAATCGCGGACACCCCCAAAGAGATGGAAGCCGCGGTCAACCGCCAGCATCCCCACGTCGTGCGTTTGGCCGCCCTTCACGCAACATCACCCGCGCTCGCCGAGTATTGCCTGGCGCGCGTTCTCCTGCTCGACCGCGATGCTCACCTGGAACAGGACGGTGAGTTGATGAGGGTGGCGCAGAAGAACCATGGAATGCTCCTCGCGGGAGGTGCCTGATGTCGTCAATTGATGAAGTCATTGCGCGCAGCCAGCAAGGCGCGAAATTCTCGGAGCGACGCACCTTCTCGGTGGCTCGGCAGAGCGCCATCCAGAAGATGCGAAAGTTCGCACTCGCCGATCCCCACTACTATGTGCTGGAGCTCATCCAGGCAGCCATCGCGAACGGCGCGACGTACATCGACCTCGCGATCGCTGATTCAGACGTGCGCATGTCGTATGTCGGCGGAGGTTTCTCGGAGGCGGAACTCAGTCAGCTTTTCGACTTCCTGTTCGCCTCGAAAGACGACCTCGAGATCGCCGACGCACGCCAGCTGGCGCTCGGGATCAACGCCCTGCTCCTGACCGAACCGAAGCAAATCACGATCGAATCGGGCGATGGGACACTCGAAGGCACGACCCGTGTGGAGATCCACACACGCACCGATGAAGTGATCGTGGGCCGCCCCGACAAACCGCTGAAAGGTACGTTCTTGAGCGTGGTCGGCATGAACCGAGGCAAGCTCAAGGGGGGCGGGCAGATTCGCGAGCACGGCATCATCGAGAATCGCTGCCTGTCGGCGATGATTCCGATCATCGTGAACGACGACTCCATCTTCGGATTCACTACGCAGCGAGTCCCCAAACTCTTCGGCTTTCCTCGCTCCATCGAGTTCGATGAAGGCGACCTGTACGGCTCCATCGGCATCGCGACGACTGCATACTCGGAGAACTTCAAGCTTCTGACCCACGGAGTCTGGGTCGAGTCGGTGAAGTACGACCTCCTCCCTGGAAAACGTCTCGGCGGGGTCATCGCGTTCGATCGACTGCGCAAGACAGCCGACCATGCGTCGATCGTACAGGATGAGGTTTTCAATGAGATGTGGGCTCGCCTGCGTCCCTACGCCCGCCAACTCGCGAGCGGACGCTCTGGCAGAGCGACGTTCGAAGTGGAGTTGATCGACTCACCAAACAAGCTCACCGCGGTCGAGATTCGCGAGATCATCGAACAAAACGGGGGCGCAATCTCGGTCTCGGTGGCTGATGTCGCTTCGAAGAATGCGCGCGAGATGGCGAAGCGCTTCGGCGCCGAGCTCGACCTCCCAATCTTCGTCTCCTCCGCCACCGACAGCGACACCGTTGGCCTTCTCGCCGGCGACAACCTGGTGCTGCGCCCCCAGCTGACCGAGTTCGAACTCGAGTTCTACTCGCGCCCGTTGTCGACTCCGCCGGAACGCCCCTGGGTCATCGCCGCGCAACAAGTGGAACAGTTCACCATCGGCGAACTCACGCAATGGCTGGGCGGGCCGAATGGGGTGCTCTCAAAGATCGTAGACGCAACGCTCGAACGATGGATGAGAGAGGTTGGCGACCCAACCGCAGAGGTGAAAACCACCATCTTCACGCCCAGCGAGCGAAAAGGCGCCACCAGTCTTCAGGCCGAAGTCCGAACAGCCGGCCGAACGGTGTGGCGAGGCGACATCAGCTCGGCATATCCCGGTCACAGCCTCGTGATCGAGTTTCCGAGTGCCTCGCCGACACGGCTGGCCTCGGAGCACGAGCATCGACCGTTTGCAGCACACATCGCCGAACAGATTGCCCTCCACGCAACCTCGAAGCTCGAGGGTGCGACAAAACTCGCCCTTCAGACGCTCGACCAACGTGATCCGGAGCCCGACTCGGCGCTCTCGCGCATCGTTCTCGGCGCGTTGGCGCGAGGTACAATGAAGCGTTTGCGCACCAATGAAGCGGGCGAACAAGACGTTGTGCTCACGATCCTCTCACCCGAGCTCGATCAGCGCGCACTTCGCGTTCCACTCGTCACGACGATGAGTGGCAAGCCGGTCACCGGTCTCGACCTCGAGCGAATGCTCGAAAAACAGCACGGCCTGATCTACGGCACCATTCCCGAGGTTCCTGCGGCACTCGCGGGAATTGACCCTGACCGAGTGCTCAAGCTCGACCTTGCTTCGGAACGGATGATGGTCGGGCTGGTTGGCGAGGGCAGTTACATCCGTATCGACGGGCGCGACGAGCTGGCCCGGATCGGTGACCACGTCGTTCGCGACATCTACCTGCCGGCCGGCGACGCGACGAAGGGACTTCTGACCGAGGGCCGAACGAAGCCGGACGCCGAAACCGAAGAGCAGATCGTCAATCGGCTCATGCACGTGTTTCTGGGCTCGTTCCCAGATGCCGAGCTCGACATGGAACTGCGCCGGCAGGCTTCACGGCACCTCATCTGGTACGTCACCAGCAAATTCGACGACGAATCACAGCCGAGCTGGCTCTTCGAGATTCCGCTCTTCCGTGCGACCGACGGCGCGACAGTCGGCTACCGCCAAATTGCGAGCGCCCACCGGGAGGGCCGATTGCGTATGGCCGACGGCTGGTCCGTCGACTGTGCCGACCTGGCCGAACTCGGATACGAGTCCGATCCAGACGCCGAGTACGACACGATCGCGATGAATCCCTTTGCGTACCACGCCCTTCGTCGCGCGTACCCAGTGCACGCGACCATGGACTACCCCGTCGGCCAAGAGATCGAGTTCGATTCGGCGGAGATGTTGGTCGAGATGAACTTCGAGTCCCCGCTCGGGGTGGGACGGCTCGGCATTCCGAAAGACTCTGTCGCCAACCCCGCCATCGCGATCGTCGACGCCGAATCGCAGCGGGTAGGCACGATCGAGTCGATCTCGGCGAGGTTCGGCGTCGTCGGGATGATTCACCTCAGCGGCAGAAGTCGTGCAGCCAATGCGGACCTCGTCGTCGAGCTGCGACAAGCGAGCGAAGGTCTCATGCGTCGGCTCGTGACGATGGTGATGACGCGCGAGACCAACGAAGCTCAGGTGATCCACCTGTTGGAGTTCGCGAGTGCGAGCATTTCGTTCACGCGACAGCCGTGGGGCGAAGTGTCCTTCGCCGTGCAGGATGCGCTCACCAGTGCGATTGTAGACCTCCCGCTCTTCCCCACCGATCAGGGCATTTCGGTGGCTGCGCTGCGATTCATTCGGGAGTTCGCGATTCATGGTGTGGACGACGGCTCAGACCCGGCCCGCGCGCGGCTGGCCTCCGATGCACCTGCATACCTGCAGGCCTGGCTCGACAAGACGCTCGACCCGCATCGAGTTCACAGCCCAGCTTCGACCGCCGAGGATGTCATCGAGGAATCGGCGATCGCGGAGACCGAGCTTGGACCTTGGATCTCGAGCATGTTGCAGCAGTTGCGACCGGACAATCTGCCGACAGCCCAACGAATCGGCATCTTCTTTTTAATGCCGGAAGCCGACGGTCGCGCCAGACTGGGCAACATGGAGCTTAATTTCAGTGACGGTGAGTTCGTGCGGTACGTCGACTGGCACACCAGCCCGATGTTGGTCTTCAACAAGGCGCATCCGGTGGTCGCTTCAACGCTCGCCGAACCTGAAGACAAAGAACGCCGAACCTGGCTTCTGCTCGGCGCATACGCGCAGATCAACTACGACTACACAGCCGTCACGAATCTGCACGAGATCGAATTTCAGGGGCGCGTGCTGCGGCTACTCTGAGTATCCGCCAACCTCGAACAGCCGAACTCCGACGTCTGGCTGGTCGAGATAGCCGCCGAATGCAGCTGCTCCGGGCCCCCACGCGAACAACGGAACGAAGTTCGCGGAGTGAGGGCCAGACACCTTCTTCTGAGCGTTGGCTTCCTGCACGATCCATCCGTATTGGAGATGCAGCTTCGGCGGCGTGTAGTCCCCCTGAAGCTCGCGCGCATTCAGCCCCTCGCCGTGCGCAATCCCGTCAACTCGGACATCGATCGCGGGGTACTCGTGCGTGCCGCCACACGACTTCGCTGCGCGGCAGTTCTGCGGTTCGTTGAACGAGTAGTGATTGTCGAGCACCGAGAGGGTGTGGTCATGGTCTGCCGTCACGACGACCAGAGTGTCGCCCCGTTGCTCTGCCCATTTCACCACGAGCTCCACGGCCTGATCGAAGTCGACGATCTCGTCCACGAGCGTCGAGTCGGTGACCATGGAGTGAAGCAGCCAGTCGATCTGCCCCCCTTCCACCATCAGGAAGAATCCCTCTTCGCCGGACTGAGCTACGAGTGAATCGAGCGCGACCTGCGTCATCGTAGCCAGCGTGGGGGTCGCATCGGAACCATCGCGGTGCCGAATCCTTGCGCTCGGAAGACCTTTCGGAGCAAGGATGCTGACGGATCGGGACTTCGGCACTTCGTCGCTCCACTCGGTGCGAACTTCGTACCCGGCGTCCGAGAGCGCTTTCTGCTGTTCGGCACCGAAGTCTTCGAGGCCTCCTGCGACCACGATGTCGACTCCGTCGGAGCCTTCGATGCGTTCCGGCATATTGATGAACTGCTTCGCAATCTCGTCGGTGGAGCCACGCTTCTCCGTGTGGGCGTAGAACGAAGCTGGCGTGGCGTGGGCGAGCTGAGTGGTGGTGACAAGGCCGGTACGCTGGCCTCGCCGTTCGGCGCGTTCCAGGATGGTCTCGGCGCTCACCAGGCTGCCACCTTCGGCCGCCATCCCAACCGCGCCGCCGAGCGAACGACGGCCCGTGGAGATAGCCGTGGCCGAAGCGGCCGAGTCGTTCACCACGCGGTCCGCAGCATGGGTCGAGACGATGCCCGACACGGGTGCTTCGGTCATGAACAGCCCGCCGTTCGCGTAGTAAGCCGCGGTGATTGCGTTGATCCCCATGCCGTCACCGATCATCACGATCACGTTCTTCGGCTTGGACTTGGGCTGCGGTGGTTTGGCTTTCACAGCCGATTTTCCGACGAGCTCGATGAGGTGCTGGCCGAGCGTCGCGTTGTCGCGGCCTTCGACGACGTAGTTGGCTGCGGGGCCTTCGGCGAAGAGCGGAACGTGCGTCGTGGTGTGCGCCCCAAAGAAGTCTCGCTGTTCGCCTGGCTTCACCATGGTCCGACTCTGCACCGAGAGGTGACCGAACGTGATCGAGTATCGACGATCGGCAAGCGAATCGAGCCCGAACACAGGCTCGCCGCCTTCGACTGGCTCCCAGGCCGGTGTCGCATTGCCGGAGCCAACGGGGAACTGACCCGGGAGGCGTTCGACTTCCATCGGCGGGTCGAGCTTCGGAGGCGCCGACGCCGCGGCCACCGCTTCTTCGTCGCCGAACGATTTCGACATCCGCGTCACGTACCGCGGGTCGAGCACGGCCACTCCGCCTGTTTCATGGTCTGCCGTCGCGATGACGAGCGTGTCTTTGCGAGCGCGGGCATAGTCGAGACCGGCCTTCACTGCCTCGTCGAAGTCGAGGGTCTCGCTCACGGTGCACGATGGCGCCAGGTCGTGTTCGCACCAGTCGATGAACGACCCTTCGACCATCAGGAACCACCCTTTGTCGTTGTTCCGATCGAGTACCTCGATCGCCCGCGAGGTCATCTCGGCGAGGCTCATCGCTCGCTTGCCGGTCGACGCGTACGGCATGTCTTTCGGGTGCATCAAGCCAACCATCTTGTCTGCTGATTGCGACGCGGCGCGAACTTCTTCGGCGGTCCGGGCGACCGTGTATCCGTCGGCCTCGAACGTCTCGAAAAGGTTCAAGCCGTCGTCGCGCTTGTCGAAGAAGTCGCTTCCGCCGCCGACGAGCACGTCGACGCCAGTTTTCGACATATCGAGCGCGATCTCGTCGTACTGCTTTCGATAGTGGCGATTGGCGACGAACGCCGCGGGAGTGGCGTGGTTGATGCGACTCGTCGCGACGAGTCCGGTCTTCATGCCGTTTGCTTCGGCTGCCTTGAGCACCGAACCGAGGTGATTGGCCGGATCAGCTTCGGTCTCGACCGTCGTGCCAGGCTTCACGGCGACGCCCTGAAAGTGCGTCTTGTGGCCGGTCGCGAAGGCAGTCGCCGACGCCGCCGAATCGGTGGTGATGTACTCGTACTCGTGATTTCGCATCCACGCGACGTGGGGCATCGACATCATTTCGAGCGGCCCCCCCTTCGCGTACGAAGCGGCCGTTACCGCGCCCACCCCCATTCCATCACCGATGAACAGGATGATCCGCTTCGGCGACTCCGTGGCGTCGGAACTGGCTTGCTCCGCTGCTCCATCGGGCGTCTTCGTCGTCGAATCGTCGGGGACTGGCTCGGGACCTTTGCATGCCGCGAGCGTGAAAAAGGCGAGCAGTACTACATGTCGCAAATGCATGAGCTATCCATCACAGGGTCAAACTTGGTCGAGCGCGAATGTCCGCGGGAGCATGTCGCATCGGGACGGAACTCGGCGCCCGTCAGGTCTGGAGTTCGGCAACACGATACCTCAGCACCGCGATCAAACCACCCAGCAGCGTCGGTGTGTCGCCCCCGGCGTGCTTTCCCTAAAACCCGGTGTGCGACTCGACCATGAACCACGGTATTCGCAGGCACTCGGCGTGCCCGCAACCCTGCGCTGCGCAAGTTGTTGCAAGCTTTTCTAGGCCGTAACCCAAACGTCACAAGAGACACCGCCGAGATCCGCTTGCGATGGTCGACATCCTTCGCGATTACGTGTTTCAATGCGGCCGAACGCCACGGGAGACAACATGGAGAAATCGACCCGACAACTGCTCGAGAAGAAGGTCACCTACTCGGGTGAAGGGATCTCGGTCCGCAAGCTCGAGGAGACCATCTCGCGCGAACGGAATCTTCAGGATCGCCGCCTGCAAGACCTCAACGCGCTCCGAACACGGAACACGGAGCTGCAGTCTGCCCTCTCCGAGGAGATGAACCGCCTCCGAGAGATCTCGAAGTCGCTGGCCAACGCTCGCGAAGAGAAGAGCTTCCTGGTCAACCTCTTCAAGTGGCTGCCGTGGGTGAAAGACCCGACGATGGAGCGCCGCTCCATCGAAGACCTGCTCCGCCGGCAGTACGAGATCAGCTCGGTCCGCCTGAAAGAGGCCGCCGAGTTTGCCGACCGACTCGAAGCCGCGAAGATCGACCTGTTCGACGAGATCGACCGGCTCAATGAGAAGATCGTTTCGTCTGCCGAAAACGAGGAGCGCGCGGGTGAGTATGTGCTCGAGCTACGAGAGCTCCGCACCGAGCTCGAAGCCAAGATCGAGCTCAACCGAGACACTGCCGAAGAGCGCAAGCTCCAGATGGAGCTCGACAAGACCCGTCGCCTCCTCGCCGAACACACGACCCGACTGAAACTCTACTCCACCGCCGAAGAGCGACTCGACAAGCTCAAGCGCAACACCAGACAACTCGCCGATACCATCGCCCATCTGCAGTCCGACATCACGCGCTACGTGACGGCAGCAAGCGAGAAGATGGACCTCATCAGCGGGCAGATTCAGGCGATCGGCGCGGCTGCCGATGCCTCCGTCGTGATGCTCGAACTCAAGCAATCGCTGGACGCAATGACCGAATCGATCAACGAAACGACGCGATTCGTGGCCGAGACCCAGAGCTACTTCCGCGAGAACGTCGATTCGATGATCGAAGACCTCGATCTGTACGACGCCGAAACCGAGGAAGCGCTCCGCGAGAACAACCTGCACAACCAGGTCATGGAAGACCTCGAGCTTGATGGCGCACTGTCGGGGGCGCTCGCCAAGAAGATCGACAAGCTCGCCGCCGAGATGGAGGAGCAGGTCGTGCTCGACACTGGCGATGGGGTTGAAGCGCCGGCGACGGTGGAAGAGCCGGCACAGTCAGACGGGTGAGCCATGTCGATCGATGATGCAGAACTCATCGCGGGCACGCGGGTGCCGTCAATTTCGTTGTCCGGCGAGCACGAGCGGGACTACCTCGACGGCGTGATGCGCGTGATGCGTGGCGCGCGTCTGAACGCGTACTACCCCGACGCACGCGCGGTTTCGGCCCACCTCCACGCGATGCATCCTTCGCGGCATCAAGGCGTCTACGGCGGAGTTGATGTCGATACGCGGTCAGGCCTGCCGACCTACAAGGAATGGACGCGGGTTCAGACTGACGTTGCGCTGGCCTCCGACCAGCTGAAGCAGCTCGGCGACCGGCTCGAACTCGAACGAAAGGCTCGGGAACGACCCGACTCGATCTTCGCGAAACAGCTCGCCAAACACGACTATTACAGCGCCATTGAGGGGTCGGCGACGGCGACGCTCGGCGACATGAACGTGAAGTTGCGACGGGTCGACGGCAACACCGCCACTGGCTACTTCCACGTGGTGCTCGACAAGCTCGATGCGTCGGGACTCTTCGTCCGATACTCGATCGACCTTGCGCAGCAAGGGGCGAAATACCGCGGCGCCGTTCGGGTCGAAGACGGCGACATCGCTCGCCAATCCGAAGCATTTCAGGCGTTGATCTACCAGTTCACCTCGCTCGACTCCGAGATGACGTTTGCAAAGATCCAGACGATGGAAGGCATGAGTGTCGAACGCGTCATCAAGGGGATCATCGGCCCGATCTATTTCGATCTGGGCGGCGTCGCGACAGACACCCCCGAGGAACTTCGACCATTCGTCGAGGAACACGGATGGCTCGCGACGTTCTCGCTCGACCAGACGGCTTACGACATCGAAGAGACCCGCGAGAACGACCCCTTCATCGACCTCCTGTCGAAAAACCCGGTCGATGCCGAGACCAGGGAGCGGTTTGCCCGCGCACGGGTCAACATGGGCTACAAGGTCTTCAAGGACCGTAAGTTCGTGGTGCCACGCTCAGCAGTTGGAGCAACCCGCGCCCTCTGCGCGGAGTTCGGCACGAAGAACATCGTGTACGGCTTCTAAGTCGACGTGTTCGATAACCATCGATAGAAACTATCCAGAATCATAGAGCCTCCAGTGCAAGACCCGCACGGAGAGCCTCCAGGCGCGATATGGTATAGTTGGCACGGCCCTCGCTATTACTTTGGTCGAACTCTCAACAGGAGACGAAAAGTGAAAGCGCGAGAACTCGAAAACCTCGGAATCCCACGTGGACCAATCATGTCGCTAGCGCTCGGCCTCATCGGCGATGCGCGAAACGAAGGCATGAAAGTTGGCGACATTCGAACTCGGATGCGTGCCGTCGCCGCCGAGCCCGCCGAGTTCCGTAATGACCCGGTCTTCGGCGAGCTCGCGAAGTTCATGATCGCGTCGGACGAGAAAGCATTCGTCGAGCGCGAAACTCCGGCCAAATGGCGACGATTCGGGCGAGACATCGAGCAGGGAGCGATCGAACAAATGCGTAACGCGACGCGACTTCCGGTCGCCCACCGCGGCGCGATCATGCCCGACGGACACCGCGGATACGGCCTTCCGATCGGAGGTGTCCTCGCGACGAAAGATGCCATCATTCCCTACGCCGTCGGCGTCGACATCGCGTGCCGAATGAAGCTCACGGTCCTCGACCTCCCCCTCTGGAAGCTCAAGGGTGAGAAGGACAAGCTCATGAAGGTGCTCGAGGAAGAGACTCGCTTCGGAATCGGAGCGAACTTCGACACTTCGGTGCGACGCGATCACGAGATCCTCGAAGAGGACTGGAACGCGCTCGAGATCCTTCGAAACATGAAGGACAAGGCGTGGTCTCAGCTCGGTTCATCGGGATCAGGAAACCACTTCGTCGAGTTCGGCGTCGTGACTCTCGCCGAAGACGACATGGGGCTCGAAGCCGGCGCATACGTCGGACTGCTGTCGCACAGCGGGTCTCGGGGAGTAGGCGCTCGCGTGGCGAGCCACTATTCGAAGCTCGCGCAAGAGAAGCATCCGGAGTTGCCAAAGGAGCTCAAGCACCTCGCATGGCTCGACATGGACTCGGCTGACGGCCAAGAGTACTGGCACGCCATGAACATGATGGGCCGGTACGCGGAAGCCAACCACGCCGTGATCCACGAGCACGTAGCGAAGTCACTCGGCGCAAAGGTGCTCGCGGACATCGAGAACCACCACAACTTCGCGTGGAAAGAGACCCACGACGGCGAAGACGTCATCGTGCACCGAAAGGGCGCGACGCCAGCCGGCGAAGGTGTGATGGGCGTCATCCCTGGCTCGATGGTAGCGCCGGGCTACGTCGTCCGCGGAAAGGGCAACTCCGAGTCGCTCGAATCGGCTTCGCACGGTGCTGGCCGGCAAATGTCGCGAACCGCCGCCAAGAACGCGAACACGTGGTCCAAGGTGAAGAAGCAGCTCGAAGCGAACGACGTCACGCTGATGTCAGCCGGCCTCGACGAAGCGCCTGACGCCTACAAGGACATCGATGAAGTGATGTCCCACCAGACCGAGTTGGTAGACGTCGTCGCTCGATTCGACCCAAAAATCGTGCGAATGGCGCCTTCGGGCGAGCCGCCTGAAGATTGACCAGGCACAAAAAAAAGGCGCTCCGTTTGGAGCGCCTTTTTGCTTCTTGGCCGAGATCTACGCGTCGCGCAGCTTCTCGATGATCTTCGCTTTCGCCGAGATATGCTCCTCGGAGACTTCCATGCGGTCGGTTTCACCCCACTGGAAGGCGTCGACGAGGTTCTTCTCCATCATCGCAAGTTTGGCCCGGGCGTCGTCGTCTGCACCAAGGGCGAACTTCAGGGCGTGTCCGTCGTCTTCGGAGAGGCCGTGGAGCATTCGGAGCACTTTCTCCTCTTCAGGAGTCAGTGTCTCGAAGTTCGGTTCGGACTCTTCGGTGACCGTCGAAGTACGTCCCTTCAAATGTCGCTTGTCGTCAGTCAACTTCGTTCCTTCCTTAAACGCGGCCTCCGCAGGACGCATTCGAGTCGGGGGGCGGTGTGTCGGTCGTGGACCGCCTGCGGGGCGGTTTCGGCGCTTGGATTCCTCGGGGTCGTTCCCGATGAATTCGTTATAAGCCGACGGTGCCGACCGGGCAATTTTTTTCCCGAAAGGATTCGACGAAAACCGTCTCGCGAATTCGGGGTCACGAGGCCGATGTACTGCGACGGAAAAACCGCGTTGCGGCCCATATTGCGAGGCCGATCAATGCGATCGCGTATACCGCGCTGGTGTAGTCCTCCAGCAATCCGACTAGTACCTCGAGGTTATAGCCGACGGCGGATCCGACCGCAAGGATCGCGGCATTCCATAAGGCCGCGCTGACCGCCGCCCAGAACAATACCACCGACAATCTCAACCCCGAGATCCCCGCCGCCACGAAGAACAAACTGCGAAACGCTGGAATGAAACGATTCGCACCGATAAACCAAGGCCCACGCCGCGAAAATTGGGACTTGATCGCCTCCAATCGCTCTGCAACCTTCGGCTTGCGCAACCACCGGTGAAGCATCGTATCGCGGTCGGGATTCGCGCCGATCCAATGCCCGACCCACCAGTTGATCGCGCATCCTCCGAGGCTCCCGAGCATCACAGCACCGAACACGCCGTACCACGGCCAATTCGCTGCCGAGATCAACACCGACGCGACCAACGTCACCGAATCACCTGGAAACGGCGGAAACAGATACTCCACCGCCGACGAAAACATGACCACGCACAAGCCCCACCACACGGCCTGTCCGCTCAAATACCCCACGATCGTTTCGATCAGTTCCATTCGGCCCCGCGAGTTCCATCCATGAGCGATATCACAAACAACATTCTCCAACGCTACGCTGCGATCCTCGACACGCGCAGTGTCATCGTCGAGAAAAATGCCATCTCGCCCACCGTCGACGCCTTCGAAGAACACCTCCCGGCTGGCCTGTGGCTCGTCGCAGTCGACGAGAATACCTGGCGCGTCGCCGGCGAAGCACTCGTCGCAGAGATGAACGCCCGCGGCCTCGACGTCCAACGCTGGGACGCCCCCCTCCACGATGGCGAAGAGCACCCCATGTGCGACGACGACCGGTGCGAAGCCTTCCAAGTGGCAATCGACGAGACCGGCGCGGCCGCCGGCATCGCCGTCGGGTCCGGAACGCTCAACGACATCGTCAAGATGGCAACATACCGCGCGGGCGTACCCGCTGCCTGCTACGCGACTGCCCCCAGCATGAACGGCTACACGTCGGCGATCTCCGCCATCCTGAGCGATGGCGTGAAGACCACGCAGCCTTGCCACGCGCCAATCGTCGTCTCCGCAGACATCGACGTGATGGCCGAATCTCCTCAGCGAATGGTGCAGAGCGGCCTCGGCGACCTCATCTCAAAGCCCGTCTCGAACTCCGACTGGGGCATGTCCCACATCCTCAACGGCACGCCACACTCGGCTCAGGCAATGGAGATCATCGAGGCCGGCGCAGCCATGCTCGACGGCGTCGCACCCGAACTGCCGAACAAAGATCGAGACGCCGTTGCCGGACTCACCGAATCGCTCATGCTCAGCGGTTTCGCCATGGCGGTCGCAGGCTCTTCCAGCCCGGCTTCAGGCGGTGAGCACCTGATCTCTCACTTCATCGACATGACGGCGCACGCCTACGACCTCCCTTACGATTTCCACGGCTGCCAGGTCGGCGTTGGCACCCTCACCAGCGCACACTTCTACGAGAAGTTCCTCGCCATGAAGGCAAGCGACGTGGACGTCGATGCGGCGGTCGCTCGGCTTCAACCATGGGACGAATACGACGCGCTTCTGCGCGACCGATTCGGCGTCCTCTACGACGCCGTCGTGAAGCACGCCCAACCCGGCTACCCGTCTCCGGAAGACCTCCGAGCCCGCCTCCAGCTGCTGATCGAGAAGTGGGATGACATTCGCACGGCCGTCAAAGCCACGCTTCGAACTCGCCAGCAGATCGAAGACGAACTGGCCTCTTGCGGCGCCCCAATCCGATTCTCGCACCTCGGCATCGACCGCGATCGCGCGCTCCGGTCGGTCATCCACAGCAAAGACATTCGCAATCGGTACACGATTCTCCACCTCGCGTGGGAACTCGGAACCCTCGAACAATGGGGTGAGGAAGCCCTCGACATCCTCTGGGAGTAAAGATGTCCTCAGAGTCCGAGGAAGGCACCGCGCCATTCCTCAGCAAAGGCCTGCGCTACATGATCGAAGGAGCCTTTTGGTTCTCGTTCATGAGCGTCGGGGTAAAGTTCGCCGGTCGCACCGTGCCCGTGGAGCAAATTGTGCTCGCACGCGCAGCGGTCGCGCTCGTACTCAGTTTTGTCTGGATCAAAAAACTGGGGATCAGTCCGTGGGGCAATCGGCGCGGCCTGCTCATCGCACGGGGCGTTTTGGGCACGATCGGCCTGGTCTGTTTCTTCTGGGCCGTCACCGAGATGCCCCTGGCCGACGCCACGGTGATCTTCTACACAAATCCGGTCTTCGTGGGCATTTGGGCCGCACTGTTCCTGGGCGAGCGCCTTCATCGAATCGACGTCCTAGGTGCGATCGCGTCGCTCGTCGGCGTCGCCCTGATCGCTCGCCCGACCTTCCTTTTTGGCGGCGAGTCCCCTCTGGAACTCACGCAAGTACTAGTCGCCCTGACCGCGGCGTTCGTTGCGTCGATGGCCTACACCCTCGTTCGAAAGCTCGGCGAAACCGAAGAACCCATCGTGGTCGTCTTCTGGTTCCCGCTGGTCGCGACCCCCATCCTGCTGCCTTTCGCGGTCGCAACCGGCTACGTACCCAACTGGTGGGAGCTTCTCATCTTGTTCGGGATTGGCTGCGCCACGCAGGTCGCTCAGGTGCGGATGACCCAAGGCCTCAAGCTCGAGACCGCCGCCCGCGCGACGTCGATGACTTACCTTCAGGTCGTGTTCGCGTTCGTCTGGGGCGTCCTGCTCTTCGGCGAAGTCCCAACCGTGTTCACCGTAGCCGGCGCACTCGTCGTCATGGCCGCGATCTTCGCCATCAGCCGATACCGCCACCGCAACCCATAACCCCATCCGGAAGTCCTCCAACCGGCATATTCGCTGGACGAGCGCGCATTCCCCGAGCGCGCATTCCCAACCATCTGAATCAGAACCGGAAGTCCTCCAACCGGCATATCCGCTGGACGAGCGCGCATTCCCAACCAT
>CAYLMO010000001.1:339327-347323 GCA_964384605.1 uncultured Bradymonadales bacterium | reverse complement strand
CGAAGTCGGGCGTAGCCGGCGAGGAATCCTGCAAACGTCATGGCGTCCATGACGAGGAAGGTCCACATGCCGACCTTGCCGTTGGTCACGCCGAGCGATTCCTCGCCGACCATGGCCATTTCATCGTGGGCTTCGTGTGTCGCCATCTTCAAATCTCGCTTTCAAAAAGCAGTGCGTCAGTGTTCGGACCAACGTGGCCCGGGACAAGAATTACTCGGCCGGAGCCGGGTGCGAATCGCCGTGGTCGCCGCTGCCGTGATGGCGAATGATCGGCTCCCAAACGGGCGGTTCGTGGAAGTTGTGGTGGTCCGGCGGGGACGGAAGCTTCCACTCGAGGCTGGTCGTGTCAACCCATGGGTTGGGACCAGCCGCCGGTCCACGCAACATGCTGTGAATCATGTTGTAGAAGAAGATCAGCTGGGCCGCAGCAAGTGCGAACGAGCCGATGCTCGATACGAGGTTGAGTTCGTAGAACGCCGGGTCGTAGTCCGCGTAGCGGCGAGGCATCCCCTTCACGCCCAGGTAGTGCTGCACGAAGAAGGTCACGTTGATGAAAATCGCCGTGAGCCAGAAGTGCACCTGACCAAGACGCTCGTTGTACATCTTGCCCGTAATCTTCGGGAACCAGAAGTAGGCGCCCGCGAAGATGGTCATGACCGAACCAGCGACCAGCACATAGTGAATGTGCGCAACGACGTAGTAGGTGTCGTGGAGCTGAATGTCGACCGGGACAGACGCGAGCACGATGCCCGAAAGGCCGCCAACGGTGAACATGGCCAGGAAACCGATCGAGTAGAGCATCGGCGTTTTGAAGTCGAGCGAGCCGCCCCACATCGTGGCGATCCAGCTGAAGATCTTGATGCCGGTCGGCACCGCGATGAGCATCGTCAGGAACATGAAGCCAACGCGAACGTAGAGGCCGATTCCCGAGGTGAACATGTGGTGCGCCCACACGATGAAGCCGAGGAAGGCAATCGCGACCATCGACCACGCCATCACGGTGTAGCCGAAGATCGGCTTCCGCGAGAACGTCGGGATGATCTCGTTCACCATACCGAAGCCCGGCAGGATCATGATGTAAACGGCTGGGTGGCTGTAGAACCAGAAGAGGTGCTGATAGAGAATCGGGTCACCACCGCCCTGCGGTGAGAAGAAGTAGAACGTCTCAGGGAAGAGGCGCTCGAGGTTCAGCATCAGCAGGGCCGACGTGAGGACGGGCGTCGAAGCAAGCACGAGGAAGCTCGTGACCACCACGGCCCAAGTCATCAGCGGCATCTGGAAGAGCGTCATGCCCTTGCAGCGCATGTTGAGTGCGGTCGCGAGGAAGTTCACGGCACCCATCGTCGACGACGTACCCACGAGGACCAGGCCGATCAGCCAGAGGTCGGCACCGATCATCGGCGAGTAGACGGAGTTCGAGAGGGGCGGATAGCCCGTCCAGCCGAACTGCGGCGCGTTCGACACGATGTACGAGGAGAACACGATGAGCGCGGACGGCGGCAGAATCCAGAACGCCGCAAGGTTCAGCTTCGGGAATGCCATGTCGGGCGCGCCCACCTGGATGGGCACGACGAAGTTACCGAAACCGAAGAACGCCGGGATGATGAAGAAGAAGATCATCGCCGTGGCGTGCATCCCCGGAAGCGTCATGTAGAAGTCGTCCGACATGACGTCCAAGCCCGGCGTAGCGAGCTCAGCGCGAATCAGGAGCGACAGAAACAGCCCGAGGATTCCCATCACCACCGAGAAGGCGACGTACATGATGCCGATGCGCTTCGCGTCGGTACTGTACGCCCACTCCTTGAAGTAGTGGAGGTAGGATTCTTCTCCCTCTTTGCTGAGGGGGCTCAAAAATCCGGGTGCGTTTTTGAAATACATCGTTCTTCCTATCTGGCTTCGCCCAAAGTCCGTTTGAGCGAGAAAACTCTCTTGGTGAGCTGCGCAGGCAGACTCGAGTTGTTACTTCGCTTCGTTTCGGAAGCGCACCACTTCGTCGATGGTCGCAGGCGTCGCTTCATTGCCCCACGAGTTACGCACGTAAGCGAGGAGCGACGTGAGCTGCAGGTCCGTCATGGTCTTGCCCATCGGCGAGTGCTTCGGCGTTCCGAGCTCCATGAGCTTCACGAACTCGGCACCGTTCTCGAGGACAAGCTTGTTGCCTGCGAGGTTCGGGACCGACTCGAGTCCACGTCCGTCGTTGCCGTGGCAGGTCGCGCATGCTTCGTAGACGCGCTTGCCTTCGGTCATGAGGGTGGCCATCGGGATTGGATCCGAACCACCAGCAGGGAAGGGCGGCAGGCCGAGGTCGGCGCGCAAGGCAGCGACGTCTTCTGGCGTGACTTCGCCGCCGTCATTGCCCCAGCTCGTACGCTCGTGATTCACGACCGCAGCGACTTCAGCATCGTTGAGCGCTTCCGCCCAGGGCTGCATGACGCCGGTGTAAACGACTCCGTTGACCTCGGTGTCGCCCATGAGCGAAGCGGCCTGAGAGCCTTTCAGCACGACCTCGATGTGGTCTGCTTTGCGCTCGGGGTCGACGACCCATGGGGTACCGACGAGAGGCGGGAACTGACCTTCGACGCCATTTCCGTCTGCTGCGTGGCAGCTCGCGCACTTCGAGGTGTAAATCGCACCACCGTCGACTTCACCCGAACCTTCGGCTTGGTCTTTGAGCCACTGGTCGAACGACGACTGGGTCATCGCGACCGTACGGAAGTACATGTTGTAGTGGCCTTTGCCACAAATCTCGGTGCACATGCCGCGATACTCGATCGCGTCGTACTTGGCGTACGGCGAGACCTCTTCGATCGGTCGGCTCTGCGCCATATAGGTCACGCGGTTCTCGAGGCCGGTTACTACCGTCTCGGGATTCTCGTAGGAATCCTTTCCGGTGAAGAGGTCATAGATGTCGGCGACGAAGTCAGGTCGGGTCTGCTTGTAGGTTTCGCGCTCGACTTTCACCCGGTTCTGGTCCTCAGGGAGGATCTGATTGACCGGGCCGTCGGCGTTGAACCACCAGTAGTTGAAGCGACCGGGGACCGCGTCCATCTTCACGCCGAGTTCCGGAATGAAGATGGAGTGGATGACGTCGCGCGAGGTGATCTCGAGCTTGACGTTGGTGTGTGCCGGCACGACGAGGTCGTCGGTGAGCATGCCGCCATGGTCTGGGTAGCGGAACTGCCAGCCCCACTGGTAGCCGATGGCTTCGACCGTCATGGTCGTTTCGGGCATGACCTCGACTTCGAACATCACGTCGATGGTCTTCACGCCGATGTAGACCTGAAGGACGGCTGCGGCCAAGGTCCATCCGATTTCGAGCGGAAGGTGGCCGTGAACCTGCGCGGGACGTTCATCATCGCTACGTCGTCGGAACTTCACGATCGCCACGAGCAAGACGCCCTCGACGAGAATGAGAATCCCGAGACAGATCTTGGCGAGGATGTTGTAAAGCTCCGTCATGTCGCGACCGCTCGGAGAGTGGACCGCGGTGAAGTCGCCTGCGCCTGGGATGGCGAATGCGAGCGCGGGAACCACAAGGAGCGCGAGCGCGATCATCGATGGGAGGAGATACTTCGACCCTCTCACTTTGCTCGTCCAAGTTGCTTTGCTGCCCATGTTCGTCCTTCTCTTAAGGGCGTCATGCCCTTTGCTTATCGTCGTTTGGCGTCGTCGGTACGGTTTCATACCGAGTGGCCGCATTCAACGTTTGCGAATTTTGCTTCGGCTCACTGCTGTCCGTTCGATGAACCTGAAGAGTCTGCCTCGGGTGCTGCTGCTGCGGGCTTCGCAGGTGCGGCTTCAGCCGGCTTTGCTGCGGGAGCTGCTGCTGCGGGCTGAGCGGCCGCTGGTTGCGCGGCTGCTGGCTGTTCCGTGGCGGCAGTCTCTTCGTCGGCGGCTTCCTCAGTTGGAACCTGCATGACCGGCTGTCCATCGGGTCCGAGTAGCGGCTGACCGTCCGGTCCGAGGACCGGTTGTGGAGCTGCCGGATTCGGCTTTGGACCAACGACGACCTCGCCCTCACCCTCGAAACCGGTCACGTAGGCGTGAAGGTCGGTCCACTGGGTGTTGGTGAGCGTCGAAGCTGCCGTCATGTTCGGAAGCGTCGTGTGAACGCCAGCCATGCTGCGGGTCGCGAATTCCTTGACCGTTCCGCCAGCCTTCGCCGGGATGAGACGGTTCACGCGCAGGTAAAGATACGGAGGAAACGCGCCGTGCGGTCCGAGATTGTCTGCGTTCGGGTCGCCAGCACCAAGGCCGGAGCCGTTCGGTCCGTGACACTCGGCGCAGTAGGCCGTGTAGACGGACGCGCCATTCTGGGCGTTTGCGGTGGGGCTGACGTATGCGGCGCCGAAGCGAGTGTACTCGAGTCGTCGCTGTTCCGGCTGATCTTCCACCAGGAACTTCATCGCAGCGTTCACCGGGATTGCCGGAGGCTTCGGAGGAGCGCTAAGCGTACGGCAGACAGCCGTCACCTGCTCGTCGGTGGCGTCCTTCTTTGCCGCCGGGGGAACCCACTTTTCACGAATGTAGTGTGCAAGTGCCCACTTTTCGTCTTCGGAGAGGTTCGGATACGCGGCCATCGACCCACGTGCGCCATTTGCGAGCGTGTTGAAGATCGAGAGTGGGCTCGACGTGCGGTACCACTCCTCTTCGGCCGAGGTGAAGTTTCGCGGCGGTGGGTTGAGCGCGGCAGCGGCAGCGCCGTCGCCTTTGCCTTCGTCACCGTGGCACGATGCACACTGAGCGCCGTAAATCTCTTCGGCGACCTTCAGCTGCTCTTCGCCTTTGAACTCCACCTTGGAGGCGAGGGTCTGCTTGATCTCGTCCTGGCAGTAGCCGTTCTCGGCCTCGAAGTAAGCTCGCTCGAGCGCTTCGGCGCTGTCGGTGAGCGTTTCGGTCGGTCCGACGCTGCGCACGTAGTGCGTCACCGCCCAACGGTCCTGGTAGGCGAGGTAGCCGAACACAGGGTGGCCGGGAACGATCCCCTTCTTGGAGATCGCCTCGTAGATTGCGACCTTGCCGCCGCCATAATTGTAGACGGCATCAGCGAATCCACGTGCAGGCGGGTCGAACTGTTGTCCGAACTCGGCTCCACCTTGACCGTTGTCGCCGTGACATTGCGCACAGTTCTGCGCGTAGACGGCCTTCCCGCGTTCAAGCTTCTGGGGCGTCGCTACGAGCATATTGTCGAGCTTGCGAGCACCGATTGCCTGGGCCGCCGCGTCTTGCGTGGCCGGGAGAAGGGCGCACAGGCCACCGAGCACGAGTGCTCCGGTGAGTCCCTTTTTCAGCGTTGAGTACGTCATTCCAACTTTCCGTGTCGTCGAAGTCGTTTGACCTCTACGGGCGTTCAAACACGCCCAATTCGAAATCTCGAGCGCTTACGAAATCTTGATGCTCTCGGGCTTGGGCGGCTTGGTGCCATGGTGATGATGCTCCACAGCCTCGTGCAGGAACGGATCTTTGGTCGGCACGAGGTTCGCGGCGGCGAGCGCACGCGACACAACGAAGCCGAAGAGTCCGATGAATCCGAGCGAGACGAGCAGTTCGATGATCGGAGGCGTCGGCGTTGCCGCCAGTCCTTCGCCGTGCGGCGTCGGAGCGACCCAGTACCAAACCTCGAAGAGCTGCATGCACAGGAGCCAGTAAGCCACGTAGCGCAGGATATTGAACTTGTTCTTCTTGTTGTTCTGCGGAAGCAGAATCAGGAACGGCGCGATGAACTTCAGGAACGGGAGAGCGAGCGTTGCCCAGCCCCAACCGGTCGAGAATTCAGGTGCGACGCCACGTGCGACGTACCAGATGCCTTCCTCAGGGATGTTCGCGTACCAGATGAGCAGGAACTGCGAGAATCCGATGTACGCGTAGAAGACCGTGAACCCGAACATGAGCTGCCCGAGGTCGTGAATCTGTCGTTCGCCGACGGTGTCGCCGAAGTAGTCGCGGTCTTTGAGCCAAAGGACGAGCACCACGGTGAGTGCGAGACCCGACTGGAAGAGGCCAGCGAAGGCGTAGACCGAGAACATGGTCGAGAACCAGTGAGGCTCGAGTCCCATGATCCAGTGCCATGACATAATCGAGAATCCGACCACGAAGGCCACCAGGAACAGCACGCTGATGAGCTTCGACAGGTTGGTCTTGTCGTACGAGCCGTCTTCGTCCTGTGCGACCGAGACCTTGCGCATCCAAGCGTAGATACCGATCCAAGAGACAAACGAGAGGATCGTCGCGCCCCAGAACCAGTTGTGGCTCAGGAAGTCGGCCTTCTTGGCGAGGATGGGGTCGCTCATGACGTAGGCGGGGTCCCACCAGTGGTAGAGCTTCGCCGCGCCGCCGCCGAACATGACCGCGAGCGACAGAACTGCCGCCGGGAGGATGTAGGCGCCGTAGGCTTCGGGGATTCGTCGAATCGACGCCGACCAACCCGCGATGGAGAGGTGCTGCGTCGAATTGATGAATGGTCCAGCCAGCCCGAGGCTGAGCGTAAACCAGAAACCGATGAGGTAGCCGTTCCACGCGTGGAGTTTCCAATCTCCACCCGCAAAATAAGCGGCCGCAAAGGTACCGAAGCCGATTACGATGAGCGCGATGCAAGCGTTCTGGAAGTTCTTCGGAACTTCGAATCGCTTGGGTGCTCGGATGTCGTGGTCGTGTGCCATCTTATTGCCTTGCGACGTGGCCGAATCGTCGGCCGAGTCGTTTCACAGAAGTCATTCAGAGACGCGAGCGAGGTCCGTCGGTTCGGGGTACTGAGCACGCTGAAGAGCGCGCACGTAGTTCACGACAGCCCAGCGCTCCAGCGGCTTGAGCTGGCTCTTGTAGCTGCCCATCGTGCCCTGACCGTGCGAGATGATCGCGTAGATCTGCGCGTCGTCGTACTGCCGCACTTTGTCGGAGTAGAGGTTCGGGAACGCCGCCGGCCACTTCGCCGAGATGTACCCGTCGCCCGAGCCTTCAGGCCCGTGACAAACGATGCAGTTGGTCTCGTACATCAGCTTGCCGTAGCGAAGCGTCGATTCGGAGATCACGACGGGGTTGTCCATTCCAGGACGAACAGTTCCGTCTGCATTGACGCCAGGATCCTTACCGAAGTCGATCGGGTTGGTCTCGGCGGGCGGGTAGGTCATCGCACCTTCTTCCTGGTCCTTGAAGGACGGATTGGTGTGCATGCCCTGAATCGGGTTCAACTCACCCCACGGCTTCTCGCCAGCGGGGATTCCGATTTCGGGCCACCAATCGAGGCAGCCTTGGCTGCCTACGGCGAGGAGGGCGAGTGCGAGCCATTTCGCGTGTCGTGTCCAGGTTTTCATGGCGTCACGCATCCTTCTTGATCGTACGGATTTCGCTCGGGTTGAGTTCCTTCATGAACTCAATGACTCCCTCGCGGTCGAAGTTGTCATCTTGGGCCGAAATCCAGAGAACGAATCGGTCGTTCGTGATTTCGGTGTCGATGATGAATGGCTTCTGGAAGCATCCAGCCGCCTTGAGCATCGTGAGCCCGGTGATGACACCGGCGAACAGCACGGTGAGCTCGAACATGATTGGGACGAACGAAGGCCATGCGATGAACGGCTTGCCGCCGAAGTTCATCGGCCAATCGAAGCCCATGATTCCGAACTGGAGCCCGATGGCGGTCATGAGGCCGGCCGAACCAGCGCCGAACGTGACCCAGGGAATCCAAGAGCGGCCCACGCCGAGAGCATCGTCCATTCCGTGAATGGGGAAGGGCGAGAAGGCATCGAACGCTTCGTAGTCGGAGTCGCGGACCTGAGCAGCTGCGTAGAGCAGGTGGTCAGGGTGGTCGAAGTAGGCAGCGACGCCCTCGACGTGGTCTCCGCGAACGAGGCCGACGTGCGGGTCCTCTTCGCCGTCAGCAACCGCGAGGTCATCGGCGTCGGCTTCTACGTCGGCAGCGTCGTCCGACTCATCCGAGTCATCTTCGTCGTCTGCGTCGTCGGAAACTTCGTCCGAATCGTCGGCGTCATCTTCGTCAGAA
>CAYLMO010000001.1:199868-339227 GCA_964384605.1 uncultured Bradymonadales bacterium | reverse complement strand
GCGTCTTCGTCGGAGTCAGCTTCTTCGTCGCCTTCAGCGTCTTCGTCAGCTTCCGCCTCAGAGTTTTCGTCGAGCTGTTCGGCCGAATCAGTGGACTCGTCCGTCTCTTCCTCGGTTTCGACTTCTTCCGAGGTCTCTTCGACCTCTTCGTTGTTTTCGTTCTTGGTGTCCTCACTCATTTGGAGGCCTCCTTAGCGGCGAAACGCGAAGCTTTGTCGGGATCCATGACCGCTTTCACCTCGAACATGCAGATGGTGGGCAGGAGTCGACAGAAGAGAAGGAACATCGTCATGAACCAGCCGAACGAACCGATCGTAAGGAGCCAGTCCATGGTCTTGAATTCGTAGAATCCCCAGGAGCTGGGGAGGAAATCTCGGTGAAGCGAGGTCACCACGATGACGTAGCGCTCGAACCACATACCGAGGTTCACCAGAATCGAGATGACGAACAGCCAGGGCACGCTGCGGCGAATCTTCTTCACCCACAACAGCTGAGGCACGGCCATGTTGCAGCCATACATGATGGCCGCCGCCCACCAGTAGGGGCCGAAGAGGCGGTTCGCGAAGTGGAAACGCTCGCCTTCGACGCCGGAGTAGTACGCGATTGCAAACTCGGTGATGTAGGCGGTTCCGACGACCATGGAGGTGGTCAGAACAACCTTCGCCATCGACTCGAGGTGGTTGGTCGTAATGTAGTCTTCGAGGTTGAAGACCTTCCGCATGATGATCGTCAGCGTGAGCACCATTCCGAATCCGGAGAAGATGGCGCCAGCCACGAAGTAGGGCGGGAAGATCGTCGTGTGCCAGCCGGGGATGACCGAGACGGCAAAGTCGAAGGAAACGATGGTGTGCACCGAGAGGACGAGCGGGGTCGCGAGTCCAGCGAGCATGAGGTAGGCGGCCTCGTAGTGGCGCCAACCGCGGCCTGAGCCGGTCCATCCGAGGCTCATCAGGCCGTAGATCTTCTTGCGGAGCGGGTGCTTTGCGCGGTCACGAATCGATGCGAGGTCGGGGACCAGGCCGATGTACCAGAAGACCACGGAGATCGTGCCGTAGGTCGAAACCGCGAACACGTCCCACAAGAGCGGTGAGTTGAAGTTCACCCAGAGCGGGCCCCGTCCGTTGGGCAGTGGGAGCAGCCAGTAGACCGCAAACCAGGGGCGCCCGGTGTGGAAGATGGGGAAGATACCCGCGGTCGCAACCGCGAAGATCGTCATCGCCTCAGCCGAACGGTTGATCGCCGTTCGCCAGTTCTGTCGGAAGAGGAAGAGGATGGCCGAAATCAGCGTTCCGGCGTGTCCAATACCAATCCAGAAGACGAAGTTGATGATGAAGTTACCCCAGCCGACCGGGTGCGAGATGCCCGTGGCACCCACGCCAGTTCCGACTTCAGTGGCCATCGAGCTGATGAACACCGTGGCCAGAATGAGGGACGGGATAAACGCGCCCCACCACAGCTTGGACGGGAGAACTTCAGTATGGCCAGCCACGTCGTCGTTGACGTCGGAGTAGCTCTTGCCACCCGTGACGAGCGGTTCTCGGACGGCTTTGCCACCACCGAGAGGTCCCGCCTTGTCGGCGACGGTCGGTTGACCGTTCAGTTCTGAGAGTGCGGTTGTGCTCATGTTCGACTCTTTGGTCTAACGTGACGGGCGAACCCGCCGAAACAAAACTAGTGCGCTGCTTCTGCGGGTTCTGCTGCTCCGTCGGCGTGTTCGCCGTGCGGTGCCTCATGGTGCGCGTTGTCACGATCGCTGTTGAGGACACGCGTGAGATACGCGACCGACGAGCCAACGCCGATGTCCTTGAGCGGGGTGTGAGCACGCTTCGAGACGTGAAGCTTGGAAACCGCGCTGTTTTCGTCGGCGAGGTTGCCGAATGCGATGGCGCCCGCGGGGCATGCCTCTTGGCAGGCCGTGACGACGTCGCCGTCGCGATATTCGGTGCGGTTCTCTTTACGGAGCTGCCACTTGGCGCGTCGGATTCGCTGCACGCAGAACGTGCACTTCTCCATGACACCTCGGCTTCGAACCGTGACTTCCGGGTTCATTCCCTTTCCGAGAGGCTCGGCGATGTTGAGTCGCGCGTGCTCTTTCAGTTCGGGGTAGAGGCGAGCGAAGAAGCTGTCGCTGCGGTCCTGGCTGTAGTTGTACCAGTTGAAGCGACGGACCTTGAACGGGCAGTTGTTTGCGCAGTACCGGGTGCCGACGCAGCGGTTGTACACCATCTGGTTGAGGCCATCGGAGCTGTGCATGGTTGCCGAAACCGGGCAGACCGTCTCGCACGGAGCGTTTTCGCAGTGCTGGCACATCATCGGCTGCCAGACGACGCGCGGCTCTTCGAGGTAGTCCGCGAAGGCAACGACAGGGTCGCGATGGAACATCGGGTCGCTGGTCGACGACTTCTGGAGCTTGGCCGCTTCATACGGGAGCTCGAAGTATCGGTCGATTCGGAGCCAGTGCATCTCGCGGCCCTCGAGGACACCCGATTTGCCGACCACCGGTACGTTGTTCTCTTCCTGACAAGCCACGACGCATGCGCTGCAGCCGGTGCACTTGGACAGGTCGATCGCCATGCCCCATCGCACCGAGTAGTTGTGCGCTTCCCAGAGGTCGGGGAGCGGCGGGTGCGCGTGGATGCCAGCTTCTGGATTCTTCTTGTAGTCCTCGAGCGAAGCCTTGCCGAAGAGGCCGCGACGGTGGAGGTCGATGATGTCGGCCCCCTGCACGGTCGCAAGCTTCTCGCCGGTGTTGAGCGCCTTCGCAGCTTCGATGGCGATGCCACCGAAGATCTGACGGTCTTCTGCGATTTGCGAGAAGAGGAAGGTGTTCGCTCCGACTTCATTTCCGACAACGCCGGCTTCCGAGCGGCCGTAACCGAGCGGCACGGCGATGACGTCGTCATGCAGGCCGGGCTGGAGGAAGACCGGGAACGTGCGCGTTTTGCCGTTCACCGTGAGTTCGACGTGCTGGCCGAGCTCGAGGCTGTTGTCTTTGAAGGTCTTCGGGCTGACCTGCACGTACGAGCCCCAGACCATCTTCGTGACGGGGTCGGGCAGTTCCTGCAGGTGGCCGTTGTTCGCCTGAGAACCGTCGTAGAGGCCGATCGTCGGCATCAGCTGGAGTTCTTTCGCGTCGAGGCCCTTGCCGGCGGCTTTGCGCTCGGGAAGTGCTTTCGGGAACGCGGTGACTGCCTTGCCGCCGTCGAAGCTTACCGAGCGGTTCTGCTCGGTGCCGGGTACGACGAACACGCCCTGACGAAGGATGTCATTCCAGAACCGGTCGAAACCGGCGAGCGAACGGGCCTTCGGGAAGATCGCCTTTTCCCAGTGGTTGCGAAGGAAGCGGTACCAGGCGCCCGGATCGGTTGGGACCTTTGGTCCGCGGGGCGTCGTCGACGTCTCTTCCGGCTTCGCAAGGAATCCAGCGAGGCTTGGGACAGCGTTTGCGCGGCCGAACCAGATGAGCAGGGAGTCTTCGAACGCACGCGTGTCGTGGAGCGAAGAGATGACCGGCTGCTGAATCGAGAAGACGCCTTCGTAGGCTTCGGAGTCGCCCCACGCTTCGAGAGAGTGAGCTCCCGCGGCGAGGATGTTGGCGAACTTGGAAGTTTCGTCGACACGGTCCGACGTGGAGACGACGAACTTGACCGACTCGAGCGCCTTCGCGAACCCGAGGGAGTCGGGAAGGTGATAGACCGGGTTGGCGCCATCGATGATGAGCATGTCGACCTTGCCGGCCTCGATGTCAGCGATGAGCGCGCGGATGTCCGCGAGTGAACCTTGTGCCTGTTTCGACGCGCGTGCGCGCTCGACCGTGCGGCCGACGTTTCCGAGGGTCGCGTTCAGCACGGCAACTGCGGTCTCGAGGCCGAGTCCGCCAGGGACGGCCGATCCGAGGCCGCCGGAGACGACGATCGACTTGCCGCGCGCTTCGATGAGGGCGTCAGCGGTCGCCTTGAGTGCTTCGGCTGGGATGCCAGTCGAGCTTGCGACGGCGTCGATCGTGAACGGCTTGAGCGCGTTGATGATTCGAGGGTCAGTCGCGAGTGCTCCCGACTTGCGCACGACGACGACTTCGTTAGCGAGCGCGTAGGCGACCGCAGGGAGGTCGCTCGGTCGCACGCGGAAGCGGTCGTCGGCGTTCATGCCGGTGAGCGACATGTTGCCTTCGAAGACGACGAGCTTGTTGAAGTTGCCTTCTGGGTCGCGGCGCGAGCTGAACTGAGCCGTGAATTCGACCGGGGAGAGCCACGTTCCGAGGAAGTCGCTGCCGAGCGAGACAACCAGGTCGGCTTCGTCGAAGCGGTAGTGCGGGACGTGACGGTCGCCATAGGCGAGTTCCGAGGCAGCGAGGAGCGCTTCGGAGTTGAACGGCTCGTAGGTGTAGTGGCGAGCGTTCGAGATCGACTTGGTGACTTCGTCGAGGAGCGCCTGGCGGCCGGAGCCGGAGACGGTGCGGGTGAGGAGGGCGATTCCGCCGCCGGAGCGAGCTTTGTCGATCTCGGCTGCGACGTCGCGGTCGACCTCTTCCCAGGTCATCTTGCGGTGTGCGCCACCTTCAGCGACTTCGAGCGGGCCTTGAGCGCGGTCGGGGTCGTAGAGGTCGAGGTAAGAAGCTTGTCCGCGGGCGCAGAGTGCGCCTTTCGAGACGGGATGCTTCTTGTTTCCGTCGAGTTTGACGGGGCGTCCGCCACGCGTGGTGACCACGGCGCCGCATTGTGCGGGGCACGCGGTGCAGATGGTGGCGTAGTGATTGGGGGTGCCGACACGAATCTCTTCGGGACGGTCGACGAAGGGAACGATGGTTTCGACCGGGTTGCGGCACGCGGTGCCCGCCATGGCGGCGGTGGCGGCTGCAACGCCGGAGATGCGCATGAATTCACGACGCGAAACGTTGAGGTTCTCGGAACCATCGCCGAACGAGACGGAGACATCTCCGTCTGCGTGGCGCGTAACGCGTGTTTCGACGCCATCGATGGCGTCGGGGTTGTGCGCGAAGCCTTCTTCTTTGCGTTGCTTCGTCATGTCAGTCTCTGCTCGTGTCGTTGTCAGGTCTCGACGTGGAGTCGAGACCGGAGCTGACTTCTAACAATGGTGTGCGCCGCGCGTTCGCGGGCGCGTCAAACAATCAGTAGTGGCACGTCACGCAGTCGACCGAGGCGTTATGCTCCGGTTGACGGTGGCAATCGACACACCAACCCATGTTGAATTCGTTCTGGGTCGCCACGACGTCCATCGAGTTGACCTGACCGTGGCATTCGCTGCAGTCAAAGCCGAAGTTGATGTGCGGCGTGTGGCTGAAGCGCGCGTGGTCGGGAAGGTCGTGGACCTTCACCCACTTGATCGGCTCGCCTGACTGCCAGGCTTCGCGGATCTTTTTGATCTCGGGGGACTGCGGCTTCACCAGGTTGTGGCAATTCATGCAGGTATTCACCCCAGGCACTGAAGAGTGCGGACCCTCGCCCGGACTGACATGGCAGTACCGGCACGGGATCTGGTTTTGACCTGCGTGAAGCTGGTGGCTGAACGCAATCGGTTGCTCGGGTGCATACCCCTTACGAGGGTTGATGCACGCCGAGAACGAGATGAGCACGACGACGCTGATAACGCCGAGTACAGTCAGGTAGCGAGTCTTCATAAGACGTCTACTCGTTCCGGTCAGAATGCGCGTTTTTAGGCGCGCCAAAGCCGCGTCCATATCCCACGGTGTCGGGGAGGTGTCAACACGTTTGTATCATCGCAAACGCGCGCAATTCCTGCCTCTCAACCGGATTTTATGTCCGCTCGTTCTGGTCTGTCTTGGTGGGGACTCGGAGAGAAAATCAAAAATATTTTATCGCCAAATTCAGGCGGCGACCCGGGTCGCCCCGAAAATAGCGGTGCAGGGCGGAAAAGTCCAACTCGATTGTAATGTTTTCACGAAAAGTTGAAGACTAATCAGCGCCACTAATCGTCGGGACGTTTCCGCGCAGATTTTGCGAACGAAAAAGCCACCAGAGGATCGCGATCCCCATGACAGCTCCGGCCATCCAAAATGGCGCGCCGGGCACCCATTGCGCGAAAACCCATCCGCCGGCGGCAGGTCCGACGATGCGTCCGAGCGAGCCGCTCGATTGCAGTACGCCCATGACACGACCTGTATCGACGTCGGAGGGTGCCGATCGCGAGGTGATCGCGAGCATCCCCGGATGAATCAGCGCGCGACCGACCGTCGAAAGGCCGAGGAAGCCCAGGAACAGGGGCAGATAGGTAAAGAACGGCGCTGCGATGAAGCCGAGCGCGAGCAGCGATCCACCGACGATCGTCATGTGCCGATCGCCGATCTTCTTGGAGACTCGGCCAATCCCTCCCTGCAGGAACGCCATGAACAGGCCGAGACCGGCGAAGATGAAGCCCACCTCTTCTTCGCCGTAGTCGTGAACAGCGTCGAAGTAGAGGAAGGCCGTGCCCTCCATCACCGAGACGCTGAGCGAATAGAGGAAGAAGAGGCCGCACATCGTGGCGACGGAGTGATCTTTGAGCGTTCGCGTGATGTCGCGAAGGGTCACCCGGCGTCGCGCGCGCTCCCGTTCTTCTGCCGTCTTTTCGGGCTCGACGAGCAAGAAGACGCCGATCACAGCGGTGAAGAAGCTCAAGATGCCGGCGGCGAGGAAGGGAAGGCCGGTGCCCCAGATGCCCGGGTCTTCGTGCGCGAAGATCGAGATCAGAGCGCCGATCGCCGGCCCAATCGTAAACCCGATACCGAAGCTCATGCCGACAAGGGCCATGCCTTTGGACCGGTTCTCTTCGGAAGTGACGTCGGCGATCAACGCTGATGCCGTTGCCACGTTGCCGGCGCAGAACCCGACCAGGAGCCGGGCGATGTAGAGGAGGAGAAGTGACGGCGCCAGCGCAGTGAGACACTCGGCGATCCCCGCGAGCACGAAGGTTGCGAGGAGTACGGGCTTGCGGCCGTGATGGTCCGAGAGTGAGCCCCACATCGGCGCCATGACGAACTGACCGAACGACTGGAGCGCGTAGAGCAGCCCGACGTCGACCGCGTCACCCCCGAGGCCGAGGGCAAGCGCAGGCAGAACGGGAAGTGCGATCCCGATCTCGATCACGTTCAGAATGAGAACGGGAGCGAGCCTGGCCAGGGGCGATGATTTCAATGTGACTACTTCAGCCGGCGGCTTCTTCGGGAACGTCTTCCTCAACGGCGATTCGTTCGATCTCGACCGAAATCACCTTCTTTGCGTCGGCTTCGATAACACGGAACACCAATCCATCCCATTCGACTTCGTCGCCAGTTGCTGGCACGGAGCCGACCTGCGCGAGAAGGAACCCGCCGAGGGACTCGTAGTCGGGATGGTCGGGGAGCTGAAGATCGAAGTGGTTCTCGATCTCGTAGATCGGCACGCGCGCGTCGGCGAGGACTCGCTCGTCTCCGAGGTCGATGACTTGGTCGGTCTCGGCGTCGAATTCGTCCTGAATGTCGCCAAAGAACTCTTCGATGATGTCCTCGAGCGTAATGATGCCCGCGGTGCCGCCGAACTCGTCGACGACGATCGCGATGTGGATTCGTTGCTCTTGGAATTCGGTGAGCAGATCGGAGATCCGCTTCGATTCCGGCACGAAGTAGACATCGCGCACGAAGTTTCGAACCTCGAATCCGTCTCGGTCGACGTTCTCGGCCATCAGCTGAATGATGTCTTTGGCGTAGAAGATGCCGAGGATCTCGTCGATCGAGCCGTCGAAGACGGGGAGGCGGCTGTGGCCGCATTCGACGAGCAGCTCGAGCATGCCTTGGAGGTCCGTTTCGGCGTTGATCACGACCATATCGGTACGTGGGACCATCACTTCTTTGACCAGAGTGTCCGGGAACTCCACCACCGATCGCAGGAGACGCTCGCGATCGTTGCTGAGCGTACCTTCGCGAGTTCCGAGCTCGATGAGGTACTCGATCTCTTCGTAGGTCACGAACGGCGCCGTGTCGTCGAGATCATTGCCGAGCAATCGCATGACTTGCTTGGTGAACTTCACGAAGAGCCAGACCACCGGATAGAGCGGGTAGTACAGGAATCGGATGATCTTGATGGTGAGGACCGAGACGCGAATGAACATGCGTCTCGCGACCGCCTTGGGCGTGATTTCGCCGAAGGTGAGGAGCAAGAACGTCATGACGCCCACTGCGGCGGGGATTGCCCAGTGGGAGTTTTCGGTACCGCCGAGGAGTCGGTTGGCGACGTTGGTCGCGAGGGCCGAGGCGGCAACGTTTACGACGTTGTTGCCGATCAGGATCGCGGTGAGGACCGGGATGGGACGGTCGAGCCAGAGGCGAAGTCCCATGTGGCCGTCTTCGTCGACGAGCTGATTCGCCTTCGTCGAAGTCAGCGACGTAAGCGCCGTTTCAGACCCGGAGAAGTATGCCGAACCCACAAGACAGAGGATGATGCCTGCGATCTCCCAGTAGAGTGGGTCCGTAGATAGTAGGGGGTCCAACTTGGTCTAAGCCTGTCCGGTAAGTGTCGTTGCGGCGGTTAAGGCCACGCCGGGCCAAATCGAGTGGGCGAACCTAGCCCCATGAAAACGTGGGTCAATCACAAAATCGTTGTGATGGTTCGACTTCTCCTCCCAGGGAGCAGTTTCGCAATGGTATCGGCGCGCGTCAATTCTACGGTTCGATAAGCCGCATTCACTGACAGGAAGCCAGGGTGGTGCGGTAGATGACTGAGTCGCCGAGGCCACCGAGGCCCGTGATTCGGACTTCGTAGACCTTGTCGGGCTGCGTGCCGGCGACCGACCACGCGAGCGTGGGTTGACCAAATCCGCCATCGGGAATGTAGACATTCGTGACGTTCAACGGGGCGTTCGTTCCGACGTCGATCACTTCCACGGAGGTCGTATCGCTGAAGGTGTAGCGGCTCGAGTGGAACGACCACACGCCGAGCATTGCAGCGATTGGGATGAACCCTGGCGGCGGATACGCGACGTAGTCTGGCGAGGCTGAGCCCGAGCGGTCGAACGAGTACATGCAGGAGTACGTGCCTCGCTGCCCGAAGCCGGTCGCGCCCATGCCGGGGTTGAAGACCCAACGGCGATGGCCGAGCGACTCGACTCTGTTGTCGGCGACGTAGAGGTTCACGGACTGGGCGGGCCACTGGGTGCCGCTAGCAATATTGCTCGAGGCCGCGCCTGTCTTGGCGTCGGCCGAGTAGCATGCAAACGATTCAGTAATCTCGTGCGTGAGCCCGGTGTTTTCGGCCGCGAGCGTGGTCGCGCACGCCTGCGTGACCCGAGACTGTTCCGGGTTCGAGGTGACCGCGGGAAGACCGACGAGCCATCGGAACACGCTCGTCCGGCGGAGGGCATCCTGCAGGGCGTCGGGATGGATTACTCCCGGATCGCACTCGTTGGCCGGATCGGTTGAGAACAAGGTGCTGGCCTGCATTGGGAAGTCAGCGAGCCAGCGCTGGCAGACCTCTTCGGAGGTTCTCGATGCCGTGTCGCCCGGTGTGATCGCGAGGCAGCCGCCGTTGGCATCGGGTTCGAAGCCGGAGTCACAAACGCATTCTCCAGACGTGTCGCATGTCGCGCCGAAGGGGCATTCCGCATCGGCGCACGGGTCGCCGGGTTGACATCCGGCGATGGGGTCGCCGCCGAATCCCGGGTCGCAGGTGCAGGCGTTGTTCTGGCACGAGGCATTCGCGCCGCAATCCTCGTCGGCGCAAACCGCGCCAGCGTCGGGTGCGGTCGCATTGTTGCCTGTGGTGGAGTTGTTCGGGGTTGTTTGTTCGCCTGCGTCTTGTTTCTCGACCGAACCGTCGAGACTGACCTTGAGCGGGGCGCCATCGTCGTCGGCGTAGCCAAACTCGCCACGGCAGGCGGTCGACGCGAGAGCGACCGCAAAAAGGAGCAGCAGGAATTGGTTTCGCATCCGAAGCCCGGCGCATTGGTTCGAGGCCGAAGTATAGCGCGCTCGACGGGTTGCGTCACGATGGCGCGCGCGGGTCGCTGATGAGTATCCAGGCGAGGAGTGCCGCTGCCACCAGAGTCGTCGCGATCGTGAAGACGAAGGTGATGTCCAGGTCACCGGCTTCGAGCGCGAAGTCGATCATCGGACGGCCTCGGCAAACGCAGTCACGCGGGCGCGCACGAGCTCTCGCGCATGCCGCAGTTCGGTGAGGTCGCTCGTTTCGGTGCCGAGGCAGTTGAGGATGGTGTCCCAGGCAGTCTTTTCGACTCCCAAACGCGCGAATGCAGGCTTTCGGCGCGGGGTGTCGAGGCCTTCGCCAGCAGCGAGTTGGCCAAAGATGCCGTCAGCCGCTCGATACGGCCAATCGACCTTCAGTCGGAAGTATGCAGCGGCGGCTTCGACCCCTGCGGTCAAGGTCTGCGGGCGCGGCATCGCGCCATTCAGCGTGGCCGATTGTTCGAAGAGTTCGCGAACGAACTTGGGGTCGGTGATTACGAGGCCGTAGAGATAGCTCGTGGCGCACGCGGCGATGACGAGACTCTTCTCGTGTTCACGCAAGAGGTTGTGCGCGGCGCACAGATAGGTGTCGCAAGTCTCGCGGTCGTATACGCCGCATTCTCGACCGTCGGCGCCGTCGTTCTGAAGCGGATGCACCAAGCAGCCGACTCTCGCCTGGGCGGGTTCGCCGTTGTCGAGAAGACCGAGGAACGGGCAGTTGGGCAGGTCGGCGAGGAGTTTTTCGTCGGCTGAGGTGGTCTCCCACTGTCGCCGAAACGTGCGCAGCGACTCGACGTCGTGGATGTCAGCTTCGCGATGGAACGCTTCGGTGCGTCGCGCGATTCGGTCGAGCGTTACCCCCCGATTGAGGTCGCGCCGGTTGTACATCCCGCAGCACGCCCCACAGCTCTTGGAGCCGTCGGGGTGGCAGAGCACGCTCGGAGGCGCGGGGAGGGCGGTCATCGCTTACGGGCAGTCCTGCTGCGGGTTGAGGACACGCGAGCCCTTCGGCGGCTTGAAGTCGAATCCGCTGTCGGGGAGGTTTTTGTTCACGCGTGGCTTCGAGAAGACGATCTCGTTCATGTTGCCGTACGGGTCGAAGAGGATCGTGCGGGTGACCTGATAGGTCTTGGGGTCGACGGTGAATTCGAGCTCTTTGTACTTGGCGGTTGGCTTCTTGGGCTTGAGGCGGAGTTTCGGCTTGGCCTTGGAGCTATCGGTTGCGAAGCGAACGTCGAAGTCTTCGAGGAGGTCTCCTTCGCCCATGAGGAACGCGAGGCTCGTCTTGAGCTGCGAGTTCTTGAGGCACTGCTTGAAGACCTGTTTGAAGTCGTATTCGTAGACCCAGAAGTCCTTTCCGTCGCTGACGTAGAGTTTGTCGGGTTTGCCGGTGTCTTTCTTGTAGTCCCAACGCATCTTGCCCGGCTTCTTGATGTAGACCTTGCCGCGATTGACCTTGGCGGAACCGGCCGCGAGGTCGTGGTAGGTCTGGACGAAGTCGGCCTGGAAGTCGCCGGTCTTGCCGTAGAACTCCTGAATGCGTTCGGCGACGGCGTCGGCGCCGGAAGCCTTCTTTTCACTCTTGTCGTCGCCGGATTCGGTCGTCGTTTCAGCTTTTTTGACCGTCTCGCTTTTCGACTTGGAGTCGCCGTCTTGGGCGAACGCGAATGCCGAGGCGGTTACGGCGATCGCGAGTACGAGCAAAGAGATTGCTCGTTTCGAGAGGTTTCGACGGAGGGAATTCATGAGTCATCCTGCCAATAGAATTTGGTGCCGAAGCACGGCGCAACCGTACTTCTTCGCGGTGGATTGTCAAAGTGGACAGGGGACCGCGCATCGGTTCGACGTGGTTTGGTGGGCAAATATTTACCGAGGTCTACGGATCGCTTTCGCGCGCTTCGCGTTCGACGATCTCGGCGACCGTCTCGGTCGGCCAGGGCGTTCCGAGGCCGATCCCCGGGCAGTGGGCAGCTTCGACGGCCCACGCCTCGGCCGAGGTGGTTTCGGGCCAGAAAGGGTACGACCGGCACTGTCGAGGTCGCACTTCGTGGACCTGACAGAGGTCTCCCTGCAGCATTGGGCACGGGGCATTTTCGGTGACGATGAACGACCACGCTTCCTTGCGTTCGGGAGTGAAGTGGACATCGAATCGAATCCGAAAGGTCTCGAGGTCTATTCCCAATGCGGTAGCCATGGCGTCGAGACGGGCGTCATCGAAGCGCACCTCGCCCGGTCGACGGCAGCACTGACCACACTGGGTACATTCGAAACGAAACTCGGATGGTGGATCTTGCATCGATGTGGCGTCGCATCAGGTGATGTGCGATATGCTCGCGGCGCGAAGGAGCATGATGAGCGACGAGAAGACAACTGAAAAGCCCGTTGGCCCACCGAAGCAAAAGGTGTGGCCGATCATGGTCTGCGGGTTCGCGTTGACCGCGTTTGGCTTCTACTTCGTGTTCTTCGACGTCGACTCGGTCGGAGTCGAACGTGCCGCCGTGGCAACGCCACTCGTCGATGTGGAACCGCTCCAGCTCGACGCAGGTTCGAACGTCGAGCCCACCAAGCTCGAGTATCGGGGAGCGGACCGGTCGTTCGACGTGGTGCTCGACCAAGGGACGACTCGGGCTTCAGACGCTTCGCTCCGCACGACGATTGAGTTTCGTCTGGTCGAGAAGTCGGTGAAGCCGGCGAACGGAGAAGGCTTCGCCTATCAACGATCATTCGAGAACGCGAAGATTGCGGTACGCAGAGGCGACGACGTCACCGGACGTGAAGTGACGCGCGAAGTCGTGCGTCTTCTCGAGGCGACCATTCTGGAGCTTGGATACGCCCCGAACGGAGAGCTCATTCGCAAAGAGGTGGTTTCGAGTGAGTCGGCGCAGCTGCGCCCAACGTTGGATTTGATCAACGACGCACTCCGGACGGCATTTCCGCCGATGCCCGCCGAAGCACTCAATATAGGCGAGAAGTGGTCTCACCAGATTCCAGCGCGAACCTCGGAATCTGAGGTGTTGGCGGTCGAAGGTCGCACCCAGTACGACGCAGAACTCGCCGCCGTGACGAACGAGACCGCGCTCATCAAGGCGACCGTGACGGGAGCGATTCGGACGACTTGGGACGACTCAGAAGAGCGGCGCGGCCACCTCGAGATCGGACTGACTGGCGAAGCGAGCTGGCTCTGGAGCAGAGAGGAAGGCGGTCCGATTTCTTCACGAATGAAGCTGAGCCGCCAGACACGCACTCCCGCTGGCGATAGTCGAGAGTCGGCCTCGATCCGAATCAGGCTCGACCGGCTTTGAGCTCGTCATGAATGACCTCGAGGACGTCGGACTCGAGATGCCGCACAAACTCGGGGGAGAATGCGTAGGCGAGCAGTGAAGCGCGTTCGCGGCCGTCTGCGCCGATCTTCACGAAAAACTCGGGTTGCCTGCGCAGTGACGCAAAACGCGAGCACACCGCTGCATCGATGGCGACCGAGCGAAGCGCTTTGACGTCGGCGTCGAGCGCGAACTCGGGCATCTCGATCTCGACCGGGCTATCGAGCTCATGTTCGCGATTGGTCTTCACGATGGAGTTCGAGAGGGTCTGATTTGGCAAGAAGACCTCTGCGCCGTCGTTTGTGTAGAGCAAGGTGCGGCGCACGCCAATCGCGACGATACGACCGGAGACTTCACCCGTCGGCGCTGCGACATGCACGATGTCGCCCGCGAGGATGGTGTGTTCGAAGGCCAGGATAGCACCGGCGATGGCGTCCCTCGCGAAGTCGCGCGAGCCGATGACGCCGGCGAGCCCAAGAGGAATCAGGAACGCGAAGACGACTACCGTTGGCGCGTCCGACAGAATGAACGCGCCAACCAAGAGCGCCACGATCCAGGCTCCGATCTGAATGACCGGAAGCCATGAGACGAATCGCGAGAGCGCCTGAGAACGACCCCGCAGCTGTGCCTGCAGACCCGTGAGCCACGCCGTAAAGCCATACGTCACCCCAACCAGAACGATCGCTGCAACCGCGTACCACGCGATCGCTCCGGCGTTCGCCACCAGATTGTTCCAGATCGAATCCATCAGATGATGTTCCTCTCGTGGAGTGCACGTGAAATGTCGTGGTGGATGACCTCGTTGACCGTGACCTCTTCGTGGCGGCTTGCTGAGCGTTCGAGGAGGCCGAGGTTTTCGAGGTAGGCGAGGCGGCGTCGCGCCTCTTCTACGTCGATGCGCTCGAGGACCGCCATATCGGCTTCGGCCAGCGTTTGGTGGAGCAGTACGTGGGCGAGCGCGATTAGACGCTCGTGGTCTAGGTGGCGGACGTGGCCGGTGCGCAGCGCCTTTGGAGGTCGTGCGACGAGCGTGTCTTCAACATCGGTTTGTTCGAGGGACTCCAGCCAGTAGTAGAGGGCGATCCGCGGGTAGCCGCGCGTGAGATCGAACAGGCGATCAAAGTACCGACGCCGCAGCTTGACCTGCGATTTCTCGCGAAGCTCGCCAGATTGCGGTGGGCCATCGTGGTCGAGGAAGTGGAGGTCGTAGCCGCTGACCAAGTGGCGCTTCATGATGAGGTCTTCCATCTCGTCGCGACCGAAGGTTCCGAGTGAGATCACGTCGGTGAAGAGGTCGCCAATGCCGAGTCGAATGTCGAGATGCTTGAAGAGGGCGGGGCCGCACGACGCGATCCAGATGATGTTTGCGGGCGCTCGCGCGATGGCGGTCAAGAGCGCCCGCATCGCTCCTGCGCCGTCGATTCCGCGCAGATAGAGCCGCTCCAAGCCGTCAATGAGGACCAATCGGTCACTACCGACGTCTCGCAACGAGTGAACGAGTCGGTCGACGTCGTAGACGTGACGCATGCCAAATAGGGATGCGAGTTGTTCCGCGAGGTCTCGTTCGGTCGTGACGCGCTCGCGCACGTTCCAACGGACCATCTGTACTTCACTCAACTCTTCGGCGAGCACTCGGTGCATGAATGAGGTCGAGCCAACTCCCGATTCTCCGGTCACGACGAGAGCAGTGCGACCGCCGTTGCGCCATCTAGCGATAGCGCGGTTGATGTTCTCGCGTGCCTCTGGCCGTTCGACGAAGATCTCGGGAATCTCCACCGGAACCGGGGCGAAGAGTCGGCGATAACCGTTCGGAAGTTCCATGAGCGCTTCATGCTCGAACGTCGCCACCTGGCCGACGTGCTGAAGGTCGCTGTAGGAGCCTTCGTCAAAAGCGAGTCGTTGTTCCGCGGTTTCGAGCAGGCGAGAGAGAGGCTCGGAGGCCTTGCCGATGAGGCGCGATGCGCTGGAGCGGGCCGTTTCGAGCGCTTCGAGTCCGCGCGCCGGGAGTGGTTCTGCGGATACTTGCTGGGCCCTGGCTGCGAGGGATGTGACGTTGTCGTCGAGCAGCAGGTCTCGAGTTTCGTGCAGATGCGCCACGCTGATTTCGACGAGCGACGCCTCGATCCAGTCGATCTCCTCTTGGATGGTCGTGAGGAGTTCCGCGGCCGACTGCCCGGCGCGTCGGAGTCCACCGACCGCGAACTCGGAGACGAGTGAGATCGTTGCTTCGGTGTCTTCGACATCGCCGCGCAACTCACTCGCGGCCGCATCCAGGTTGAAGCTGACGACCCGATTTACCTCGCCCAGCCCCGATGCAGTGCGGTCGATCGTGGACCGAACGCTCAGGTCGAGTTCGTTGAGTGAGGTCGAAATGGTCGACAGGAAGGAGCGCTCCAGAACTTGGCGGAACGGGATGGCGACGTGGTCGACGTGCTCCGCGGACGCGGTCTCGGGGATGGCGAGAAGGTCGTGTGACGGTAGCGAAAAGACGTCGGGTTGCCGGGCGATGAGCGCAGAGAGTTCGGCGGTGAACTCGCTGAGCAGCTCCGAGAAGCGGTGAGTTTGTCGAAGCTCGTGAAGGCTATGGAGCGCGTCGTCTTGAAGGAACTTGGCCATCGAGACGCGCAGCTGGGTGACAGCATCGAGCAGGTCCGCGATGGAAACGTCGGCCTCGATCGACTGCGATAGTCCAGATACGACCTCGGTGCAGCGTTCGCTAATCTCGGCGGGATAGTACGTCAGGTGGCTGGCGAGCTCCCGGGAGACGCGCTCGACGGCGCGGTCGAGGATCGGGTGAAGGTCGGACTGTAGAATGCGGAGCTGCAGGCGCATCGCGCGTCGGTCGAGGTGCGAATTGACCAGCGCGCGCCAGTGCTGGCCGGCGTGATGGGCGCGCTCTTCGGCATTTGGGCGGAACTCGATGCCGCGCGGGGCGAGCGCGCGGGTCGGCAGAAGGAACGTTCCTGCGCGCTGAAGCGACCAGACGAAATCTTGGAACGCCGCCGAGAAGGCGAGGGCGGTGCGGCGTCGCGTATCGCGTTCGTAGGCTTCAACGTCGGCTTCGAGCTGCTCGTGTTCGAACGAGAGTTCTTCGAGTTTCCCGCGCCAGAAGGCGGCGATGGGGTCTTCGAGGACCTCTTGGTCGTCGTGAAGCAGTTCGTCGTGCGTGCCGTCGGTCTCCGCGATCTCAGAGGGGGGGCGTGCGGCCTCGCCCTCGGCCAATCGGCGGTCGAACTCGAGGAGGTCCGCTTCTTCGTTCTCGGAGCTGGGGAGTGTTTCGCGCACGGTTCGACCGGCGTCATGATCGATGCGGTCGAGGCATCGTCCATACATCGTGTCGAGCTGCGACCACGCGATTTCGATCTTGTGCCACAGATAGAGGCGGTTCTGCCCGATCATGTTCACGGCGGGTTCGAGCCGAGCGATTGCGCCCTGTACAAGTACGAGCTGGCCCACAGCTCGAACTGGAATGGCCCGGGTTGGTGGTGGACCTAGCCGGTTCGAGAGGCGGTGGATGAACTTGCGGAAGCGCACCCAGCGTGTGTCGTTTGGCTCAGGCGTCCAGAGTTCGGCGATCTCTGGGGCCTGAATGGTCGGCGGAAGGTCGCCGATACGCTGAAGGTCTCGGAAGACGGTGTCGAGCGTGTCACCGAGGTTCTCCGTGTCGGCGTTTCCGTAGCCGCGGAAGAGTTCGAGAAAAGTTCGGTCTAGCTCCGCACGGCGCTCGCGCAGCAGTTGAATTCGGCGGTCTGGATCAGTCTGGCGGCGAAGCGCTTCGACCGTATCTCTGACGTGGCGACGTATCGTTCGTCGGACGACGTCGAGGATGTCTTCGATGTCCCCACGTCGTGCGTCGAAGTAGCCGGCGGCGACGCGGTCCATGGTTCGCTCGAGGCGTACGTGCACACGTTCGGCGAGCTGTTCGAGCGTCGGGGACCCGAAGTCGGGGATGGTGAAGTCGACCGGCGGCAAGAGCGAGTTCTCGGCGTCGAGCCCGCCGGTTTTGGCGCTGGAGAGCACCGAGCGGCGGACCTGACCGCGCCGTTTACGGGGTGCGGCGACATCTTCGTGGGCAGGCCGGTGGTGACCGAGCCTGACGAGGCTAGCGCGCTGAACGATCGGGCCGATGATGGCGTCGAAGAGCAAGACCGGAGCGAGGACGAAGAGCACGCCGCTCGCCTCCGGAATCGCTTGCATGGCAAATCCGGCGAGGAGCACCGTGCAGAGGCCCTGCGGCAGTATCGAGCCCGGCAAGAGGCGTTCGGTGATGTCGGGCAGGTTGCACAGCCGCGTCGCGATGTATCCGCCAAGGATAATGGCCACAAACCGCGCCGCGAAGAGCGCGGCGCCCAGAATCCAGACTTCGCGGGCGACGGGGAGGTCGAGCAGCAGTCCGACATGAAGGACGACCACGCTCAGCGTGATGGGCGAGCCGCGGTCGAGCGATTCAGACAGCGCGTGCGAGAATCCGGAGCTCGAGGCGACGATCGCTCCGGCGATCGCTCCCCCAATGAAGGCGAGGCCGGGGAACTCCGGCACGATCAAGCCAATCAGGATCGCGATGAAGATGCCGACGGGCACAATCTCAGAGGCGATCCAACGAAGGACGGCGAGGAGGAGTAGACCTGTTCCAAGGCCAGCTGCGACGGCGAGACCCAGCTCGGTGCCGGTGCTGGCGATCCACTCCGAAAATCCTGCACTACCCGCGCGATCGAAGAGTCGCGCTCCCGCCAGGGCGACGATCCCGAGTGCGATCGCGCCGTCTTTCAGGAGCGAAACCTGAATCTCGGTATCGGAGAACGAGCCCTCGGCGTGGAATTCACTGTTGATGCCCCAAACGGCAGAGGCGCTCGAGGTTGCGAGGAGCAGCCCGATCACGATGGCCAGAAGCCACGAGAATTGGGCGGAAGCGAGAAAGACCGATGGGAAGTGCTGCTGGGCGACGAAGAGGACGCCGAGCGTCGCGCCGACGACGAGGATCGACGGCACCATCGCAAAGATGCTGATGTTGCGAAGGGACGCACGAACGTTTGCGCCTCGGAACCGGAGGCCGACAGCGAGTCCGACGAGCGCGGCGGCGCCGGTGAGGATCGCTTCGAACTCCGAGAAGAGGGTGACTACGTTCGGCAGTTCGAGCGACGTGCGATTGGTAAAACGGGCTGCGACCGGCCCAATCACGACGCCGACGAGGAGATAGCCGACGACGCGTGGCAATCTGACGACTCGGGCGAGCTCGCCAACAAAGAGCGATGCGACGAGGCCACCGACGAGCACGCCAACGGTGAGCGGGTCGGCGAGCGCAGCCGCCGCAGTCCACCCGAGGTCGAGCACGTAGACCGTCGCGAGGACCGCGAGGACCCCGCCGACTATGGTGGCGAGGCGCTTCACGTCATCGTTTCCAGAACTCGGGGAGGAGCAGCACGAGGATGGTCAGGAACTCGAGGCGGCCCAAAATCATGCAGAACGAGAGGACCATCTTTCCGCTCGTCGGGATGAAAGCGAAGTTCTCCACCGGCCCAACTTTGGCGAGTCCGGGGCCGATGTTGAAGAGAGTCGCGGCGACCGAAGTGGTGGCCGAGACGATATCCAGCCCCAGATACGTCATGTAGAGGCTGGCTGCGGCGAACGTGAGGATGCCGATCGCGAAGAAGCCGAGGATGGCGGTGGTGGTTTCGCGCGGAATCACCGACCGGCCGACGCGGACCGACAAAACGGCCTGCGGTCGGAAGACGCGATAGACCTCGGCGTAGATCGCCTTCACGACCACGATGAAGCGGATGACCTTCATACCACCGGCGGTCGAGCCCGCCATCCCGCCCACGAACATCAAGCAGATGAGCAACAGCTGCGACATCGGTGGCCAAACCGCGAAGTCATCGGTGCCGAAGCCTGTCGAGGTGATGATGGCGACGACCTGAAAGACGGCGTACCGGAACGACTCGAGGAGCGAGTCGTGCTTCGGGTCGATGTTCCAGATCGAGAGCGTGACGACGATCGTCGCGACCACGATGAGGCCCAGGTAAACCCGGAGCTCTACGTCGCGGAAAAAGGCGCCGACTCGGCCGCGAATGATGCCGTAGTACAGGCTGAAGTTGATGCCGGCGAAGAGCATGAAAACGGTGATGACGTAGTCGATCGCCACCGAGTCGTAGTCGGCGATGCTCCCGTTCTGAGTGGAGAATCCGCCGGTCGCCATCGTCGCAAATGCATGACAGATCGCGTCGTGGAGCGTCATGCCGCAGGCGAGCCACAGAATGAGTGTCTCCACGAGCGTAAACGTGAAGTAGATCCAGTAGAGCGTGGCGGCGGTCTGTTTGATCTTCGGTTTGAGGCCCTCGGTGATGGGGCCGGGAACCTCGGACTTGAAGAGGAATTTTCCGCCGACGCCCAACTGCGGGAAGATCGCGACGAACAAGACGATGATCCCCATGCCGCCCAGCCAGTGGGTGAGCGAACGCCACCAGTGGAGACCGCGCGATTGGCCGGCAATCTCGGTCATCACGGTAGAACCGGTGGTGGTGAAGCCCGAGATCGTTTCGAAGTAGGCATCGGCCGGGTTGGTGAAGGCGCCGTCCATCAAGTAGGGCAGGCCGCCGAAGACGCCGAGGAGAAGCCATGACAACGCGACGAGTAGGATGGCCTCGGACCGCAAGATCGTGCCGACTTCGTTGCGACACAGCCCCCAGGTGGCGATGCCGAACGCGAACGTAATCGCGGAGGAGCCGGCGAATGCGTAGGTCGAATCGACTTCGCCGTAATACCAGGTCCAAATGATGGAGGTCGCCATACACGCGGCGAGCGCCATCAAAAGAATCCCCAGTAGTCGGCCGATCCGGCGGTAGTTCATGGTGTCTTAGAGCGAGAAGATAGGCTTCTTGAACGCGCGCTCGACGGCGGCGCGATTGCGCGGGGTGGTGAACACCACGACTCGGTCGCCCGAGCCAATGACGTCATCGCCTCGAGGGACGTATGCGCGCTGGGCGTCGACAACCGCGCAGATGTTGGCTCCGCGCGGGAAGTCGACGTCTTTGATCGGTTTGCCAACGATGCGAGCGTCTGGGGGCGCGACGAATTCGAGGAACTCTCCCTTACCTTCGAGCACCGGCATGATCCCAATGACCTCGCCTGCGCGAACGTGTTTCAGCACCTGCTTCGCGATTTCGAGTCGAGGCGAGATGGTGGCGTCGAGGCCGAGGTGCTCGCACACGGTGGAGTAGTCGGGTTTGTGTACGACCGCGATGACCCGCTTCGCCCCGAGGTCTTTGGCGAGCAGTGAAGTCATGACGTTCACTTCGTCTTCCCCCGAGACAGCGACGAACGCGGCGACGGTGTCGACTCGTTCCTCGTGGAGGAGATCGATGTTGGTACCGTCGCCGTTGATGATCACGACGTTCTTGAGCTGGCGTGACAGCTCTTCGGCGCGCTCGCGCCGCTTCTCGATGAGGACGACCTCGATGCCGTCTTGGGCGAGGGCAGCGGCGAGCGTGGCGCCGACCTGGGAACCGCCGACGATCATGACACGACGGGTGAAGCGGCGGCGCTCGCGATCGAAGAGTTTCTCGACCCGGGGGATTTGGTCGGCCCGGCCGACCACGAGAATCTCGTCGCCAGGCCGGATGATGTCGGTGCCGCTCGGGACGATGATCTCCTCGTCGCGAATCATGGCGGCGATGAGCGTATTCGCCGGTAGCTTGAGGTCCTTGAGCTGGCGGTCGACCGCAAAAGTACCGGCGTCGACCGGGAGCTGGATCATCTCGATTCGGTTGTCGGCGAAGTCTTCGACCGCGACGGCGTTCGAGGAGCGCACAATCTTGTGCATCTCGAGGGCGACGAGTGATTTGGGGTTGATGACGAGGTCGATGCCCATCATGTCGGTGATGATTCCGCGGTCGTCTTCGAAGTACTTTTGGTCGGAGACTCGGGCGATCGTGGCCCCGGCGCCCATCTCTTTGGCGCGGATGGCGGACAGCATGTTCACTTCGCAAGAGTCCGTGACGGCGATGAAGAGGTCGCAGTTCTGAATTCCGGCCTGCCGCAAGGTGCGCACGTTGCCGCCGTGGCCCTGAAGGACCATGGCGTCGAGCGTTTCTTCTGCAGCGGCGAGGGCGTTGGGGTCGTTGTCGATGATGACGACATTGTGACCTTCGGCGACGAGTACGCGCGAGACGTAGCGGCCGACTTCTCCCATTCCGACGATGACGATGTTCATTGCGCGGACCTTCCAAGCAAAAGCGATGCGGGTGGACGATAACTCTGGTTTGAACGGAGTGCATGTTTTTGGCCCCGCGGACCGTAGGCCGAACGTTGATTTCGACCGCACCCCGTGCGAAGCTGACGACAGCAAACGCACGTTCACACACCACGAGTGTCGCTACATGGATCGTCGGTTCGTCGACCACGTGCTTTCCGCCGAGATCGTGACTCGTGCGGAGATGCAGCGTCTCATTTTGCAGGCCCGGAAGAACAAGTCGGGGCTGGTGTCCGAACTGCTCACGGAGAGCACGGTCGACGAGACGCAGG
Organism: uncultured Bradymonadales bacterium; assembly: GCA_964384605.1. Classification (GTDB taxonomy): domain Bacteria; phylum Myxococcota_A; class Bradymonadia; order Bradymonadales; family Bradymonadaceae; genus CAYLMO01. Next base: position 317,435 of record CAYLMO010000001.1, on the reverse strand, counting down.
TCGCGGAAGCCGTCTCTTCGTACTACGAGCGACCGCTTGTGGTTCCGGACCAGTTCACCGTCGATCCCACTGCCATACAACTGCTCTCGGCCGAGATGGCGCGCGACAACGTCGTGCTTCCGTTCCTGCTCGAACAGGGCGGCGATCAAGTGAGCGTGGCAATCATCGATCCCATCGGCGCCGGCGACGTCATCGAGATGCTACGAGAGGCGACCGGGAACGAGCCGAAAGTGTGGATCGCCCGGCAGACGTGGCTCGCTTCGCAGATCGCCCACCACTATTTCGGCGAGGACCTGCCGGGGCTCGAGGACTTCCCGACGTTCACCGCGCCGGACCCGTCGGCGACGCCCACGGTGCGTGCGCCTGTCGCAGACGGCGACGTGACGCGCGTGGGGCCGTTGGCCGAGCCCGAAGTGAAGGAAGAGCGTCCGGCGACCAACCCAAAGGGGAAAGCGCTCGGACGTATCAAGCCGACCAAAGTGCGCGCCGACCAGGTGAACAAGCCGCCAGACGACAAGGCCGAGCTGGCCCAGGCTCTCGAAGAGTTCGACCAATTCCTCGACAACTCCTCCAATTTTCTCGGCGGCGGCCCCAACGTTGGCGACGACGATGTTGACCCATTTTCGCTGGATGACGGCGAGTTTGGCGGGTTCGACTTGTTTGGTCAGGAGGTCGGCCTCGACGAGTCTACGTCGGTCGAAGACAAGGTCTCCCGCCAGGAAGACACGATTCGGCAACTGGTCGCCGAAGTGAAGCGTCAGCGAGAAGTGATTCAGGCGATGGCGTCGATCCTCGAAGAGAAAGGCATCTTGCGAAAGCGCGACCTCAAGAAGCGCGCTCGCGGCAAGTAGCCTCGCCAGACTCCTAGCGTCCCGCGGTCAATGCGACCGAGAGCTCGAACATCACCAACTGCGACGCCAGATCGGGAATGTGGTGCACGCCGAGGTCTGCTCGAAGTTCCACACCGAGCCCGTTCCAGCGGCCGCCGAGCACGCCCCCGACCGCATGGTAGCCGTTGTCGGGCCCAGTCAGGCGGACGAGCGAGTTTGCTGCAAGCCCGATGCGCTTGTAGTCCGCTCCGGCGACGAGCTGAAAATCGCCGACCGGCAAGTACCCGCGGGGGCCTGCCGTGAAGTCGAAGATCTGAATGTTCCTCGAGAGCGGCGGCGGTTCCTGCGTCGTCAGAAAGGCCGCCCAGTTGAGCTGCACGCCCATCCCTACATAGTCCCATCGCAACTCTTGGCCGAGCGAGATGCCGATGCCCCGTTCGACGACTGGACCAAGCTCGCCGGTGATCCAGCGCGGACCCGCACCGAGGCTGAATCCTGCACCCGGAGCCGCGGCAAAGGCCGAACCCGAAATCGCGAATACGGCGAAGAACGCCAGCGTCGCGAACCATTTTCGACGCCGGATGCCGAAGAATCCGAGCACTAGAATGAGCGCGAGGAGTGAGGTCGGCCCAGCCGCTTGGCCGCAGCCCGCCTCGACGATCGGGGGATCGCAGCGGCCGGATTCGGAGCACTGCTGCTCTTCACCGCAATCGGTGTCGTCGAGACACTCGGCGCATCTTCCGAGGGAATTGTCGCAGAGCCACCCTGAGCTGCAGTCTGTTTCGTCACGGCATTCGAGCGGCTCGGTCTCGTACACGAAATCGACTTCGACGGAGCATCCCGTGCAAACGGCGGCGAGCTCGATGGTACGTCGCGTGCCGAGTTCGGTCGCCGCGAAGCGGTCTGTCTCGGTGGCGCCAGCCGCTACGATCACTTCGCGAACGGCGACCGTCCGGTCTTCAAGTCCGGGGTCTGTCACTCCGGCGTCCGAGTCTCCGGCGTCGGAGATGTCGATCACGGTCTCGTCGTTCTGAGGGACGAGGGCGTACATTGCGACCGTCGCTTCGGAGTCGCCGACATTCTTCACGGCGAAGTCGATCCGGGACCGGCCGACGGCCTCGCGGTTCAGCGTGACGGAGCCTTCGCAGCCGTCGGCGCCGAAACAGAACGAGCCGACTTCGACCGGATCGGAGTTGGATGGAATGCATGCGGCCAACACCAGAACGACGAACACGAGGATGCGTTTCATCGGGCCGACCATAGCTTCCACACGAGCGGCAAAGCCTCGAGAAGCGAGCCGACGGTAACCGCACGCTCGCTGAGGCGCTCGGCGGCGAGGTCGCCGGCCATTCCGTGGGCGAAGACGGCTTCGCAGAGGGCGTCGAACGCGTCGCCACTCTCGCAGAGTCGTGCGGCAATGATGCCGGTGAGGGCGTCGCCCATGCCTCCGGTCGCCATTCCGGGATTGCCGGAACTGTTCGCCGCGAGACGACCATCGGGGGAGGCGATGATCGAAGCCGCATTTTTGAAGACGACGGTCGCGTCGTATCGTTCCGAAAGTCTTCGGGCGCTCTCGAATGGATCTGCCAGGAGGTCGGCGGCGTCGGCCCCCAAGAGCGTCGCGGCTTCGCCAGGGTGAGGCGTGAGTAGGGTCGGAGCACTGCGGCCGACGACGGAATCGGGCGCGTGAGCCAGCCAGTGGAGAGCTTCGGCATCGAGGACGACAGCGGCATCGCTTGCGACGACGGCATCGAAAGCTAGTCGAGCGGTGGCGCTCTGGCCCATTCCTGGCCCGCAAATGACCACGTCTGCGCCTTCCAAAAGGCGCGTGAACAGCTCTGAGGTCCAGTCGACGGCCATCGCCTCCGGTAGTGAGGCGTGTACGGCAGCCGCGGCTTCTTCCGGGGCGGCGATCGTCACGAGTCCAGCTCCCGATACGAGCGCCGCCCGGGCCGCCATCAGCGCCGCGCCGGTCGTACCGGTCTCGCCGCCCACCACGAGCACTCGTCCCGCGTCGCCCTTGTGCATCGAGGACGGCCGCGCGGGGAGGTGGAACTGGTCCGCGGTCAGGAGGGTTGCGCTCGTGCCGACTTGTTCGACCACGACGTCGGGAATTCCAATGTCGATCACGGCGAGCTCGCCACACTGCGACCGACAAGGCTCGACAGCGTGGCCGAGTTTGGGGAGGCCAAAGGTGGCGGTCGCGAAACAGAGCGGGGCGGGGCCGAGGGCTTGTCCGTTCGACGCGTCCATGCCCGATGGGATGTCGACTCCGAAGACTGCTCGTTGCTCGCACAAGAACTCGAGGGCGGCCGCCCAGGTGCCTTCGACGGGTCGGTCTAGTCCGGTCCCGAAGACCGCGTCGATCCAGATGTCCGCTTCGATTTCGCTCAGACGGTCCGATACGTCATTCGGGTCGCTAAGCTCGCCGAGGTCAGCGATCTCGAGGTCGAGCGCGCGGCAGACTTTCAGATTGATGAGGGCGTCGCCCGCGGGTGGTTCGCGCAGCATCACGACGGTGACGTCGAAACCGCGATCGGCGAGTAAGCGCGCCATCGCGAAGCCGTCTCCTCCGTTGTTGCCGCCGCCGCAAAGCACGCCGACGTGGTCGAACTCGGGAGCATGTTCCAGCAGATGCTCGACCGCGCCCAGCGCGGCGCGTTCCATGAGCACGATTCCCGGAATACCGATCGAGTCGATGGTCGTCTGGTCGATCGAGCGCATCTGCTCTGGGGAGACGAGTTCCAACTATCCTCCAATCTCGGATCGAAGCACGTCAGCGAGTCGTTCGGCGTGGCGTTCGACATCGGCCTGCGTGGGGCCTTCCACCATGACTCGGGCTTTCGGCTCCGTACCGCTGTAGCGAACGAGCACCCGCCCATCTTCGCCGAGTTCAGCCTCGACTTCGGCGAGGGCCGCCTGGAAGCCGGGGAGGGTGTCCAGGTCTGGCTTTTCCCTCACGACGACGTTCACGAGCTCCTGCGGGAACGAAGTCATCACCTGGCTGATCTCGCTGAGCTTCTTGCCTTCCCGCTGCATGATCGCAAGCACTTGAAGCGCGGCGAGCATTCCATCTCCGGTCGTCGTGTGGTCGAGGAAGATGAGGTGACCGGACTGTTCGCCGCCCAGGTTGAATCCGCCGGCGCGCATCTGCTCCATGACGTACCGATCGCCGACGGCCGAGCGAACGAGCTTGATCCCTCGGTCTTTGAGTGCGCGCGCGAGGCCGATGTTGCTCATGACGGTGGTGACGACCGTGTCGTTCTGGAGCTCGCCTGTCTCTTTCAGGCTGATGGCGCAGAGGGCGATGATCTTGTCGCCGTCGATGACGTCGCCGTTCTCGTCGGTGAGGATTACGCGGTCGGCATCGCCGTCGAGCGTAATTCCGACGTCGGCGCGGGTCTCTCGAACCCGCTTGCCAGCAATCTCAGGAAAGAGCGACCCACACTTCTCGTTGATGTTGTAGCCGTCGGGGTCGGTGCCGATGGTGATTACCTCGGCGCCGAGCTCGCGCAGTACGGCCGGTGCGACGCGGTATGCTGCGCCGTTCGCGCAGTCGAGCACGATGCGGAGGCCGTCGAGGGTGAGGTCACGCGGGAAGGTGTTCTTCAGGAAGACGATGTAGCGGCCGCCGGCGTCATCGATTCGCGCGGCTTTGCCGATGAGGTCTGGCGCGCTCACCGGACGTTCGTCGGCGAGCGCGAGGCGCTCGATCTCGGCTTCGGCTTCGTCGGGCAGCTTGAACCCGTCATGGCCGAAGATCTTGATGCCGTTGTCTTTGTACTTGTTGTGACTCGCCGAGATGACGATGCCCGCATCGGCCCGCATTCCGGTGGTGAGGAACGAGATCGCTGGTGTGGGGAGCGGGCCGACGAGCTGAACGTCGACGCCCATCGACATGATGCCTGCGGCGAGCCCCGACTCGAACATGTAGCCGGAGACTCGTGTGTCTTTGCCGATGAGAATGCGGCTTCGATGGCCGGGTGGGCGGTCGGACCGGGTGAAATAGTGCGCGATCGCCTGACCCACGCGGACTGCAACGTCCGCAGTCATGGGATAGGCGTTTGCGACGCCTCGGATACCGTCGGTGCCGAAGAGATTTCGCTTAGACATTTTGGATCTACGATGAGGACTAGTTGGGCGCGTCGGGCCGACGAGTCTTCACGATGATGTCCGTCGGGTAAACCGTCACGAGCGTGACTCCAGGCGGAAGATTGGTCACCCGGGGCTGCTTGTTGAAGGTTCCCGGCGGCCGGCTGGCCTCCGCGCCGAGGTCTACCGTAGCACGGACGGTCTCGATGGTCAGAGCGTCGACGACAGCTTTGGGGCCGCGAACCGTGACATTGATGCTATCTGGGCTCATGTCCACGAGATCTCCCGTGTTCACGGGGACCACGGATACACCCTGAAGCGTTCGTTGCACCTCTTGAGTGATGACCGGGACGGTCACTTCGATGGGGCTCGAGAGGTCGTAGTTGATGAGTGGGTCGTCGAACCGGAGCTGAACTTCGCGCGTGAACTGCTCTTTCACACCGGTCACGTCGATCGGCTCGGTTCCGGCGTAGCGGAGGTCGGCCATCGAGCTCGCCGGACCGGTGACCACGACCGAAGTCGGACGCACCGTGTACTCGCCGATGCGATAGGCCTCGGCGGGCTGTCCGACGAGGCGTGGGCGAACGTCGATCGTCTTGCGCTCCAGCTTCTCGAGCTCGACGCGGACATATTCGGGCTGGATGGACGAGACCTCGAGGCCGGCCGGCAACCGCACGGACTCTGCCGGGATCGGCACGAACTCCCCATTGTCCTCAGCGGTGACCTCGACGGTGATCGGCTCTAGTTCCGACGGATCGAAGCGATTCAGTGTCGACCACCGGCCGCGGATCGTGATCGCGGCCTTTTCCACTGGCGGCGACGTCTGGACCATGTCGTCGGGGTAGAGCAGCCGAATCGGTGCGTGTGCGGTGATTGCGGCCTGACGGTCGTCGCGGACGTAGAGGAAGATCGTGCACGCCATGAAAAAGGCGCCGAGCTTCAGCAGCCCGTTCCGCAGAACAAACTCTCGGAGGTAGAGAAAAACTCGGTTCACGCGTTCGCCTCCGACTCAGAATCGTCTTTGTTGCGGAAGCGCTCGAGCGCATTGATTTCCTCGCGGTCGGCCTCGCCTCGCGCGCTGAAGATGGACTGCAGAATGTCACGCATCTCGTTGGCGTCGAGCTCGCGATAGAGCTCTTCGCGGAACGCGATGGAGATGATGCCGGTTTCTTCGGAGACAATGACAATCGCGGCATCGGCGTCTTCGGAAAGCCCGATCGCCGCGCGGTGTCTGGTTCCGAGCGACTTCTCGACGTGCGGGGAGTTCGTCAGCGGCAGGAAGCAACCCGCGGCAGAGACGCGACTGTTTTGGATGATGACCGCACCGTCGTGGAGTGGATTCTGGTGCTCGGGCATGAAGAGGCTGAAGAGCAGGTCCTTGGAAACCGCAGCATCCAATCGAATGCCCTCTTCCATGTACTGCGTGAGGTCTGCAGAGCGCTCGATGCAGATGAGTGCGCCAATCTTTCGGCTCGAAAGCATGACCGCAGCTTTGATGACCTCTTCGAGCACCTGCGTCTCCTGGATCGCGCGAGCAGAAGCCGAGAAAAACGTCGTGCGGCCGAACTCAGCCAGCGCGCGTCGGATGTCGGACTGGAAGATGATGACCACGATGACGATGAAATTCGAAATGAATTTGTCGATGAACCAGTGGGTCGTCGCAAGCTCCCAAAAGTCGTTCTTCGACAGGAAAAAGAGGGCAATGATGACCCCGAGGCCAATCAAGATTTGAACGGCCCGGGTGCCCTTGATGAGGAGCAGAATCCGGTAAATGACGAAGAAGACGAGCGCAAAATCGAGGAACGCGATGATGGCATCTTTGCCACTCTGCACGTGCAAGATTTCGAGCAGCGCCTGCATCGGTGTGCCGGGGGAGGGGAGAAGCGAGACGGTTGGATTCTATTTCAAAGCTCGCCGTAGGCAAGAAACTGCCTGACGCGCCTTCACATGGAGCCTCGACGGATCGCTTCGGAGATTCGGGCGACATCCGCCATCTCGGCGACGTCGTGTACACGAACGATGTGGGCACCTGCGAGGATGCCCCACGCGACAGTCGCAGCGGTGCCCCACACGCGCTCCTGCGGGGGCTTGTTGAGCACTGCGCCGATGAAGGACTTGCGCGACGTTCCAAGCAGAATCGCGTGGCCCAGTTCGGCCAGCATCGGGAGCCCGGCCATCAGCTGATAATTGTGCTCGACGGTCTTGCCGAAGCCGATGCCGGGATCGAGGACGATCTGTGAGGCTTCGATCCCGTGGGCCACACCGTGTTCTACGCGTGCCGCGAGCCATGCACGGACTTCCACTACGACGTCGTCGTAGCGCGGTTCGGCCTGCATCGTCTTTGGGTCGCCCAGGATGTGCATGGCAACGAGGGGAACCCCGAGCGCCGCCACGGCGGCGGCCATCTCCGGATCCAGCGTCATCGCGCTGATGTCATTCACGATGTCGGCGCCCGCAGCAACGGCCGCTTCAGCAACACGTGCTTTGTAGGTGTCGACTGAAATCAGGGCTTCGGGCCGCGCGGCTCGAACTTCTTCGATGACGGGCACGACGCGCGCAATCTCCTCATCGGCCGGCACAGGATCTGCGCCTGGTCGTGTAGATTCACCGCCGATGTCGACGATGTCGGCTCCGTCGTCGAGTAGCTTTTGGGCGTGTTGAATCGCGCTGGAGGCGTCGAAAAAGTCACCACCGTCGCTGAACGAGTCGGGAGTGACGTTCACCACCCCCATGACGAGCGCGCGGTCGTTGAACTCGATGGTCCGCGACGGCGTCCGTAGTGCTGGAGGCGGGGCAATCTCGGAGAGCCTCGCAATCTTCATGAGGCTCAGGTCGTCGGTTCGAGATCGAGGCCACTTCCGATGGTTTGTTCTTTCAGGCGCGACGTGAATCCCGTCTTTGGAACGCGATCTTCCGATTCTCGTGCGTCCTCGATGGCGGCTTGCTCTTCACGTCGCGTGCGGATGCGGTCGACACCTTCGTCTTCCATGAGCATCGCAATCTCTTCGCTGTCGAGCGCTTCGAATTCGAGGAGGGCCTGAGCCATCAGTTCGAGGAGGTCGAAATTGTCCCGAAGGAGTTCTTCGGCGCGCTCGTACTGGCCGTTCACGATGCTGCGGACTTCGTCGTCGATCTCCCGAGCGACCTGCTCGGAGTAGGGACGCGACGCTACTGCGCCGCCGTAGCCCGGGAACGGATTCGAGTTGTTGCTCGAGAACGAGAGCGGTCCGATGGCGTCAGACATGCCCCACTCGCAGACCATGCGGCGTGCGAGGTCGGTCGCGACCTGGATGTCATTGCCGGCGCCGGTCGTGAGTTCGTCGAAGATGACCTTTTCGGCCGCTCGACCGCCCATCATGACGGCGAGGCGCTTGAGCGCGTAGTCGCGGGACATGGTGTGGCGGTCTTCGTCGGGGAGCTGCTGCGTGACGCCGAGAGCACGACCGCGCGGAATGATCGTGACCTTGTGAACCGGGTCGGTGCCTTCCTGAAGCAACGCGACGAGTGCGTGGCCAGCCTCATGATAGGCCGTCACTCGCTTCTCTTTCTCGCCGATGACCGCCGACTTGCGTTCGGAACCCATCAGGACTTTGTCCTTGGCGTGTTCGAAGTCAGCAGTCTCGACGCGATTCTTGTTGAGTCGCGCAGCCTGAAGGGCAGCCTCGTTCACGAGGTTTTCGAGGTCTGCACCCGAGAAACCAGGCGTACCGCGGGCAATCTTGCCGAGGTCGACGTCTTTCGCGATTGGCGTGCGACGCGTGTGGATCTTGAGGATGAGTTCGCGGCCTCGGACGTCGGGGGCCGAGACGACAACGCGACGGTCGAAACGCCCTGGGCGCATGAGCGCGGGGTCGAGGACGTCCGGTCGGTTGGTAGCCGCGATCAGAATCACGCCTTCGTTCGATTCGAAGCCGTCCATTTCGACGAGCAGCTGGTTCAACGTCTGTTCGCGCTCGTCGTGTCCGCCGCCCATTCCCGAGCCACGGTGTCGACCGACTGCGTCGATCTCGTCGATGAACACGATGCACGGCGCCTGCTTCTTGGCCTGCTCAAACAGGTCACGAACGCGACTCGCGCCGACGCCGACGAACATCTCGACGAAATCGGAGCCCGAGATGGAGAAGAAGGGGACACCCGCTTCGCCAGCGACACCGCGCGCCAGGAGCGTCTTACCCGTGCCGGGGGAGCCCATGAGGAGCACGCCCTTGGGGATGCGTCCGCCGAGTCGTGTGAACTTCTTCGGATTCTTGAGGAACTCGACGATCTCTTGAAGCTCTTCCTTCGCTTCGTCGATCCCGGCGATGTCGTTGAAGGTCACCTTGTTGGTCGACTCGTTGAGCAGCTTGGCGCGCGACTTTCCGAAAGTCATCGCTTTGCCGTTGCCGCCCTGGAGCTGACGCATGAAGAACACGGCGATCACGACGATCAGGATCGTGAGCAGCATGAAGGGGATGAAGTTCTGCCAGGTGCCGTCGTCGGGCTTGGCGTATGTGAACGTCACGCCTTTCTCGACGAGGATGTCCTGCAGATCTTCGCCGACAGGGCCGACCGTCTTGAACTTGGCCTCGCGGTCATTCTTCTCGGCGTACTCTTCGGTGAATTTGCCGCTGATTTCGAGCTCACGAACCTCGATCGATTCGACCTGGCCCGCGACGACAGCTTCACGGAATTCGGAGAACTTCACTGCATTGGATTCGCTGGCGTCCGTCAAAAGGATCTGGATGACCAGAACGACGATCGCGAGTGCGAAGCCCCATATGAGCCAAGCTCGGAGTGGTTTGTTCAGCACGGTTTCCTCGGATAACCGAAGGTAATTGCCATGTCCGTATTCGACGACCGCGCAAAAAAAGCGGTCGCGAACGACATACTATAGTGCACGCGGCGATGCGCGACCACCGCGTGTTGAAACGACGCGAGCAGGACTGTCATTCCCCTCAGCCTCGGGCGCGTCGCACGAGTCTGAAGCTCACGTCATGCTCGCCAGCTGCTTCTGATTCGGAGCGCACACCTACGACAGCTGCGCACTCCCCGCCAGATTCGATGCACGGCCAGCGCCATCGGTCCTCCGAAGCGACTTTTGCCGCTCGAAGGATCTCCCGCACCGGGACTCCGTCGACCTCGTCAGATGCAACCGGACCACGAATCGTGATCTCTGGCGAGCCCAACTTCAGATGCAATCCGTCGTCAAAGGTTCCCCACAATACCACCGAGTCGTACCAGGGCAGGGCGCCGGTGGGTCGGTCGTCGAGGTTGATTACGACCGATTCGCAGACTTCGTCGACCGCGGGAGTTCGGCGAATCGTCACGAACTCTCGAGAGATCGAGATCGAGCCTCCAGGCACGTCCCAGCTGCGCGGCTCGTCCGCATCCCATCTCAGATTCTCAATGTGCACGGCTTCTAGTTGCACGCCCATCTGGTGGGCCGCCTGGACGATCGCTCGGTCGCGCATCGAGGGCGAAGCACTGTCGAGCCATGAGCGGACATACCTTTCAGTTCGACGCCCCGGAGAGGGCGAGGACGCGGCGGATAGCAAGTTCTGAGTCGCTTCTTCGAGCAGAGCGGCGTCTTGCCGCAGTAGCTGAACCGAGCGCCGAAGTGGCTCGGACGTTTCTGCCAGCTTCGGCACCAATTCGTGGCGCAGTTCGTTGCGTCGGTAGGCGGTCGTCGCATTGGTCGCGTCCTCGCGCCAAGTCCACCCATGTTCGGCTGCGACTCGCTCGAGGTCGGCACGCGAATGGTCGAGGAGAGGGCGGATGATCCGCATTCCGAGGTGAGGAGACTCGTGTCGAAGGCCGGTGAGGCCCGAGAGCCCGGCACCGCGACCGAAGCGGTCGAGGAGGGTCTCGACTGCATCGTCGGCATGATGGCCGGTCGCGATCGCTACGGCGCCGACCTCGTGCGCGAGGCGCACCAGTGCCGCGTATCGCCGTCGACGCGCGTTCGATTGGCCCGCTTCGAGATCGTGAAGCGTCGCGTGCACGAAAGGGATCCCGACCGCGTCGCAGAGTTGCGAGCACCAATCCAGATCCTCTTTTGATTCGGGCCGCAAGCCGTGGTCGACGTGCGCGACGACGATGTTGAAACCGTGCGCCTTCGCCGAATGAAGCAGGACGATCGAATCGAGGCCGCCACTACAGGCGATCAAGACCCGGTCGCTCGCCTCGAGAGGCCAGTGCAAAGTGAGTCTCACTTGTCTTCTTTGAGATCGGATTGCTGAGGCCCGCCACCGTCGTCGAGTCCCTGAGCGCGGCGGACGTACTTCGTTAACGCGAGGGGGGGCACGACGAGCGTACGGCCAGGCTCCTCGGGATGTCGGAAGACCGTGAGACCTACGAGCTTACCGTCTTCAGTGACGATGGGGGCGCCGAGGATCGCGCCAAAGGTGGTCTGTAGGTAGTAGGCGAGCGCGAGGTCGTCGCCGCCTTCGACGTACTGGGTCGTCACGAGTGCGCTTCCGACGCTTGGGCTGTAGCCGTAGACGCGAGAAGTCGGTTCGGACAGCACGTCGAACAACTCCAAGCCCTCGTCGGGCACCGCGAGCTTCTCGCCATCGGCCGCGACCAGCGTCGCGAGGTTGCGGTGCTTGTCGACGTTCGCGGTCTTCACCGTCGTCCAACCCTCTTTCTTGGCGTTTCGCAGGAATCGCTTTGCGGAACGGCTGTCGCTGAAGTCAGCCAGCTGCTTGGTTTTTGCGCGGGGGAGCGATCCCGCCTCGCCTTCTTCGGCGACACGAACCCAGATGGAATCGGCCCCGACGAGCCAGGAGTGTGGCGTAACCAAGATGGGGCGAGCGCCCGAGTCTTCGGCGGACATCCACACTGCGTGGCCGTGCACGAGCATCGGCGTCGGCCGCAGGGGCGGCTTGGGAATCTGAACGGTGACGACTTCGAACACCGAGGGGCGAACTTTCGTTGCACCTTTTCGGAGCTGTTCGAGCGAGGTGGGGCGCGGGAGGGCTTTCGTTTGTTTGAGGACGGCGGGGAAGCTCGATTCTTCTTCGTCGGGCAGGTCCTCAGGTCGGATCCGCTTCACCTTGATCTCGGCCGGTGTGTCGGGATTGACGCTGGGTTGCTGCGCCTCGGCCGTCGGAACGAACGGCGGAGAGATGCCGGCGATGACAGCGGCGAGGATGAAACAGGTTTGGCGAATCGAATTCATGGATGCCCCTCGTTCGGCCCTTGTACGCTAGGCGAACCAGCCGGCGGCCGCAACGTTTTGGCCGGTGGACGGCGATCCGGGAAGCGATCGGCAAAAATAATCGCATCGGGATGGAACTTTCTTCGGTCGATGTTGTCTCTGATGTGGGTGGGTGTGCTCACAGCCGCAAGAAATGCGGGTGAACGGACCCCCTGGAGAAGTCGTCGCGGCGCTGGACGACATGGGTCGATACCCCAATAGCCATGCGCTTGACGGGGTATAGGCGCGTCAGTATGGTGCGTTGGCTCTGCGACGATCACGAAAATGGCAAGCAGGGCCGCGAGCCTTGGAAATGACGGCGTTTGAAGACGCTAGCTCGCCAAAGAATGGAAGGAGCTTCGTAGTGAGCAATACCAATAATCTTCGAGTCGCGCTGGTTTGGAACGGCACAGTCTTCCATGAGAAGACGTACACGCAGACTGGCGAGCCCATCGTCACGGTCGGCGAGAACGAGCGGACGATGTTCAACGTCCCGGCTCCGGGAATCCCGGAATCGTTCGACATGTTCGAGCGCACCGATTCGGGCTACATCTTCCGATTTACGGACAAACTCGAAGGTCACGCGACCGTCGACGACGAAGAGTTCGATTTCGACGAACTGATCGAAGACGGCGCACGAAGCGCGGGCTCCGGCTCGACCTCGGACGGTTCGGCGAAGATCTACGAGCTCGACATCAAGCCGGGCGATTGGGGACTCGTCGACCTCGGCGAAGTCAACATCTTTTTCCAGCTCAACGACAAATCGGAAGTCGTCGCGGGCCGCGGAATCGGCGGACGTTTCGAGCCACCCGTGCTCGGCTCGGTCGGCATTTCGGCCGTGCTCCACGTCGCCTTCCTGCTCATCGCCTTCCTCCTTTTCGACGCGGACCCGGAACTGCAAGAGATGCAGAACCTCGACCGCTTCGCGAAGTTCATGGTCGATGACGTTCCAGACCCGCTCGAAGAAGAAGAAACCGAAGAGCCTGAAGAAGACACCACCGGCAAGAAAGCCGGCGGCGAAGAAGGCAAGTTCGGCGACCCCGACGAAGAGATTCCGGAATCCAAGGTTCCGAAGTCCGACGGCGAGATGGTCGAAGAGATCGACGTCAAAAACATCGGTATCAACAAGGCGCTCTCGAGCGAAGTTCTGGGCGCTGGCCCGCTGAAGAACATCTTCGGCAACCAGGACGGCTTCGACTCGAAGATGCAGATCGCCATGTCCGGCGAAGGCGGCGAACTCCAAGTCGGCCGCGGCGCAGGCGGCATGGGCTTCCGTGGCGGCGGCTCCGGCGGCGGCGGCGAAGGCTTCGGTCGTATCCAGGGTATGGGTAAGGTCGACACCGGCGGTGGCAAAGGCACCGGCGCCAAGATCGGCAAGAAGAAAGCACGCAAGGTCAAGCCTCGCATGTCGAAAGGAACGCCGAAGATCGGTGACTTCTGCGACAAGAACAACATCCGCCGCGTGGTCGGCGCGAAGTCGAACGCCATCAAGTACTGCTTCGAGAAAGAACTCCAGACCAAGCCAAACCTGAGCGGTAAGATCATCGCTCAGTGGCAGGTCGGACTCGACGGAGCTGTCATGAGCGCGTCCATCGCATCCTCGACCATGAACGACTCGACGGTCGAAGGCTGCATCACTCGCGTCATCAAGCGCATGCGCTTCCAGAAGCCGGACGGTGGTATCTGCATCATCAACTACCCGTTCGTCTTCGCTGGTCTCGACGAATAGACCTCGCAAGAATCAAAAAAAGCCCGGCCATCTGGCCGGGCTTTTTCGTTTCTTGGCGTTCCACGCTTGGCTAGCGACCGAGCATCTCATCCAGCTTGCCCGACTTTCGCAAATCGGCCACATCGGTGTAGCCGCCAACGGACTCACCATTGATGAAGATTTGCGGCACGGTACGACGTCCACCTGTGAGCTCGACGAGCTTCAATCGCATGTCGTGGTCGTTCGTCACGTCGATCTCTTCAAAGCCCACGCCCATGTCTTGGAACAGGCGCTTGGCCATGTCGCAGTAGGGGCAGTACGTCGTTCGATAGATAGTTACTTCGGCCATTTGGATCCTCCGGGTCGTTCAGACCATGTGATTCGTAACGAGCAGAGATGATTCAAATTCCTTCGACAGACGAGAGGGCGAGTGTGCTCTCACGCTGCAGCAGCGCGCGAACAGCGAGTGTCTGAGCGACTCGCGGGACCTCCGATCCAAGCACGGCCTCGGCCGTCGAACCAAACGATGGCACCAGCTGGCCTCGGATCGCATCGGCGAGCGACGTTCGGCCGACGCTCACGAACCTCAACTTGGCGGTGCCTGCGGGGGCTTCGATGAGGCCCTCGAGCCGACTGACCGCTTCCTCGAAGCCGCCGAGGCCGTCGACGAGACCGCGTTGTAGCGCCGCCTCCCCGAGGTAGACACGGCCACGGGCGTAGCGGTGAAGTCGTCGCTTGGACAGCGAACGTGCGACCCCAACTCGATGTAAGAATCGGCGGTAGAATTCTCGGGCCTCGTCTCGAACGCTGCGAAGCTCATCTTCGGAGAGTGATTCGGTGAGGCTCAGCATCTTCGCGGGCGCGTGCGACTCATGATAGACGGCGCGTTCTACGCCAAGCTTCTGCAGCGCGCCCTCGGCTGAGATCTTCCCCGTGATGACTCCGATGGATCCGACGATCGACTCGGGCCGACAGACGATCTGGTCGGCGCCGCACGCGAGGTAGTAGCCCCCAGAAGCGGCGACGTCGGAGCAGTAGGCGACCACCGGAATCTCAGCGCGCAACTCGTCGATGGCGTTCCAGATGATGTCGCTCGCAAGTGCGCTCCCGCCGGGGGAGCTGATGTGGAGCAGAACGCCGTCATAGGACGAGCGCCGTAGACTCGAGAGCACCGGCAGGACTTCGTCCGGATCGATGGTCTGACTTGCGCCGGGGACGTTTGTTCGCGGCATCACGATCATGCCGGAGAGGTCGATCACCGCGATGCGGTGCGTCTTCCCTTCGAGCGTGCGCCATCGGAGTGGCTTGGGTTGGTCTTCGATCCAGCCGCGGACGGTGGTGACCTTTGGCGATACGTCTCGTTCGTCGGGCTTGTGACGGAGTTCGTCTCCGACCTCGACGAAGCGAGTGAGGTCTTGGGCGAATACTTCGCCGTCGATGAGTCCCTTGTTGCGGGCCCAGCGGGCGTCTACCGGGGCGTGCGCGAAGAGCTCTCGAACCACACTGGAGTCAACCCCTCGACGCTCGGCGATGGTCCGCACCGTGACGTGATCGATCTTCTCGCGGAGTTCCGCCGTCATCGCGGCATCGCCGGCGCTCGGTTCGTCGCGGACGAATCGGTTGTATGCAGTCTTGAACGGTCCGAGGTGTACGAACTGCGCCGTCAGTCCGAGCTTTCGTAGAACTGGGGTGAAGTAGAGCTGCTCGATGCGCGCACCAAACGTGTACAGTCGGCCTGCCGGAGTCAGCACTACGTCGTCGGCGGCGGTTGCCAGCATGTACTCGCCAGTCATCGCCATATCGAGCGTCGCGACCACACGTTTGCCTTGGTTGCGAGCGTCTTCGAGCAGATCGGCGAAGTCCGCGGCGCGGGCGCGGCCCAGGTTTGTTCCCTTCGTCTCGAGGATGATGCCCTCGACATCGGGAGCGGCGGCGACTCGCTTGAGATCTCGGCGCAATTGGAGGAACGTGGTCGAGTTGTCGAAGTAGCGCGCCAGGCCGCGCCGGTCCCGCCCCAAGGGCAGACCGTCTTCGAGTGAGATCTTCACGAAGACACCGTCTGACGAAAACAATCGGAAGAGACGGTGGAGGCCTGATGCGATCCCGAATCGTAATAGCGACAGTGAATTGAGCACGACCACGAACGGCAGTCGGATGAGGATACGGATCCATCGCATGGCGGGCCTGTTGTTCGCTGGGGTGAGTCTGCGGCCTGATTATCCACGCGCTTTGTGGCGGGGCAATGTTCGAGGGGCGTGTTTTGCGGCGATGTTGGCCATTGGAGCAGCTTTTTCGGGGTCTTGCGTGACCACGGCGGAGTGCGACGACGTTGTCGAGTGCCCCGAGGGGCAGGCTTGCTACGACTTCGCTTGCGAAGTGCGGTGTGACGGGGAAGGGGCGTCCTGCGGCGCTGATGAGACGTGCTTGCCTTGCGAACAGGACGACCCGTCTGGCCAGATCGATCACTGCCCGGATCGAGATATCGGAGCGTTCGTTTGTATCGGGGAGGAGTCGTGAGCTTCCTCGTGAACGCAGCCCTGATCGCCGGCGGTGGCGCGACGGGCGCTCTCGCCCGTGCTGGAGTGGGGTGGTTCTTCGCCGAAAAGGTCGGCATTGGAGTGTTGGGTACCCTTACGGCCAACCTGCTCGGATGCCTGCTCTTTGGTGCTGCGAAGGCCGCGGTGGATCAAGTCGATTGGGGTAGCGAGCAGGGGCGAACATTCCTGTTCACGGGCTTTCTTGGAGCCTTTACGACCTTTTCGACATTCGAAGCCGACCTCTTCAAGCTCTGGGGAGAGGGCACGACCGGTTGGGCCGCAGCCTACCTGGCCGTGAGCGTGATCGGAGGAATGGCTGCGTTTTACGCCGGCTATCTCGCAGTTTCCCGATTGTCGCGATGAGTCGTTATCTCGATCTCCATAACGGGCGAATCTGGATCCGTTTTTCGCACGACGAGGAGCTGTTGGCGGTCGTGCGCGCGCTGCCCGAGCGAACGTTCGACCAGCGCGAGCGCGCATGGCACGTCCCCGAGGAACATCTCGGCCTGGTGGTTCAGCGGCTCGAAGGAAAGCGCTTCAAGTTCACACCGGAGTTTCGGGCGAGATGGGAAGAGGGCGGGGCGGTCGAACCGGACCCGGTCGACGGCTGGACGGTGCGGCAGGTGAACGAGCGTGTTCGCACGGTCGTCGAGGGCGCGTTCTCGGAGTCATTTTGGGTGGTAGGCGAGCTGCAAGACTTCGATCGAAACAGCAAATCGAAGGCGGCGTTCTTTAGGCTCGTCGAGCGAATGCGGCCGAACTCGGATCCGGTCGCCGAGGTGAACTGCGTCTGCTTTCGAAGCGTACGCCTGGAGATTGCCCGGAAACTCCAGGGCTTCGACGATATTTCGTTCCGCGACGGAATGAAGGTTCGCATCTTGGTGCGGCCGACGATCTATCCTCAAAAGGGGCGATTTCAGCTGATGATGGAAGACCTCGACCCGCACTTCACCGCGGGTGAGATCGAGCGCCGTCGAGAAGCGGTCGTTCGAGCCATGGAAGCGCTCGGAATCGCTTCGCAGAACAAGAACTTGGCCATGCCGCTGCTGCCGCTCCGGGTGGCGTTGATTACGAGCGTTTCGGGGGATGCTCGACAAGACTTTGAAGTCGAACTGACGCAGTCCGGCTACGCCTTCTCGGTGGAGGTGTTCGAAGCTGCGATGCAGGGCACGCGAACGGAGGAGACTGTGGTGGCTGCGCTAGGCGCAGTGGCGGCACGTGCTTCGGAGTTCGACGTCGTGTGCATCGTGAGGGGAGGGGGCGCGAGGAGTGATCTGTCATTCTTCGACACCGAGGTGGTCGCCGAGGCCGTATGCAAGTCACCGCTGAAAGTCATCGTAGGGATCGGCCACGAACGCGATCGCTGCGCTTTGGACGAGCTCGCCACGCGGGCCAAGACGCCGACGGCGGCAGCGGGACTGCTGGTGCAGGTAGTCGGCGCACAAGCACTGCGCCTCGAAGGTCTCGGCCGCGGAATTGCCGAGGGGGCTGCCCGGCTTGTGGAGCGCAAGAGCGCGCAATGGCGCGAGACGGCCCTTGGTATCGCGGTTGCCCTTCCGAAACGGCTGGGGGCGAGCAATCGCAAGCTGGATGCACGTACACAGCGCCTCGCGACGGCAGCTCGCGACCAGCGCAACGTCGCGCACAGGCGCCTCGATGGAGCCACCACCCGCATCGAAACTTCTGCGGCGGCCGCGTTTCGCGAGGCGGAGCGCGCGCTCGAGCGTGCAGTCGGGCGCCTGGAGCTGGACCGAATCACTCGTTCCACTCGGGGCGGGTTGGACCGGCTCCTCGCGGTGGAACGCAGGCTGGAACGAGCCACGACGAACGTGATACGCGAACGTAAACGAAATTTGGACGGTGCTGACCGAGCGCTACGGCTGCTTCACCCCGATCGAGTGATTGAACGCGGGTATGCGATGGTTCGCATGGGGCATCGAGTAGTTACCGATGTGGCCGATGTTACGCCGAAGAGTCGGCTGAGTATCGCGTTTCGCGACGGAATTGCCGATGTCACAGTCGACTCGGTCAACGTGATGGAGAATGAGGATGAGTGAGACCGAAACGCCATCTTTTGGCGACGCCATGAACGAGCTCGAGACGATCCTCGAGGAGATTGAGGGCGAAGCCATCGACCTCGACGACTTGAGCGGACATGTCGAGCGCGCGGCCGAGCTCATCAAGCTCTGTCGCGGCAAGATCGAGCGTACCGAAGCTCAAGTTGCGTCGATCATGGATGATCTTCGGCCGGACGAGTCATGATCGTTGGCATCGGAAATCGATTCGCGGCCGCGGCCGAGAAGTGGATCCCCGATCCCTATATCTTCGCGCTCGTTCTGACCTTGGTGACCTTCATCCTCGCCGCGCTGTTCGGGCAGGACGTTGCAGATCTGTCGATGACGGAGCGCGCGGCCGCGTTGGGGCAGGGGTGGTACGGAGAGTTCTTCAGCAAGGGGCTGATGAAGTTCGCCCTTCAGATGTGCCTCGTGCTGGTGACCGGTCATGCGCTCGCCATGTCTGGTCCGGTTAAGAAGCTAATCGAAGTGTTGGCTGGGGTGGCGTCTTCGCCACGCGCCGCGGTGGTCGTGGTGGCAGTGGTCGCCTCGCTCGCCTCGCTATTGTCGTGGGGCCTTGGGGCGATCGTGGGTGCGTTCATCGCACGGGAGGTTGGGCGCAGTTTCGCGGAGCGTGGGATTCCAGTGCACTACCCGTTGCTCGGTGCTGCGGGGTACGCCGGCTTTCTCGTGTGGCACGGCGGAATGAGCGGCTCAGCCCCGCTCAGCGTGGCCCAACCGGACCATTTTCTTCTGGATTCGATCGGGATCATTCCGGTGTCCGAAACGATCTGGAGCCCGATGAACCTCGTTATCACGGGCACGCTCTTGGTGCTGGTGCCGGCGGTGTTCTGGTTCTTGATGCCGACGGAAGAGTCCGACATGCGTCCGTTCGACCAGGGGCTCGACGCTGAGGTCAAAGCCGAGAATGAGGTCGATGGACGCGCTCCGTTGATTCGCCTCCTGGAGTCGACCTACCTCTTGAACGCCGTTGCCGTGGCCGGGATTGGTGGATACCTCGCGTATCATTTCGTGACGAAGGGGGTCGCGGCGTGGAATTTCGACAGCATCAACATGCTGTTCCTCTGCGCCGGAATCGCAGCGCACAAGTCGCCCGAGGCCTATCTGGCAGCGGTCGTCGACGGTGTGAAGGGGTGTGCCGGTATCATTCTGCAATTCCCGTTCTATTTCGGCATCTTGGGTTTGCTGAAGTCGAGCGGATTGATCGTTCAGGTGGCCGAGGCGTTCGTGGCGATGGCGTCGCCGACCACCTTCCCCGTGTTCACGTTTTTGGCCGCGGGGGTGGTGAATTTCTTCGTGCCCTCTGGTGGTGGGCAGTGGGCGGTTCAAGGGCCGGTGATGGTCGAGGCGGCCAAGTCACTCGGCGTCGAGCCGGCGAAGGCAATCATGGCGCTCGCGTACGGCGATGCATGGACGAACATGCTGCAGCCGTTCTGGGCCCTGCCTCTGCTGGGAATCATGAACCTGAAGGCTCGTGACATCGTCGGATACACAGCGTTCCTGCTGCTGATCAGCGGACCCGTGATCATCGGACTACTGCTCGTGTTGTAGCGAGTCGGCGGCATGAATCTGCGATTCATGGCTCAATGTGTGGCGATTTGGTCCGAATAGAATAGTAGAGGCCTTCGTCGATGTTCATGTAGAGGACGAACGCGGGTTGTCGCCTAGACAGTACGCGGGGCCACCGCTAGATTAGCGGGGCCGGCCTTACGACAAAGTTTTCCAGCCGGGAGAGGATGCGAGCGCCATGAAGTTCTACTGCGAATCTTGCAACACGAAGTATGCCATCGCCGACGACAAGGTTCGTGGGAAGGTGCTGAAGGTTCGGTGCAAGAAGTGCGAGAACATCATCACGGTGCGCGAGGCAAAAGCTCCCGACGCTCCACAGGTGAGCACGGAGACAGCGGACGGACTGCCGGATTCGAACTGGTACTTCGCCGTGAATGGCGTAACCACAGGCCCGCTCGGCATCGAGTCGATCCGTTCGAAGTTCGCGTCGGGCGAAGTCGGCGACGAGGCGTACGTCTGGCACGACACCTTCGACAAATGGGAGCCGGTCTCCTCGGTCGAAGCGTTCGCCGAAGCGCTCGCAGAAGGGCAGGCCCTGAAACCACGGGCGAAGACGCTCGGGTTCACCGGAAAACTCCAGGCCGTCAAAGCCCCCGAAGGAGCGAACAAGTCCACCTCGGGGACCGTTCCAAAGCCCACAGAAAAGGCGGCTGAGCCAGCGCCGAAGCGGGAAGAGCCAAAGGCGGAAGCCGAAGCGCCGGCAAAGCCCGCGGCCGAAAGCGGGGCAGTGCGCAAAGACAAGCTTGCCGCCCTCCGCGCAAAGCTCGATGAGAAGAAGGCCGCCGACGGCGCCGAAAAGGAAAAACCAGCGCAGCTTCCGGAACGCCCGGCGATCGCCGCGCCTCCCAAGCCGAAGCCCGCCGAGGAAGCGAAGGAATCGAGCGCTCCGGCGCCGAAGCCCGCAGAATCGTCCAAGCCGGTCGCGCTTGCTGCGCCCCCCAGCCCTTCGAAGCCGGTTCTCGCCGCGACGCCAGACGATGATGACGACATCCCTGACGTTCCACCCGGAGTCACGGCGAGCACGACGAGCACATCCGACATCTTCGATGTTCCCGCTTCGCTCGATGAAGACGACGAACCGTCCAGCGACGATGCTGTTCCGTTCTTCCCTTCTACGCCTACTCCGGCTGAGCCAGCCGAACAGTCCGCATTGACCGGTTCGCTGCTCATTCAGCTCGACCAGATCCAGAAGAAATCCCGCGGCTCACGCTACTTTGGCGTCGTCGTGATGGTTCTGTTCCTGTCGGCAGCTGTCGCGGGCGGAATCTACATCTCCCAGAAAGAGCCGCTCGAGGAAGGCAATTTCACCGCTTCCGCCGGCCCTGGGTCCGGGGAGCACCGCGAACTGAACTTCCGCACGTACTCCGACGACCAACAAAAGAAGATCATGAAGGTCATGGAGCTCGGCGACGAAGAATTGTCGATGGAGTTCGACGAGGCGGAAGTCGCAGAAGGCGAAGAACCCAAGGCAAAGGCGGCCGTTGCGAAGCAGCCGGGCGATTCGGCCGAACCGAAAGAGCCTTCGAAGGTCGTCGCCAAGAAACCCGAGGTCGAAGAGGCGGAGAAGCCCGCCGAGGTCGAGAAGGACGAGGGCAAGACCCTGGCCATGGCCCGTATCAAAGGGCCCGAAACGGAAGGCGACAAGCCGACCGCCGAAGAGACGCGACGCAAGGCCGAACGCTTCCGTTCGGCGACGAGCACCGTGAAAGCGCGCACCACCGAGATCGCTCGGCCCCAGGACAAGCTCAATGGCGCCGTCGACCCGAAGGCCACGTTGACTCGTGAACAGGCGCTCGACGGCATGAAGAAGGTCTCACGCAGCGTGCAGCTGTGTCGTGAGCGGCACATGCGCCGAGGCGGCGCGTTCGATTCCCCGAAGATCTTCGTGACTGTGACGGTGAACGGAGACGGACGAGTGGGCGAGTTCGACGCCGAACCCAAGTCGCTTCAGACCACCGAGTTTGGGCGATGCATGAACTCGCACAAGGGCCGTTGGCGATTCCACGCATTCGGTGGCAAGCCGCAGCAAGTTCGGCGACGGTTCATCATTCAGTAGGGCGCGACGCCCGAAACACCGCGATATCCACCAAAACAGCATCGATTCCTGTTCGGCGTGCGATCTCTTCGGCCGCGGCCAACAACGGCTCGACATGTTCCTCTGCGCCAAACGCCGCGAGGTCCTCGGCGAGATCGAAGCGAAGCTCCGCGTCATCCGGGGACTCGGCGAGGAGCGATTCGAACGGCTCGATGCCCTGCGTTCGGTCGCTGCGAAAGCGCACCAGCGCACGCGCGTAGTTCGGAGGATGCTCGCACCACTCTTGGCTTTGAAGCCGGTCGAGCATCATCTCGGCTTCGTCGAACAACGATTCGTCACACAGCCGAGAAGCGAGCCGCTCGAAGATCTCGACGTAGTGAACTCCAGGATGCTCCATCGGTTCGGACGCGATGAGGCGCAGCGCGTCGAGTTCGGCTTCGACGTCGCTCGCGCGGTGTGCGGCGCGGGCCAACGCAAGCCGCTCCAGGTCGTCGAGCGAAGCGGGGTCGGTTGCCGCGACGGTCTCGGCATCTGCGTTCAGAAGCTCGTCATGGCGCGCGATGGCCGCGAGGGATTGCCTGTCCCAAACACCCCACGCATAGCCGAGCTCATCGCTCAGATACTCTTCGTAATTGTCTTCGACTTCGCGAATGGTTTCGGTCATGGAGTGTCTTTCAGGCCAAACAGCATGGCGTAGAGTGGAGTCTCGCGATCGAGCGCGATGACGCGTGCCTTTCGACTTCGACTCGAAGGCAACCAGTGAAGATCGGCCCTGTGGAACAGCGCCCGCAGGTCGACGGGCTGAGTAGCCGCCAGGTGCCTCCGCAAGACTGCGGGGGCGTCGGAGTCGATCTCCACCGCGACCTCACGCAATGCGAGCTTGAGGGTCTCCCGATTGTACTGCCCTGAGGACGACACGTCTCGAATCGCGCCGAGCCAGTGCTCAACCCCAACGCGACCGGCCGAAGCTCGTCCGAGTGCAGCGTCGACCTCGAGGGCGAGGAGGGCGCCTTGGTCGTATGGGAAGCGGGCTTGGTCGAGGTCGGAACCTCGGGCGCCGCGTGCGAGCGGGTTTCGCGAGTAGTTGGCGGCGATCTGCGCAAGCTCCTCAGCGGCGAACTCGAAGCCGATCAGGCCCCAGCGCAGTGCGAACTTGATGGCCAGATAGTGGGTGACGCCCTCTTTGAACCAACGCGTCGACGCCTCAGCTTCGGTCTGAGGCATGTAGTGGTGGCCGTTCCAGAGGTGAAGCGCCTCGTGGGCGACGAGCAGCGCGAGTTCTTCCGGATCAGCGCTCTTGGGCGGAAGCTGCAGTAGAAACCCCCCTCGGCGACCCAGGCCTCCGAGAGGTTCGTTCTCGTATCGCTTGCTCGCGTCCACAAAGACCCGAGTCGGACCGAGGTCGCCAAAGGCGCTCCGGTAGCCATGCATGACTGTACCGATGAGATTCGTGACGGCCTGAGCATCGCCTTGATAACCGGGGGCGAACGCAACGGTCGTCTGGGCAGTGGAGACGGGGGCGAACGTTCGCATCGATTCTCCCGTGACCAAAAATGCGTCGCGTAGCGCCGCACCGTCGGAGGCCATGAATCCGTGCACACGCATCTTGGCGTCGGCAGTCGATGGCTTCTCGGCGCGCGGTGACCACGTCGTCATGACGTTCCAGCCTTCAGGGGCGTGGACTTCGATCGGAATGTCGCGCGTCTGGTCCAGCACCTGCTGTGACGGGAGCACCAGGAAAGTGGGGCCGAAGAGAACGGCGACGCCGTCTCGATATCTCGGAGCAAAACGGACGTCGTCGTTGCGCATGGTCACCGAGTACCGGAGCTCGATCCACTCATGGTCGCGCGATTCGATGTCGATCCGTCCGGTGCTGCGATCAATCGTCAGAAACGTCGGCCCCTCGGGCGAAGTTGCCTCGCCGATCGAGAGCTGGTCGGCATGGTTGGTTCGGCCGGCCCAGGGACCCGGGAGAAAGAATCGCGTGGTGCCTCGTGGGGGGTTCCAAAGACGAACGGCGACCTCGAGTCGGTCGTCGCGCATGGCCACGCCGTACCAGAGCGTTCCGCGATTGACCTCGGGAGTCTTGGGCGCCTCGGGGCGACCCACGAGCTCGTCGGGCGAGTCTTGGTCTGGGGTAGCGGCGCACCCGGACGCGGCGAAGGCGATCAGGAGCGCAAATATGGTGGCGTACTTCGACATTTCTCGAGCCAGCCTATCGCACGCCTCGGTGCGGTCAACTTCACCAAGGCCCGCCTTGCCCCCTGTGCTGCCTCGGCCTATATTCTCGCAGAAGTCTTCCATCCCCCTACATGGGCGCCCGAGCCATGTACAATGTCCTGATCGTCGATGAGGAAGAACACCTCCTCTGGGCTCTGGAGCAGAATCTGTTCCCGGAGCGAGACGACATCGAAATCCTCACCGCCACTGACGGAGAGGCCGGTCTCGAGCTTCTGCAAGGAAGTTCCATCGACCTGCTCATCTCGGACATCAAGATGCCGGGAAAGGTCGATGGCTTTCAGCTGATCTTGCGGGCGAAAGAGATCGCTCCCGCAGCGCGAGTCATCATCATGACCGCGTTCGGCACCAATCGCGTGCAGAACTTTGCCGATCGCATCGGCATCACGCACTACATCGAGAAGCCGTTCGATACCGCGGTACTTCGCGACGCGATTCTCGAGATCCTCGACGAGAAAGAGGGTTTCCAGGGGGTTCTGTCGGACCTGGAGCTCACTGACATCATCCAGATGCTCTGCCTCGCCAAGCGAACGGCGCTCCTGCATCTCAAGCACAAGGATCACCGCGGGAAGATCGTGTTCGACCGTGGCGATGTGGTGCACGCCGAGTTCGACAAGGACGAGGGCGAAGAGGCCGTCTACGCGATGCTCGCGCTTCGGCAAGGCGACATCTTCATGCAGTCCGACTTCCAAGCGGACCAGCGAACGATTGAAGTCGGGTGGCAGGATCTGCTCTTCGAAGGCGTGAAGCGCGCCGATGAAATGCGACTGGAAGAGGGGAGTGAGGTCGACGAAGAGGAAGAGGAAGGTCCGTCGACCGATGTGGGAATGGGGTTGTCATCCGAGGAGGTCGACCAGGCCATCAACGGCGACGCCGGCCTCGAGGCCGTGTCCTTCTTCTCCGATGCGGAACTGGCCGAGATTGAGGCAGGTTCCGAGGCAGAGGACTTCGAGTCGCCTCATCCGAGCGTAGGCGAGGCTTCGGGTCTGCACGACATTTCGAACTATCTGCCGGGTGCAATGGACAACAGCGAACCCTCGCTCGTCGAAGCGCAGAGTGCCGGCGGCGATCCCTTCAACGAGTCCCGCACCGACACCGATAGCCATCGAGCTGCGGTTGTTCCGAAAGAGCCTCATGACGCATTCGCGCCTGCTCCAGTCGCCCCGAAGATGGCGACGAACGGCGCTGCACCGGGCACTCCAGAGGCGGCGGAAGCCGAGCCTGCGGCGTCGGTGGAGGAGCCAAAGCCGTCGGAACCTGATTCGGTTTCGGACGACGTCGAGATTCATCCGGGCGGATTCAAGCCGCTGCTCGAAGACTTCGCACGCGAATGCCCAAGTCTTCAGCTGACGGGAATCATCTCCGCCGACGACGGCCTCGCCCTCAACTTCGTGCATGCCGCCGATGGCCCAATGTACGATCAAGAGGTCATCGCGGCCTTCTTCGGCGATGTCTTGCGCGCCGCATCGCGCACGGTCGAGGCCATGTTCCCCAGCGATTCGCCAGCATCCCTACAGATCGAGCTCGAAAGGGAGTTGGTACTCATCCGACGCATCTCAGGCACCAGCTACCAGCATGTGGTCATTGTGAGCCGTGACGCATCACTTGGCGTTGCGCTCGTGCTCATGCGCCGATTCGAAAAGTCGGTACTGTCGACCCTCGGAGGCTGAAATGGCGAACCTGATGGAGATTTTGAACGGTGTGGTCGACGAAGTCCCCGGCTGCATCATGACGAGCATCGTGTCCCACGAAACCGGTCTTCCTCTCGCATCTGTGACCGCGGGCGACCCGGAGGATGCCGCCGGCGCCGACGCTTTTCACTCGCAGCTCTACCGCCAGATCGAAACGGCGGTCGGAGAGTTGGGCGAAGAGCAGAAGATCGAGGCGGTCGTGATTACGGCCGACAACGCCACATTCGTGTCTTGGCCGCTTGGAAACGACTTCTTCTGGCACGTCGTGACGAAGCCGGAAACTACACTCGGCTTCACACGAGCGATGATGCGGAAAGTGTCTGACGACGTCCGAGAAGCGGTCGCCGAGCTCGTCTAGACGAACGCGTCGTCGATTCGGAGCGATGGAATGCAGATGCGGACCGTCGTACCGTCCGAAGACGACTTGAAGTTCCAATACCCGCCCATCGCGTAGAGATTCTCCCGTGCACGGCTGAGACCGAGGCCCACGTGGCCGTGCTTGGTCGTGAAGAACGGGTCTTCGGCTCGGGCGAGTTCATGGCCCTCCATGCCGCGTCCATCGTCGCTGACTTCGAATGCGACAAAACGCTGGCCGAGGCGATTCGCCCTCACGCCAACTTCACCGCTCTTTGGCATAGCTTCGACGGCGTTTTGAACGACCGGCAGCAGGATTCGCTCGACCGCGCTCGCGACGACCATGGTCTCGCCAGCGTCATCGTCGAAGTCGAGCGATACGCCCACGCTTCCGTTGCCCCACGACGCGATTGTGGGCGCGAGGTCGTGAACGCGGACGGGAAGGTCGTCGACCAGCATCTCCGGCTCTACGTCCGAGAACTCGGCGTCGATGTTCATCACGACTTCCTCGAGCTCTCCAACGAGCGACAAAAGTCGGCCGGCGCTCTCGGGCGCCGCGTTCGGGTTGTCCCGAATCACGTCGGACAGTGCGCGGATCGCCGAGAGCCTGTTCTTGAACTCCGAGACGACGACGGACTGGACGTCGTTGATCACGTACTGGCGAAGCTTTCGGAATCGCCACTCTTCGAATTGGTGCACGGACGTGTCGTCGACCACGTAGAAGCGGATGAGCTTGTCTTCGTTTGCACGCTCGTCTTGCCAGTACCGAAAGCCGAGCGGGTCAGCCAGAGCCCGCTCCACGGCGATGTGGTACTCGACCACGCCGCCTGGACGCACGTGGAAGCGATGGAAGTTGAGGTGCGGGTCGCGGTCGGCGTCGAAGAGCTCGTAGATCGAAATCTCGTCTTCGATCTCCAGCGCTTCTGCGAAGAAGTGCGGGGCGAACTTGATTGCGCCGTCCTCGTTGAGGACGAGCCAACCGCCCGGCAGGTACTTCTGAGGGTCGATATGCACGGCGACCAGATTCAGTGAAGAGTTAGTCTACGGTGACTGTCAGGCCGACGCCGAGCATTTGGAAACTCGACGACCAAACACCTTCGTTCTGCGCATTGCCCGGCGGCTGTCCGGGGGCCGAGCAAGCGTCGCTCGTGTACTCCGGGCCGGTGCACTCGCTGAGCGGAAGTTGTTGGTAGACTTCGCCCTTTGTGACCGTTCGATCGGGGGATAGCACATACGAGTATCCGACGTCGAGGTCGAGCCAATCCGCGAGGTGAAACGTGTTGCCGAAGCCCAGCGCGTATCGCTCCCAAGAGACGAAGTCGACGTTGGTTTGCGCGACTCGCTGGGCAGCTGTCTCGAGAAATCCACCGACGTGGAACGAGAGCCACGGAAATGCCGCGTAGGTGGATCCGACGCGAACCGAAAACACGTCCTGCCAATTCTTGGGCTGTGCGATTGGAGCGAGGGCCTGCTGCTCCGTGCCGAACAGAACGATGTCGAACTGAGTATCGATGACGAAGTCTTCCGTGCGTGACCAATCCTCCCAGACCACATTCAACTCGAGGTCGAATCGAGGCTCGCCTGGGCGACCGGGATGCTCGCCATCGGCGTAGTTCAGCCCGAGCCGCAGTGACCCTGCTTGCCAGGTCTCGAACTGCAAGCGATTGCCCGGTTGGGACGGGTCGTCCGGATCGACAGTCTGCGGGTCGGCGAGGTCGACGACGAGCTGGGGATAGGTCAGCTCGGCCGTGCCCGTGGTCTTCCACTTGATCGGTGGCCGATACGAAGCCGCGAGCGTGAAGCCAGACCGCTCCCACGCTAGCCCCAAGATCCCCATCGGCCGCCAGCCGGTGAGTTCCTTCGCCTCGAACAGTGCGGCGTTGTTCGGGTCTTCGTCGTAGGGGAGGGTGAAGATGATCTCGTCGACGTTGAGCGTGAAGCTCGTCTGCTGCCATGCGGCACCGGCGGTCAGGCCGACGCTGAGATCTCCGCCGAAAAGGACGTCTCGGAATCGGTAGCCGGCGGCCAGCGTCATGTAGACCTGGAGTAGGTTCGACTCGACCATCATGTAGCGACCGCCCGGAAGCGGATCGCCATCGGTGTAGCCCTCGGTGCGGTCGACCGGCACACAGTCGCCGTCTACGAGCTCGCCAAAACAGCGACGACCGTAGGCGTGCGGTCCAAAAACGCCGATTCCAACGCCGAGGTCGTCGATACCGAAGTCGTAGCTCGCGGCCAGGAACGGCACGGGGAAGGGCGGCGCCTCATTCGTCGACGGCCCGTACGTCCGGCTCTGCGACCCATACTCGAGGTCGTTGCGTTGAAACTCGACGTCGAAAAACACCAGATTGGAGTCGAGCTGAAGCTCGAAGCCGTTGGTGCGGGGGAGCAGAGCGGGATTGTAGTAGATGGCCGACGGGTCGCGCTTTCCAGCTGCGCCGGTGGCGCCGCGCGCCAGCGACTCGGCCGTGTTGTCGGGCAATTCGAAACCACCCGCCCACGCCTGAGAGGTGAAGGCGAGCAAGGTGATGCCGGCAGCAGCGAGTTGCCGAGCACGAATCACTCTTCCTCCCCTTCGGCTTCAGCGTCGGCCGCATCTTCGGAGTCCTCAGGGGCATCCGACTCGTCGGCTTCGGGAGCGCTTTCGTCCTGTGGAACCTCTTCGGCACTTTCATCGCCGTCGGACGGCTCTCCGGAGTCGAGTCCTAGGTCTTCTCGCGATGGCGGTTCCCGCTCGGAGGTGTCTTCTTCGTCGTCGTCCGTGGCCCGGAGAAATGCGTTCTTCTCTTCGAGTTCGGCGGCCATTCGTCGTTGCTCGTCGCGAAGTCGCGCGACCTCGGACTCGAGATCGGTGCGGTTCTGGTCGACGGAGCCGGGAGGTCCGAGTTTCTTGTAGACGCCGGTCGTCACGGACTCGTCGCGCGCGCTGCCGCCTTGGGTGGCATTGCTGAAGCGGCTCTGCCACAGCTCGACCTGTCCGACCAGGTGCTGAATGTAGCCGTCGCGCTCGGCCAGAGCCGACTGCGCTTGGTTCATCATCCCCTGGAAGTCGCCCTGCATCTGACGATACAGATTCTTCAGTTCGTTCAATTCGCTGTGGAACTGCGAGACGTCGGCGCGCGCTGCTGGTGCGACCGGCTGGTGAATCGTGGTCGGCTGAGCTTCCCACTGCGACTGCGGGTCTTCGAACGTCGATACGTCGTAGCGGTCGTCCAAATCGTCAGTCGGCGGCTCGTCCAGAACCTCATTGAACAGCGAATCCTCGCTGTCGAGGCCACCGTCAGACATTCCTCGCACTTGGAGGTCGCCGACCACCTGTTGGAGTCGTTCGGCGATGCCGTAGTAAGGGAGTCGGATCTCTTTGAGTGGCGGGTCAGCAACGTCCTCGTTGCCACAGAACCAGATCTGAACGCTCCCAGGGTCGGTCTCTTTGGACGAAAGTCCGTTTTCGACGGTGAGCCAGCGTCCTTCCTCGTCGTCGCCCTCCACCCAAACTCCGGCTGAGTCGCCTTCCTTTCGGGAGGTAGCGCCGTCATGTTCGCGGTCGAACACGTAGGCGAGGAGGGGGCGTTGCACGATGTTCGTGACTTTCTCGAAGTGCTTCTGGAGCTCGCCGATCTGGGGGACGCGTTCCTGGGCATCGTTGATGTCGACGCTCTCGGCGGCGTCTGTGTAGCCGTATCGCGGGAGAAGACTCTCCATGCCGCCGAGTGGCTTGCGCTCAATCGCACAGATGTACTCGCCGCCAGTCTTGAGGACGCGGCGGACCTCTTGGATCAGGCTTGGGTCGGTGACCGGGGACGACGGGTCGAGGCAGATGACCGCGTCGAACGTATCGTCGGGGAAGTCGAGCTCCTCCCAAAACATCACGTGGAAATCGAGCCCTTCTTTGGTGTGCTTCATGCGCGCGACTTCGAGAACGGCCGGGCGGTGGTCGATGGCGTCGACCATTTCGGCCCCGAGCTCTCGCAGCATCGAGGCGCCGATGCCTGAGCCACATCCGATGTCGAGGACTCTTCGCCCTTTCAATCGCTCAGCGAGCAAAATGTAGCGGGGGAGGAGGGCGTGCCACTCACCTTCGAGCGTGTGTAGGCCAAAGTATCGATTCATGGCGTTACAGACCGTGCGTGCGGAGCGAATCGTGATGACGATTACACTACCGCGACGGCTGACAGAGGGTAGTTTTTAGCGTGGTGCTCAGCCGCCGAGTATACGGCGCGGCCCGCGCGACGCGCAACCGCTTCGTGGTTCGATCGCTAGAAGCGAAGGCCCCACTTTCCACGGAATGCGAGCCAGCGATACGTCAGATAGGCCGTGACCGGCCCACCCAAGATCACGAACCACCACGAAAGTAAGAACATGATCGTGACGGTGAGTGTCCCCGCGCCCAGTGCCGCGAAGCCCTTGTTGCGTGCTGTCTTCTTGGTGAGTTCGGTTCTTCGCATGGTCTGCTCCCTCTTCATGGATCGACACGAATCTATCAAAGCTTTGAAACAATGTGCACAGCCGAGCACATTCCAAGCCCTCGAACCGGCATTGACAACGGGGCGCGAGCATGGGCAGTTTCCGCGCGTCCCAGCCGATGGAGGTTCCATGTTGTCCAAGATCAAGATGTCCGCGCTGACGCTACTGCCAAAGAACGCGGTCAGCCGCGCCTTTGGAGCCGTCTCCGACGTTCAACTTCCACCGGGTGTGCGCGGGGTTGTGAACCGTGGGTTCGCGATCTACGCGGGGATCGACCTGTCCGAGTCGGAGCGCCCACCGGGGTCGTACTCATCGCTGAATGCATTTTTCACGCGGAAGCTCAAAGATTCGATTCACGAGGTCGAAGCCGAGTCGCCCGGCGATCTCGTCTCGCCTGCCGACGGTCGACTCGATCAGTTCGGTCGCATCGAAGAGTCGACGCTCGTGCAAGCGAAAGGACGCACGTATCGATTGGTGGATCTCCTCGACTCCGGAGGCGATGCGGCTCGATTCGAAGGCGGACATTTCGCGACGGTGTATCTTTCGCCCCGCGACTACCACCGAGTGCATACCCCTGCCTCGGGGACTATCTCCAAAGTCAGCTACATCCCCGGCCACCTCTGGCCGGTCAACGCCCTCGCGGTCGACAAGGTCGATGAACTGTTCGCGGTGAACGAGCGACTGATCAGCTATGTGGAGAACGAAGCCTTGGGCGACGTCGCCGTGGTGATGGTCGGGGCGACCTGTGTGGGCCGCATGACGCTGGCCTTCCATGACGTCTCGACGAACGGCGGGTTCCGTCGTCGCGAGGACCTGGAGGTTGGTCCGGTCGAGCTGAGCGCTGGTGATGAACTCGGAATGTTCAACCTCGGCTCCACGGTCGTCATGGTCATGGGCTCGTCAGAATTCGAATTCGAGGACGGACTCGAGGTCGGAACGCCCGTCCGAATGGGGCAGCGGATCGGTCGTGTGGTCACCGGGAAGTGACATCGCGCGCTCGCGCCGCGAAAGACTTGTGGGAAGCAAGGGGCTGGGTTAGACTCCGCAAGCATTACGGAACATGCCTAACATGCGCTGATGAAGTGACGTTGCGGGGCGTCGATTGGGTTCGCGCCCCGTCACACATCGCGTTGCTCTCTTCTTCTCCCGTCCGCAGCGGTTGAAGAACATTTTTGAGCCGGAGTGGTGGAGTGGCCAATTCCGCGGACAACCCGAGCGCTGAAGAGCCGCTCGACGTGGACAAGGACGTCCAGGTGGAAAACGAATCGGAAGAAGAGGTCGACGAGTTCGCCCTCGATATGCCCGAATTCAAGGTGCCCACCGGGCGCCACGACGCCGTGACGCCAGAAGACATCGAGAACGCCAAGGCTGACGACGCCGACGCCAAGCCAAAAGGCGAAGCTGCGTCCACCGACGGCGAGAAATTCGATCGTGAGGAGCTTGTCCGAACGATGCGAATGGACGCATTCGATCGGAGCCAAGTGGAACTCGTTGATACCGTCGAAAAGTGGGTCGTCACCGACCTCCTCAAGAGCCAAAAGTTCGCCCCAGACGTGCTCATCGCGCCTCCCCGCGTGCTGACCGTCAAATGGCAAGATGGCTCGTCGAGCGATGACGAATCGGCCGGACCGCACAAGCTGTCCCCCGAGGATCGCCAGTCGATGGCTTCCACCGTCAAGACCTCTCCTCTCGCCGAAGAACGCATCGGACCTCCGCCCTCCGCGGTCGAACCCGACGACGCTCGCGACGAAGAAGACGACTACGAAGACGATTACGACGACTACGACGACGACTACGGAGATTCGACGGACATTCTGCCCGACATCGATATCGCCGAAGATTCGTTCGAGCTCGACTCCGAAGCCATCGTAGACGAGCCCGAAACAAAGCCACCGCCCGTCAAACCGACGCCACCTTCGGCAATCAAGCAACAGCCCGGACGCCAACGACGTTCTACCCGTCCGCTCCAAGCCGCCGACGCGCCTGCGCCATCACTCCAGAAACAGGAGTCCGGCGCAAAGCCCGCCGCCGCGCCCAAGCGAGACGACGACGACCTCAGTGGCATCGTCCAAGAGCTCCTCGAAGAAAAGAAACCCGCGCAGAAGCGACCATCCACAGCGCAAGAACGCCGCGCAAACTGGTTCGTCGACGTCTTCTCCGAAGAGTTCCTTCGTACCATTCCGCCCCAACTTCATAAGAAGACCGAAAAAGAGGTGCAGTTCATCCTCGACTCGCTCTCGCTGAAGCAAGGCGCACGACTTCTCGACCTCGCGTGCGGATTCGGCCGACATTCCATCCAGCTCGCAAAGCGCGGATACGAAGTCGCCGGGCTCGACCTGTCGATGTCACTTTTGCAGCGCGCGCTCAACGAAGCTCAGCGACGCTCGCTCTCCATCAAGTTCATTCACGGCGACATGCGTGAACTGAACTTCAGTGAAATCTTCGATGCCTGCTTCTGCTGGGCCACCTCATTCGGGTACTTCGACGATCGCACGAACGTCGAGGTTCTGAAGGGAATCCACCGCTCGTTGAAGCCTGGCGGACGGCTCCTCATCGACGTCGTCAACCGTGACTACGTCGTCGCCGAGATGCCTTCGCGAACCTGGTGGGAAGGCATCGACTGCGTGTTCCTGGAAGAAGTCGAGTTCGACTACAACTCGTCGATCCTCCACACCAAGCGCTCGTACATCTACGAAGACGGTTCACCGCCGAAAGAGTTTAGCAGCTACATTCGGCTCTATGGGCTCCATGAGCTCCGAACCATTCTCCGCTTCTCGGGCTTCCGGATCCTCGAGGTCAGCGGGGAGACGCACCATCGCGGTGCGTATCTCGGGCCATCATCGTCGCGCACGATCGTGCTCGCCGAGCGCGTCGGCAACGGCGGACGCCAGCAAGGGTAGGGCGGCCCTTTCCCGAGACTCCAGAACAAAGAAAAGAGGCGCGTCCGCTATCGGACGCGCCTCTTTTATTTTCTTCGCGGCGATTACCGCCGACTGCTCATCACTTTGGCACGATGACCGGCTCTTCGCCGACGTAATCCAAAAGCACCAAGCCGTCTTCGGTGGCGACGAATCCTTGCGCCACTTTCTGGTACTGGCCCTTGAACACGTGCTCTTGTCCAACCTCGAGCTT
The DNA here is from genome assembly GCA_964384605.1 of uncultured Bradymonadales bacterium. GTDB lineage: Bacteria > Myxococcota_A > Bradymonadia > Bradymonadales > Bradymonadaceae > CAYLMO01. Next base: position 283,533 of record CAYLMO010000001.1, on the reverse strand, counting down.
CACTCGCTTGAGGAAGTCATCGTCATATCCGACGACCTGAAGCCGGGCGCGCTCATTGGGCGCGTCTTGGATGTAGAGGTGCGGTTCGGGGCACTTCTCTTCAGCCTTCTTCGCCTTCTTCGGGTCGCACTCTTTGGACATCCAGGTGATTACACCCTTCACCTCGACCTCACCTCCCAGGTGATTCTCTTGGTGGTGGATGAGTCCCTCGACGCGAAGCGTGCCGTCGGAGTGTTTCTCAGCGATTTCGAACGCCGATGCAGGCGGCGCTGGAGGAAGGTCGACGTTCGGGGGCGGAAGATTCGGGTTCGTTTGACCGTCATCTTCGACCTGAACTTCTCCTTCCTCGCTGCACGCGACGAACGCTGGAGCGATCAGAAAAAGGGCGAAAAGGCGCACCATAAGGGGGCGACGCAAGAGCATGTCGATCCTCAATCGTGGAATTACTTCCGAGCGGGCTCGGCGGCGACGGTTTCGCCGTTCCAATCCTGTTGGTTCATGGCCTTGATGATATCGTAGAAGTAGTCCTCGCGCACCTCTACGTAACTAAACGAAGATTCGAGCGAAACGCTTCCGATATCCTCCGGGTCCATCCCGGCCATGTAGCAGACCATCTCGACGACGTCGTCGGGGTTGTCGAACTGATCGCGGCCCATATTGACCCACAGCTTCGACATCTCGTGTTCGTTGGACTTTGGCTTCGGCTCGGGCTTGCGCGATTCGCGCTTGGAACCGCGGCCGGAACGTTTTCCGGACGAACGGCGACCGTTTCGGTCACCCGATGAGCGTCGGCCAGACGAGCGTCGACCGGACGAACGTCGACCAGAGCGTCGTCGGCCTCGACCGGAACGCCGGCCAGACGACTTCGTTTCGGACTTCGTCTCCGACTTCGACTCTGTCTGGTCGGAATCTTCCGAAGATGCTTCTGCCGCCGGCTCGTCTTCGCCTCCTCGACGACGACGACGTCGTCGGCGCCGGGAGCTCCCCTGATCACCGTCGCTCGACGATGCCTCTTGGGTCTCAGCCGCCTCTTCGGTTTGCGCTTCTGCCGACTCCTCCTCGGAGCGGCGGCGTCCACGGCCGGAGCGTCGACCGCGACGACTGCGACGCTCGTTCGCGTCGTCATCGTTCGCTGCCTCGACCTCTTCGGCAACTTCTTCCGTGACCGTTTCTACCGGCTCGGGAGCGGTTTCGATTTCCTCGACCTGTTCGGCTTCGACGACGGCTTCAGCTTTCGCGAGCACTTTCGCCACATCGACATCTTCACCCTTTGCGACTTTGTCTGCGAGGGCGAGGAGGCGGGCGACGAGTCGCACGTTGTCGGTGTCGTCTTCGGATGCCGAGAGAAGATGCTGCGCAATGCCGATCTTGCCGCCGTAGGGCAATCCTTCTGCCGCTTCGAGCTTCTGGCGCAAGTTGGCGACGTGGCGCTCTCGCTTGGCCGCCAAAATCTGCTTCGTGGACGGAAGAGCGAACTTCTCCGGCACGATCTTGTACTGCTTCTTCACGTTGAAGAGCGTGGCGAACTCCGCCGGCGAGATAAGACTCACGGCGCGACCGCTCTTGCCGGCACGACCGGTTCGACCAGTACGGTGAACGTAGACTTCGGCGCTGTCGGGAAGCACGTAGTTGAAGACGTGCGACAGATCCGAGATGTCGATTCCGCGGGCCGCAACGTCGGTCGCGACGAGGAAATCGGCTTCGCCGCTACGCAACGACTTCAGCGTCCGCTCACGTTCTTTCTGCGGCAGGTCACCGTTGATGACTTCTGCGCGGTATCCGTGTCGCTTCAGGAAGTTCGTCACCGTGAAGGTGTCGCTCTTCGTGTTTGCGAAGATGATCGCCGTGTCCGGCTGCTCGTATTCGATGACCCGCAGTAGATCGCGAGCGCGACCTACGCCGCGAACCGGGTAGTAGACGTGCGTGACGTCTGCCGCCGCGACCGAGTCGTCGGACATCGAGATGAATTCTGGGTAGTAGAGCAACTTGTTCGACAGCGCCTTCACCTCACCGGTGATGGTCGCGCTGAAGAGCAGGCTCTGACGCTCTTCGGGGAGGTGCGTGAGGATCGCGTCGAGTTCTTCGGCGAATCCCATCGAGAGCATTTCATCCGCTTCGTCCAAAATCAGGACACGAAGCTCGCTCAGATCGCACTTCCCGCTGTTGAGCAGGTCGAGGAGTCGACCAGGCGTCGCGCAGATGATGTTGGCCGTCTCGAGCGCCTTGTATTGCTTCTCGTACGAGGTGCCGCCGTAAATGGTAGCGACTTCGAGGTTTTTGTACTGGCCAAGCCGTTCGAACTCTTTGGCGACCTGAATCGCGAGTTCGCGGGTCGGGGCGAGCACCAGCGCGTCGATTCGGCCGGGCTCGGGATCGAGCATTTCAATGGTCGGGATGCCGAATGCGGCCGTCTTACCCGTGCCGGTTTGCGACATGACGATGAGGTCGATGCCGGCCATGACGAGCGGAATCGACTGAGACTGCACCGGCGTCGGCGTTACGTAGCCGATCTTCTCGAGCGCGCGCAGTGTGGATTCGGAGAGATAGAAATCTTGAAAAGACTTGTCGGAGAGGTGGTTCTTGGCAGCGTTGCCCATGTTTACCTTCAATCAATCATTACGGTGGGCGCGAGGTGCACCCCTTTCATTTTGCGAATAAGTCGCGAGAATCAGCCACGAACGGCGTGATACTTAACGAAATGCGCGGAAATACGCAACCACCGTCGCTCTATAAGGAACGCGCTCGCGCGCGAGGACGTTGACGAAGTGGGCGGATTCTTGCGAGTGTCGCCCTCGATTGAAGTTCGAAGTGGGTGCAGATGAGCGAAGGTTTCTGGCGGTTGATCGAGGACGCGGCATCGCGGTCGAGTTTTCGACCGTCGCTCGTGTTCTGGCGTCAGGTCTGGCCCGTGCTGGTGGGTGAAGACATTGGCCGGCGAAGTTCGCCGTGCGGATGGCACGGCGAGACCTTGATTGTGGAGGTCGAGACTGGCGCTTGGATGGCGGCGCTCGAGAAGGCTCGGCCCAAACTGCTTCGGGAGCTCGGCCGGCTACCCTGGCCGGTGAAGGAGCTCGAGCTCCTCCCGGGTTTCGTAGGCGATCGCCCCAAAGCGTCCAACCACCGCGACCTGGCTTCGGTCGAACTGCCTGCCGAGGCCAAGGCGATCTTGGCCGACGACGACCTCGACGACGAAATCGCTGCCCTCGCCGGAAAGATCCGCCTCCATCTGGAGTGGGAGAAAAAAATGACCGACGATGGTTGACACTCATGTCGGTCGGAAGTAGAAACCTCGTCCCGCGCCGAGAGGTCGGGAAACCTACAGGCTCGTAGCTCAGTGGGAGAGCACTACCCTGACACGGTAGGGGTCGGCGGTTCAAATCCGCCCGGGCCTATGAAGAAGGCCGGACGCAAATCGCGTTCGGCCTTCTTTTTTTGCGGTGACCGGCGGTGTGAGGGTTGACCTCGTCCGCCGGACTAAAGTAATCCAACTCTACGTGTTACGCTCTTGATAGTAGCTCCTGTTCATCACTCCTTGGGACGAGCCTGATGTCGGATAAAGACCCCCGTATCAACCGCCGCATTCGTGTGCCTGAAGTTCGCGTGATCGATCCAGATGGCGAACAGCTTGGAATCATGGCGATCGACGATGCACTCGAGCGTGCGGAAGAATACGAACTCGACCTGGTCGAAGTCGCGCCGAACGCGCGCCCTCCGGTCTGCAAGATCATGGACTACGGTAAGTTCAAGTATCAGCAGAAGAAGCGGACGGCCGAGGCGAGGAAGAAGACGTCGCGCGTCGAACTCAAGGAAGTGAAGTTCCGGCCGAAGACCGACGAACACGACTACCAGACGAAGCTTCGACACGCTCGGCGCTTCCTCGAAGACAACAACAAGGTGAAGATCACCGTGATGTTCCGCGGACGTGAGATCACCCACCCCGAGCTCGCTCGGGAACAACTTCAGCGCGCAGCTGAGATCCTCGAGGACTGTTCGAAGGTCGAGCAGACTCCTCGGCTTGAAGGACGCAACATGACGATGATGCTCATCCCATGGAGCGGGAAGTCAGATTCCGAAGAATGAATCGCACTTGACCATCGCCGGATTTGCTGGCATGGTCTCGCGCCGCTCCGTTGGTCGGGGCTTTTGAACTACGATTTTTGATTGCTGGAGGCACCAATGCCCAAGATGAAGACCCACCGAGGCGCCGCGAAACGCTTCCGAGTCACGAAGAAGGGCAAGGTCAAGTACCGCCGCGGATTCCGTGCCCACATCCTCACCAAGAAGAGCCAGAAGCGTAAGCGTCAGCTCCGAAAGGCAGGATACCTGAAGGACTGCGACGCCAAGACCGTCAAGCAGCTTCTTCCGTACGAATAAGCATCACGGCCTCTGGCCTATTGAATTGATATTGATTTTTGTGAGGTAACGTCATGCCACGCGCGAAACGAGGATTCAAAGCTCGCCGCCGACGTAAGAAGATTCTGAAGGCCGCAAAAGGCTTCATCGGTGGACGCCGCCGTCTGTACAGAACGGCAAAACAGACCGTGCACCGTGCATGGGCCTACCAGTACCGTGACCGCAAGCAGCGCAAGCGTCAGTTCCGACGCCTGTGGATCACCCGCATCAATGCGGCCGCACGCATCAACGGCATCAGCTACTCCAAAATGATGGGCGGCCTCAACAAGGCCGGCGTCGAGCTCGACCGCAAAGTCCTCGCCGAAATGGCGATCTTTGACCCGGAAGGCTTTGGAAAGGTGGTCGATGTTGCGCGCGAGGCGATCAACTAAGCTTCAAGCATCGAAACCACCTCGATTGGCCTCGCACGCGGACACGCAGCGAGGCCTTTCTGGTTTCTTGGGGTCGTGCTAACTAGCCGCACCCCTCGATTCGGAGGATCCCGGATGAATGTCGAACAACTCGTCGAACAACTGAATTCTATGCAGTCCGAGGCCGTCGACGCGCTCGCCGCCGTCGAACGCCAGGAAGACGCAATTCAGGTCAAGAATCGCTATCTCGGCCGAAAGGGCCAGGTGCAGGACGTCATGAAGTACCTCCGCGACCTCCCGAACGAGGGGAAGCGTGAGGTGGGGCAGGCGTCGAATCGCGCGAAGCAAGCGATCGAGAAAGCGTACGAAGACCGTCTCGAAGCTCTTCGTGCCGCGGAGCTCGCCGCTCGCCTGGCCAGTGAGGCGATCGACGTGACGCTGCCTGGGCGTCCGATTCGGTCGACGAAGGGGCACCCGCTCGCGACCGTTCAGCAAGAGCTGACCGATCTGTTTCTCGATATGGGCTTCGAGGTCGCGGACGGTCCGGAGATCGAGCACGACCTCTACAACTTCGAGTCGCTCAACTTCCCGCCGGACCACCCCGCTCGAGACATGCAGGACACTTTCCTGACTCGCGATGGGCGCCTGTTGCGAACTCACACTTCGCCCGTGCAGGTCCGAACGATGTTGGCGTACGAGCCGCCGATTCGGGTGATTTCGCCCGGGCGAGTGTACCGATGCGACAATGACGTCACGCACAGTCCGGTGTTCCACCAGATCGAAGGTCTCTTGATCGATCGAGACGTCACTTTCAAAGATCTGAAGGGCACGCTGGTGCACTTCGCCGAGACGTTCTACGGGCCGGGAACACCTGTCCGCCTTCGTCCGAGCTTCTTCCCGTTCACCGAGCCAAGCGCGGAAGTCGATATCGGCTGCATCTTCTGCGGCGGCGATGGTTGCCGCGTCTGCTCGCACACCGGCTGGCTCGAGATCTTGGGGTGCGGAATGGTCGACCCCAACGTCTTGCGCGACGCAGACATCGATCCTGACGAGTTCTCCGGATTCGCATTCGGCATGGGCGTCGAGAGGATTGCGATGCTCAAGCTCGGCATCTCCGACATCAGGCTGTTCTTCGAGAACGACTTGAGATTTCTCGAGCAGTTCTAAAGCGACGGTCGAACAACGGAATTTGTAGGTAGAGAATCATGAAAGTATCGATGAAATGGCTCGCTCGTTGGGTGGATGTCGACGGGATTGGCGCGGATGACCTGGCGCATCGACTCACCATGTCGGGGCTCGAGGTCGAAGCGGTAGAGAAGATTGGCGAAGGCATGGACGATATCGTCGTCGGCCGAATCGACTCGATCGAAGACCACGAGAAGGCCGACAAACTGGTCGTCTGCAAGGTCGACGCGGGTGAAGGTCGCCAGCGAACGATCGTGTGTGGCGCGACGAACATGTCCGCGGGCGACCTCGTGCCGGTCGCGCTTCCCGGTAGCCAGCCGCCAGCACTCGATTTCGAGATCGGCGAGCGAAAAGTCCTCGGGATCATGTCGGAAGGCATGCTTTGCGCTGAGGAGGAACTCGGGCTCGCGGACGAATCCGAAGGGCTCTGGATCTTGCCTGCCGACGCTCCGATCGGTGTTCCCGTTTTCGAAGCGATGGGACTCGTGGACACGGTGATTCACCTCGGCGTGACTCCCAATAGGCCGGATGCTTTGAGCCATCGCGGTGTCGCGCGCGAGATTGCGGTGCTGTACGGCCGCGACTTCAAGACCGGAGTGGACCTGGGCGGTGTAGAACGCCTCGCAGGCGGCGAAGGCGATGTGACGGAGGTCGCGTCGTTGGAGCTCGTGGATGCGGATGGCTGCCCTCGATATGGGTTGGCGGTGATCGAAGGCGTGAAGGTTGGCCCTTCGCCCGACTGGCTGGTCGCGCGACTGGCTGCCATCGGCGTGCGTTCGGTCAACAATATCGTCGATGTGACCAACTTTGTGCTGCAGGACGTCGGGCAACCGCTGCATGCGTTCGACCTCGACAAGCTCGGATCGAAAGTGGTCGTGCGCTCGGCGAAGGACGGCGAGGAGATCGTTGGGATCGACCACAAGACGTACAAGCTCACTTCCGCAGATCTGGTCATCGCCAGTGAAGATTCGCCCGTCGCAATCGCAGGGGTGATGGGAGGGGAGGCGACTGAAGTCACCGAGTCGACCACTCGAATCTTGATCGAGTGCGCGTACTTCGACCCGACGCGCGTGCGAAAGGGCGCGAAGCGTCACGCCCTCCACACCGAGTCCAGCCATCGATTCGAGCGCGGTATCGACCCGAATGGCATCGCCGACAACCTCGCCATGGCCGTCGAACTCGTGATGCAGACTCAAGAGGGTCTGGACGCGACGCCGGTGGTCCGAAAGGGAACGATCGAGGCCTACCCCAAAGCGATCGAGCCGGCTGTGATTGAGTACGATGTTGCGCTCTACGAGCGGATCATGGGTGACTCGGTATCCGTCGACGAGACCTCTCGGATTTTGGAAGGCATTGGCGCCGGCGTCGAGCAAGTCGACGGCCACCTCGCGGTGACGGTGCCAACGTTCCGTCCCGATTTGGAGCGCCCGATCGACCTCGTCGAAGAGGTTGGGCGCGTGCTCGGGTTCGACAACGTGGTCCCGACGTTCCCGAAAGCGAAGATGGGCGAGAAGCACGTGGTCCGTGAGAATCCTCGCCACGCTCCGACCATCGTGCCTCGTGAACTCTTGAGGGAGCGGGTCGACCGACGCGCGCTTCTGACGTCTCAAGGATTACGCGAAATGGTCGGCTACAGCTTCATGTCGCGACAGGATCTCGATCGGCTCGAAGTGGCCGAGGGCGATCCACGACGCGATGTCGTCGAAGTGGCGAATCCGTTGACCAAGGAACAGGAGTACATGCGCACGACGCTCCTCCCTGGACTGCTGAGTGTGCTCGAGCACAACGTCCAACGCCGTCGGCGCGATGTCGCGCTGTTCGAGTTCGGACGAACGTTCCATCAGGACGGAGAACGCGAGCGCTTGGCTCTGCTCGTCACGGGGCCACGTGGGCTGCACTTCAGCGATACACGCGACTGGGACTTCTTCGATGTGAAGGGGCTCCTCGACGCTTTGGTTCTGGATCGAGAGCTCGACGGGGAGTGGACGAAGCCAGAAGCGGGGCAGGCCCATCTGCACCCTGGCATTCAAGCGGAATGGCGCGTGGGGAATCACTTGGTCGGTACGGCTGGGTACCTTCACCCGAACATCCTGCAGGACCTGGAACTCGAAGCCCCAGTGATTGTCGCAGAGGTCGACCTCGGCGTCCTCGACGAAGCGGGAGCCGCGGTTCGCAAGTACGTCGCGCAGGGGCGATTCCCTGCGTCGAATCGAGACTTCGCGTTCCTGGTGTCCAAGGACACTTCTTGGGGGCAGATCGAGGCTACGATTCACGAGCTGGCCGACGAGGACCCCGCTGTGGGTGAGCTCCTGCGGTCGGTGCGCGTGTTCGATCTCTACGAAGGAGAACAGGTTCCAGACGGCAAACGCTCGCTCGCAATGTCGTTGGAGTATCGCTCCGACGAGCGGACGCTGACCGACGAAGAGATTGCGAAGCTAGATACCGCGGTGGTCGAACGCCTGAACGACCGTGTAGGCGCGCAGCTCCGCTAAGCGTCCGCGCTTGAATGAATTCGCTCGCCCGTTTAAACATGTGTTGGCCAAAATCGTCACTCGTTCATGTAGGAGAGTAGTAATGACAATGACCAAGGCTGGTATTGTTGACGAAGTCTACGAAATGGTTGGTGTAACCAAGAAGGAAGCCGCCGACTACGTCGAGGCGGTGTTTGAAACCATGAAGGAAACCCTCGAAGAAGGGGAAGACATCAAGGTCAGCGGCTTCGGTAAGTTCGAAGTTCGTGAGAAGGGCGAGCGAGTAGGGCGAAATCCGCGTACCGGGGTTGAGATCATGATCCCGGAACGGCGTGTTCTTCGCTTCAAAGTGAGCCAGGTATTCAAGGACGAATTGAACGGCAAGCGATAGGAGCTGCCAGGGAGAAGGCATGGACGCCGTAGCAATCCCCCCGAAAAAGAACTTCAAGATTGGCGAGGTCGCGAGGTTGTTTAGCCTCGAGCCCTACGTTTTGCGGTATTGGGAGACCGAGTTCGATCGACTCAAGCCTCGAAAGACGGCGAGTGGTCAACGGTCTTACAATCGCGACGACGTGGAGCTCATCGCGACGATTCAGCACCTCCTGTACACGGAGATGTTCACAATCGCCGGTGCTCGACGACAGCTCGAGCGCGCGGAGTTGCTCGATCTGGAACTGCCAAAAGGGGAGGTCGCGGAAGACTCCGAGCTTCGAGCGGAGCTCGAGGAGGCACTGGCTCGCGCCGACGAAGCTGAGACGAATGCGGCCGACGCAACGGCGGAAATGCAGGCGCTCCGACATCAGCTCTCCGAGTTGACCGAGGAGATTGCGGCACTCGAGGCTGAGCTCGCCCGACTCGAGTCGGAGAATGATTCGCTCAAGGGCGGCCAAGACTCCAAAGTACAAGCCCTACATGATCGAGCAGGCCGACAGCGTCGAATCCTGCTGGAGGTCCGTCGCGAGCTTCAAGAAGTTGCGACGGTCGCACGGTCGGTTGCCTAATCTCTGAGGGGTACAGACCCCAGCCCTGACATTTTTTGCGTGCTCATGGCGCCACCGCTCGCGGTTGGCGCCATTCTTATGCCCTGAGGGAGGGCATACACCCTGGAACCAATTTGGATCGGAACTTGCTCTACTCTTCTATCGGAAGAGGAGTCCGAGTTCATTCGTTGGTTGGATGAGCGGAGGCGACCGAGAAGCCGCGACGAGACCTTGAAAACCTCGGAAAGAGCGCGCTTCAGACTCGCTACTCTTTTCATACCGGTATGACATGGATGTCATGCTGGGCAGGTGGCCCTTTCTGGCGAACGCATACAACCAGAAAGGATGGACGAATTCAACCGCCTCGAAAAAAATCGTCTGGGAGCACTCAGACGCGGCATGGAGCCAAAGCAGAACTCAAGGAGTCGCGCGGAAGTCCCCCTCCCTCCAGGGTGCAATGACGTGAGCGGAAAGACGAAGAGCAAAACGACGCCCGAGGCTACCACGCCATCGGAATTTATCTCCCAGCGGACCACGCAACGTCGCGCCGCCAAGATGAAGTCAGACGCCGAAGATTGGCGAGACGGATTCGACCCGGTGAAGATGTATCTGCGCCGAATCGGTCAGGTGACGCTGCTCACCCGTGAGGGGGAGGTCATGATCGCAAAAGAGATCGAGTCGGGACGAGAAATCGTCTACGACGCGCTCATCCGATGCGACGCCGCGATCGAAATGATCGCGGAACTGCCGGACCGCCTCAAGGCAGGCACGGCTCGAGCGCGAGAGGTGTTCGAGGAATACACGCCGTCTGCTGAAGGCAGCGAACTCCCCGTCGCCCCCGAAGTCTTCAAGCGCTTCGACAGCGTGAAACGCGCCCAAAAAAAGGTAGCGAAAGCGCGCGAAGCGGTCGAAAAGGCGAAAGACGGCTCCAAGGAAGACCAGAAGGCGGCTCATCAGAAGCTCGAACGCGCATTCAAGTCGATGGACAAAGCGGTCACCGGCTGCATGATTTCGCTTCGGTTCGTCGACGAGATGGTAGGCAACCTGCGCACGGCCCTCGAGAACATCGAGAAGTGCGAGTATCGCGTGAACGAGTACCGACGCCGGGCCCGAATGGACGCGTCGAAACTCGACAAGCTGGCCGACAAGTATGCGGAAGGCCGGCGCATTCGTTGGGACCGACACGCGGTCAATGAATCCTTCGTCGCCGAGTACCTCTTCGCACGCAACAACGCCCGCGACGCCATCGGTCGCATCGAGGCCGAGCTCAAGATGAGTCACGCCGAGCTCGCAGACCTCGTCGCACGGATCAACGTCGGCGAGCGTCGCTCCGACCGAGGCAAATCCGAGATGATCCGCGCGAACCTGCGTCTGGTCGTCTCGATCGCCAAGAAATACGTGAACCGCGGCATGCATTTCCTCGACCTCATCCAAGAGGGCAACATCGGCCTGATGCGCGCCGTCGAGAAGTTCGAGTACCAGCGCGGTCACAAGTTCTCGACCTACGCGACGTGGTGGATTCGACAGGCCATTACGCGGGCCATCGCGGACCAGGCCCGCACGATTCGAATCCCCGTGCACCTCATCGAAACGATCAACCGCATCGTTCGCACGTCACGGCAGCTCGAGCAGGACCTCGGCCGCGAGCCGGAACCTCAGGAGATCGCCGAAGAACTCGACATCCCCGTCGAAGCAGTGCGTCGAGCACTCCGCATTTCGCGCCAGCCGGTCTCTCTCGAGACACCAATTGGCGACGACGACAGTCAGCTCGGAGACTTCATCGAGGACGAAACCTCACCATCGCCGATGGAAGAGGCCGTCATCCAGAACCTCCGCGAAGCGACGCAAGAGCTGCTCTCGAGCCTCACGCCTCGGGAGGAGAAAATCCTCCGCATGCGATTTGGGATTGGGGAGAAGACGGATCACACGCTCGAAGAAGTCGGACAAGACTTCAATCTCACCCGCGAGCGAATCCGTCAGATCGAGGCAAAGGCGCTGCAGAAGTTGCGACAGCCGCAGCGTGCCGATGCTCTGAAGTCGTTCTACGACGGAGCGTAAGGCCTACGGGCCAAATCCGACCCAGGTCGACCCATCCGGGCCGACCTCTTTCTTCCATATGGGGACCTCCTCCTTGAGGCGGTCGATGACCCATTGCGAGCACTCGTACGCTTCGCGGCGATGCGGTGTGCTCACGGCGATGACTACCGCCACGTCTCCGAGCTCGAGACGTCCCCAGCGATGGTGTATCGCGATCGCTGCCGGCCACTTCTTCTTCGCTTCCTCGGCTACCTCGACAAGCTTCTTGAGCGCCATTTCCGGGTACGCATCGTACTCCAGAAAGTCGACATCATGGTCATCGGTATGGTCGCGAACCGTCCCTTCGAACGTGATGACAGCGCCCGCCTGATGTCGCCGAACCAGGTTGGTCACTGCGGTAGCGTCGAGGGCCGATTGCGTCACCACGAACCAACCGTCGGAAGTCTCCACGGTACCGCTGCCTCCAGAAACAGGGGGGATCAGGGCGACCTCGGCACCGTCCTCCAGCCGAGTGGTGCGGTCGGACTCAAACTCGTGATTCACCGCGACTCGCACATGGGGGAGGAGGTCGGCGAGGGGAGGGTGAAGGTCCACCAGGTGGGCCAGGAGTCCACCAAGCGTTGCCTCTTCCAGCTCTTCCAAAGTCACCGTAATCGAGGCCGTTCCGATCCGTTCACGGACCACGGCGAAGAGCTTTACCTCAATCATGAACAATCTCTCGAAAGGGCCCTCATTATGGGTGTGCTGCGGAAAAATTGACAGTCGTCGGTTGCACGAGAAGATGACATGGGCCGCATGGACGCGGCCGCGCAACTCAAGGAGGAGAACGCGATGTCGAAGATCCGACGACGACCGCAGTCCACCGAACCTCGTCCTACTCTCCGGTACGGCGATCGGCTCGGTGATTTCGTCATCAATGGTTTCGCAGGGAAGGGGGCGACGAGTTTCGTCTACCGTGCGCGCCACGAGACGTCTTTCGAGCCAGTGGCGGTCAAGGTCCTGCACCCGCATCTTGTCGACGACGATGTAAAGCGACGTCGATTCCTCCGCGAAGCGGACATGATGATGACGTTCGACCACCCGAACGTCGTCTACTTCCATGAAATCTTCGAAATCGGCGAGCAGCTGGCTTTCGTCATGGAGTTCATCGAGGGCGAACAGCTCGACGATTGGATCGAGAAGTATCGCGATGAGCTCGACGAGGTGACGGTCACTTGCTTGTTCCTCGACATCCTTCGAGGACTCCATCACGCCCATCGCCGTGGCGTTTACCACCGTGACCTGAAGCCGGCGAACATCCTGGTGACGCAGAACGAAACCCGCTGGGTGGCTAAGATCATCGACTTCGGCGTGGCACGTTTCGCGAATGAGCCTCTTCCCGCCGAGGACAAGGCCAAGATTGTTGGCACCGCGGCCTACATCAGTCCTGAGGAAGTCCGCGACCCCGAGTCGGTCTGTGAGTCGAGTGACCTCTACTCGATCGGCGTGATGCTATACGAAGCAGTGTGCGGTCAGCGGCCGTTTCAGGGCATGCCGGTTCGCGACCTGATGAAGGCGCACGTCGAGCGCTCGCCCGAGCGCCCCCGGAAAATGAATCCCGAACTGTCGTCGAACTTCGAGCAGATCTTGCTGAAGACGCTGACCAAGACTCCGGAGGAGCGGTTTGAGAATGCTCCGGCCATGATCTCGGCTCTCGAAGAGGCCGCGCGTGCGGCGGAGCGGGGCCGAATGGCTCCGAAGCCCGGCGACCCCGAGGCCCGAATCGCCACGATTGAGTGGAACCGCGACGAGGGCGATGAGATCGCCATGTGGCTGATGTTTCGTCAGCTCATGATGGTCGCGATGACGCTCTTCCTGAGCACGGGGGCGACGACGGGAGAGGCAAGTCCTCATCACTTCGACCGTCGTGACGACCTCCACCTACCGGTCATCTGAACACGTGCGATGATGTAGGTGTTTGTGACACTTCCTTGACACACGCGTACCCAACTGTCATTTTTTGCGCCTGTTTTGCGCAGCGTCGAATGACGTTTGGTTAGGGTGTACCCCCGTTTGGGGTACTTGTCGGCCGCTGTTGCACCTTGTTCGATAATGTTTTCGTGAAGGTGTTGGTGGTTGGTGTCAAAAGAAGTGGGAATCCTATGAAAATTGCAATGAATCTTCGGTCCATGGGCCGCCTCGCCGGGCTGTTCTGTATTTTGGTTGCGTTTGCGGCTCTCGTGGTTGCTTGCGGCGATGACGGGAACAAAGGTGGAGGAAGCAACTGTGCCGGTGACGAAGTGTTCGTCGGCTCGATCGGAAGCGACGAGATCAACGACTGCCTCAAGACCTGCGACGACGGCACGTGTGCCTCCGGTTTCGTCTGCAAGGGCGCTGGTCCTCGCGTTTGTGCCCCGTCGGCATCGACCAACAACACGGCGGTGAACTCGAATTCGGGAACGAACAGCACGACGCCAAATAGCACGACGGCAAACAACACGACGCCGAACAACACGTCGACGAACAACATGCCGACGGCCGCGCAGATTCAGCTTTGCGAAGACGTCTGCAACCTCTTCGTGGGTGACTGCCTCCGCGACACCTGCACCATTGCCGGTGAGCTCGCGACCGCAGTGGACGACGCATACAACAACTGCGTGAACGGCGACGGAACGACGCCGACGTGCGCACAAGAGCTCGCTTCGGACGCTTCGCTCGAGTCGACCTACCAAGACTTCCTTGCGAATACGACCTGCGCCGACCGCAAGGTTGCCTTCTGTGGTCAGTTTGGCCTCATCGACGAGTGCAGCTGTGCAGCACCGGGTAACGTTGGCGCTGCATGTGCCGACGATACCGCGTGTCAGGGCGGCGACCTTCAGGGATTCTGCGCGAGCGACCAGGGCATTCCGGATGGCTACTGCCTCGCCGGTCCTTGCCCCTCGGATGGCCTTCAGGACGGTGACGTCTACACGTTCGCAGGCTGCGGAACGGGCAACATCTGCTCGGTCAGCACCGACCCGATGACGGGAACGAACTCGGGCGTCTGCCTCGACGGCTGCTCGGCTGCTGGCGACTGCCGCACCGGCTACGTCTGCGCACTTCAGGGATTCGGTCAGGACGAAGCCATGAACGTCACGGCTGTTCGCGCCTGCCTGCCTCCGGTCTGCATGGACAACACGAACTGCCCGATGGGCTTCCGCTGCAACAGCGGCGTGTGTGAACTTCCTTGCTCCGACATGGACGCAGGAAACGGCCAGACCATCGCAGAGATTTGCGTCGCAACTGGCGGAACCTGCACGCCTGACGGAGCCGGCGGCGAGTTCTGCGTCTTCCCGTAACATTTTGGGATGACATCGCTTTTGCGATAGTGGCATAAGGTGCCCGGCCGATTCGGCCGGGCACTCTTTTTTCTTGGGGGAGAAATGGAATCTCGAAAGACGATCGACCGATTCCTGGCGAACTACAGCGACGTCGCGTTGGCCGCTCTGGTCATTGGCATGGTTGGGATGATGATCATCCCGCTCCCCACGTTGCTCCTCGATCTGCTGCTCACCCTGAACATCACGGTGGCTGTGACTCTGCTCATGGTCAGCCTCTATATCCCGAGTGCGGTTCGGATCGCGGCGTTTCCCTCGATTCTGCTGCTTACGACCCTCTTCCGGCTGGCGCTCAACGTTTCTTCGACTCGGCTGATCTTGCTTCAGGCCGATGCTGGCGAGGTGATCGAGTCGTTCGGACAGTTCGTAGTTCAGGGGAACTACGTCGTTGGTGCCGTGATCTTCCTAATCCTGACCATCATCCAGTTCCTGGTCATCGCGAAGGGTTCGGAGCGCGTCTCCGAGGTTGCGGCGCGATTCACGCTCGACGCCATGCCGGGAAAACAGATGGCGATCGACGCTGACCTCCGGGCGGGCGCGTTCGACCTCGACGAGGCTCGCACGCGGCGAGCTGCGGTGCAGCGCGAAAGCCAGCTCTACGGAGCGATGGACGGCGCGATGAAGTTCGTGAAGGGCGACGCCATTGCAGGCGTCATCATCACGGCCATCAACATCATCGCGGGGATGGTCGTCGGTATCGTTCAGCAAGGAATGGGGGCGGGCGAGGCCGCCAAGATCTACACGCTTCTGACGATTGGCGATGGACTCGTCTCGCAGATTCCGGCGCTGTTGATCGCGACGACGGCCGGCATCATCGTGACTCGAGTGGCCTCGACCGAAGGTGATTCGCACCTCGGAAGCGACATCTTCTCGCAGATTCTAGCCCACCCCAAAGCGCTTGCGATTTCGGCGTCGCTGCTTGTCGGGATGGCGCTCATTCCGGGGCTGCCGACCGTGCCGTTTCTGGCGATGGGTTTGGCCGTGGGCGTGGTCGCCTTCAGGCTCCTTCGTGGCGCTCGTGAGATAGGAGTCGAGGAGCAGATTGTCGAAGACGTGAAGGCCGAAGCAGAGCAGGGCGCCACTCAGGCTCGCGCGATGATTCCGGCAGTCACTCCGCTAAGTCTCGAGTTGAATCGCGGACTTGCCGAGTCGCTCGGCGACGATGGACTCGCGCGGCTGCGCGAACGGGTTCCCAGAGTTCGAGAGGGCATCTTCTTCGATCGCGGGATCAAGGTCCCAGCCATTCGCGTGCGATCCACCAATCGAGATGGGATGGGCTTCGTGATCTCGATCGAAGAGATTCCAGTTGCGAGCGGAGAGTTGCCGCCGGGCAAGTTGATGGTGCCCGAGACCGTCGACGGCCTGCGGATGCTGCGCGTCGAAGGGGAGCCGACGCGGCATCCCGTGTCGGGGAGGCCTTGCGCTTGGATCTCAGTGTCTGACGAACAAGTGATGAACGACGCCGGGATCAAGGTATGGCCCGCGTCGGAGGTGGTCTTGATGCACCTTTCAGCCGCGGTGTTGAAGAACTCTTCGGAGTTCCTGACTCTTCAGTCGGTGCAAGACATGCTCAATCAGCTCGAGGGACCGTATCCCACGACGGTCCAGGAGGTGGTTCCACGACTGCTCACGGTTCAGGCGCTCACGGATATCTTGCGTCGGCTTGCCGAAGAAGGAATCTCGATTCGCAACCTTTCGCGAATTTTGCAGGTGCTCGCCGACCGTGCGCAGAACGAGAAAGACCCGCTGGTTCTCGCGGAGTCGGTACGCGAAGGGCTGTCGCGCTACATCACGCACCGCTGGGCGACCTCGCCCGGAGAGTTGGTGGCCTATGTGGTGGATCGCGCCATCGAGGACCAGGTGGCCGGCGCGGTCCGTTTCACCGATACCGGGGCCTATCTCGCGCTGCCGCCCGAAGTTACCCGACAGATTCTGGACGCCATTGAGCGCGAGGTGCGACGCGACGTCGACGCGGGCCGCACACCTGTGTTGCTGACCGACCAGCGGGCTCGACGGTATCTGAAGAAACTGGCTGAGATTCAGGTTCCGGAAGTGGTGGTGCTCGCCTATCAGGAACTCGAGCCCAGCGTCCGAATCGAACCCGTCGCGCGAATCAGCGTGACGCGCTAGCTCGGCCGAGTAGGGGGCTCACACCTTGGGGGCCATCCAGCGTCAACTCGACGGCGCGTACGATTGTCTGCCGAATGACAGCGCCGTCTTCATCGAGTTTGAACCACTGTTCGACGAGCATGCGGTTGTGCCACATCGTGGCACCCGAGGTTGCGTCGACAAGTTTGGCTTCGAGGTGGCTCACGACGCAGGGCGTTGGTGGTTCCGCACCGTCGACGGGCGGCAAAATGACGGCGCGGCTGTTGAATTCCTTCGCATTGCCTTCGCAGGTTCCGGTGGTCTGATAGACGACTTCGGCGAAGAAGAGCGCCGAAGACGGGAAACCGCCCTGGCTCGCGATTGCTTTGAGCGTCGTCGATTCGAGTGGAGCTTGTTCGGATCCCGGCTCGAACAGCTCGGCGAGCGGACGTTCCAGCGCGACCCCATCTTGGTAGGTTTGGAGAAGGGCGCGTTCCTCGAGTCGCTGCGTGAGATCTTCTGGCGAGTGGACTTTGACGCCGGCGTTGGTGAGCCAGGCGATCGTCGCCTCTTCGTACGAGAGCATTCGCTCGTCGAGGGCCTCGGGCGTGAGTCCGAATGACGATGTCGAATAGAAGCGGACGACGGTGATCTGGTCGACGTTCGCGTCGCGAAAAGAGTCGCGCACGCCCACCGCTTGAGGGCCGGCGCAGGCTGTCGTGAAGGCGAAGAGCGCGAAGAACAACAGGAGTGTGAAATTTCGATTCATCGATGGCCCCTCGGCTCATGTTCGCGCGTCTACGGGTAAGTCGCTGAGTCTGGCCTGTCAACGTGCGACCTTGTTGCACCTCCCGCAGATCGTTGATAGAACCTGACCTTCCGTTGCCCCTCACCACAGTTGGAGTAGCCGACGTGATCTCTTGCACGAACTGCGGCCGCGAGAACGAAGACGAATACAAGTACTGCCTCGGGTGTGGATCGGTCCTTCCAAAGGCCGATGCGCAGCCTGCGGAGCCGGCTCAGCCGAAGATGATCGACTGTCCGCACTGTGGGACCGAGGTGCCATCGAACTTCAAGTTCTGCGGTGCTTGTGGAGGTCCGATCGCGGCGGAGCAGCCGATGGTGACCGATGCGCCGGCGCAGTCGGGAGGGCAATCTCCGGTTGCGAGCGAGCCCGCCGAGGCCGAGACGCAGAAGCAGCCGGCGACGGCAGCACGACTCGTCGTCATCAAGCCCGACGGAAGTGAGGGGGCATCGATTCCGCTTTCCGGCGGAACGACCGAGCTGGGGCGTTCCAGCGAGTACGAGGCGCTCTCGAGCGACCCGTTCCTCTCGCCGGTCCACGCCAAGCTGGACGCGCAGAGCGACGGCTTTCTGGTTACCGACGCAGGTAGTCTGAATGGCGTGTTCCTTCGCATCTCGAGCGAAGTGGAGCTCAGCGACGGCGACCACATTCGAATCGGACAGGAGCTCCTCGAGTTCCGCGACATGGAAGCCTACGAAGCGGAACCGCAAGGTCCCGACGACAAGACGCTCTCTGGCGGGTCACCGGACAACGGCAATTGGGGTCGACTCGGCCTCATCGCGGGCCCGGACCTCGAGACGAGAGCATTCGTATTTGCTTCGGACGAAGTCACGCTCGGCCGCGAGATTGGCGACATTGTCTTCCGCGACGACGGATTCGTTTCGGGCAAGCACGCTCGAATCGCCAAGATCGAGGGGCGCTACTTCCTCAAGGACCTCGGTTCGAGCAATGGAACCTACGTGCGCATTCGTAAGCCGCACGTGATTCAAGACGGTGACCTCATTCTCATGGGTCAGCAGCTCTTCCGCCTCGAAGCGTAAATCTAGCTACAATCCGTGTTCGCTCAGGAACTTCTCGATCGCACCATTGACGGTCGCGGGGAGTTCCAATGGGCCGATGTGCGTGCCTCCTGGCAGGACCAGAAGCTCGGCGTTGGGGATCATCTCCACCATCTCCTCGGAGCGGCTCATCGGCGTGAACGTGTCGTGCTCGCTTGCGACGACGAGGGTAGGGACCTCGATCGTGGGCAAGATGTCCTCTGCGGAGTGTTCTGCGAGCCGCGAAAGCATGCTGACGAAAGTCTGCACGTTCATGCGCGCGACGTGCTCGAGGTAGGGAGCGAAATCGGTCGTTCGAACGAGTCGCGCATTGATCTCTCCTCTCGATGCGAGCAACGAGAGAGGCGAACTCGCGACGGTTTCCCAAAAGGTCTGAACCTTGTCAGGGGCCCAGGCCACCAGGCGGTCCAGGTAGGGGAGGAGGGTGTTCAGGTGGTCGTGATTGTGGAACGTGTCGAGCGGTCGCTTGAACGTGCCGCAGATGGGGACCAGTGCTTCGACCCGTTCGGGTTCCAGCCCGTAGTACTGCAGGATGACCTGCACGCCCATCGAATGGCCCATGAAGATGGCCGAGTCGATGTCGAGGGCGTCGAGGACTCCGGAGAGGTCGTCGCAGAGGTCCTCGACCGAGACTCGGTCAGGGTCGCGAGGTTCCCCAGATTGGCCGTGGCCGCGGTAGTGCCAGCGAACGACACGATACTTTTCGATGAGGTCGTCGATGAGGAATGGCCAGATGAAGCCGTCGCATGCGAACCCATCGCAGAGGACGACGTCTGGCCCTTCGCCGATCGTGCCGTACCAGATGTTCGTGCCGTCGGCGGCAGTATGGATTCCGGTGCGTTCCAATCGCGCTAGCTCGCTCGCTTCTTCGCGACGAGTTCTTCGAGGGTGAAGAGCGCGTGGAGTTCTACGCCGATCTCGGCCAGCGCTTCTCGGCCTCCGGCCTGTCGGTCGACGACACAGAATGCGTGCCGCACTTCCCAGCCACCGTCTCGAAGGGCGTGGATGGCGCGAATGGTCGAGCCAGCCGACGTTACGACGTCGTCGACGGCGACGAGTTGGTCACCCTCTGACGGAGCCTGGGACTGTTCAATCTGTCGTCCGGTGCCATGGTCTTTGGCTTCCTTTCGGACAATCACGGCGCCGATCTCGCGTCCAACGAGGTGCGCCGCGATGGAGGTGGCCGTGACGAGCGGGTCCGCGCCGAGCGTGAGACCGCCAACGGCGATGGCCGCGGGCGCGTGGTTCGTGAGCAGTGATGCGAACGCTTCGCCGATGGCGAGCGCTCCGTCCCCGCGAAGGGCGGTACGGCGCACGTCGACATAGATGTCGGAGGTTTCGCCCGAAGCGAGGACAAACGACCCGGTGAGCACCGAGTGTTCGAGGAGCAGTTTTTCGAGCTTCTCGCGAGCGCTCATGTCACTCGTCTCCGGCCTCTTGGAGGCGTTCGATGAGTTCCTGCTTGGTTCCGCTCACGGGAAGGTCGAGTTCGCGCAATTGCTCGCGGAGCTCTTTGACCGTTTGTTCTTCCATGAGGGCAGCGGTCAGGTCGGCAGCGGTGGGTTGTCCGTTCGACTCTTCCTCGGGTTCTTCTTCGACGACGGTGGTGGTCGTCGTGCTCGAGGAGGTCTGGGTTGCGCTCGCACTGGAGCTCGAGGAGCTCTTGGGTCGCGTCGGATTGGTCGAGCGTGCAGGTGCCGGCGCGGAGCTACGGCTTGGGGCCGCAGATTTGCGAGGGACGTCGCCTTCGACGTCCATGGTGATGTCGCCGGAGAGCGCGGCGCCGTCTTCGAGCACGAGCGCGCCGGTCTCGATGGTCGCCTTCACATTCGCGGTCGACGAGAGTCGAAGGAGTCCTTCGACGCGTAGCGAGCCTTCGAATGCGCCATCGATCTGGACGTCACGGGCAACGACGTCGCCTTTGACGAATCCGGATTCGAGGATGGTGAGCGTTTGCGAAAGCGCGACGGTTCCTTCGATGGTTCCGGCGACGTCGAGATCTGCGTCACCTTCGACGCGTCCCTCGATTCGGGTGTTCGAGCCGATGGTGGTCGTCATGATTTAGTCCACGTCCATGTCGATGTGACCTTTGAATCCAGCACCGTCAGCGATGTGGATGCGGGGCGATTTGATGTCGCCGATCATGCGTCCTTCGGCGCGGATTTCGACGCGCTCGGAAGCAGTGACGTTGCCGGTGAGGGCGCCGCTGACGTCGATGTTCTGGGCTTCGACGTCGGCTTCGACGACGCCGTCAGCTGCAACGGTGACCACAGATTCGAGAGCGATTTTGCCTTTGACCGTGCCTTCGACGACGACGGGCTCCGAGCCCGAGATTTCGCCGTCGACCACGATGTTCTTGCCAATGATGGTGTCCGCCATGATGAGGACTCCTTAAGTTCGTGAGTTCAGTTGGGGAGTTTGACGTCCATGTCGATGTTGCCCTTGAAGCGAGCGCCTTCCTCGATGACCACGCGCGGGGCCCGGAGGTTTCCGACGACAGCGCTTCCCGAGCGGAGGGTGATGACGTCGGATGCGACGACATTTCCTTCCAGTCGGCCTTCGATCGAGATCGAGACGACCTCGACATCTGCGACGACTTGCCCGGGCTCCTCGACGAAGAGGTGGCCGTCGAGGGCAACGGTGCCTTCGACGCGGCCTTCAACCGAGATGTCGTCGCTTCCGGAAAGCCGGCCATTAACGACGATTCCAGCTCCAATCGTGCACGCAGCTTGCGCCATGGATGGTTCCTGTCTGACTTGGGATTTCGCAGCCTCAACGACCACGAGGTACGTGTCTTTGAAATAGGCGCTCGGTCTTAACACCGAAGCGAAAGTCGGGCAAGCGATCTGCCGGTGGTCGCGGCCGTGGACCGTGCCGGGGGCGTGACGTAGAATCGACCCGTTCTTAGAGGATCTCCACGCGTTCGCAGGACGAACCACGATGACTCGATCTCCATCGATCCATGGGCTGCTCGCGCTCGTCTTTTTGACGATCGGCGCCGGCTGCACCGAAGACCTTCCGCAAGACCCGGCACCAGATGACCGGGTGCGGCCGATTTACGACTCCACCACCGGCGTCATCCCAATTCCGAACGTCGCCGCACTCGATGACGACGGCACGTTGCCTCGTCGAGACGGGGCTGGCAACGACACGGCCCAGGGCGAGTTCTATCGCTGGTTTGCCGACGTACCCGGCTGGCCGACCTCTACGCCGATCACGGTCCCGTTCGACGGATTGCTCGACTCTGAGACCGTCACGACGGAGACGTTCCGGCTCGGTGAACTCGTAGAGGGAAGCTGGATGGACGTCGCCGCCCGGCCGGTCTACTCCGAGGGTGATTGCGGGGAGGGCTGTGAGTCAGTCGTCACGATGGTGCCTGAGGTCGAGCTCCAGAACGGACGCCAGTACGCCGTCGCAGTCACTCGAGCCGTCACCGATCCCTCGGGAAATCCCGTCGGTGAGCCGACCGCGTTTTTCTACGCGATGTCTCCGGAGCCGCTGGTCGACGAATCGGGCAATCCAACGCTCGCTCTCTTCGCCGACGATCCCGAGACCGCCTCCGCCCTCGAAGGGTTGCGCGTCGCTACTTCGCCTTACCTCTCCGCCGCCAGCGCTGTCGTCGATCGCGACGACCTCGCTCTCGTCTTTGGATGGCCCACGCGATTCTCGCCCGGAGTATCCTTCGACACCGAGACGAGCCGCTTCCCCACGCCGAACGATCTGCTTCTGGACGCCGATGGCACATTTCCGCGGGCGGCTCTGGAGTTTTGTGGCGACGACGCGCCAACGAGTTGCGCACAAGGTGACTTCGACACGTACCTCGACGGCCTGCATGGATGGCCGACATCCACACCCATCAACTTCCCGTGGGACCCGATCGAGGGAGTCGTCATCGATGAGTCGACCATCGACGAGGAGACGATCCAGCTGTGGCGCATCGACACGGACCCGCCTCAGCAGCTCGAGCGTGACGTCGTGATTGGGGAGAACTCCATCGGACTCACCCCCGCGGCCCCGATTGAGCCCGGTGCTCGATACGTGGCCGTGATTTCCCGAGATGTGGAGTTCACGCGCGGCGAAGAGAGCTACGCATTGCTCCCCGACCCGCTCACTGTACTCGCGGTTCAGCGCAACGAAGTCGCAGACTTTTCGCCGCAGCTCGAAGCGTGCGGCGAGGTTTGTGGACCGGGCGCCGTCTGTGCCGCTGGAGCTTGTGTTCCGCAGGCGAGCGACTGTGAGGCGTGCGGGGCAGGGCAGGCGTGCGTGGCGAGCGAGTGCGTCGACGTCGTTTGCGCAGATTCGCTCGTCTCGGAAGTCACAGACTGCGAGGCCGAGCAAATCGAAGAAGCACGACTGGGGCTCGCGCCTGTGGTCGAGGCCGTCGACGACCTTGGTGGCATTCGCTACGACGACATCGCCGGACTGACCGCATGGACTGCCATCACCGACACGTTCGTCGAGTTCGACATCGCCGCCGGGCGAATCCCGTTCCCGAGTACGTTCCTGACGGCGGGTTGCCCGCCGGAGCAACCTATCTGCGGATTGTACGACCCCGATGCGACGGACAGCACCGGTCTGCTCTTGAACGCGCTCAGTGAGCGCAGCGGCTTCTCGACGTTTGCGACCAACTTCATCCCGCTCAGCGGGCTTCCGATCGACGAGTCGACGATCGCACCCACCAGTTCGGTGCGGTTTGCGCAGATCCCCGGGCTGTTGCCCGAATTGCTCGAGGCCGACGAGTTTTCGGCCCGCGTCGAAGCGGGCCACATTCTGGTCGACTTCGCGAAGCCGCTTGCACCCGAAACGCTTTCGGTGGGCGTGATCACGACCGAGGCGCTCGGCTCGAATGGCCACCCCGTGCAGCCATCGGCGACGTTCGCGCTCATCCGAAATGCTCAGCCGCTCGTCGACGAGAACGGTGTTTCGCAGGTGAGCGCGATCGATGATGCGACGGCACAGGCGTTGGAGCCTGCTCGTCAGGCCTTGAAGACGCTCTTCGACAACGCAGCCGTGCTTGGCCTGTCGCGTGCGACAATCGCTTCGGCTTGGCCCTACACGACCGGTACCTCGACTCGGTCGGTGCAGGAGCTCCGTGCGCGCACCCACGAACTCCTCGGTGCCGGGCCGATCGTCGCGACTGCGCCGAATCCAGACGTGGTGACGACGCCGACGACCCTCGAAGATCCGAATTTCCCGGGCGTGCAGGTGTCGTTCGAAAACGTTGGAGCGATTCACCGCGCGGTCGAGTTCGAGACGGTCAACTGGGTGTCGCCCGGCGGACTCCTCGACGCAGCCGATACGACGCGAGAGCAGGTCGGGGTTACGATCTACGTCCCCGAAGACCTGTCCCCCACGCCAAACCAGGGCTGCGAGGCGCCTTATGACGTTGCGATCGTGCAGCATGGCCTCGGTTCCTGGCGCGGCGCGCCAGCCTTTGCGATGGCGGATGCCTTCGCGCAACGATGCATCGCGGTCGTCGCGATGGATTTGCCGCTGCACGGCGGCCGCACACCTGCCGCGGGCTCGCTGCATCCGACGACCCGGCCGGACGGTAGTGGGGACGCCTTCCTCACGGCCGACCTGCTGCTTTCCGTTCAACACTACAAGCAGGCCGTCGTGGACCTGTCGATACTCACGCGAGTCATCCAGGAGGGCGGATTCGACGGTGTGACCGGCACGACGTTTTCGAACAGCTCGAGCCAGATCGGCTACTTGGGCGTGAGCCTCGGCGGCCAGATTGGCACTGCGTATCTGGGCGTGGAACCTTCTCCGGTCGCCGGCGTAATCAACGTCGCGGGCGCCAATTTGTCGCTCTACCTGACCGAGTCGACTGCATTCGCGCCGTTGCTGGATCAGCTCGGCGTGACCCCGGGGACCGTCGAGTTCATTCAGACACTCCACTTCGTGCAGTGGACGAGCGACCCGATCGACCCGTTCAACTTCGCGGGAGCGGTCACTGGTGACCCGCTCGCGGTGCTCACCTACGATTCCGCGACGGATGAGTTCGCCGAATCGCCGGGCCAGACGAAAGATGTGTTGGTCCAGATGGTCGACCAGGATGCCGTGGCTCCGAATCGATCTACGAGACTGCTCGCGGACACGTTCGGCGTTGGGCTGATGGACTCCACCTTCTTCGACACCACCCATGGTTTTCTCGCCTATACCGACCCCGCGGCGGCTGACCAGGCGCAGTCCTCGTGCGGCCGCCAGCAGGCCGTGGAGTATCTCGCGAGCGCGTTCGCCGGCACGGCCAACGTGCCACCCAACCTCACCGCCGAGACCTGCGTCTCGAACTTCTAAGATGGTATCGACATGACGATTCGACGAATCATCGCAGTGGGTCTCTTCGGCGCGGCAACTTTGCCCGGCGTCGCGCTTGCGGCGGGTTTTCAGAACAGCGCCCAGTCTGCGACCTCGACCGCCCTCGGGGGCACCGGCGTTGCGAGCACCGACGAGCCCAACAGCTCGTTCTACAATCCTGCCACGATGATGGAGGCGAACGGCTTCCGCATCTATCTGGGACCGACCTTCATCATCCCGTCGACGACCTACGAGGGTGAGGGCGAAACAGTCGAGACGAAGTCGCAGTTCATTCCGCCGCCCAACGCGCATGTCGGGATGACGTTCGACTCCTTCGCCGTCGGTGTCGGGCTCACCTTCCCATACGGCCTCACGATCGAGTGGCCGGAAGACTGGGGTGGAGCTGAGCTCATCCAGCGCCAACAGCTGACGACGATCGATGTGAATCCCAACGTCGCCTATCGAATCGCGGACAACGTGTCGGTCGCGGCGGGCGTACAGATCGTATCGGCTTCGGTCGAACTCGAGCGTCGCCAGCTCTTGCGCGCAGACCGATTCGTCGACGTGCAACTCGCCGGTTCGGCGCTTGGCGTCGGGGCCACGGCAGCTGCGCTCTATCGTCCGAAAAGTTCCGTGGCGCTGGGCCTCAACTATCGCAGCGCGGTGAAGTTGGACTTCGAAGGACGCGCGCGATTTGAAGGTGAGTCTGACACGCCGTTCGAACAGACATTCGTGGACCAAGAGGTCACCACGGGGCTCACGACGCCTCATACTGTCGGGGTCGGGGCCGCATGGCACTCCGATACGCAGCGTTTGAACGTCGACGTCGGCTACACGGCGTGGTCGACGTACGATCGGATCGACGTCAACTTCAGCCGCCCGTGCGAAGACGGTTCGGTCGGCTGCACGCCCGGCGAGGATGCGAGCAACCCGCCCACGTCGACGATCGTCGCAGACTGGTACGATTCGGTCGCGTTTCGAGTTGGGTACGAGTACCGGACCGCACCGAACTTCGCGCTTCGGGTCGGTGCTGCATACGACCGCACGCCAATCCCGGACGAGACAGTCAGCCCGTCGCTCCCCGGGAATCACCGGGTCGTGGGCTCGACAGGCCTCGGTTGGGACCTGCTCGGAGTTCGCGCCGACCTCGGCTACCAATTCGTGTACACGACGCGGACCATCGAGAATGGCAACCAAAACGGCGAGTACACGACGACGGCCCACCTGGTCGGCGTGAACCTGGGCTACGGATTCTGAGGGGCTAGCCCGCATCGGGCTCGCCGATCGCAACGGCGCACACGCCGTCCCACACAGAACCGTCTGGACATCGTCCGGGACTGAAGGGCGAAGCGAACGCCCGGTGCGGCACGAATTCGCCGTGATGAGGCACCACACGCACCCACGACCCTTCGGCATCGCCCGCATACTCGATGCTGTCGAGCGTCACGTTCGCCTGCACGAGCGTGACTTGTCCTCCCGAGTTGGCCAGCCCGAACCGCTTGCCCGCGACACGGCGGTCTGAACCAGATGGACCACCGCTAAAGACGACGATGACCGAACGCGGTGCGAGGCAGTCTTCTTGGTCGAATCGGTACTTCGCAGTTCCGTTCACATGAATCTCGATCCCTCGCAGACCAATGGATTCATCGGTGGCGTTCGAGACCTCCACGAACTCGTCGTCGTATGGATCTCGGACTCCGTCGCGATTGGCATCGCCCTGATCTCCGGCAGGGACGTCCGATAGGATCTCCTCGATGAAGACCTCGCCGAGCCGTGCCTCGCGGCAGCTTGCGGGGGCGGAAGGCTCATCTTCAGGTGCCGACGCGTCGGCCGGCGCGACGACGATCGGGCCCGCACTCGTCTGGGGTGCCTCTTGGATTTGCAGCGGCTGTTGCTGACATTGGCCACCGAGACAAATCGACCTGGGACTGCAGTCTTCCGAGACGAAACACTCCGGATCGGCCGCACCGCAGCCGACCACCAGAAACGCACTCAGCAGAAGTCGTTTCATCGCGCACCTCCCCTCGAGAACCAGCCTCCGGTGAGGATGTCGAGCTGCTGGCTCGCTCGCCTGGCGAGCGCTTCGTCGGTCGCATCGACCCACTCGAAGTAGGCTCGTGACACTTCGAAATCGAGCCGAATCCGGTCGCGTTGTCGGGCACGAGTTTCACGGGCGGCGGCGAGCTCAGCCGGCGAGAAGACCACGTCACGAAGGTCCCAGGTGGCGGTAACTCGCCACTGAAACGACTCGGAGAGGTCATCCTCGGTTGTGTTCGTGGTGCCTTCGACCTCGAGTGCGGCGCCAACGGCGCCCGTCGTTTCACGAATCGCAATGTCGAGTTCGTCGGTACGGTCGCCCCCAACCCACGCGCCTACTCGAGGAACGAAGCCTCGCCAACGCGCCCGGCTGGACCAGTCGTCCAGTTCGCCGTCGAGCCCCTGCGCCCGGCGCGCGGCCTCGATGGTCTGCATGAGAGTGGGAGGAGCTGCGAGCGCAAGCGCCGGCAGCAAGAAGGTAAACAGGAAGACGAAACGATTCATGGTCCCTCCGAAGACGTGGGCCCCCAATTGGGCACGGAGGGTTATCGGCAGCTCGCCGAAATCGTTGCGAAAAAAGTTTGAGAGGTGCTTCTAGGTCCCGTCGAATCTGGCTTTCAGGGCATCGACCAACTTTCGGTGGAGGCCACCGAAGGCCGATCCCGAGAGTCCGAGAATGACGTCGCCGGGTTCGGCGCGTTCGGCAACCGAGGTCACAATCTGGTCGACGTCCGGAATGAGTTCGGTCTCGGGACCCAGGTCACGAATGGTCTGAGCGAGCACGTCGATGTCGAGCAACTCTTCGTCAGGAAGGCCTTCGTCTTTTCGCCACGGTTTCGAAAGGATGACGTGGTCAGCACCACTCAGTGCCGGGGCGTATGCGTCTTGGAACACGCGTCGACGCGATGTGTTGCTTTTTGCCTCGAAGATGGCCCACATGCGCCTGTCGGGAAAACGCTCCCGCATCGCTCGGACAGTCGCGTCGACCGCCGTTGGGTGGTGCGCGAAGTCGTCGAAGACGTGGATGTCGTTCACGCTTCCAATCAACTCCTGGCGTTTCTTCACCGTGGTGAAATCGGCCATGGCAGGCACGAGTTCCTCGAACGGCACCCCTTCGTCCATGCAGATGGCGAATGCCCCAAGCATGTTGCGCACGTTGAACTCGCCAACCGTCGGTACGAGGACCTCGCCGAGCTCCTCGCCGTCGAGTACCACCGTCGCCACCATCCCTTCGTCGGTGGAGCGGATGTCGGTCGCGCGGAGGTCGCAAGAATCTCCGAATCCGAAGGTGCGGCGTGGGGCAGGCGAGTCCGCTGAGACAGCGAGCGCGCGCTCGTCGTCACCGTTGACCCAGAGGGAACCATTCGCGGGCAGGAGCGCGACGAATCTGCGGAAGACGTGTTCGATCGCCTCGATGTCCGGATAGATATCGGCGTGGTCGAACTCGATGTTGTTGATCGTCGCGCGGGTCGGCGCGTAGTGCCAGAACTTGGGCACTTTGTCGAAGTAGGCCGTGTCGTACTCGTCGCCCTCGACGACGAACGACGGGCCGTCGCCCAGGCGGTAGTTGGTGCCGAAGTTTCCGGTGATTCCGCCGACCATGAACGACGGGTCGCGCCCGGTCGCGGCGAGCAGCCACGAGACCATGCTGGTGGTTGTCGTTTTGCCGTGTGTTCCGGTGATGACGAGGTTGCGCGTGTCCCGCATGAAGAAGTGCCGCAACGCCTCGGGGAAGCTGAGGTGTGCGAACCCGCGCTCCCGCATGGCGACCGCGTCGGCGTACTCTCGGCGGCAGACGTTTCCGACGATGACCAGGTCGGGGTTCCAGTCGAGGTTCTCGGCCTTGTAGCCGATCATGACCGGAATCTCTCGGTCGTCGAGCCAGTCGCTCATGGGCGGATAGGCCATCGCATCGCTACCGCGAACGTCGAAGCCTTTCTCTTTGAGCATGGCCGCGAGGCTTCCCATACCCGTTCCAGCCACACCGATGATGTGGATGGTTCGAATCTCGTCTGGGAGCGTCGGAAATGGGCGGGGGGCGTTGGCGGTCATGGGTCTTCCTTGTCCTTGCCGTTGAAGCGTCCATGCTTCAACCCATTGGTCTGGCTAGATTTATTCGATGACGAGGTCCGAAACCGAAAGTTCGTCGAGGCTGCCTTCCGCGACATCGAATTCGTGGAAACGTGATTCGGTGGCTTCGCTCATTTCGTCGAAGGCGACGCGGACTCCGCGTGAGTGTCGAGGTTCCTCGACCACGTCTGTGATCGTTGCTTCGATCTCGAACATGTCGCGACTCTGCGGATGAATGACTTCGAGCCGAACGCGTGTGCCGACGGGCTGGAGTTCGGGCATGCGATAGAAGATCGATCCGGACGGGAGGTCGCGGTCGACGAATTGTCGCAGCATCTCTTCGGAAGCGAGGTGAATCCGCAGGCGCGGCATCTCCTCGAGCTCGACCTGGCGTCGCGCTTCTGGGTCCAGCTCGTACTGCGCACGCACGTAGTCTCGCCACTCTTCCCGGGTGGATTTGCCGACCGAAAAGAGCGTGACGCCCATTCCGGGCTGTGTGCCTCGTTCATCGGCGTCCATGGAGTTCACGCGGTGCGCGACGAGGCCCACCATCTGCACGTCGGAGCCGTCCAGGCTTGCGCGGAAACGCACGAGCTTTCGCAACGGATACGGGTTTGGCGTGACCACAAAGATGCCCCGGTACGAGATATCTTTGGTCACGTATCGGTCTTCGCCACGCGCAGTTTGAAGGAAGACGTCGAGCTGAACGTCAACGCGCGGATCTCTACGGTTCTCGCGGCCCATGGGTTCTCCGGCAGAGTGGATGATCGCAGTATACGAGCGCCACTTCGCGCTGTCATGCCGCGATTATCGAGACGAAAAGTCGAAGTGCGTAGTGAATCGAGTCTTCTGGCCCCCGCTCGCGGGGAATCGCCAGCGTCGCGCACGGTCCACGATGCACTGCTCGACCATTCGGCTGCGAAGTGCGGAGCTGAGCACGGTGGCCTCCATCACGTGGCCGTCGGCCGCGACGACGAAGCGCATGCGTACTCGGCCGCGCATCTGAGGCACCTTCTGCACGACTTCGTCGTAGCAGGGCATCAGCGCCGAGACGCGCAGCACCTTTTTCACCTCGGCGTCGTCCAGTGGGCCCGAATCGCCCGAGCTGTTCAGGTCGAGCGTGATGACGTTCGACTTCGCGCCAGGTTCGGCGTAGCTCGCGACGGGCTTGTAGGACCCGTTCGGCTGGTACATCTCCGGCGGCGGGATGAAAGGCTCCTCTTCTATGACGGGGGCGTTTTCCATGGCGGCCGCCTCGGCCTCGCCTTCGGCGATTATGTCCCGGAACTCACGGTTGTCGACTACGAAAGCCGGAGTTGGCTCTTCGTACTCCTCCATCTCGCCCGCCGCGTTCCGACGTGATTTTCGCTTGGTGCGCTTCTTTTTGGAGCGCTTCTTCGATGTGGAATCTGCCGCAACTTCCTCGATCTCGACCTCGGGTTCGGAGGGGCCAAGAAGTCGATCACGCGCCACGGAGTAGCCACCCAAGAGCACGAGAGACGCAATCAAGACCCCGATCCACGCCTTCACCGAAGACTCGCTTTGCGGCTCGTCCCAAGCTTCCACGGGCGCTGCGGGCGTCGGAGCGGGAGTCGGGCTCTCAGGTGGCGGTCCGTTCGGCGGCTTGGCCGCAGAAGGTGGTCCGGGAGCCGATGGTGAAGGAATGGTCGTGCCGTCATCCGGACACGTCGAGACGTGCGGCGGGACACTTCGGCCACATTTCGGGCAGGTTCGCATTCGAGCTCAGTCGAAGAAGCCGTATCCCTCGAGGGTCTCCCAAACTTTGTCGGGTTTCCACGCGCAGATCAGTCCGATGGTGCCGCCGAACCAGAGCGAGATTTGAAGAGTCACGCTGAGCCCGTCGAGGATGCTAACACCCTCGAACAAGCTGTTCATGAGGCCGAGCGCGAGTCCGACAATGGCGCCAGCGAGGAGGCCGCCGAGCCCGAAGGTGGCGCGCACTTTGATCGTCGGCTCCGGTGCTTCTTCGACGTAGTCGCCGATCTGTAGCGGCTGCCCGACCGGAGCCTGGAACGTGCCGGTCGCGCCGGGCACGTTCTGGAACTGCCCGGTGGCTGGTGCGACCGGAGGGGCGCCCACCGCAGGCTGCTGACCGGTCGGAGTTTGTCCCACGGCTTGGAACCCGCCCGTCATGGGTGGAGCAAACCCGCCTGAGCCTGTCGGTGACGGTTGCCCGGGGGCGAACGTATGCTGTTGTGCTTGCCCCGGCGCATTTGCGACCCCGGGCATCGCTCCGGTGTGCCCGGGCTGCGCGAACTCACCCGTATTCGGCGCGAAGCTGCCCGTGGTGTTCGGTGGCGGAAAACCACCGGAACCCATACCCGGGTTCGACCCCTGGAACGATGCTTGGCTGCCACTCTGCGAGTAGTTGGGCGTCGAACCAGGATTGCCGAAGGGGTTTGGCTGATTTCCTTGCTGAGGAGGCGCCTGATTCGGGTCGCCGCCGACCGCGCCGAACGCTCCAGTTTGAGGGCGGAACCCAAGGTTGTTCATCGGGTTTGCCGCGCCGGGCTGAGCCGTGGGCGCAACGCGACCCGGATCGGTCGGCTCGTCCGCGAAATCATCGCCAGCGTTGTATTGGTCGTCGCTCATTGCCCCCAAAGCCTACTGCACCTTGGCGTTTCCATCAAAGTGCGACGCGTGTTCGTGGTCCGGGAAATGCGCGAAATCGTTGCGCATCACTCACAGTCCTTCCGTGAGCGTCAAAGCTCGGAAATCCGCATCAGCACTGCAAATCGGCACGCGGCGCTGCCCAGCATCGCCATCCCAGACCACGTAGTGCCAGCACGTTCGGCCTTCGGTACTTTCGAGCTCGTCGACCACAGGCAGGTCCACTCTGGCCGTGCCTATCGACTCCCCGCTCGGCGAAAAGAGCGCTGCCCCAGCGACGAACATCGGGGGCTCCACCACGCGATCCTCGGAGCCTCCGAGCCGCATCGCGCCACGCTCTCCGACCGGCTCCAACGCCTCTTCTATGGTCCGTAGCGTAAATTCGGCGCACGGGGTTTGCGTGGTCGCATAGAACCGGTCGCCAACGTAGAGCGTCGCCGTGACGTGGAGCGGAAACCATGGATTGAAGGGCAGGGGGGCGTCTTTCTCGAGCCGCAGCCAGTCGTTTGCGTACGCGACCGGGCTGAAGACAGTCTCCGTGTAGGGCGCTTCGAACCCGCGCACACCCTCGTACGTCATGCCGACCGCATCTTGCGGAACGTTCAGACCGAGCTCGAAGCCGTTCACGAATGCGCGCCCATCCTTCATCGCAACGCCACCGGCGAGAATCACCTCCGTACCCTCGGCAACCGGCACGCGAACACGTTTGGTGACTACGTCCAGCAGGTTCTCCTCCGGCGTCCAAAACACGACGTCGAGCGCCTGCAGTCTCGTCGCGGCGCCAGCGTAGCAACGCGGGGTTTCGGGCCGAATCGGACGAACGCCCACCCATCCATCACGCCGCTCGACGAGCTCGGCCGCGAACAGGTGCTCATGCGCCGCCTCGCCCGCATACTTACTTGCCCAGCGGGCCTTGCGATCAAGAGCGCCCTCGGCCGCCTCCCGCTCGCGCTCTTTTGCGCGCTCCTCGAGTTTCTCCCGATAAGCTTCACGCCGATCGCCGCGCAATTTGCGCAGACGCTTCTTCTCTCGCTTTGCCCGCTTCTCGTCCCGCTCCGCCTGCTTTTCGGCCCGCTTTTGGAGACGCTCAGCGTCGCGTTCGCGAGCGGCGTTCATCTCCTCGACCTTCGCCGTTTGCTCTTCCGGAGTTCGGTAGAGCAGCTGCGGCGCGCTCTTGCTGGGCGCGAGGTAGAGCGGGGAGAGCCGTGAGATGACGACGAACTTTGGAGTTTCCGGCGTTTCTTCCGCCGCGAGCGCTTGCGATTCGACCTTGGAAGGTTGCTCAGGCGACGACGCACAACTCGTCAAGACGAGCGCCCCGATGACCGCACTTCTGCTCGAAATCATTGCTGTTCCTGTGCAAGTTCCTCGACGCTCGCGATGAGCTCCGGCGGCGCGCTCGTGAGCTGCGCCAGCATCTGTTGTGCAAGGCTCAACGCCTCGCTGAACCGCTGCCGTTCTTCGCGTTCCAGCCAACGTCGTCCGGCCGCGATGGCGATCTCCACGAACTCTGTCTCGTAGTAGGTCTGATCGAGGCTACTCAAGAGCCGAAAGAGCGTATCCCACGATTCCGTGTCGCCTAGCTCGGCGCTCGCGCGGGCCAGTCCAAACCTCGCGAACGCCAGGTAGTACTGCATCTTGAAGGCTTCGAACGACTCCGCTGCTCGCTCCAGCAACTCACGGGCTTCGACGACTCGACCGCGTTGCAGGTGGAGCATCGCGAGGTTCGCTCGCACGAGGTCGCCGGAGGCATGACCGGCCAGGTCGTAGCTTTCGATCGCCTCGCGATAGGCGATCTCAGCCTTTTGAAGGTTGCCCGACTTCCGTTCGATCTCCGCGAGCACGTTCAGCCCGTCGCCCAAACCGACGCGGTCCCCAAACTCTCGCATGCGCGAGACCGACGCGTTCGCCTGCTCGCGAGCAAGTTCGACCTCGCCCTGCGAACGGAGGACTTCGGCGAGCGCGGCGCGCGAAATGGCACGTTCTCGGTCACCGACATCATCGAGTTCTTTCGAGAGCGCGATCGACTTCTCGAGGAGAGCTCGAGCTTTCTCGGGCTCGCCACGGCGCTGCATCATCCAGCCCAGCGAACGGGATACCCGAAGCTGCGCATCGAAGATCTCGTGCGTTTCGGCGATCCGAAGCGCGCGCTCGAGCCTCTCGACACCTTCCTCGACCCGTCCGAGGTTCTGCAGCACGCGGTACGAACCGCGAAGTCCACGAATCTCGAGCTCCGCCCAACCGTTGGTCGATGCGATTGCCATGAGCTCGTCGAACACACCGAGTGCGTTTTCGAGATCGCCGCGTGCTGACCAGATCGCTCCTCGACCTGCGAGGATGCGGGCGTGGCTGAGCACGTCGGACCCCGGAACCGTGGCTCGAAGGCGTTCCACGCGGTCCAGCGTGATCTCGGCCTGAGCAAACAGGGACTGTTCGACCAACCGATCGGCCACGTGCAGCATGGTCGCGATCGCTTCCTCGGAACGTCCCGCGCGTTCGAGATGGCGGGCCTGTCGCGCGAGCTGATCGAGAACGGTCGAAGAGGCCAGCACGTCGGCGAGTGCGGAATGGTGCGCAGCCGCGCGGCCTTCGCGGTTGGAGCGGTCGACCAACGCGTCGCGCAGCAGCGCGTGCGAAAACTCCCAGGTGTCGCCCGAACGTCGAATCAGGCCGCGGGTTGCGAGCTCATCTACCAGGTTTGGCGGGAGGTTGTAGTCGAGTAGTCGGCAGGCGTCGTGCCACTCGTGCGGGTCGACCTCCATCCCAAGGGTTGCGGCAACCTCCATGCTTAGGAGCGACGTCTCGTCGAGTGAGCGAGCCACGTCGTCGAGCCGCGATAGCCAGAGGTCGTACGCGTCCGTGGGGAACGGCTCCTCGCTCGCCTTCTTGAACCCACTCTCGTCCGGGATGAGTTCGCCGCGTTCGACCCAGTGTCCAAGGAGCTGCAGGCAGAACAAGGGGTTGCCGCGAGTGGCCGTGACGAGGGATTCTCGTAGGTCGTCGTCGAGTTTCACGACCCCGTCGATCAGCTCGCCCAGGGCTTCGTCGTCGAGCGGATCGAGCCGCCGTCGGACGACATTTCCGCGATTGCACAACGCTTCGAGCGCTTCAGAGGCGAGAACTTCGTCTTCGGGCAGATCGTCTCGTACGGTTGCGAGGAGGAGCAACGGCGCTGGGTGCGTGTCCTGACTTGCGAGCACCCTGTTCGCGAATTCGAGCGCGCTCGGAGC
Organism: uncultured Bradymonadales bacterium; assembly: GCA_964384605.1. Lineage (GTDB taxonomy): Bacteria > Myxococcota_A > Bradymonadia > Bradymonadales > Bradymonadaceae > CAYLMO01. Next base: position 248,522 of record CAYLMO010000001.1, on the reverse strand, counting down.
CCAATGAACGTCGCGCAACACCACGAGTACCGGGCGGTTGCGCGAGTAACGCACCAAGATTCCTCGGAGTACGGCGAAGAGCTCGTCTGGTCCCGCGATTCGCACTGGCGGAACTCGCGCCGAGCTAAGCCCGGGTCGCAGGAACCTCGCCAGCGCCGCGGCGCGATATCGGACGATCTCGATGGGGTCGATCGCGTCCGCCATCAGCTGGTGGCGCAGCCTTTCGTAGGTCCGCTCGAGGTCGAGCCCGGTGGTTCCGGCATACTCGTCGAGCATCCGGCGAATGCCGTCGAAGCCTCCAGACATCGGGCCGTGGCGTGCGACGAGCACTTTCGCGGCACCGACCTCATGCGCGCGCCGCGCCATCCAATCGCAGACGCGGGCTTTGCCGACTCCGCCAGGGCCCTGGAGCACGATCCCCTGCGCCACGCGCCGATTAGCGACATGCCGGAGGGCCGACCAGATGAGGTCGCACTCTTCGTTTCGGTTCACGAACGGCGTTTCGCGGAGTCCGAAGAGCCCGAGCCCAGCACCACTAAGCATGCCCTCGGTCTTCTTCTTTCGTGGGCGCCATTCGTCCGGGATCGGCGGCATGCTCACGGCGAGAGTCGTCGGACTCGAGATCTCTTCGAGCGATGGAAACGCCTCGAAGTCGAACCCACGATCGAAGGTCAGCGTTGTGAGCGCGGTGTTGACCTGCGCCATCTCAGGCGGCGGCCCTGGGATTGTGTCGGCGCCCGTGTCGACCAGCACCGGTCGTCGTGAAACGGGAACTCGCATGCCGGACGGGTTATCCGGCGAGATCTTCTGGAGCGCCCAGAGCGCGTCCGCTGCCCGTTGGTAGCGCAGGCCGGTCTCTTTGCTGAGCAATCGCTGAATCCAATCCGAAAGACCGTCGGGAACGGCGAGGATTGGTTCGATCGGGGGAGGGCGCTCGAAGAGTTGCTTTCGGGCTACCTCGACGGCCGAGTCGCCATCGAACGGCGGGCGTCCAGTCACCAATTGGAACGCGACCGCGCCGAGCGCGTAGAGGTCGGTCCACGGTCCGTAGTCTCGCCATTGCGACTCGACCTGTTCTGGCGCCATGAACCAAGGGGTGCCGGCTGCGCTCGCGAAGACCTCGTGCGTGGAGGTCGCGGCACCCCGGGCGTGGGCGATCCCGAAGTCGGAGATCTTGCAGCGGATCAATCCGCCGTCTGGCACGAGCAGGATGTTCCCCGGCTTGAGATCGCGGTGGATGATGTCGCGGGCGTGCGCGTGTGCGAGACCGTCTAGAATGTCGAAGAGGACCGATTGCAGATCTCGCCACTCTTTGAGCGCTGGGAAAGAGTGGAGCGAGCCGAAGCTCGCGAGCTCCATCGCGATCCACGGAGCCCCCTCCATCAAATCGGGATGCCCCTCGGCCTCCCCGGGTCCGACCAGGCCGAAGTCGTAGAGCGTGATGATCCGAGGGTGTTCGAGCGCGGCGACCGAACGCACTTCGCGTCGAAAACTACGCAGGAAGACGGGATCGTTCGAACGGTCTCCAGACAGGATCTTCAACGCAACAGGACGCCCCGTGGGCACGTGGGTCGCAGCGACCACGATGCCCATCCCGCCTCGCGAAATCTCTTCCCCTAACTCGAAGGCACCCAGTCGGAGCGCACTCATTCCATGCCTTGTCTGGCGAAATCGATCCGCATTGTATGACGGGCTTGGGTTGTAGCGAAAGACGCACTATTACGAGGTCCGGACGAGGAAGTCCTTGCCTTTGTGCCCTTGCGGCACATGTTCGGCTGTGAAACATGAGGCGAAAGCAGTTTACGCATACGAGACGAAGCGATCATGGAACGACGCGAATTCACGATGGAAGAAGCGAATCAGATGACCCCTGAGCTCAATCAGCGGTTCTTCACGATGATGCAGCTCGATGCGGCGATCCGCGCACGCTACCGCCGCCTTCAGCGAAACAAGCTCGCCCCGGCGACCGGAACGTTCGATCTCGAACCGGCCGGAGCCTCGGCACGCGATCGTCAGGATCTGCAAGAGCTTCGAGCGCTCGTCGACACGCTCAACGAGCAGCTCGCGCAGCTTCGCTCGGAAGGTGTCATCGTCAAATCGATCGAACGAGGTCACGTCGAATGGCCGACGCAGGTCGATGGAGAAGAAGCCTTCTTGTGCTGGAAGTTCGGCGAGACTGCGGTGCAGCACTGGCGTGCTTCTGACCAGCGGTTCACAGACCGTCGCCCACTCGGGGAGCAAAATGAGGCTTAATCGCCTCTTCTACGTCTTCGGGCGATAGAATCACGAGTGAGTTTCCAGCTCGGACGTACGACTGGAAGCTTCGCTCGTAACGACGGCGCTTCGCCGCGACAAACGCATCAATCAACATGAAGGGGAGGGAGTCCACGACCGGATCGTCTTTTTCGATCAGGCCGTCGAGCTGTTCGAGCGCGTGCCGATAGTAGCGTCGCTCGGTGAGCACGTACGCGTACGCGAGTCCTTTCTCGCCTTCGAATCCGCCTCGCGGCGGCTCACCGTCTTGTTCCAGATACATCAGCGCCTGCAGATGTTTTTCGCCGCGCGCCGCGTCGGCGACCATCGTGTGAATTGCGCTCTTGGGGTTTGGCCAACCGTGGATCACGGCCTCGTCGCGGCTCAGATCGTACGCGTGAAGCGCCACCTGTACTTGCCAGATCGCGTCGAAGGGCGGACGCGGACGGCCGGCGATCCCCGCGTCGTCCATGATGTCGCGGGCTAGATCGACTTTTCCAGCGACCCACGCCGCACGGGCGAGCTCGGCCGCCTCGACGCGCGTCAAGTCGGACGGCATGTGCCGGCGGATGTCGCCATAGCTGGTGTCGCCGAAGTAGTGGCTCTGGAAGAAGTCATCGCCGACGTCGTAGCGAATCAGGTCCTTCGGCGCGGCGAACTCGAGCAGCCCGTTGTCGTCCGTGTTGAGTTCGGCACCCTCGGCAAATGCATGCAATTCGGCGTTGTTCATGAACATGAGGCCATAGAAGTCGACCGGGCGTAGTACGCCTGCGCGCATCAGCTCGTGTCGGACCGACTCGACCTCCCAGGCGCGCTCGAAGCCTTCCGGGGCGAACTCAATCGGCTCTTCGGAGCCGATCAAGATCAAGTCGGTACCTTTCGGCATCGAACTGAAGGCAACGGCATGCGGAAAGACTTCGAGGAACGTGCGGAAGATGATCCGTACGTTCTCGGGGCTAATCTCGTAGAGCTGCACCCATTGGCTGAACGTCCCGCCGGGCGCCAGGTGGCGTTTCGCCCGCGTGAAGTGTTCGACGGTGAAGAGCGACGCGACGCCGGCAATCCACGGGTTGGAGGGCTCCGAGACGATCACGTCGTAGAGGTCGTCGTTGTACTCGAGGAAGTTCCGACCATCGCTGGTGTAGACCACCGTGCGCGAGTCTTCGAGAGGCCGGTGGTTCACGTGGTCGAAGAAGCGGGAGGCACCGAGCATGGTCTCCTCGATCTCGACGACGTCGAGCCGACCGAGCGGCCACTGGAGCGCGGCGCCAGCGGTGACGCCACTTCCGAAGCCGACCATCGCGACCGTTTCGCCGCCGACCTTTGCGTCTTCGTCCAAACTTCGGACCAGGAACGGCGCGAGTGCGACGAGAATCTGGGTGGACATGTCGGCGCCGTCTGACGCTTCAGGCTTGCCGTTCGCCTTCAACGTGACGAGCGATCCGCGCTTTTCGACGGAGGTCGTCGCGGTCAGCCCGTCGGCGTAGTAGACGAGTTCGGGCCGGTCCTTCGCGAGCTTTTCGGGGTCGAACAGCTCGCGCGCCCAGTACACTCTGAACATGCCGCGAGTAAGTCGCACGCGGTCGATTGTCGGCGCGAAAACGAACGCCAAGACCGCCACTGCGAGCAGTGCGCGACCACCCCATACACGTCTCGCGTCCTCTTCCCCCAACGAGGCCGTGAAGCCTACTCCGGCGGCCACGGCGAGGTTGAGGCCGATGACACAAGCGATGGAAGTGTGCAGGCCGAGTGTGGGCATGAGCACGAAGCCCGCGACGAAGCTACCGCCGATGGCACCGACCGTGTTCATGGCGTAGAGCCGCCCAACGCGCTCGCCAGACCCTTCGCGGTCGCCGACGAGTGCCCGAATCACCAGAGGGAACGACATTCCCTGCAAGAAGATGGGGACAAAGACCACCAGGCCGACCAGCAAGAACTGGTAAGCAAAGATCTCCTGTGGTGCCCCAATCTCCTGGCGATAGCGCTCGAACAGGAGCTCCGGTAGCTCATCGAGCGTCCAGAAACTGAGCACGGCGAAACTGGCGATCGCGGCTTGAATGGCCGCGAAGAGTTGCGCCGCGCGTTTGACCCGTCCCATGCGCGACGAGATTGCGGCAGAGCCGCTCGCCAGCCCCAGCAGGAACGTGGTGAGAATCAAGGTGAAGGAGTACGTAGAGCTCCCGAGCACGATGACGTACGCCCGCGTCCAGAGAACTTGGTAGCCCATGGAGACCGCGCCCGCGGCGACGAATCCAACCAGGAGCGCGCGGCGCGCGAGGTCGTTCAGCGGTCGCACGGTGACGGTGGCAATTCCGAGCCCAGCTTCGTCTTCGAGCTCGACCGCTTCGAACGTCTCCGGCTTGTCGCGATAAACCTTCGCGAAGACCAGCACGACCACGCACAGCGCCAGATTCGACAGGGCGAAGACTACGTTCGTGGTCGAAAGCCCATAGGTCGGCAGCACAACGAACCCCGCCAGCAGGCAGCCGGTGCACGCCCCGAGCGTGTTGACCGCATAGAGCAGTCCGATTCGGCCCTGATACTCGCGCGTTCGGTGCGCAATCCACTCACTCAAGATCGGGAGGGTCGCCCCCATCATCGTCGTCGGAATCACGAGGATGAAGAACACGGCGATGAATCGCAGGAGCGAGAAGATGACGAAATCGTCGAGAAACGCATCGAACATCAGACGATAGACGTTCGGCAGCAGGTCGAGCAGATAGGGGATGACGAAGGCGTAGAGTCCAATCGCGCCCTCTAGAATCGCGTACACGACCAATGGCGACTTGAGCTTGGGGGCCCAGGCGCCGCCGATGCGCGACCCGAGCGCCAATCCCGACATGAACGCGGTGAGGAGGGTCGCGAGCGCGAGGCTCGTGGTTCCGAACACCTGCGCGAGCTCGCGCTCCCACACGACCTCGAAGACGAGCGACGTGAAGCCGGAGAAGAAGAAGAACAGGAAGACGAGATTGTGCACGGTAGACCACTTCCGGCGTTGCAGGGGCCGGGATATTGCAATCATGTCGCCAACGACGCAAGGCATGCTCCGGCCTTGCCTCGTGCGCCCGGCGGGCGTTACAACCGGCTCATCCTGTGGGCGCGGAGGAAAAGTGGCCGACACAAAGAAAACGATTCTGGTCGGACTTGCTGGGTGCGGATGTCTGGTGCTCGCCGGACTCGTGATTCTCGCGGCGGTCGCCGTCATGGGCGTCGCGGCCGTCGATCAAACGCTCGAGCAGAACGGACTCGGCGGAATCTCCGAGATCAAAGACACGTTCGACTCGCTCACCCCGGAGCCGGGTGAGAAAGAGGCGCAGGCCAAAGCCGACGCAATTCGCGAGAAGCTCGACCCCGAAGGCATCGACCCGAAGCTCTTGGCTGAGGAGGCCACGAAGCCTCTCACGAAGGAAGATGTCGACAACTACCTCCAGATGATGAAGGCGCTTGAAGACTCCGAAGCCATGGAGCAGGTCAACTCGGGGTTCGAGAGCCTGAAAAAGCAGGGCTCGAAGACGGAATCGAAGGACGTGCTGGAGCAAATGCGTAGTGCGAAGGGCGCGATCGACACGTATTCGGGGGCGAGCGAAGTTTTCAAGGAGTTCGACCGACAGGTCGTCGAGCGCGGCGGCTACAACGCTTACTACGGTCGTCTGATGCGTATCTCCGGCGCCATCGCGGCGGCGGAAGCCAACAAATCTGGAGAGATCTGGAGTGACGCGTCGGCAGCAAAGACACTCGCCGCACAGCCGGCGGCGCGCAAAGAGTTCGAGGCAGCGTTCGCGAAGCTCGAGAAAGCGTGGAGCGAGAAGGACGCTGCAAAAAATCAGGACGCTCAGGTCGGAATCTCGACCCTGATGGCGCCCGACAAGATTGCACTCGCTCGGTTCCCCAAGACATCTTTCGAATACTGGAAGTCGCTTGGAGCCGACCGACGGAAAGAGCTGGTGGATTGGCATCAGCGCAAGGACGGCGCGTGGGCACTGCTCTCCGCCGGAAATCTCACCCGCGGAGACGCCATGTTGGTGATCTCCGAAATGAAGAAGCTCGACCGCTTCAAGAAAACTGATGGTTCTTTGGAGACCGAAGCGAAATGAGTGAACAACAGAACGTGCTGATCGTCGGCGCCGGGCCCGCGAGCCTGTACGCCGCAGAAACCCTGGCGAAAGCGGGGCGCAAGGTCACGATCGTCAATCGTGACATCAAGCCCGGCGGCCTCGCCGAGTTCGGCATCTATCCGAACAAGTACAAGATGAAGAACGGGCTGCGACGCTACTTCGGTCGCATCCTCGACCGTGACGACATCTCGTACTACGGCAACGTAACCGTTGGTGAAGACGGGAACGTCTCGCTCGAAGAGCTGCAGGCGCTCGGGTTTGACGCGACGCTCGTGGCGGTCGGCGCACAGGGCACGAAGTGGCTCGGGCTGCCCGGCGAAGAGGCCGAAGCCGTCTACCACGCCAAAGATCTCGTCTATCACTACAACGGACTCCCGCCGTTCTCAGAACAGCCGTTCGCGATTGGCGAGGACGTCTGCGTGGTCGGGCTCGGCAACGTATGTCTCGACATCGTCCACTGGCTCGTGATCGACAAGAAGGTCGCAAGCGCCACTGCGATCGCCCGTCGGGGCCCAGCCGAACGCGCCTACACCGAAAAAGAGATGAAGATCGTGAGCGGCGCGCTCGACACCGAGCAGATCGACGAGGAGTTCTCTGCCATTGGCGGCGCGCTCGAGGCCGTGGGCCAAGACGTCGACGCGCTCAAGTCCGAAATCCTCGCCCACGTCGACGTCCCGCTCGAGGTCGAGAGTCCCACCAAGTTTCGCGTACGGTTTCTGCGCTCACCCGCCCGCATCGACGTCGACGCCTCCGGTCAGATCACCGGCTTGGTCTGCGAGAAGACCAGACTCATCGACAAAGGCGGCGACCGTATGGGCGTGGAGCGACTCGGCGAGTTCGAGACGATCCCGTGCGACACGGTCATCTTCGCCATTGGCGACAGCATCGAACCCGGCATCGGGCTGCCGCTCGACCCCGAGTGGAGTGGGGCGTTCGCCACTTGCCCAGAGGCATGGAGCGAGAACCCGGATCGCGACCGCTACATGGTGTGGAACCCGGAAGCAGGTGAACCCATGTGGGGCACGTTCGTGGTAGGCTGGGCGAGGAAAGCTTCGGACGGCCTCGTCGGCAAAGCCCGTGCGGACGCCGTGCAAGGCTGCGACGAAGTCATCGCTTATCTCGATGGTCAGTTCGACAAACAACCGAGCTCCTCGGTCGAGGACGTTCGCGGACCGTTGGAAGAATTGCTGCGCGATCGAGGTATTGAGTGGGTAGAGTGGGACCACGTGCAGAAGCTCAACGCTCATGAGGCGGAGCTCGCGTCGCAAGCCGGCGTCGAGGAAGTGAAGATTCAAAATCGAGCCGAAATGCTCGCCATCTGCAAAGGTTGAGGTCGGAATGAAACATCTCATCATCCTCCTCGCCTTCGTTTTCGTCGCGGGATGCGCGACGAGCTCGAAGAGCGGTCAAAACACTTCGGGCCCCATGAACGATCCGCCGGAAGACCCGGCGACTGGCGAGATGCCGAAGGGCCCAGAACCGGTCGTCGAAGGGAACGCCCCGGAAGACTACAAGAAGCCGGAAACCGAAGAAGGCGCTGCGGTCACGCGTGCCGAAGTCGAATCGTTCATGGACCGCGGTCCGGCGTACGTCCTCACCGTCGTCACGGTCGATCCGAAGCGCGACGAGACGGGACAGATGGTCGGCTATCAGATCATCGATGTGACCACGGAGGCTCGCGCGGTGATGATGCCGCAGCTTCGCGTGGGAGACGTCGTGACGCACGTGAATGGTGTACGGCTCCTCAAGCCCGACGACCTCATCCAGGCGTGGAAAGCTCTCAAGCAGATCGACGTCGCCGTGGTCGATTTCACGCGTGGTGACGAGTCGATGCAGGCGTCGTGGAGCATTCAGTGAATCCAGCCGCCGCCACCGACCGTGAGGTCTACGAGCCGGTGGTCTCCGGAACGACCGGTCGCGCGATCGTCGCGGTCGTGGGGCTTGCGCTATGGGCGCAGCTCATTCTGCAGGGGCTGGCGACCGAGGTTGGGCTCGACCAGCCGAGCCCGGTTCTGCTCGCGGCCTACGTAGCGCCACCGATCATCCTCATCGCGGGTACTTACCTTCACTCGCTTCCCGTCCTTCTCATCGTCGCGCCACTGTCGCTACTGCCGGCCGTCGCACTGTTGCCCGAGGCGGAGAAGTCGATCTTCTTCACCCCTTGGTCCATGGGACGCATCGCGGCCACGTTCGCGCTCTACCTCGCATTGGCGAGCGCTTGGGCGACCAGCTCGCGGCTGGCGCGACCTCTCGGAAGAGCCGAAGTATCCACCGACGACACCACGGTGCTCGCCTACCGAAATCACATTCTCGGCCGAGTCGCACCGTTTCTGCTGCTCTGGCTGGTGCCGACCTACGCGATTTACTTCGACCCGGCGGTCGCTGGGACCTTCCTGCAGTCGTTTGGGCCGGATGCGACCGTGGCTCAGGTGTTCGTTTCGACGGTCCTCTTTCTGCTGTGGGCGATCTTGGCCTACACGAGCTTCATCGTGCCGGCGTTGAATCTCGAGTACGACCGGCGGCGTCTCATACGACGATTCGAAGGTGAGGGAGCGGTCGTGCAGCCCAAGAAGGTGCTCGTTCGAATCGCCGTCACCGCCGGATTCGGCATCTTGGCAAGTCTTTGTCTGCTCCTGATTCTGTAGGCCGTTCATGCGACCGATCATTTACGACGCAGTGGGAATCGCTCTCATGCTCGGCTCTCTGCTCTTCCTCTACCGTTCTGTGGAGTTCCTGGCGCAGAAAGACTACGTGGCGGGGACGCTGGCGCTCGTCGCCGGTGTCGTCGTCGTGCGGGTCGGGGTAGAGCTGGGCCGACTCTCTTTTGCCGAGCGACATCACCGCGAATGAAACGTATCGCCGCAGCAATCTTGGTGTTCGCGGTCGGGTGCGCGGACGATTCGCCAGACCCTTCCGAGGTGCTGCGAAAGCAGTCTTGGAAGTCGACGGTCGAGACTGTGGACGGCGTACCGATCGGCGAGAAACAGGTCGAGCTCGAGGTGAACTCGGGCAAGTCTCGGGAAGAGGCGCTCGCCACGTTGAAACAGCGAAAAAGGGTGTTGGCGGATGCCCTCGATTCGCCCCCCAGAACCGCGGATTACCTGCGCCGTCAGTCGGTCGTGCAGGCGTACATCGAGGGTGAGATGCCGGTGGACGAGAACGTCCGAGAACGCCTCAAAGAATCCGACATCGCCACGACCAAGGCCGAGATCGAAGCTGCACTGAGCAAGCCCAAGGGGTTCGTCGCCACTCTGGTGACCCTGACGGCGGACAGCGCGGCTGGTACTCAGGATCTCGTCGAACGAGCCGAAAGGATGGCACGTACGCTCGGAAACGACCCCTCCGACGACGCAGTCCAAGCGCTCGAGTCGAACGAAGGACCGGTAAGAGTCGACGTTCAGTACGGCATCCCATTTGGGTCGGTCGCCGAGTCGAGAGTTCGTCCAGGTTGGGCGAGTGTCTCCGGCGACGGCGCGGCAAAAGTCGAAAGCCTCGCCGAAGGTGACCGCGTCACCGACGCGTACGCACTCGGCGAGAATCAAGCACAGTTCATGGTCAAGCTGCAGGACATTCCGGCGGTCGAGCCCGACCCCGAAGAAGTCGAGCGTCGCATCCGCAAGCACATTGAGGAGCTGAGCCGCAGTATCCATGTGCAGCGCAAAGCTGAGTCGCTCGTCGAGACTCAGCCGTGGACGTTCTATCCCGACGTAATTGAAGAAGAGGGCGAGTTTTGAACGAAGTGTTTCGCGTCGCTACAGAACGAAGAACCGTACATTTCTACGACTCGCGACCGCTTCCCGACGGTCTTTTGGAGCGAGCGCTCGAGGCGGCAATTCGCGCGCCGAATCACAAGCTCACGAACCCATGGCGGTTCACGGTCGTAGGCGACCACAGTCGATCGCAGATCACCGAGATTGCCGTGGATCTGAAGTCGTCGAAGCCCGGTTTCAGCCCGGCGCTCGAGGCGAAGATTCGGCGAAAGGTTGGGAGCTCGCCCGAGCTCGTGGTCGTGAGTCAGGTGCTCGACGCAGATCCCTTTCGGCGACGGGAGGACTATGCGGCCTGCGCCTGTGCAATCCAGAATCTGACCCTCGTTCTTTGGGCTGAAGGAGTCGGGTCGAAGTGGAGCTCCGGCGGCGTGACGTCCGATCCGAGAACCTACGAACTCCTGGGTATCGAACCCGAATCAGAGGAGATTATCGGGTTCGTCTGGGCGGGCTATCCAGAGACCGTACCTGACCCTCCTCGACGCCCACTCGACGAAGTCGTTCGTCGGGTGCCGTAGGAAAACACCGCGAAAACTGGGGGGATCGTATGACGCAGTGCGTGATTGCGCCGCCCTGTTCGCGTCGTTATAGTCCGCGCGCTTCGCCCAATTTTTCAAGGTGGCGAGTGGCCCCAAACTCGTGGAGAGCGTCGTGAAAATCGGAGTCCCATCAGAGATCAAAAACAACGAGTACCGAGTCGGTCTGATCCCGGCGAGCGTACGCGAATACGTCATGCGCGGTCACGAAGTGGTCGTGCAGAAGGGCGCGGGGGAGGGCAGTGCCATTCCCGACTCGGCCTTCATCGAAGCGGGAGCGACGATTCTCGAGACCGCAGATGACGTTTGGAGTACGGCGGACATGATCGTGAAGGTCAAAGAGCCGCTCGAAGCCGAGTACCCTCGCATGCGCGAAGGTCAGATCGTCTACACGTACTTCCACCTCGCGGCTGTGCCGAAGCTGGCGAAAGTGCTCATCGAGCGCAAAGTCACGGCGGTGGCATACGAGACGATTCAGAGCCCGGACGGCAAGCTTCCACTGCTCGAACCGATGAGTGAAGTGGCAGGCCGAATGTCGATTCAGGTCGGCGCTCGCTGCCTGGAGCGTGCCGAAGGTGGCAAGGGCGTGTTGCTCGGCGGCGTGCCGGGTGTGGCCCGAGCAAAGGTCGTCATCATCGGCGCTGGAACGGTCGGTACGAACGCGGCCAAGATGGCGGTCGGAATGGGCGCGCAAGTGGTCCTCCTCGACCGTTCGCTGGCCCGACTTCGCTACCTCGACGACATCTTCGGTTCGAAGGTCACGACGCTGCACTCGAACGCAGGTACGATCAACGAACACGTCGTCGACGCCGATCTCGTGGTTGGCGCCGTGCTGATTCCAGGCGCGAAGGCACCTCACCTGGTGACGGCCGAGCACATCAAAATGATGCCGGAAGGCAGTGTCGTCGTGGACGTGTCGGTCGACCAGGGTGGCTGCATCGAAACGTGCCACCCGACCACGCACGAAAACCCGACCTACGTGGTCGACGGTGTCGTGCACTACTGCGTCGCGAACATGCCAGGTGCGGTCGCTCGTACCTCAACGTTCGCGCTGAACAACACCACGCTCGGCTACGGATTGAAGCTGGCTGAGCACGGCGTCAAAGCGATGCTCGACGACGAGCCACTTCGCCTTGGCCTCAATAGCTACGATGGGCACATCACCCATCCGGCGGTCGCAGAGAGCCTCGAGCTCCCCTACGCACCGCCAGAGAACCTCATCGGCTGACGTGACCCGGCCGGCGAGGACGCCGGTCGGACCACGGGGCACCTTGCTTCACGCTCGTGCCGGCAATGAACAACGGTTACGCCGAAGAAAGTTAGATCCTTTCTTCGGCGTTTCCGTTTGTAGGGTTGCAACCACGAGAACGCGCCAGAAAACGGCGGGAGAAAAAAACTGCGTGTGAATGAAATAGAATCAGACCCGTTTAAAGTTGTACCGGGTGTGAGCATGAATGCGCAGCGCCAATTGGGGCACTCCCGGTGACATTGGTGCACTAGGCAAGGACGGAAGTCATGGCTGTAACAACCGACATGGATCCGAAAGTGAAAGCAGAGCTCGAGAAAGCGTTCGTCGCAGAAGCGGCGCCGCACATCGATGCTCTGTACGCCACTGCAGTACGGTTGACGAAGAACCAGGGAGACGCAGAGGACCTCGTCCAGGAGGCGATGTTCAAAGCGTTCCGCTACTTCGACAAGTACGAGCAAGGGACCAATTGCAAAGCGTGGTTGTTCAAGATCATGACCAACACGTTCATCAATCGGTACCGCAAAGCTCAGAAGCGGAAAGAATTCCTGGTCGACGACGACTTCCGGCCGCTCCAAGAGCGGGCAGTCGCGCCGGACAAGAACGAGCTCCACACTCACTTCGGTGATCAGGAGAACATGTTCTTCCAGCTCTTTGGGGACGAAGTGAAAAACGCCCTCGAAGAGATGCCGGTCGATTTCCGGATGGTCGTGCTGCTCGCCGACCTGCAGGACTTTCAGTACAAAGAGATCGCTGAGATCATGGACTGCCCCATTGGTACGGTCATGAGCCGCCTCTACCGAGGCCGGCGCATGCTCCAAGCTCGTTTGGCAGACTACGCTCGGGCTCAAGGCTACCTGGAAGACGAAGAAGCGTCGGAAGATGACGATTCGGACTCTCCAACCAGCCTTGATGCTTATCGACAGCGTAAGCTAGCTAACAGTTAACCCTTATGGGCACTCCGATCGCATCGCGAGAGAGGCATGATGACTTGTGAAGATTTCGTTCCGTTTATCGACGCATTTGTCGACGGTGAATTCGACGATCGCGAGCGGGCCGAGATGGAAGTTCATCTCGAGTCGTGTGAAACGTGTCGCGAACAGGTCCGTTTTCAGGCCCGCTTGAAGGAAGAATTCAAGGCGTGCCTGTCGGAACCTGCTCCGGACGCTCTTCGCGAACAGATCTTCAGCGGCATTGCACAAATTGCTTCAGACGACTTGGCCGCCGAGGCCGAGTCGTCTGAAGCCATCTCTCTGGAAGCTGCGCGGGAAGAGCGCATCGCCTCCAAACGACGGATGTGGCGTGGCGCATGGATCGCCGCACCGCTCGTCGCCGCTGTACTGCTCGTCTTCGCAGCACCCTCCCTCACAGTTGCACCCGCCCGTTCCGACCAACTGCCCGTCATCGAAGAGACGGTCGACTGGCATCGCGGAAACTTCCCCATCGAAGTCACCGGACCCGACGCGTCGTTCGTGTCGCAATGGTTCCGCAATAAGGTGGACTTCCCTGTCCGCACCCCGACGTTCGGCCACAATCACGACGTCAGTCTGCTGGGCGGTCGCATCGCTCATGTCCAGAACCGACGGGCCGCCTACCTCCTCTACGAAGTGGATGGGACCAAAGTTTCCGTCCTCATCTTCGACGGCGACGGACTCAAAGTCCCCACCGACAAAATCCGAAACATCGCCGAACGCGATGTCTTGATGCTCGACTCCGACGGGTACGAAGTAGCTCTTCTGCAGGACAATGGGGTCACATATACGATCACCAGCGAGCTCCCGCAGGACAGCTTCGTCCGCCTCGTCGAAGACTCGCTGGCGCGCTAGAGCATCTCACCGCCGGTCGGCCGACCGGTCCGTTACAGCCGTGTGACGTTTCGAGCCGCACGGTTGAACTCATCCCCGAAACGCATTAAATCGCTCGCAACGAGGAAACTCGTGCGACTGAACCAACTTGCGTGACGCCGACATGAGCACTGAAACGATCCTGGTAGTCGATGACGAGGATGACCTTCGGAAGGTCCTCGACTTCAATCTGCGTAATTCGGGATTCGAAACACTTCTCGCCTCCACAGGGCAAGAAGCGCTCGACCTCGCAAAGGCGCACAGCCCCGACCTCATTCTGCTCGACATCATGCTGCCCGACATGCAGGGCACACAGGTATGTCAGGAGCTCAAGACCAACACGGCGACTCGTGAGATCCCGGTCGTCATGGTCAGCGCTCGCGGCGAAGAGATTGACCGAGTGGTGGGCTTCGAGCTCGGCGCCGATGACTACGTCACCAAACCGTTCAGCGTGCGAGAGGTCGTCCTTCGGGTACGCGCCATCCTCAAGCGAGTCACGGCCGACGAAGAGGTCGAGACCATCGCGCCCGAAGACAAGATCGACTTCGGGTCGCTCGAACTCGACCGCGCACGCCACCGCGTGTGGCTCTCGGGAGAAGAGGTCAAGCTGACCGCGACCGAGTTCCGTCTTCTCGAGACGTTCTTGATCCGCAAGGGGCGCGTGCAGACGCGCGATGCGCTGTTGAAAGACGTGTGGGGCGAGGATATCAACGTCACACCGAGAACCGTCGATACCCACGTCAAACGCCTTCGAGAGAAGTTGGGCGACCTGGGCAGCTACATCGAGACGGTACGCGGCGTTGGTTACCGTTTCGCTGAGAGTCCGTGAACGAACCCGAATGGTATGAGCGCCTTCACTGGCGCGGCATTGCGCTCTATGTAGCACTGCTTGTCGGCGTCAATGTTCCAACCTGGTACCTCGTCGTCGCCAAGACGTCGTCTCACGCGACCGATGCGGTAGAGCGCGCCCTTGCGGCCGGCGCGCTGGCTTCGCTCGTCACCGGTGCACTTCTCGCTCTCATTGCCCGAAACTACATTCGACGCCGACTCGATTCGGTTCGTCAGGAGATGATCGATTCTGTGCTCGGAACGGAGCGTATCCGTACCGGTCCGGTCGATGAGTTCTCGGATCTGTCTGTGGACCTGACGGCCGCGATCTCTCGACTCCGCGGGCGATTGGGGCGGCTCGAGCAAGAGAAGGGGCGGCTCTCGACGCTGCTCGAGGGGATGAGCGAGGCGGTCATCATGACGGATGAGCGTGAGCACTTGCTCGTCGCCAACCCCGAGGCAGAGCGCCTTCTGGAGCTCCATCCAGTGTGGGAAGGTCGAAGGCTCGCAGAAGTGACCCCGAAGAAGAAACTCACAGACCTTGTGTCAGACGTGTTGTGGAAGGGGCGCGGCACGCTCCATGAGATCGATATGGCGACCGCGGACGAAGACGTTCGCCACATTTCAGTCTCGGCGGCGCCGATCAGCGTCGACGGCGAGGTCGTGGGCGCAGTGGTCGTGCTCTATGACGTCACGCGCCTTCGGCGTTTGGAGCGGGTGCGGCGCGATTTCGTCGCGAATGTCTCGCACGAGCTCAAGACGCCGATCGCCAGCATCAAGTCGTCGGCCGAGACGCTGCTCCTGCCGAGCGTCCAACTGCCGCAGGTCGGCGTCGAGTTCGCTGAGGCCATTCACCGAAATGCCGACCGAATGGCGGGAATCGTGGAGGATTTGCTCACGCTGTCCCGGCTCGAAGCCGAAGGCGACGAGCGAGGTCTCGGCCACGTCGATCTCGCCGCGGTGTTCGCCGATGTCTATGACCGTAGCGCTCGCAACGCGCGCGAAGCGAAGCTGCAGCTCGACGTCGAACTCGAGGAGGACTTCCCGCCGGTAGAAGGCGAGACGCGGTCGCTCGGGCAGGTGATTCACAACCTCGTGGAGAACGCGATCAAGTACACGACGCCCGGCGGGTCGGTGTCGCTGACCGCACATCGTGAAGGCAATGAGGCGGTCATCGAGGTCCACGATACGGGCGTGGGCATTCCCAAGCGCCATCTGCCCCGCATCTTCGAGCGGTTCTACCGCGTCGATGAAGGCCGAAGTCGGGAAGTTGGTGGTACCGGCCTGGGTCTCGCGATCGTCAAACACAACGTGCGCAAGCTCGGCGGACGTATTGATGTTCGAAGTGAACCGGGCGACACCGTGTTTACGATTCGCCTGAACATCCCCGTTGACCGCAGTCTTGCGGAGGTCTCCGATGCCGAATGATGCGCTCGTACTAGTCGAACCAGAGCACGAGAGATCCGCTCCGGGCCTGTGGCATTCCGAAGATCGGCGAGTGGTCGGAACCGACGCGGAGATTGCCGAAGCTTTGCGCGAATTCGGGGGTTCGAACGTCGTGCTTCACGGCAGCGATGCCCTCGTCTCGAGGGCGCTGTCGAACTGGTACGCCGATCGCGAGCTGCGCGTGCGCGACGTGACTTGGACGGCGGTTCCCGTTGATGAGTCCGCTTCGGTGGCAAACACGTTGTTTGATGGTCGACTGGGGAGCTTCTCGAAACGGTGGCGAAAGGCTGCATCGAGCGGGGGGCTCAAGAGTGCTCCTCTACAAACCATGGTCGTGGTCGACAGTGGGTTGCCCTTTCGGCGCGTAGGTTTCTCGGTCGGATTCGGCACGCTCCGTCATGCGTCCGTGCGATCACTGGCCGGCCTTGCCGAACAGCTCGTGGATGACTCTACCGGACCCGACCGGTTTCGGTGGGTGGTCGACGGTTCGCCTCAGCGCGAAGTGGGCTTCCTGTTGGCTTCGACACTTCCGAAGGTGGGCGGGACGGTCGGCATGGGGAAGGGCTGCACGTATCGGAGCGGAAGCTCGGTCGCAGCGCTGTTCCCGCAGGCCACCAAGGTGGGCCGAATCGTCGCTCGAGCTACCGGGGCAGGGCGAGCCGAGGCGTTTGACCGGATTCACATCGATGGTGCGAGCGGTTATCTTCTCGACGGCGTCGCGTTGACGGTCGAGGGCGCGGGGGTGATAGAACTTCGTTCTGGGCCAAGACCGCAATTTTCGCGGGTGTCCTGAGAGCCCGCAGCTTGATGAGGTTGGATATGGGTTGGAATCTGAACAGACCGAAGGCCGCGTTTGAGCCACCGAGCGATTTCGTCGGGGGTAGTGGCGGCGGATCGAGCGGCACGAAGAAAGTGCTGATGGTCGGCGGTATTGGCTGCGGCGTGTTGCTACTGATCATCGGCGTGCTGTTCGCGGCCGGGGCGTTCAAGGCAGTGTCATGCTGCAACCAGGTTTCCGACTTCGCGCAGAAGTCTGCTGGGGCCCAGGAGTACGCGCTCGAATTCGGCCGTGCACTGCATGAGAAGGACTTTGAATCCGCCTACAAGATGACGTCCGACTCGTATCGCTCGGCGAACAGCCTCGAGACGTTTACGGCGGCGTTTGACCCGTATGCTGCGCACCTTCAAGGGGCGCCACGTGTCTTCAATACCCGGGCAGGCGGGGTCGACGGACCGGCGGAATCGGTCGACGACCTCACGAAGGGCTGGGTGATCGCACTTCAATTCGCTCGACCGGAAGGGAGCGAGCAGCTGCTGGTCGAGCTCGATGTCGCGCCACAGGGCGAAGCTCAGTTCACCATTCAGGGCGTGCGTGCTGAGTCGCGGGCTCGGTCGCTTTCTTCGGAGCCGCCGGCAAAGGAAGTCTTGGAGGTTCACGACGATCTGGCCGCTGGACGCTACGAGATGGCGTATGGCCGCATGGCGCCGCCGTTCAAGCAAGAGACCGACATGGCGGCGTTCAAGGGCTTCCTCGACGACTCGAACGGCGTGATGATTAGCAACGACGTGGAGATCACTTCGGTCGAGTACGGTTCGCCGCAGGCGGCCACGGTGATGGCGACGGTGACGGCGAAGGACGGCCGTCGCGCCATCGTGCAGTACGAGCTCTCGACTCCGATTCCGAACATGCCGGTTTGGAAGGTGATGGCGATCAGTCCGGTGGTGACCTCGGACCCGCCTGATGCACCAGCGGAGCCTGAAGTGGAGATCGACGCCGGTACGACCGACGCGGATCTGGTAGCCCCCTGACACGACCTCAGAAGGGTGCGTTAAGCCGGGCCTCGCGCCTGTAAACGCACATTTCTTCGGAATGACCCCGATCGGTTCAACGCACCGCGTCATGCGGTGTTCCGGGCCTTCTGCACCCCATTGCTTGACGCGTTGTTGGGGCATTGCTAATGCTCGGACATCTCGCTCGTAGCGAGAGCTCCTTACCCCCTTACGCCGGTCAGGTCCCATGTCTCGTTCTAAATCGAAAGCGGCTTTGAAAGACTCCGCTACCGATATGTCGTCCGATTTCTACGGAACGCACCTCACCCAAATTCGTTCGGCGATGGACCACTTGCCGATCGAACCTCACGTAAAGCTCATCTTGAGCGAGCCGAAGAACGAGATCATCGTCAACTTCCCGGTTCGCATGAACAACGGTGAGTTCAAGCTCTTCACGGGCTACCGAATTCAGCACAACAACATCATGGGGCCGTACAAAGGCGGTATTCGATACCACCATGACGTGACCCTGTCGGAAGTGAAGGCGCTCGCCGCCATCATGACCTACAAGTGTGCGCTCCTCGAGGTGCCCTTCGGCGGCGCTAAGGGTGGCATCACCATCAGCCCCCGCCAGCACCAACGCGGCGAATTGGAGCGAATCACTCGCCGATTCACGCACGATTTGGGCAACAATATCGGGCCCGAGTACGACATTCCGGCACCCGACGTGGGCACCAACAGCCAGATCATGGTCTGGATGATGGACACCTACATGAACATGCACAATTTGAGTGACAAGAACGCTCAGCGCCGCATCGTGACGGGCAAAACCCTCACGTCGGGCGGTAGCCGAGGCCGCGACAAGGCGACCGGGCAGGGCGTCGTGTACGCGATTCAGGAATGGGCCGACGAGACCGGTTTCCGCCTCGACGGTGCTACGTTCATGCTGCAGGGCTACGGAAACGTGGGCTCGCACACGGCCGCGATTCTCTCGAAGCTCGGCGCGATTCTCGTCGCCGTGAACGACCACACCGGCTCGGTGTACAACCCTGAGGGCATCAACACGCGCAAGCTTCGGGAGCACTGCCTCGAGCACGGCGGTGTCGCTGGGTACGCTGGATCCAGCGAGGTTACCCTCGATGAGTTCTGGGAAGTTCAGTGTGACATCTTCATCCCGGCGGCCCTCGAGCTTCAGATCACCGAGGAAGTCGCGAAGAAGCTCAAGTGCAAGCTCATCGCCGAGGGCGCAAACGGCCCGACGACGCTGGCGGGTGAGCGAGTCCTCGACGAGCGCGGAATCGACGTGCTGCCCGACCTCATGGCCAACGCCGGTGGTGTCGTCGTGTCGTACTTCGAGTGGATTCAGAACAAGCGAGCCGAAGCCTGGCAGCTCTCGGAAGTCGATGAACGCCTTCACTTCATGATGCGACGCGCGTTCCACGAAATGCGCGCATTCGCCCGTGAGAACGGCGTGAACAACCGAACGGCCGCCTACGCCGTCGCGCTCAACCGAATCAATAGCGTCTACGTGGAGCGCGGCGTCTTCCCGTGAGGCAAATCGCTGTCGATACGGGAGGCACGTTCACCGACGTCGTGTCGGTTTCAAGTACGGGCGTGCTCCGCGTACACAAGCTGCTATCCACTCCAGACGACCCCGGGCGAGCAATTCGCGACGGGGTCGTCGTCGTTTCGGGGGGCGAAGCGTTTTCGCTCGTACACGGCACGACGGTGGCGACCAACGCGCTGCTCGAGCGCCGCGGTGCTCACGTCGGACTGGTCACTACGCGCGGCTTCGAAGACGTTCTGCGCCTCGCTCGTCAGAATCGCCCCGACCTCTATGCGCTGCGGGTCGAAGCCAGCCCGCCGCTGATCGCTCGCGACCACACCTTTGGCGCTCGAGAGCGGCTGGGCCCACGCGGAGAAGTATTGCAGGAACTCTTCGAAGACGCCGTCCGTGAGGTTGTCGAGTGGGTACGAGAGAACGAGTTCGAGGCGGTCGCGGTCGCGCTGCTTCATTCGTATGCGAACCCGCGCCACGAGGAGATCCTGGTGGAGGCGATCGGTAGTTCGCTTCCGCAGATTCATCTCACCCGATCGTCCGAGATCGTGCCCGAGTTTCGAGAGTACGAGCGGACTTCGACGGCGGCCGTGAACGCCTACGTTGGGCCGGTGATGTCCGACTACCTGACGCGCCTCGCCGCGACCGTGGATGGCCCGCTCGACGTCTTTTTGAGCTCGGGCGGACGAACTTCGGCGGCTCACGCGGCACATCAGCCGGTACACACCGTTCTGAGCGGTCCGGCGGGCGGCGTGGTCGGAGCCGTCGCGGCGGCGGAGGCCGTCGGGGCTCGCACCATCATCTCTTTCGACATGGGCGGCACATCGACCGACGTGAGTTTCGCCCACGGTCAGCCCCTCATTTCCCGGGATGCGAGCGTTGGTGGGGTTCCCGTACGCGTTCCCGTGGTCGATATCGAGACCGTGGGGGCCGGAGGAGGCTCGATCGGGTGGCGAGATCGCGGCGGAGCGTTGCGGGTCGGCCCCCAGAGCGCGGGCGCCAACCCGGGCCCGGCGAGCTACGGAAACGGGGGCCAGGAGCCAACCGTGACCGATGCGCACGTGGTTCTCGGGAGGCTTCGCCCCGATCGCTTCCTGCAGGGAGAAATGTCGCTCGACGTCGGTGCCGCACACGCAGCGATTTCGCGACTCGCCGGATCGCTCGAGCTTTCGATCGAGGAGACCGCGCTGGGCATTCTCGACGTCGCCGATGCCGCGATGGTTCGGGCGATCAAGGTGGTCTCGCTCGAGCGAGGCCACGACCCTCGCGAGTGCGCATTGGTCAGCTTCGGTGGGGCAGGGGGTCTGCACGCCGCGAGGATTGCGACAGCGCTCGAGATTACTCGTGTGGTGATACCCCGGCATCCGGGGCTTCTGTCGGCGTGGGGCATGCTCCGTGCGCCGAGGCAACAGATCTCCAGTCAGTCCGTGATGGTGGACGTATCGGAATCCGACAAATTGACGGCGGCAGCCGACGAACTCGCATCCCGACACCAGCTTCCAGGCGCGATCCACAGCTTCGTCGCGGCCCTTCGGTATCGAGGCCAGTCCTTTGAACTCGAGATTGACTGGGATCGCGAACGTCCGTTCGAAGAGCTTGTTCAGGCGTTCCACTCGGAACACGAGCGAGTCTACGGGTACCGGGCCGACCGGCCGGTGGAGTGTACGGTCGTTCGAATGTTGAGCCGGGAGGACGTCGACGTGGTCGCTTCCACTCCGCCGTCGGACCAGCGCTCTGATTCGGGCGAGGTCGCCCAAGTCCGCTTCTCGAGCGGTTGGCACGAAGCACGGATTGTCGAACGATCCCAGATTGCGGCGACGATCGCAGGGCCGGCGGTCATCACCGAGTTGAGCGGAACGACAGTAGTTCCACCCGGATGGACCATCCGGCCGAGCGACGGTCATCTCCTGATGGAGAGCGTCCAATGACCGAGTTCAACGCCATCGACCTCGAACTGTTCCGCAATCTCTTCGCCTCCATCGCGGACGAGATGGGGGTTACTTTGATGCGGTCGAGCTTCTCGCCCAACATCAAGGAGCGGCGCGACTACTCTTGCGCTCTCTTCGACGCGGACGGCGAGATGGTCGCCCAGGCGGCGCATATCCCCGTACACCTGGGCTCGGCCCCGCTCTCGGTTCGGGCTGCCCTCGAGTTTGACCCGGAGCTTCGATCGGCGGTGGTCGTGAACGACCCCTATTCGGGCGGCACGCACCTGCCCGACATCACGGTCGTGAGCCCGGTACGAGTCGACGACGAACTACTCTTCATTGTCGCCAATCGCGCTCACCATGCGGATGTCGGAGGCACGACCCCCGGCAGCATGGGCCTCACGAAGTCGATCGACGATGAGGGCATTCGAATCCCTCCGACCGCGCTCTCCGATCAGCTCGTCGAACAGATTTGCGAGGCCTCGCGCACGCCGGACGAACGGCGCGGTGACTTTCAGGCCCAGCTCGCGGCGAACAAACGAGGGGTCGACCGTCTGGTCGCCGAGTTTGGACGATACGGCGAGCGCCTGACACTCGCAGCGTCGGCGCTTCAGGACCATGCGGAGCGATTCATGCGGTCGGTTTTGAGCGAGATTCCAGACGGAACCTACGCTTTCACCGACGCTTTGGATTCCGACGGCTTCGACGCACGAGAGATCGCGATTCGATGTGTCATGACGAAGTCGGGCGACCACGTCGAAGTCGACCTGAGCGAATCAGCCGACGAGGTCCCGGGTCCACTGAACGTACCGCGCGCGGTTACGGTCTCGGCGGTCTACTACGCGTTTCGCTGCCTCGCTCCGGTCGAACTTCCGAACAATGGTGGCTACATGCGGCCGATCGAGGTGAAGACGCGGCGTGGCTCGTTGCTCGATGCGAGACCGCCTCGGCCGGTTGCAGCAGGAAACGTGGAGACGTCGCAGCGCATTGCCGACAGCGTTTTCGGAGCGCTGGCGCAGGCGCTGCCAGACCGCATTCCTGCCGCGTCGAATGGTTCGATGAACAACATCACGATCGGAACCGAAGGCGAGAACGCCTTCGCGTACTACGAAACAATCGGGGGTGGTCACGGCGCCGGCCCAGGTTGGGCGGGGGCAAGCGGGCTTCACGCACACATGACGAACACGCTCAACACGCCCGTGGAAGCGCTCGAACACGCCTACCCGTTTCGAGTCGTGCGATACGCCATTCGGACCGGTTCTGGCGGAGCGGGTGAGTACGTCGGGGGCGACGGGACCGTTCGAGAGTACGAACTCCTAGAAGACGCTGAGCTCACGTTGATGACCGAGCGCAGAGACCTTCAGCCGTGGGGGCTAAACGGCGGACGGAGCGGCGATGCTGGCGTGAATCGGTTGGTTCGCGACGGTCGCGTCGATGTATTGCCAGCGAAGGTCACGCTACGCGCGAAAGCTGGGGATCGCATCGTCGTCGAAACGCCCGGGGGAGGCGGCTGGGGATCACCACCGGACGGTAGCTGACGCGCCACCGCCGCCCTGAGTCGTCCATCCACCAACTTCGGCTTCAGCGTCTCCGGAATCGGACTGATTGCCGATGAGGTAGAGGATGGAGCCTACAACGACTCCCGTCGCACCGACCGCGAGGGATGCTGCGCCCCAGGTCTTCAGGCGGTTTGCGTCGCGGTTCATTTCGTCCCGAGCCTGTGGGCTCGTGAGTTCGACGGAATCTTTCTCTTTGCCCAGTCCAATCGCGAGCATGGTGGATCCCGCCGCGACGAACGGAATCGAAGCCAAAACCACGGTCATCCCGCGCTCGTGCCACTCGCGCTTCGAGGTGTCGAACAACGCGTTTGGATCTTCGAGCTCGAGCTTCGAGACCGACTTCTTCACGTTCACGGGATCATCGCGCTCTGGCACCTCGATGCTCGTCTCGAGAGGTTTGTAGCCATCGCGTCGAGCGACAAGGTTGTACTTGCCAGGGAGAAGTCGGGTCTCGATCGGCGCATCACCGGCGAGCTCCCAGTGGTCCTCCGACATGACGATGAAGATTCGGGCGCCGGGAGGGTTGGATTCGATTCGAACTGGTACGGCTTCGGCGTCGAGCTTTTTGTCGACGTCCGCGAGGCGAGCCGAGATCTTCTCTTTCTCGTCAACTTCGGCGAGCAGGTACGAGTTGTAGTATTCGCGGGCGAGTGCTGGGTAGCCCATCTCTTGGAAGACGCGGCCGATGGCACCCATGAGGAGCGGTGATTCGGAGACTTC
The DNA here is from genome assembly GCA_964384605.1 of uncultured Bradymonadales bacterium. Classification (GTDB taxonomy): domain Bacteria; phylum Myxococcota_A; class Bradymonadia; order Bradymonadales; family Bradymonadaceae; genus CAYLMO01. Next base: position 224,952 of record CAYLMO010000001.1, on the reverse strand, counting down.
GAATGCGCGTCGATAGTGTCGTAGCGCCTGGATGTACTCGCCAGCCTCGAAACATGCGACGCCGCGCAACGCAACGCGTTCTGCGTCGCCGAGCTCCTCGGGCGGCACGATACTGGTGCACCGAATCGATGGCTTGGAAGTTTCCTGCACCGATTCTTCACCTGCCGTCGTCTTATCCTCCGAAGGCTGGCCGACGCCAGTCGACGGAAGCGCAACGAGGAGCAGCAGTGCGAGTGTAGTGAGTTGAATCTTCAACCGAAATCTCAGGGCGCGAGCGCGACAGGGCGGCAGTCTATGTGCAGTGTCGGAGACATTTCAATGTTCAACTGTAAACTTGAAGTGTGACGGTAACGATGATGGAATAAGGCAGCCGTAATTCCCACGCGAATGACCGCGCCGATTGCGGGGTTCCATGTGGTGACCTATACTTTCCTCGACAGCCGCACGTAGTCGAGACACCGGTGCACACTTGACAACATCGCCTCCAACGAAGGTGAGGGAAACTCAGAACGATCAGATCTGCTGGAAGTGCGGGGAGACGTTCAGCGGAGCCCTCGAAGTGTGCCCCAACGATGGCGCTCGACTGCTCGAGCTGCATCCGGAAGACCGGTCTGACCCCCTCATCGGTACGTTGTTCGACGGCCGATTCCGCATCTATCGAAAACTCGGCGAAGGCGGCATGGGCACGGTGTACTCGGCCCGCCAGGTAGACTTCGAGCGCGACGTCGCGCTGAAAATCCTGAAGGTCGACTTCCTCCGCGACGAGAACATCAGAAAGCGCTTCATGTACGAAGCGCGAACGATTTCGAATCTGCGGCACCCCAACGCGGTCCGCATCTTCGACTTCGGCCAGGCGCCAGACGGCTCGGTCTACATGGTCATGGAGCTGCTCGTCGGTGAGTCGCTCGCCGACCGGCTGGCGTACAAGTTCATGACCTATCGCGACATCTTGGGGATGATCCCGCCGATCTGCGGTGTGTTGGGTGAAGCGCACCGCAACGATGTCGTGCACCGCGACCTCAAGCCCGAGAACATCTTCATCGGAACGCTCGAGGCCCAGGCCGAGTTCTACAAGCTGCTCGATTTCGGAATCGCCAAGCACCTGCGCGACGAGACGATGACGCGCTCCGGCACTCTCTGGGGCACGCCGGCCTACATGTCACCTGAGCAGGCGAAAGGTGGGCAGGTTGCGGCGGCAGCCGATATCTACGCCATCGGCATCATCCTCTACGAGCTCATCAGCGGGAACTTGCCGTTCCACTCGACGACCCAGATGGGTCTCGCGATGAAGCACATCAGCGTGCCAGCTCGCTCGCTTCTCAGCATCCCTGGGCTACGAAGCGTCCCTCAAGAGCTGGACGATCTCGTGCTCGCGGCGCTGGCCAAAGACCCGGCAGATCGGCCTGCGACGATGGAGCAGTTCGCCGAGCAGCTCGAGTCGATTCGCGTCCGATACTTCGACGATGCGCTGCTCGACTCGGTGCCGGCCGAAGAAGTGGACGCACTCGAGCTCCAACGATGGATTCAAGAAGAGCCCGACGTATCCGAAGACGCGAGCGGTGAGTTCGCTGCGCTCACGTCAGGCGAACACCGGGCAATGACCGCAGCCGCTGCCGCTTCGGCTCCGCCTTCGGTCGACGTTTCAGATAAGCTCAAACGTCCGATCACGCCCACGAATCCCGGAACTCCGGTTCTGGAGACCTCCGAGATTCCAGCCCCCCCTTCGAGCCGAGATCTCGCCGCTCCCGAAGAGTTCGTGAAGTCGACTCGAGCAAGGGTGATCACGGCTACCCTCGGAGCTCTGTTGGGTGCGGCAGTTGTGATTCTTCTCGTGGTTCGGCCGTGGGATCCTGGCGCCGAAGCGACGGCGACGATGGGAGCGGTGGCGGGTTCGGGAGTTTCCGAAGAGATTTCGGGCGAGGCTGCCGGTGCCGCGGCCTCTCGGGCCGCGTCCGTCGTGCTCTCTGCTCAGAAGGTGAGCGAGGCGTCGATCCCCGAAGAACGAATGATCTTCGTCGACGGCGTAGAGAACGTCGACCGGAAGGGCCGCGTCGTGAAGAAACCTCGCAGGAGCGCGCCAAAGAAGGAAGAGCTCAAAGGCGCCAAGTCCAAGATTCAGGACACCTTCTAGTCTGCGCGACGGAATCGGGCGATGGTCTCGATGTGGGCCGTGCGCGGGAACATGTCGAGCATCTGCACCTCCTCCAGCACATAACCGGCTTCGATCAGCGTGGCAGCGTCACGTCCGAGGCAAGCTGCGTCGCACGCGACGTAGATGACGTGTTCAGGCCCGACGGTCGCGAGCGCTGCGCAGACTTCGGGCGCACCACTTCGAGGTGGGTCGAGTACCACGATGTCATGCGATTCGACTTCGCCGTTGGGGATCGGATTGTTGGCGAGGTTTGCCCGCTTGAGCCGTACGTTCATGTGGCCCATCGCGTTCAGGATCGAGCGGCCAGTCTGCACCGCGTCCGGATCGAACTCGAAGGCGTCGACGTGTTCGGCATGTTGAGCGATTCCGCCCGTCAGGTTCCCCATGCCGGCGAACAGCTCGAGCACGTTCTTGGCACCGATGTCCTCGACCATGTCGGCGACCGCGTTGACCAACTTGAAGTTCATGGCCTGATTGCCCTGGCGGAACCGGCCGGCTGGCACGACGAAGTGCCCGGGACCGCCCAGAATTGCCTCGGAGGCGTCAGGCGCAGGCTCCCCGACGACGAGTCGATCCTCGCGCCGCTTTCCTTCGATCACCGCGCCGCGGATCGACTTGTTCGCGTCGGCAACCTTCGCGATCTGTTGGGTGATGCCGCGAACCTCCGTAGCCGATGCTCCGGTTTCGAGCGTGAACACGACTTCGTCGGGTCCGGCCGTTTCGACGAAGAGGTCGGCGGACTTGACCTTCTTCACTGTCGGTCGAAGGGCCGTGACGGCTCTGTCGAGTCGGGGGTCGAGCACGGGGCACGTAGGGACGTCGACGAGCTGTTTGCTACCGGGCGCAAAGAACCCGAGCTTGCCGCCCTTCACGTGCAGCGTGGCGCGGTTGCGATAGCCTTCATACTCAGGCGCGCCGACGACCTTGGGCTCCGGAATCTCGGAGCCACTCAGTCGCTCAATCGATTCTCGGGCGGCAGCGGTCTTGTGGCGTAGTTCGGCTTCATAGCTCATGTGCCAGAACTGGCACCCGCCGCACCTTTCGAAGTGTTTGCACGCGCTCTCTTCCCGGTCGGGGGATGGCTCAACGATCCGGACGATCTTGGCGCGCGCCCAAGACTTCTTCGATTTCGTGACTTCAATCTCTATGACCTCGCCCGGGATCGAGCGTGGAACGAAGACGACGCGGCCATCTTCGAGGCGGGCGGCGCCGTCGCCGCCAAACGCGAGATTGTCGATGGTGACGAGTTCAGTGGTCATGCGAGCGTCTCCGCGCAGGGGCGAGGCGTTGTCACAGCAGCCTCTAGAGTGATACAACCTTGGCCGCCGGGCGGCGGTCCGCGCGACCTTACCGGAATATCGCGGGCCATCAAGCCAACGAACGCGACCGACCGAAACGAATCAAGGGAACAAGATGTACAACAGGTCTACACTTTTGGCGCTCATCGTGGGCTCGACGCTGCTCGGATTTGCATGCGACGGCTGCAACCCGCCTCCGCCCGAAGAGACCCCGAAGGTCGAGCCCGATGTCGGGGTGAAGGCAGAAGACGAGCCCGAGGATCCACTCAAAGAGGCCAAGGCGAACGCCGAAGAAATCGGAATCGAAGCCGGTGTCTCGCTGGGCGACGTGGCCCGCAACGTAGCCGCCGAGATGGAAGCGCTCGCAAACGAGCCCAAGAAGCCGAAGGTGCGCAAGCCCCGAGTCGCCGAGCCGGAGACCGGAAAGCTGGCCGCAGCCGCCATCCAAAAGGTCTTCCGCCTCAACGACTCGGCTTTCAAGAAGTGCTACGAGCGCTCCCTCAAAAAGAATCCGGGCCTCGAAGGGAAGGTCAAACTGTCGATCGTGATTCAGAGCGACGGAACGGTCTCGAGCTCCCAGGTGTCGCCGGTTTCTCTGCGGGATGCGCTGGTCAACGACTGCATGGAGCGTCAGGCCAAGACGATGAAGTTCCCGAAGCCGGAAGGCGGTTCGGTACGCGTGAACAAGAGTTACACGTTCACCCCAGACTTCTGACGCGAGCAGATTTCGCGCAGCGCCTCACCCCGCGTCGGGGTCGAGGCGTTTTTTTGTGTCTTCGTTCTGCGATTTTGCGTCTTCGATGCGTTCGGTCGCAGCGCCTTGCGTGGTCTTGATCGCTGGATCGAGGCCATTGCCGATCGCGTCGGCCTCCGGGATGGGAGGCGGCTCGTCGCAGGCAACGAAGATCAAGAAGAGCGAGGGTAGGGCGAGGCGGCGAAGGTTCACGACAGAGCGTCGATTTCGCCGTCGGTCAGGATATGGATGAGGCGAGCGATTCGGTCGAGCGTGTGACCGAGCCGTTCATGTTCACCGAGGTCGCCCGTCCAGAACTGTAGGCCATTGCAGGTCCCTTTGGTCTGGTCGGACAGACGCATGTGTACGTTGACCTCATCGATGTCCTCGTTTCGAGAGCGCCGTTTGACGTTGTTCCGCCAAAACGGGTGCTCGAGCAGCATTTCGTAGAAGCGCGTAAGTGCGCGCTCATCGAGCTGGTACGAGTACATATCGGTTTCGTCTTCGGAGCGCCAAGACACAAGCGCCCATCCCGATCCCGAAATTTGAAGGGTGGTGATGCCTAGATCGTCGTAACGGCCGCCGATCTGGCAGAAAAAATGTATCCCTGCGGCGTCCGATTCACCGCTTAGGATGCGTTCTAGGCGCCGCTCGAGGAGCTCGATGGGGTCAGACACGAACGAACCTCCGGTTCGAATGGCAACGACCCGTCTTCAGACAGAACGACCGCCCCGTCCTGGAGCGGATCATTCCTCGATAACGAGGGGAATCGTAAACGCGTCGGCTCAGCCACTTATAGATTGGTGCGGGATCGGGCGTCAAGGCGCATGTGGCTTGAGGAATAGCCACTTGATTGACCTCGTGGGAGGGGTCTGGCTAGAGTGCCGCGTCCTTGGCTGGAGGGCCGCTCCCTAATTGCGGCCACTGGATCAACCTCATGACCGATTCTGTCTCTTCCCATTCTCTGTTCGCGCTCCTCAAATCGCGGGTCTCGAACCCCGGTGCGTGGACCGACCGATGTCTCGTCGTCTTTGTTTCTTCGCTCGTGCTTCTGCCATTTCTCGGGTCGTTCGGCCTGTGGGATCCGTGGGAAACGCACTACGGCGAGGTGGGACGACAGATCGTCGAACGCAACGATTGGATCTCGACCTGGTGGGGAAGCCACTGGCAAGACGCCGGCGGGTCGCAGGAGGGATCCTACTTCTATTCGAAGCCGATCCTGTTGATGTGGCTCATGGCGATGGGTCTCATCGTCTTCGGCTTCAACGCCTTTGCGATTCGGATCGGAGTCGCCCTGGTCGCGATCTTGGGGATCGTGCTCGTCTTCGAGGCCGGCAAACAGGTCTGGTCTCGTCGGACCGGCTTTTTGATGGCGCTGGTGCTGGGCACCTCACCCTTCTGGTTCTTCCTGAGCCGGCAGGCGCAGACCGACATGCCCTTCGTGGGTCTCATGACGGTCGGGCTCTGCTTCTTCATGATGGGAGCGTTCGGCAAGGATCGCGACAAGCCAGCCGATCTCTTCACCTACGGTTTGACCTTCGCGTGGACAGCGCTGGTCACGATTCCCCAGTTCACTCTGGTTCTTGCGGGCCTTTCGAGGTGGCGGGGCGGTGAGAACGCGTTCATGCAGATGGTCGCGACGCCGCCGATTCGTGGGGTGATCATCGGCGGAGTGCTTCTGGGCCTTGGCGCAGCGCTGCTGGTGTACGCGCTCTATCGAGGTCACCGAGATCCGTCCGAAGAGGGGCTGCGACGCCGATTCAAGCTTGCGATGGGCTCGTTGGCGGTGGTGTGGCTGCCGCTCTTGGTGGCGCTCGTCGGCACGTTGATCGCTGCGAAGTCGCTGCCGCGCGATCTCCTCGGGTGGTTCTCCTGGGGACCGGTCCAGGCGGCGCTCTACGCAACGATGTTCGGGATCGCCATCTACCTGAGTGTGGCGCGTCCGATCGTCGAGCGGCGGCGTTTGTACCTGCTCACCTTCTACGTGTTCATCGGGCTGGCAACACTCGCCAAAGGCTTGCTGGGCTTCATGCTCCCCGGCGCCGTGCTCTTCTTCTACATTCTGCTGTCGCGCGAGTGGCGGATCCTCAAGGATGTCGAGCTGTTGCGCGGCATCCCGATCTTCATCGCGGTTACGTTCCCGTGGTACGCGGCGATGTTGGTTCGGCATTCGCCAGGCTTCTGGAACCGCTTCTTCATCCACGATCACTTCAAGCGTTTTGCGAGCGGCGTCCACCAGCTCGATACGGGAAGTTTCGAGCATTTCGCGAAGTGGTTGGCGTACGGGATGTTCCCTTGGGCGGCGTGGGTACCCGCTGCGTTCGCGAAGTTCTTCTCCGGCAAGGGACTGACGGGGAATGACGATCGGTCTCGAGCCACGCTGTTCGTGCTGCTGTGGGCCATCATTTCGTTCACGTTGTTCACGCTCTCGAGCACGAAGTTCCACCACTACATCTTCCCGGCGGTGCCGGCGCTCGCGATGCTCGTCGCGCTCGCGCTCGACGATTTGTTCGAGGCCGAGGTTCCGAGCCCGTGGCCGTTCTATTTGGCGGCGCTACCGGTGATTGGTTTCCTGACGTGGGACCTGGCATCCGAGCCGCAGATTCTGAAGAATCTGTTCACGTACAAGTACGACCGGGAGTGGGACGACGCGAGCTGGAACGTGCTGTTCAAGTGGGCCACGGTCGGTCTGTCACTACCGATGATTCTGGGGGCTGGGGCGCTCCTCGCCCGCAATCGGATTGCGAAGCGAGTCGGGGCGGGATTGCTCGCCGCGTCGTCGATCGCGTTCACGCTGTTCTGCCTCGACCTCTACATGGCGAAGGTCAGCGAGACGTGGAGCCAGAAAGGGCTGTGGGACTACTACTACGCGCAATGTACCGAGACGGATGGTCCGCCGGGCGTGCGGGTCGAGAAGCGGTACTGCGAGCAACCGGCCATTGCGTACAAGCTCAACTGGCGCGGCGAGAATTTCTACACGCAGAACGAGATGATCCCGATTCGGGACGACGACGACTTCACGCACTTCCTGAATCAGGCGGGTGACAAGACGTTCTACGGGATCATGGAGTACGGGCGCTATCGCGGCGAATTTCAAAGGAAACTTCCGGCGCGCTACAAAGGGAAGGCCTGCATTGTCTACGACGAGAACGCAAAGTTCCTGCTCGCCAAGGTTCCATGCGCCGCGGATGACCCTGAGCGTTCGCCCGAGAACGAACCCGCGAAGGTCGAGACGGCTCCTGTTCGTTGAATTCGTGCAACGAACTGTGCTTTCGCGCATCTGATAGAGCGGAGTTTGCTGCGCTCAGAAAGGACTCGGTTCACCGCACAAATAAAGGCGATGGACGAGTTCGAAGGCGGCCCATAGGTCGCTTCCCAATCCGTGCGCGAGGTGCTAAGTTAGCGCCGCTTCGACGCAGGCTCATCTAAGATAATTTACCCGCGTCATATTTACGCAATCATCCTTCCCGTAGGTTCCAACGGAGACTCTACATGACCAACGCCACGCTTACATTGGACGGAACTTCGTACGACCTGCCGGTCGTCGTCGGAAGCGAGGGAGAAGTCGGCATCGACGCGTCCAAACTGCGCGCGCAGTCGAAGGCCATCATGCTCGACCCCGGTTACGGAAATACCGGTTCTTGCACCAGCGCCATCACCTTCATCAACGGCGAAGAAGGCGTCCTGCGCTACCGTGGTTACCCGATCGAAGATCTCGCCGAGAACGCGACCTTCGAAGAGGTCATGTACCTGCTCATCTGGGGTGAACTGCCGAGCGAAGATCAGCTCGCGACGTTCAATGCCAAGCTCGCAGAGCACAGCTCAGTGCCGGACGGCGTGCGCTCGCTCCTCGACGCGATGCCTGACGACATCCACCCGATGGCGGCTACGGCTGCAGCGACGATGACCCTCTCGGGCTACTACCCGTGGGAAGACGACCGAGACGAAGACATCATTCGTCTGATCGCCAAGTTCAAGGCCGTCGTCTCGTACGTGCACCTCCGAAAGCTCGGCAAAGAGTACGTCGCGCCATCGGCCGACAAGACCTACGTTCAGGACTTCGTGTCGATGATGTTCGGCAAGGAAGACGCAAGCTTGGTCGACGCGATCAACAAGCTGCTCATCCTCCACGCAGACCACGAGCAGAACTGCTCGGCTTCGACCGTACGCATGGTCGGTTCGGCACACACGAACCTCTACGCATCGATCTCGGCTGGCATCTCGGCTCTCTGGGGCCCGCTCCACGGCGGTGCAAACCAGGCTGTCATCGAGATGCTCGAGAAGATCGAAGAAGACGGCGGCGACGTCGAGAAGTACGTCGGCCTCGCCAAAGACAAAGACTCCGACTTCCGCCTCATGGGCTTCGGACACCGCGTCTACAAGAACTTCGACCCACGCGCGAAGATCATCAAGAAGGCGGCTGACGAGGTCCTCGACGCACTCGGTGTCGACGACCCTGCGCTCGACATCGCCAAGACGCTCGAGAAGGCCGCGCTCGAAGACGAGTACTTCGTCGCACGTCGTCTCTACCCAAACGTCGACTTCTACAGCGGTATCATCTACCGCGCGCTGGGCATCCCGACTGACATGTTCACGGTGATGTTCGCAATCGGACGTCTCCCGGGCTGGATCGCTCAGTGGAAGGAATGGCGCGACGACCCTAAGGCTCGCATCCACCGCCCACGTCAGATCTACGTCGGCGAAACGAAGCGCACCATCTGATTTGAATCGGAATTCGTGTGAGAGGCTGGCCCGCTTGGGTCAGCCTTTTTTGTTGCCTACCAAACGGGCCCGGTGGTCCGCTGCGAACGCGCGTACTCGCTCGCACAGCTCGCGATCGATGTCGGCCAAGTGTTCGGCCGCAAAGTCCAGCTGACAGGCGATGAGCATCTCCAGGTAGTTCGTACGCTCGGAGAGGTTCACCACCTTCTCGAAGTATTCGGCAGCGCGTTCGATATCGCCCAAGGCCGCAGCGTGATGCAGCAGGCCGGCGGAGACGAGGAATAGGTGTGGGAGTCGGCCCGACTCCGAAGTGCTCTTCTCGACCCGCGAAAGCTGCTCCGCGCCAGAGGTGAGCTTTCCGTAATCGATCGCGAGGAGTCCGAGATAGATCTCGACGTTCTCGACGTCTCCGAACCCCGACGAGCTCATGAGCTGGTGCGACTTGAAGTAGGCGTCGCGGGCCGCGTCGAGTTCTCCGATGATGTGGTGGTACATCCCGATATGGCTGTACGAAGTGGCGAGTCCGTGGCCGTGTTCGAGCACCTCAAACAGATTCTGAGCTCGGTCGACGCTCTCGAATGCACGACCGTACTCTCCAATGAGCATGTTCGCGTTCGACTCCATGACGAGTGACCAGCCAGCGAGTGCTCCGCAATCGTTTGCGAGGAAATACTCGAGGGCACGAGTCGAGAGCTCGACCGATTCCGACGGTTTGCCGATCGATTGCTTCAGGGCAGCAGAATTGAGCAATACTCGGCCGGCTCCCACTTCGTCGCCGAGTCGCTCGGCGAGCGCCAGCGCGTCGGCGTAGTGACGTTCGGCAACCTTTGGCTGACCCTGCTGAAACGCAGCATCGGCGATGGTGATGTGCGCGTCGTACTCGAGCTCCGCCCACCCAGCAGCAGCGCTGCGCTGCAGGACATCCTCCGACAGGATCTTGGCCACTTCGTATCGACGCGCGTTTCGGTTCATCAACGCCCGAAGCGTCGTGAGACGTGCCGACTCTTTGGTCGTTTCATCGAAGTCAGAGTCACCCAGCACTCGCGCGAGAACTTCAATGGCCTCGCGGAGGTCCTCTTGGTCCCGCCCCATGAAGTCATGTCGAATCACGAAGTAGAGCCGGTCGAGCAGGCGAGATTTCGCCTGCTGCGACCAACTCGAGACAGCTGCCGGCTCAATCTCTCGATGAGCTAGTCGGCGCGCGGCGAGCTCGAATTCGCCGGGATCTGTCGGCTCAGAGAGGGATGTTCCCATGCTTTTTCGGTGGATTCTCTTCGCGCTTGTTTTGCAGCATTTCAAGCGACTGGATGAGTCGAGGACGAGTGTCGGTCGGGAAGATGACTTCGTCGATGTACCCAAGCTCAGCAGCTTTGAACGGGTTGGCGAAGGTCTCTCGGTAGTTGTTGACCAGCTCGTCTTTGGTTGCGACGGCATCGTCCGCTTCGTTCAGCTCGTTGCGGAAGATAATGTTCACCGCTCCGTCGGGACCCATCACCGCGATCTCCGCGGTGGGGTAGGCGAGGTTGATGTCGGCGCCGATGTGCTTGGAGCTCATGACGTCGTACGCGCCGCCGTAGGCTTTGCGCGTAATGAGGGTGATCTTCGGAACCGTGGCTTCGGCGTAGGCGTAAAGCAGCTTGGCGCCGTGCTTGATGATTCCGCCGTACTCCTGGTCGACACCGGGCAAGAAGCCGGGAACGTCGACGAGAGTAACGAGTGGGATGTTGAACGCGTCGCAGAAGCGGACGAAACGTCCGGCCTTCACGCTGGCGTTGATGTCGAGGCAGCCGGCGAGGTGGCTCGGCTGGTTCGCGACGATGCCGACCGAGTGGCCGCCGAGTCGGGCGAAGCCGATGACGATGTTGCGAGCGTACTGCTCTTGGACCTCGAAGAAATACCCGTCGTCGACGACCATGCTGATCACTTCAGTCATGTCGTACGGCTTGGAGGGGTTCTCCGGAACGATGGTCGTCAGCGCTTCGTCACGACGGTCCGATGGATCGTCGGTTGGCACGAACGGCGCGTCCTCGGCGTTGTTCGACGGCAGGAACGAGAGAAGCTCACGAAGTTTCGCGATGCACTCTTCTTCGTTCGCGCATTCGAAGTGCGAAACGCCGCTGGTCTCGGAGTGCACGTGCGCGCCGCCGAGTTCCTGCTTGGTCACTTCCTGGCTCGTGACGGTCTTCACGACCTCGGGCCCGGTAATGAACATGTAGCTCGTGTCCTGGACCATGAAGATGAAGTCGGTGATCGCCGGCGAGTAGACGGCGCCGCCCGCACAGGGGCCCATGATGGCCGAGATCTGCGGCACCACGCCGCTCGCACGGGTGTTGCGGTAGAAGATGTCCGCGTAGCCGGCGAGGCTCTGGACGCCTTCCTGGATGCGTGCTCCACCCGAGTCGTTCAGTCCGATCACAGGTGCGCCGACCTTCATCGCGAGGTCCATGACCTTGCAGATTTTCTCGGCGTAAGCGCCACTCAGTGACCCGCCGAAGACCGTGAAGTCTTGGGCGAACACATAGACCAATCGGCCGTCGACCTTGCCGTAGCCCGTCACGACGCCGTCGCCCGGGATCTGCTGCTTCTCCATGCCAAAGTCGGCACAGCGATGGGTCTTGAGACGATCGAGTTCGACGAACGTTCCGGGATCGAGGAACAGTGCGATTCGCTCGCGCGCGGTCATTTTGCCCGCATCGTGCTGGCGATCGATTCGCGCTTGTCCGCCGCCGAGTTCGGCTTTTTCGTTGAGTTCCTGCAGTCGTTCGATGTTGGTGCTCATGAGGACGTCCCTCTCAAACAAAATTGGGGCCATGGACGTGCGGCTTCCATCAAATCATTCGTTGGTCGATTTCTTCGCGCCTTTCGCGCTCTTTCGACCGCGCGATCGCGAACGACCGCTGCTCTTCGCCTTCTTCGGAGCGTCGTCATCCTTCGCTTCCTTCTTGGCGTTCTTCTTTGGTTTCTCTTCTTTCGCGGCAGGCTCTTCAGCCACGGGCTCTTCGGCGACAGGAGCCGGAATGCCGGTCGGAAGTCCACGAGCTTCGAGGGCGCCGTAGTAGAGGTCCTCGTACTCGGCTGCCGAGCGCGCCCACGAGAAGTCGGCGTTCATGGCTTTGACCATGAGCGGACGCCACTGTCGGTGGTGCGTGTACTTCTCGGTAGCGCGAGCGATGGTCTTCTCGACTTCGGCTTTCGTGAGCTTGTCGAAGACGAAGCCGGTGCCGTCGTCGCGTTCCGCGTCGGAAACCGTGTCGGCAAGTCCGCCGGTGGCGTGAACCACAGGCACGGTGCCGTACTTCATCGCGTAGATCTGCGTGAGGCCGCACGGCTCGAATCGGCTCGGTACGAGCAAGATGTCGCTGCCGGCGATGACCTTGTGCGCGAGCTCTTCGTCGTAGCCTGGCTGGAACGCCACGCGAGTCGGGAAGTCCGCGGCCAGCTTCTTGAGCGAGCGCTCGTAGTTGTCGTCGCCTTCGCCCATCAACACGACCTGGAATCCGACGCGTTCCGATTCGAAGCCCTTGAGGAGCTTTCGGAGCGCGGGGATGAGGACGTCGAGGCCTTTCTGTTCGGTCAGACGACCCACAAAGCCGAGGAGGGCGAGGGTGGGGCGCACCGGAAGGCCGAGCGAATGCTGAAGGTCCGCTTTGTCGCGTCGTTTTCCGTTCAGGGTGTCGACGTTGTAGCGAATCGGAATGTACTGGTCCCGCTCCGGCGACCAGATGGTGTAATCGGCGCCATTGAGAATCCCGCGGAGGCTATCCCCTCGCGACGAGAGCAGCTCGTCGAGGCCAAATCCGCCGTCGGGCGTTTTGATCTCTTCGGCGTGCGTCGGGCTCACAGTCGTGACGACGTCGGCATGCTTGATGCCGGCCTTCAAGAAGACGATGTCGTCACCATCCTTGAACTCCTTCTCAGTGAGGAACGTACCCTTCGGCAGTCCAGTCGCGTCGAAGTCGTCTTCCGAGAACCGGCCTTGGAACGCCACGTTGTGAAGCGTCAGGACGGTCGGGATGTTGAGCTCAGCCTCGTAGTAGTACTTCTGGTAGACCGGCGCGAGCGCGGTGTGCCAGTCGTTCAGGTGCAGTACGTCGACCGGAGTCGACATTTGCAGGCAGAACTCGACCAGCGCCCGCGAGAAGAACGAGAAGCGCTCGGCATTGTCGCCGAAATCGTCGCCGTCGTAGCCGTAGAGGCCGTCCCGGTCGAAGTACTCGTCGCACTCGAGGAAGTAGATGTCGACACCCTGGGCGAGTCGTTTCTCCCAGACGTTCACCTCGACTTTGCGCTGAGATTTCGCTTTCCGCGGAACCTCCAGCGTGGTCAGGCGACGCGCCATCTGGTGGTCATCGGGGTCGATGTGCTTGTAGAGCGGCGTCACGATGGCGACCCGGTGCGTTCGCTCGGCGAGCGCTTTGGGTAGCGAGGCTGCAACATCGGCGAGTCCCCCGGTCTTCGAGAACGGGAGGACTTCGGTCGTGCCGAACGCGATGTGCAGCGGGCGCCCCTTTGCGGAAAAGTCGGAGGAGCGAGTTTTGATCAGTTTCTTCAGGTCCACTTTGGTACCAGCGATTCGTTAGATTCATTTCAATGCGTCTTTCAGGACGCGGATATTTCGCGCAGGTGCTGCGCGGCTTCTTCGGGCGGAGTGGGGTTGATGTAGAACCCGGTGCCCCATTCAAATCCAGCCACTTTCGTCAGCGTCGGGATCAATTCTACGTGCCAGTGAAAATGGTCCATCTCGCCGTCGACAAACGGTGCCGAGTGCAGGACGAGATTGAACGGTGGGCGGTCGAGCGCTTTGTCGAGCTTCTGAGTGACGACGCGAACGGCGTCGGCGAGGCTCGAAAGCTCCTTCCGCCCCGCGCCCTCGTACCACGGTTCGTGTCGCCGTGGAAGGAACCACAGCTCGAACGGAAAACGCGAAGCGTATGGTGCGACGACGACGATGTCGGGGTTCTCGTAGACGATGCGTTCGCGTGCGGAGAGTTCTTGCTCGAGCAGGTCGCAAAACGCGCAGCGGTCGCGGAACTCGTAATAGGCCTTCGAGCCCTCCAGTTCGTTCTCGAGCCGGCGAGGCACGACGGGGAGGGCGATGACTTGAGAGTGTGCGTGCTCGAGGCTCGCGCCGGCCTGCACGCCGTGATTCTTGAAGACGACCGCAGACTTCAGACGCTCGTCCTTTCGCAAGTCGATCAGTCGTTCCTGCCACGCTTCGAACACGAGCGCGACGTGTGCCGTGTCGAGCTGGTGCAGGTCGGTCACGTGACTGCTCGACTCGATGATCACTTCGTGTGCGCCGACACCAGACATGGCGTCGAACATGCCTTCTCCCCACTTCTCGACGCTGCCTTCGACTTTGAGGGCGGGATACTTGTTCGGAATGACTCGAACGGACCAATCGCCGTTCTTGTCGTTCCAGCTTCGAATTGCGGGGGGCGTTGCGGATTCGTTGCCCTTGCAGAACGGGCAGAAGTCGGCGGACGGCTTTTCGACCGTGACGTGGAAGTCGCTCGGGCGCTTGGAGCGTTCGGTCGCGATGATGACCCATCGACCGCTGATGGGGTCCTTTCGAAGTGAGGGCATATCGTGTCGTCGCGTTACAGCGTGCAGAATCGCGATGGATCTAGTCGAGTCGAGGAACCCCCGTCAACTCGTCGGCGGCATCGTGAGCCGTCGATTCAGCCCAATTTACCCTGAAGCTTTTCAAGGCCTGCGATGGTCGCCTTGATCGAATCGATCTGAGCTTTCTTCACCGCAATCTCGTTCTCGAGTTCGGCCTGCGCCGACTCGAGGTCCGCAAGCTTCTTTTCAATACTATCGACAGTCTTTTCGAGTGCTTTCGACATGGTTGTCTCCTTATCCCGTCCATTTCCACGTTCCACGCCCGACTTTCTCCACCAGACCTTCTTCTTGGAGCGTGTTCATGAGTGCGTACGTGTAGCTGCGAATTCCCGATGAAATCTCACCTTCGACTCGTTTGAGTTCTGCGAGAATCATCTTGGTTTGGAACGATTCGCCACCGCGACCGAGCACGCGACAGATAGAAATGATTTGGTCTTTTCTGGAACCGCGCTTCGGTCGTTCGGAGCCTTTGCGGCGCGGCACGGGCTTCACTCCGCGCTTCGCCTTCGAGGCTGGAACATTGCCGGCGAGGGCCGAACGCAGCGCATCGAGGCTGTCGCGCAGCTGCTGAATGTCTGATTCGTAGGTGTTTTGCTTGTCCTGAAGCGCAGCCAGCTGCTTCTCACTCTTAGTGAGTTCGGACTTGAGACTCTTGATCTCAGACGAAAAGGTGACGTTGTCAGCCATGGTGTCCTCCGGTGAGTTGAGATCCCCAGGGTGGCTTCGTAGTTCTCATCATGTTGAATTGCAACATGAAACGACATGGGGCCAGACTAGTCGGCTCGCCCGAGCACGTCGCCAAGCTCTCTCGCGTGTTTCGTCTTGTAGCGTCCGCGCAGAAGTACAAACACGCGGTCGTAGTTTTGAGACCAATCGATCATCTGTTCGAAGTCCCATTGATCGAAGTATCGACGGCTTCCAGCTCGCTCCTGAATCACGAAACAAGCATCCCCGTGCGAGAACTTGCCACCATCCTGATGAAGCATGAATGGGTCGATCGCATAGGCGAGCCCCAACCCTTCGGCGAAGTCGCGAGTCGACTCGGGCTCCCAAAGGCCGAACGAAGACCACATGAGCTTCGCCTTGGTCGAACCACCGAACTTCTCAGCGACCTCTTTCAGCAGCTCTCGGCTGCGCGTAGACGGGGTGAACTCGGCGTCGGTTTCGAACAGGATACACTTCGCGGCCAGGGCCCGAGCTCGCTCTTCGAGCTGCTCCCACGCCGCCTGAAGCGCCGGAGAGATCGAGTTCTCGCCGCGGTCGACGATGGCGCTCAACTCGTCGTTGAACGCCTTCGGCGCATGCAACACGAACGCAAAACCCTTGGGCGACTCTACTCGCCATCGATTGAGGGTTTCGACGGTTGCCGGTTTTCTGTTTTCAGGGATTTCGAGCAGAGTAAACCGATCCATGTAGCGGTCCCAACCGCCTTCAATTTCATCGAGACCAAAATAGATCTTCACGTCGCCTCCAGATGCGATTCAAAGGCGGGTGTTACCTTAGCGATGGTGCGAATGTAAACGCGAAAGCAGCAGCGGTCAGAACGGTTGGACCGCTTCTTTCGAGCGTTTGGAGACGAGGTCGTCGACTCGTTTCAGCATCGCGTCGCGCTGGTCCCAGAAGATGTCCAGGCGCGCTTTCTCGCCCCGCGAAGCGTTGGGGAAGAGGATAGGGTCGACCTTCGCGCGGTCCATCCGTCGCACGGAGTCGACGAACTCGGAACCGAACCGCGAGGTCCATCCGAAGCGTCCGCGTACGCGGTTCGAGTCGCGTGGCTGGAACGCCGCGCTGTTGGTGACCGATATGAGCTGGCCGTTGGCGATGCGCAGCGTCGACCCGAAGTCGTCTGCCTGATTCGCGAATCGGGCGAAATTGTTCACCAGAAAGTCGGCCGCCAGGACGTTGGCAATCTGCCGCGCGATGGCTGCAGTGTCAGCGTCACCGCTGGCATCGAGAACCTTGGTCCTCGTCGACTCGTCGAGCGACGCGAGAGATTCAGCGAGCGGTGTCTCGAGCGATTCGTCGTTGTTCGAGTCGAGCCACCTGCGCCAGACGTTCGTGACTTCGATCGGATAGCCGACGTGTTCTTCTTCGACCGCTCGTCTCAAGGCACCATCAGCAACTCCGTTCGACACGGCGACGCGCGAAACGTCTACTCCCGCATCTTTCCAAGAGCTGAGCGTCTCTTCGGATACCGTTGCTGGTTTGGTCTCGGGGACCTCAAAGCCGCACGCGACGATGCCGCACAGCTGATAGAACGCAATCTCGGCTCGGGGCGTAATCTGGTCATCTTGAGCAGGGATGAAGCGCCAGGCCACGCCATCAGGGTCGACGATGCGGAAGTTGAGGGGCTTCTTCGAGATGAGCTTTGCATCCGACCAGTCGGAAGTGACTTCGACAACGACGCGCTCCAACTCGGCGTGCGCCTCGAGAGAGGCGCTGAACCTGGACTCGATGGCGTCGGTGTCTGCTCCTTCAGCGCTTCGCAGGCGATTGAGGAGAGTCCGAGCTCGTCGGTGTTCGTCGGTGGCGAGCAGAGCGTCGACCAGGGCCATCCCGTTCGAGTAACTCGCGTCCGACTCGAAGTTCTCTCGGAGCATCGGCAATGCGACGGCCCAATCCTTCGCTGCGACGGCCGCTTCGAGCTTCTCGTCGCGCGACGGTTCCGCCGGCTCGACGTCTTGCGCCGTGGTCTCGGCGACTGTGGTCTGCGCCGTTGTGTTCGAGGCAGTCGTTTGCGGAACGTTCGCGTTGTTGCCCAACACGCCGTCGAGTGCACCCGAGGAGTACAGGAATCCACCACCAGCGACGACGCCACCGAGGATGAACACGCCTGCGACGAGCGGAAGCAGTCCGCCTGACTTCTTCTCCTTGGGGAGCGCCGGGGCAGCAGGTTCGGCTGCCGCTTCGGGGAGTTCGATGGCCGGGTACGAAGGCGGCCCGTCGAGCTTGTAGTCCTCGTCCTCGTCCGGGAACACCGGCCCATCCGCCGGTTCGGCGAGGTCTTGCAGCGCCTCGAGTTCTTCGACTTCCTCGGCTTCTACTTCGGCCGCGTCGGGCGGCGGAGTGTTCGCACTGGCGTCGGCGACAGGCAGGTTGTCGAGAGTCGCATCGAGGTTCGTTTGGACCCATTCACCGGAGGAGCTCGACGTTCGCTTCTTGATCCCCTCGGGTGGACTGTCGTCGGCGTTGGCCGGCGGTGGCGGCGGGACTTTGGGCGCCGCACCAAACATCTGCTTGGTCGACTGGCCAGGCTTCGGAAGCGGGGTGTCGGCGGGAGGGATCGGCTCGGGCCGGTGCTCCAGGAACAACCGGTGATCCTTTAGCCGGCCCCAGTCTCCGTCGGCCTCGGCGATCTCGTCTTTGCCTTTCAGTTTGCCGACTTTGATGAGGTCGGCGAGGGCCTCTTCGCCAATCGGCTCATAAACGATGTCATGCACGCGAATGCGATAGTTACCGTCGCCGAGGAGGTCGAGGATTTCGGATTCGGGGAGTCGAATGAATCCGCTTCCGCGGCGCTCGCCGGCCATTCCGGGCTTTTCACGAAGACCTGAGCGAGGAATCTTCTTGAGACGAGCCAGCATCGAGCTCTCGGAGCGGCCTGTGGAGCTCGGCGCGCCGATGTCTGAAGCGGCCCCAGCGTCGGCGCTCGGAGCTGCTTCGCGTACTGGCGTCAGGCGCTCGGTAGCGCCACCAACCACGTCGTCGACAATGTCGTCGAAGACCTCATCAGTAGAAGGACTGAGCGCCTCGGCGGACGACGAATCCGGTGGGTTCCCTGGTGCGTCGAAGGAAGGTACCGGGATGCCCTCGGTGTCTCTTTTCTTGCGGACTTTTTTCAACAGTTCCGACAAGGGGACTTTGCCCGCTGGCTTCGGCTCGGAGTCGGTGACTTCGGAGAGAGGGGAGGGCGCCGGAGGCATGCCGGGCGGGCGGAGCGTCGTGGCGTTGTGGACGTCCGTGGGGGTGTCGTCGGGTTTGAGAACGTCCGTCGGCGAATTATGCCGGTCTTCTTCAGACGTGTCGACGTCTTCGCTGTCAGCTCCGAACGACGAGAATGAGAGCTTTTCTTCGTCCGCGAGCATTTTCTCGCGGGCACGTTCGACCTGTTCGAGCGGAATCTCGCTGGTCTTTGGTCGATCGTCGAGGTCCGTTCCGGACTGAGAGGCTCGCCGTTGGGACTCGCTCGACTCTCGCGTCTTGTGGTCTCGCGACGTGCGCTGGAAGTCGCCGACTGCGACGGGGTGGCCAATGAGAGTGCTCGAGCCCTTCTTGTTGGCTTCGAGTTCGCTCGCGAGACGCTCCATCTCATCGAGCGCATCGTCGGACACGCCCTTGTTATTGGAGCGGCCTTTGAGCACCTGGGCAGACGGCGTCTGTTGGCCCACGATGGAGCGCAGCTCGCGCACTTGTGCATCGGTAAGTTCGATCGGCGTGCCACATTTCGGGCAAGGGATCGGACTCCGCGGCATTTTGGCTTTGCGCGGACGCAGGTGAAACGTCGTGTCGCAGCCGGGGCATGCCAGCTCGACCTGACCGTTCGGGTCTCCCATGAGGGCGAATCCTCGTTGCAGCGATAATTGCTGCCCCAAAAGTATCGCAAATAATCCGATCGCTCAATAATTCTGCGGTCGACGATGTGATTGCGATCACGCCGATAGAACGACCGAGCAAGAACCATCTCGGCCGTAGAGCTACTCGGCACTTTCATTTCTCAAATTGAGTAAATGACTTAGCGGGGTCTAGAGTCGACCCCACCGCCGGCGCAGAGTCCATTCTGCGCCCAGCAAACCGATCACGATCAGGAACAAGATCGCGCTGTCCCACAGGTGGATGACCGTGCGGCGATTGACTTGAACGGTGCGAGGTTCCTTTCGGCGGAAGTCTCGGATGGACGAGAGATCGGTCCGCGCCACGGCCTGGGTGGCCTCGGCGATCTGCGAGAGCAACTCGTCGCGAGGGATGATGTCCCGGTATTCGTGGACATCGGGCGTGGACAGAACGAGGTCGCGATCGCGCAGGTCGCCGGCGTCAGTGGTGGCCTTGGCGACCACTTCGTAGACGCCGGGCTTGTCGATACGATACTCCACTTCCACGGCGCCAGCGGCGTCGGTCTCGAGCTCGTGCTGCCACACATTTTCGCTCTCTTGTCGGCCTTCATCGACAGCTTCGAGCGACCGGCGCAACAATGTGACCGACACCTTCTCGCCGGGAGCTGGCGTGTAGTCTGGCTTCTGAAGGCGAACGGTCGCGCGCAAGGTCTCGCCCGGATTGACCAGGTCGACCTCTGGGTCCACGCGCAACAGCTTGAGCTCCGGGTCTTGGATGAGCCAGCGGATCGCACTGTTCCAGAAGACCTGATACTCGCGCGGCGTGCCTCCGTCGCCGACCGATTCGAACCCCCATCGCCAGCTGGAGTCGGTGGTTAGAGCCATCACTCGCCCGTCGCCGACCTCCGAAACTGCGATGACCGGCATCGGTTCGCCCTGGTACCGAAGGCGCGGGTGCTCAGCGAGCACCGTGGCGCGCTCCTTCGCCCGCAGCACGATGTTGGTTCCGTACTGTTCGGGCAGGCTCTCCCAGATTCGCTGATTCGACGCGGGGTCGAACGCGAGCTGCGTGATGGGGTGACGGTCGCCAGCGGGCGTCAATTCGGGGCGGAAGAGCTCTTTGTCGATCACGGTAGCGGCACCGCGAGGAGGTAGCTCGACCGGCAGAATCTCCTCGATGGGCGTACCTGCGTATCCGCCGGACGCGAACGAGAGTTCGCCGCCAACCATCGCGAAACCGCCGCCTTCTTTCACGAAGTCGGCAATCTCCGGCAGGTACTGCTGCATGTTGTACGGGCCGAAGTTGAAGTTTTGGAAGATGACGAGGTCGAAACTCCCAAGCTCCTCGTTGAACAGTTCGTCGGTCGGGAAGGGGATGAGGCTCAGCTCGCTCTCGGCGGCCAACTGCGGGTTCGAAGCCGTGCGCAGGATGAAGAAGCTGATGAGGTCGACGTTCGGATTCTGCTTGAGCAGTCGCCGCAGGAATCGCTCGTCCCAGCTGGGTCGACCGACCACTTGGAGCGCGCGAATCTTGTCGCGAATCACCTTCTGCACGAAGTGGCTTCGGTTGTTCTCGTAGAGCACTTCGCCTTCGAACTCCGGAAGCTTCACGGCGTAGATTTCCTTGCCGATATGCTCGGGGACGAAGTCGAACGAAACCACGTAGTTCGACGTCTCCGGGGTGATGACGACGTCGCGAGTTTGGAGCGGCTTCCCATCGCGCTCGAGCGTGACGGGGACGGTGTTCACATCGAGGCCGAACGCCTGCACGTGAACGTCGATGGTGACCTTGTTGTGCACGAATGCGAAGTCGTCGCGGACGACGCGCGTAATCGCGGCGTCGCGCAGGTCCGACGCGGTCGCGGCGGCGAGTGTGTTCACTGGTGCTCCCAGATTCGAAAGCAGCGCACGCGTGGCTTCGTCGAGTTCCTCGCCGCGCCGAGTTCGGGCACCAATCGCGCCAGCGTCGATGCCGTCGGTGATGACGACCACGCCACCCAAATCTCGCTCCGTGTTGGCATCTCGCACCGCTTCGAGCGACTGGGCGAGATCGGTCTCGGAGCCCGTCGCGGGCGCGCCAGAAAACGCGCCTGTCGTCTTCGCCGTCGAGTCGAAGTAATACAGCTCGTAGAGATGATTCTCGTCTTCCATCGACTCGGGTAGAGCGAGACCTTCGGCGAGTTTCGCTGCCACCTCGGCGCGGCTGGAGTCGCCGCGGTCGCCGGGCACCGACATCGAGAGCGAAGCATCGACCAGCACCGCCACGCGATTCTTGATCTTGGTGACGTTCTTCAGGTCGACCGCCGGCTCGAGGAGCATCATTACGGCGATCACATAGACGGTCGTACGTAGGCCGATGAGCGTCCATCGACGACGTGCGAGGAGCGGCTTCAAATCCCAATACGACACGCCGATGACGGCGGCCCCAAGGAGCGCGAGCACCACGATCCACGCGGGGCTCCAATCGCCCAGCCAGAGGATGTCCCCTGCATTGTAGTCGGAGAAGTTCACGCTACTCGATCCGCCACTTTCGGCGCTTGAGGATGAAAGGCACGTGCACCTGGTCGGCCTTGTAGTTGATGCAGAGGGCGTACATCACGAGATTGATTCCGAGTCGATAGGCCATCTCGCGTTGGCGTTCTCCGCCGGGTGCGCATTCGTACGTCCACGTGCCGAAGTTGTCGCGAGACCAAGCGCCGAACGCGTCGTTCTGGCTGACGACTGCGGCGAGCCGGTCGCCATCGAAGATTCCGTGCAGCTTCTTTTCGATCGCGATTCGACCGACTGGCTGGTCGATCAGAAAGAACGATTTGTAGAGGACGTGGTCGGACGGAATCGGAGCGAGTCGTTTGTCGGGGAGGGTGCGTTCCAGCATCCGCCGGACCGATTCCATGAACGGTCCGTTCAGCACGCCTTCGGCGCTGTCGACGAACAGAAATCCGCCCGACTGAAGGTAGGTGCGTAGATTCTCGATGGCCGAGTCGTCGAGCGGGTCGAACTTGCGGTCGCCGGAGAGCATCGCGAAGGGCTGCGTGAAGATCTCCTTCGACATCACCGAGATCGTCGGCGGCACGGGGTCGACGGCGATACTCGTACGCTTTTCGACTTCCAGAAGCAGCCGTCGCAGCGCCGTCGGGCGAGGGTTCCAGTTTCCGCCGGCCCCCAGATCGAGCTGCGCGATCGTGAATCGGTCCGATTCGCCGATCGCCCAGAGAGGTACCGGCGCCGCCACGACCAGGCCGGTCGCGAGGGTTGATGTGATGAAATCTCGTCGGTTCATGAAGCCTGATTCGCAGGAGTGGTGCGAGTCTGTTGATAGACCGGTTGCGAGTGATGGGAACGCCGCGAGGACCCTGAATCATTCCGCAGATCGCGTGGTTCAGTCATCGAAAATCGCCGACTTGAGGGCCGCCAGGTACTTCTGGTTTCGTTCTTCGCGCTGCGTCTCGAGCGCGCCCGACTGCTCCGCGCCCGACTTTTCGACGAGATGCGGCGGGAGCTCGTCGAGGAATCGACTCGGCTCGCGCGACTCCTTCGCTCCGTAGCGCGTGCGTTCGGCCGCGAGCGTCATGGTCAGGTGTACTTTGGCGCGAGTGATACCCACATAGGCGAGGCGACGCTCCTCGGAGAGGCCGTCTTGCTCGTTTTTGGAGCGCGCGTGCGGAAGGTAGTCCTCTTCCATGCCGACCAGGAACACCACAGGGAATTCGAGGCCCTTCGACGAATGCAGCGTCATCATCTGCACGGCGTCGCGGTCGTCATCCTCTTCAGTGGTTCGATCGAGCGTGATGCGAGTGAGGAAGCCGTCGAGCGTACCGCCTGACCGCGATTCGAATTCGGCGATGGAGCTCAAGACCTCCTCGACGTTCTCGACGCGGCGCGACGCGACTTTGGGGCTCTTCTCGACGCTCAGGATGTGATCGATGAGGTGAATCTCGTGCAGCAGATTTCGTGCGGCTTCTGCGAGTCCGGTATCGAGCGCGGCGAATCGCTCACGGTAGTGGGTGAGCGTACGTACCAATTCGCGCAGCTTCTCGCGGCCGAGGTGGCCGATGCCTTCGATGTCGACGAGGTCGTCCGCGACATCCTGCAACGTTTCGAAGAAGGTCTGATCGCTCTCGGCCGCATGACGCGACAGGCGTTCGAGGGTGACTGGCCCGATCCCTCGGGGCGGAACGTTCACGATACGCCGAAGCGAAACCTCGTCGTTCACGTTCAAGCAGGCCTTCAGGTAGGCGATGAAGTCCTTCACTTCTTTGCGGTCATAGAACTCCTGGCCGCCGATGAGGGCGTACGGAATTCGGAAGGAGCGGAACGCTTCCTCGAAGAGCCGCGATTGCGGGTTCACCCGATAGAGGATTGAGAAGTCGCTGTAGTTCAGCTCCATCTGGAACTTGAGCTTCTCGAGCTCCGCGGCGACGTATTCGGCCTCTTCACGCTCATCCTTGCAGAAGATCACCCGAATCGGCTTGCCCTCGCCGTTTGCGCTCCAGAGGGTCTTCGCCTTTCGGACTTCGTTGTTTGCAATCAGCGCGTTTGCGGCTTTGAGGATGGTGTTCGTCGATCGGTAATTCTGCTCGAGTTTGATGGTTTTGGTGTCTTCGAACGAGTTCTCGAAGTCGAGAATGTTGCCCGACACTGCGCCTCGAAAGCCGTAGATGGACTGGTCGTCGTCGCCAACGACGCAGATGTTCTGGTGGTCGCGCACGAGCGCCTCGATGAACATCAGCTGCGTATGGTTGGTGTCTTGATACTCGTCGACCATGACGTACTTGAAGAGGCGCCCGTAGCGCGCGCGGACCTTCTCGTGTTCGCGAAGGAGACGCACCGGCAGGCAGATGAGGTCGTCGAAGTCGACGGCGTTCAGCCCGCGCAAGGCGATTTGGTACTTGTGGAAGACCTTCTGCGCGAATGGCGTCATCGGATCGTGGCGGTACTCCTCCATCTCTTCTGGGTCTTGGAACGCCATCTTGGCCCGCGAAATCATCGCGAGAATTGCACGCGGGTCGACGACCTTCGGGTCGAGGTTTGCTTCGGCCAGGAGTTCCTTCACCAGGGAGGTTTGGTCGCCCTGGTCGAGGATGGTGTACGGGCGCTTGTAGCCGAGCTTGTCGATGTGTCGCTTGAGCATGTCCGCGCCCAGCGAGTGGAACGTCGACATGTGGACACGCCGAGCGATGTCTTTGCCGACGAGCTTGGCAACGCGCTCGACCATCTCGTTCGCTGCTTTGTTGGTGAACGACACCGCGAGGATGTTGCCGGGGTCGACTCCACGACTGATCAGGAACCCCACCCGGTGTGTGATCACGCGTGTCTTTCCACTGCCTGCGCCTGCAAGAAGTAGAAGCGGCCCGTCGATATGTTCGACGGCCTTGCGTTGCTGCGGATTGAGAAGGTGGAGATTTAGTTTCATCGGCCTGATACGCGTGCGGCTT
This sequence comes from uncultured Bradymonadales bacterium, assembly GCA_964384605.1. Taxonomy (GTDB): domain Bacteria; phylum Myxococcota_A; class Bradymonadia; order Bradymonadales; family Bradymonadaceae; genus CAYLMO01. The sequence continues at coordinate 200,437 of CAYLMO010000001.1, read as the reverse complement.
CGAGGCCGGAGCCTATGCCGCACGCGTATCAGAAGCAATCGCCCATGGGTCTAGAGGCCTTTGGCGATGTTCACGAGCTCGACGAACTCGATCATCTTCGCGTCGCCGCCGTAGCCGGCCGAGTGAGCGATGCTCGCCACCTCTTCGAAGCGGCGGTCCTCGGAATGTTTGCTGTCGCGAAGAATCTCGGCGAACTCCACGACTGCCGCGCCGAAGCGGAACTCGGGCGATGCTTCTTCGAATTCGGTACGGTTCGAGAGCTTGATGATCTCTTCGTAGAGCGTGGATTCCGCGCCGAACGGTTGCTTGTAGCGCGTGCGGCCCGTCGCCACGAGGCCGGCGTCAACGCCTTCTTGTAGCACGAGTTCGTAGAAGGCGGTCACTCGGCGACCAGGGCCGATGTCGCCCGCGTCGACGGTATCGTCTTCGAAGTCCTCGTTGTCGAGGATTCGGTTTTCATAGCCGATGAGGCGGTACTCCTTGACCGTCGCAGGGTCGAACTCGACCTGCAGCTTCACGTCGCTCGCCAGAATCTGGAGCGTGGAGGGGAGCTCGGTGCCGAAGATTCG
>CAYLMO010000001.1:179604-199768 GCA_964384605.1 uncultured Bradymonadales bacterium | reverse complement strand
AGTTGAGAGCCTTCGGGCCCGAACTTGCTCGGCGAAACCTCCATGTCGATGGTGAATGGCTCGTCGCCGATCGGCTCCTCGTACACATAGTCGAAGAAGTTCACGTACTCCTCGACACGCACTGAGGTGGGTTCAGGAAGCGAGCCTTCTCGAAGCATTCGGCGGCCAAAAGTATAGGACGCGTTGTCCACGTCGATCGAGAAGGTCGAGGTTGCTTCGGTATCGACCGAAATCCAGTCGTTCTCGACCCACTCGGCGAACTCGTCACCCTCGGGGTCGCCCGGAATAGGATTGCCGCCTGGGATGAAGTCGTCGCCATACCGACTGTTGTCTCCACAAGCTGCGCCGAATGCGAGGGCCGCCATCATCAAGAACAGTGCGCGATTCATAGCATTCTCCATCAAGAGATTCGTGTTGGTGAGCAAACCTATTTCAAGACGCTGTTTCAAGACGCTGTTTCAAGACGCTTGCCAACTTTTGAACGGCATTGAGAGTGCGTGAGGGAGGGGTGGCGGGATCAGTTGCGGTGCACATACTCCGAGCGAAGAGCGGGGCGGGAGGCGGTTCATCCAACAAGAAACAAAAACGCCCGGTCGGAGTGACCGGGCGCCTGTTGAACTCGGCGAAACTCAGGGGAGGAGGTTCGCGGCCAGGTCGATGAGCGTGATGAACTCCGCGCGCTTGGCCGAGTCGCCAGATGCGTCGAGCGCGATGGAGCGGACTGCCGAAAGGTCGGCCATGTCCACATGCTTCGATTCGCGCAGGATTTCGGCGAACTCCACGACCGCTGCTCCAAAGCGAAGGTCTTCGGAGGCTTGTGCGAAGTCGACTCGGTTCGACAGCTTGATGACCTGCTCGCTCAGCTCGGAGGTCTCGGCGAACGGCTGCTTGAAGCGCGCACGGCCCATGGCCAGCTGGCCGGAGGTGACGCCGGGGTGCAGCACGATTTCGTAGAACGCGGTGACGCGCTTGCCCGGTCCAATGTCGCCAGCGTCGACCGTGTCGTTGTCGAAGTCTTCGTTGTTCAGGAGTCGGTTCTCGTAGCCGATGAGGCGGTACTCTTTGACCGTCGTGGGGTCGAACTCCATCTGGAGCTTCACGTCGCTCGCGACAATCTCGATGGTCGATGGCAGCTCGGTACCGAAGATTCGGCGCGCCTCCTCGAGACCATCGACGTAGAAGTAGTTGCCGTTCCCGTTCTGGGCGATGGCCTCCATTCGGTAGTCTTTGTAGTTGCCGGTGCCGTAGCCAACGGTTGTGATGGCCACCTTCGAAGCTCGCTGCTGGTTGATGTAGTCGATGAGCGCATCGCCGGTGATTCCGACGTTGAAGTCGCCGTCGGTCATCAGGATGACGCGGTTGTTCCCGTCGGGGATGAAGTTTGCGATGGCGAGGTCGTACGCCGTGCGGATGCCGGCTTCGCCATTTGTGCCGCCACCGGACTTCATGTTGTTGACGGCTGCATCGATCGCGGCGCGGTTGGCAACGGGAGTCGGCTCGAGCGCGATGGTGTCGCTACCGGCGTAGGTGACGATGCCGATCGTGTCGGTGGGCCGCATGTTGTCGGCCAGGCCTGCGATGGAGGCCTTGACCCAGGCGAGCTTGTCGGTCGACGACATCGAGCCGCTGGTGTCGACGAGCAACACGACGTTGCTCGGCTTCATGTCTTCGAGCGAGACGTCCTTTGCCTTCACGCCGATGCGAAGCAGCTGCGAATCCGCAGGGCCGAACTGGCTGGGGGAGACCTCGAGGTCGACCGCGATCGTCTCGCCTTCTGCTGGCTCGACGTAAGCATAGTCAAAGAAGTTCACGAACTCCTCGACGCGTACGGACTGTGGCTCGGGAAGGTTGCCCCGTTCCAGCTCGCCACGGACCCAGGTGTAGGAGGCGTTGTCGACGTCGATCGAGAACGTCGAGGTCGCTTCGACGGAGGCATCGATCCAATCGTTCTCGACCCACTCGGTGAAGGCTTCGCCGCCCGTGTCGTCTTGGATTGGCGGGTCATTTGGCTCGGAGCCGAAGTTGTTCGTAGCAGCGTTGTTGCCCGAAACGCCGCCGGTCGTGGCGTTGGCGGAACCGCTCGTATTGTCCCCGTAGTATCCCGTGGTGCTGTTGTTGTCGTAGTACGAATTGTTCGTGCTGGCGTTTATGGCGCCGTTTTTGGAGTCGTCGTCGCCACACGCGGCGAGAAGAGATGCGATCGTGAGAAGGGTGAGGATTCGTTTCATGGCTGGCTCCATCGTTCCATTCGTTTGTTGACGATATGCAGCTTGCCGAAATGCGGAGGAGCGAAGAAGTGCATGAAATTGCACACCCTGAACTCGAATGGTCGAAAATCGCCCGAGAGCTTGAGAAATTGCGGCGATTTGCCTACAAGTACGCGCGGGTTCGGCCTAAATTTTTGTGTGTTCCGAACCGGTCACCGAGAGACATCCATGAGCGAGTTGACGATGAAATTGGCGAAGAGCCTGATCCTTGCGGGAATGCTTGCCCTGATGGGCTGTGGAACGGACGCACCGAATGACGCGAAGGTGACTTCGTGCACTTCGGACGCGGATTGTGGTGCGGGCCGGTACTGTGGCGACAACAACGAGTGCACCGCAGATTGCGCGAACTCGTCGGAGTGCGACGCCCCGGCCACGTGCGATGCGACCGGTCGTTGCGTGGTGCCCGGTGAATGCCAGGACGACACGGATTGCGCTTCGCCGCCGAACGGAACGTGCGATGGCGACTCGGCGGTGACCTACTCGGCAGAAGGCACGTGCAACATTGGCGCGACCGAGTCGGTATGTGAATACACCTCGTCGAGCACACCTTGCTCGAACGGCTGCGTGAACGGCACCTGCGCCGAAGACCCTTGCGCGACCCAGACGTGCAACCAGCCGCCTGCAGCAATGTGTGACGGCGATGTCTTGGTTTCGTATCAGTCGGTCGGTCTTTGTGATGCAGGCTCGTGTGACTACCCCGAGACCCGACGCACTTGCCCGCTCGGCTGCGCAAACGGCGCGTGCAACGACGGCTCATGCGACAACGTGACGTGCGATACGCCACCTGCACCGTCGTGCGACGGCGACGTCGTCGTGACCTACTCGGGAACCGGCACGTGCATCGACGATGCTGGTCAGGCGGAGTGTGTCGACTTCGACATCGCCTTCGAGCACTGCGGCTACACCAAGTCGGAGTGCTCCAACGCCCAGTGCGGCACGCCTGTGACCCAGGTGGGTGGCGTCGTGATCGTCGAGATCTTCCCCGACCCGGTCGGCAGCTTCGGCGACAACGACGAGTGGTTCGAGATTGTGAACGTGAGCGGTGGCGACATCGACCTCACCGGCTGGACGATTCGAAGCGGTGCTTCGACTGGACCGGACCAAGAGCACGTGATCGCGGCGCCGGTTCCGGCGTTCCCGAACGGCGGGCGACTGCTCATGTCCCGTGGCACCACGCTCTTCGGCGACCCGGCAGGCATCGACTACGTCTACGGCTCGGACATCGGTCTCGGAAACGGCTCGGACTGGATCGAGCTCGTAAACACGAACGGCGAGATTGCGGACTATCTGTTCTGGGAGTCGGGCTCGATCCTCGATGGGCGCTCGCGAAAGCTGAACCCCACGGTGATCGCCGATGAGACGCTCAACGACGATTTCTCGAACTGGTGCCCCGAAATGACGGACGAGTTCCACGAGTTCAACTTCGGGACGCCCGGGCTCGAGAACACCAACTGCGATGCGGACCCGTGCGCCGGATACACTTGCATCAAGCCCGGCGGGTTCTGCCGCGACGACGTCACCGCGGTTGGGTTCGAGTTCGATGCCGACCCGCCTGTGTGCGACACGACGCGCTTCAACAACCCGTTGTGCGGCTACACGAGTGCCGAAACGACCTGTGACGGTGCGACTCAGCTGTGCGTCGCCGGCGCATGCGAGGATTTCGGCGCACCGATTACTCCGGGCGACGTCATCTTCACGGAGCTGCTGCCGAACCCCGGTGTGGGCGTTTCGGACGCCGATGCGGAGTTCTTCGAGCTCTACAACACGACGGCGCAAGAGATCGTACTGTTCGGAAACTACTTCGAAGTCGACGGTCGAACGCAGCTGATCGACGATCCTGCCGCGCGCATTCCGGCCGGCGGATACCTGGTGTTCATTCGCGACGCGAACCCTGCCGTGAACGGCGGAGTCACTGGCGCGCTCGAGCTTACCGGCGGATTCACGCTGAACAACTCGGGGACCGCCGACACCATCCGGCTGATGGACCGAGCCAACGCGATGGTCGACGAAGCCACGTACACGCTCCCGACCCCGAGCGGTCAGTCGTACCAACTTCGTTACGATGGCTCGGCATATGTTGCGGGCGAGTGGTGTTACACGCCGACCGAAACGCCTGGCGCGGATAATCTCGACCTGACGTGCAACTAAATACCATGCTGAATCACCCGAAAAAGTTCGACGCGATTGTCATTGGAGGCGGCCACGCTGGCTGCGAGGCGGCGCACGCGCTCGCCTCGATGGGGCACGATACGCTCCTGCTGACGATGAACATCGACACGATTGGCCACATGAGCTGCAACCCCGCGATTGGCGGGGTGGCCAAGGGCCATCTTGCGCGCGAAGTGGACGCGCTCGGTGGCGTGATGGGCGTCGTGGCCGACCAGGCCGCGATTCACTACCGTCGCCTGAATACGCGCAAAGGCCCGGCCGTTCGGTCGAGCCGTGCGCAGTGCGATATGCGCAAGTACCGCGCCGCCATGCAGAACCTGCTCATGAACACGCCGAACCTGACGATCAAACAGGGGAGCGTGGAAGACATCCGGTTCGAGGAGTCGAACGGTCGGCGCCGGGTCACCGGCGTAGTCGACAAGTTGAACGTGTTCTACGAGACGGGCGCGGTGGTCGTGACGACTGGCACGTTCCTCCGTGGTCTCTGCCACGTCGGCCTCGACAACTTCGAGGGCGGCCGCGCGGGCGGAACTGCTGCGGTCGGGCTGGCCGAAACATTCTCGGCAATGGACCTGCAGATGGGGCGCTTGAAGACCGGCACAACGCCGCGACTCGACGCTCGTACGATCAACTGGGAGGGCCTCGAAGAGCAGAAGCCCGACGACCCGCCTCGGCGATTCTCGTACTTCCACGACACGCCGCTTTTGCCGCAGGTCTCGTGCTACATCACGTACACGAACGAAAAGACCCACGAGGTCATCCGCGCCAATACCGACCGCTCGCCCATGTTCACGGGCAAGATCGAAGGAATCGGTGCGCGCTACTGCCCGTCGATCGAGGACAAAGTCGTCCGGTTCGAAGACAAAGACCGGCACCAGATCTTCCTCGAGCCGCAGGGGCTCGACACGGTCGAAGTGTATCCTTCGGGTATCTCGACTTCGCTGCCGCTCGACGCTCAGATGGCGATGCTGCGCACGATCCCGGGCCTCGAGAACGCCGAGATCATGCGGCCGGGATACGCGGTCGAGTACGACTTCGTGAACCCGATTCAGCTGCACCATACGCTCGAGCTTCGAGGCGCCGAAGGTTTGTATCTGGCGGGTCAGATCAACGGCACGTCAGGCTACGAAGAGGCAGCCGCGCAAGGGCTCGTCGCCGGCGTGAATGCAGGACTGAAGCTGCGCGGTGAAGAGCCGTTCGTGGTGGGCCGCGACGAAGGCTACATCGGCGTACTGGTCGACGACCTCGTCACTCGCGGGGTCGACGAGCCATATCGTATGTTCACGAGTCGGGCCGAGTACCGCCTGATCCTTCGCGAAGACAATGCCGACATGCGGCTGACCGAGCATGGGCGCCGTCTCGGCCTCGTGAACGACGCGATGTGGGAACGTTTCGTCGCCAAGCGCGACAAGATGGATGAGGTCCGCGAGGTCTTCACGCAGACGATGATTGGAGCGTCGAAAGACAACGAAACGTTCTGCGCCCAGCACGGAATCGACAACTTGAGCAACGGCGTGACGATCGAGGACCTCCTCAAGCGAAACGAGGTCGATTTCGACATGATCCGTCCGCTCGCCGCGCACTTCGCGCCGCAGCTCGACATCGACTCGGTCGACGAGGCTACCGCCGAGGCGATCGAGGTCGAGATCATGTACAGCGGCTACATCGACCGCCAGATGCGGCAGATCGAGGAGCATCGAGAGATGGAGTCGAAGTCGATTCCGGAAGACCTCGACTACACGGCGATTCACGGACTAAGCTACGAGATTCGCGAACGACTCGAAGCTGTGCGGCCGCACACGGTCGGCCAAGCCTCTCGTATCGTTGGCGTGACGCCTGCGGCGATCTCTGCACTTCTGGTGCACATGAGATAGCGCCGGGCGTTTCTCGCTCCCTCGCAGCGGTTGGTCGGAATGGAACTGCAATCTCTCGCGGACTACACGAAAGCCTGCAAAGCCTGTGACCTGAAGCGCTACGTGGTCGGGGTGAAAGGCGACGATTCGGTCGCTCGCGTGTGCGAGAACTGTTTCGACCCTTGCCCGAGCTGCGGTGGCGAGGAGTTCGTCTACGAGAAGGACGAGCGGGGATACGAGTTCGCGAAGCGCTGCCCCGTCTGCGGGCCGCTCGTGCGGCGCGTGCAAGCGTTCAACGATGCTCACGTTCCGTCGAAGTATCATCACACCGAAGCCACGCTCGAGATGTTCCAGCGCTTTCAGGGCTCCGGAACCTCGAAGAAAGCGATTGGCAATCTGCCGCAGGTTCATCAACGAATCTATCAGTGGGCTGCCGGCTACGCGCCAGGAGAGCGAGGATTTCTGCTCTACGGAAAGGTGGGGACCGGCAAGACTCACCTGCTTGCGGCCGTGATTCGCTATCTGACGCTCGAGATGGGACGACCGGCACGGTTCGTCGAGTTCACGCACCTTTTGAGCGAGATCCGCGAAGGGTTCGACCGAGGCCAGGGCGAGGCTGCCGTGCTCGCGCCTGTGATTGACGTCGAAGTGCTCGCAATCGACGAGCTGGGCAAAGGGCGCCGCAACGATTGGCAGCTGTCCGTGATCGATGAGATCATCTCGAAGCGCTACAACCGTGGACTTACGACGCTCTTCACGACGAACTACCCGGTCGAGAAGAAGGCGGCAGGGCCGGCGCTGTCCGGGAGCGACTTCGCGCGCAATGCGACGCTCGAGACGCTCGAGGAGCGGGTTGGCGACCGTATCTTCAGTCGCCTGCATGAAATGGCGGAGCTTGTTGAAATCGACGCGCCGGACTTTCGACGAGGCTGAACCAGACCAGCAAAAAAACGAAAACGCCCGGCCAGATTGGCCGGGCGTTTTGTCGTTCTTGCGGGAGCGCCTATCGGAGGTACGACTCGATGCGGTCCATGATCTTCGGGTTGCTCTCGCTCTTGGCGAGGGCGGGGAGGGCGTCGAAGCCTTCCTGGCCGCAGAAGCGGCCGAGCGAGATGACGGCGGCGATGCGAACGTCAGCGCGCTTGTGCTTGGCGAGCTCGAGGATTTCGCCAACCACGTTCTCACCGTGGACCTGTGCGTAAGCAACGATGGTCGCCGGGAAGAGCTTCTGGCCAGGGCGTCCCTGCTTGAATGCCTTGTCGATCGTCTCGATTGCGCGAGCGTCGTCTGCGTAGAGCGAGAGCGACTGGATTGCGCGAGCGCGGATGACGGTCTGGTACTTGCGGCTGCTGAGCGTGATGAGCTCGGCGACTGGGTCAGCGCTCATCTCGCGGAACTCGAGTCGGCTTGGCACGAACTGCTCGGTGCTGAGGAAAGCTTCCATCAGCTCGAGGCTATCGACGGCCTGCACACGCGTCTCGCCTTCGGGGAGGTAGTCCGCCGAGGCAGGAGCTGCAGCAAAGATGGTCGCGAGGACGAGGAGTGCGGTCAGTAGATTCTTCATGGCGTTCACTTTCTTCAAAACAATTCGTGAATAACTCGTATGTTCACTCTCTTGTTATGCGTATTGCGTGCCAACTTTTCGATTATTTTGTAAGTTGTTGTAATTATTGGATTTTAGCTGAAAGTGCGGCGTCGGTGGCACACTGAGGCGTTCGCGCCGGCAACTCGAGTTGCCGGATCCCGGTGTCAGGGTGGAAGAATCTTCTTCCACCCAAGAACGAGAAGTGGCCAGTCGCGTTTGCGACTGGCCACTTGGGTGCTGGTGAAGCTCGAAGGAGCCGGCCTTACGGGCAGCCTTCCGTCGGAGCTACGCCGAGGTTGGAGTAGTCGGTGAACGACGCGGCCTCGGTGAAGGTGGAGAGGTCGAACGTGCCGCCTCCGCCGTAGAGCGTGAAGTCGCACCGGCGGTAGATGGCATCTTCCCAAATGCGGGATGCCGGGGGCATGGCCGCGTCGCCGAACGAGTCGATGACCGTGTCGCCGGCTCCGAAGTTGCCGTCGTTGTCGGCGTCGAGGAACACGAAGAAGCGGTCATCTCCGTTGAAGTTCACCGTTCCAGACTGCTGGTCGCAAACCGACGTGATGCCGGCGGCCGAGCTGCTGTTGCACGCCACGTGCGTGCCGCCAGCGGCCAACATGACGTTGTCGAGTCCGCTCGATGAGCCACAGGTCGTGTTGGTGTTCGAAACCAGGCAGATGCCGAAGTTGTCGAGATTCAAAGTGTCGGCGGAGCAGTTGTAGAGCTCGACCGCTTTGTTGGCGCCATCTTCGACGTACTCCGAGATGAGGAGACAGTTCGGCGGGGCCGTGACGACCGCGACGGTCTGCATGAGGGACGCAGCGCCAATCGTGGCCGTCAGGTCGGACGAGCCGGCGTTGGCCCCGGCGGTCGCCATGAACGTCGCACTGAGGGCGTCTTCGGCGACCGTGACGTCTGCTGGAACCGTAATCGCAGTTGGATCGGAGCTATTCAGCGTGATGACGGTACCGCCGGTGGCGGCCGGCACGTCGAGCTGCACGGTGACAGGCACGCTCGTTCCCGCTGCGATGCTCGTGGGAACGTTCCAGCTGGCGGGAGTTCGCACAGTGGCGTCGTCGTAGACGGTGACGGTTGCGGTAGCCATGTTGGTGCCGTCGCTCACGGTGATGTCGGTCGAGCCCGTGGTCGCGCCGCTCGTGAGGAGCAGCTCGGCACGCTGTTCGCCAACCGCAAGGTCGATCGTCGCGGGACCTGAGACCGTTGCGTTGCTGTACGCAACGTTGAGCGTCATCGCCATCTGCGCCGGGGCAGTGAGGACAATCTCGAGAGCCGGGTTGGCCGACGCGCCTGTCAGGTTGGTCTTGAGGAACGCCGTAGAAGGCTCGAAGCGGTCCACGCTCGGCGGTCCCGTCAGCACGTCGTTCGGGCCGCGCGGATGCAGCTTGGTGTTGCCGAAGCCGAAGGTCAGGACACCTTGGAGGAGCGTGAAGGTCTCACCCGGCGCGGGGCGGGGCGTCACTTCGTAGAGTTCGTCATCGACGCGGAATCCGTCGTCCACGGCCCACTCGCCGAAGTCGTTCATCGGTCCATCGGGGTTCGAGTTGGTGACCGTGACGTCGCTCAATCGAATGAGCGTGCCGCGCAAGGTGTCGGCGAGTGCTCCGCCTACGACGACCTGGTCGGTTGTGACGTCGGTGAAGTCGGGGAGCGGATTGCCGGAGCTAACCACCGTGATGTTCGACACGTCTCCGAGCTGAACTTCGCCGCCGAACTCGCCCACTGCCGCTTCGACGCGCACGATGTCGCCGGCGGCCGGGAGTCCGGTGGTACCGTTGAAGACGTAGAGGCCCGAGAAGTCGACGCCTGCGTAGTCTGGGCTCGTGGATGGAACCTGGATGTAGAATCCGCGAGGTCCGACCGCCGTGACGACGACATCTTCAACGAAGACGGCGCCAGACGCGTTGCCGGCACGAATTTCGTAGATGGTGGTCGGGCACGAGAGCGTCTCGGAGTTGTCGAAATCGGGGCATGCGTCACAGATGTCGCCGATCCCGTCAGCATCGCGGTCGGTCTGGTCGGTGTTGGCGATCTGCGGGCAGTTGTCGTCGAGGTTGTTCACGCCGTCGGAGTCGCGGTCGTCCGGGTTGAACATCTCGCACATCGACGACGACGAAAGTGGGCAGATGTCGCAGTCGTCGCCTGCCATGTCGTCGTCAGCGTCGAGCTGTTCGGTGCCGTCCATCGGGCGGACCTGCGAGAAGACGTCGGGGCACAGGTCTTGTGCGTTGGCGATGCCGTCGCCGTCGTTGTCGTCGGCCGTGGTCATCCCCGTGAACTCACCCTCGCGGAACGGGATGCAGCTCGGTTCGTCGTCTGGGACGTCGCAGAAGAAGAGGTCGTAGGCGCCGTTGGAGACGGCTCCCTGGAGGCCTGCGATGGTGAGGCCGGTGTCGCGTTCGGCGCACAGACGCATGGCGCCACCGCAGACGTCGAGCGATTCGCACTGCTCGATCTCGCCACTCGGGACGAGGCCCTCGATGAGGTCGGATTCACCGAAGATGGGATTCCCGCCTCGGAGGACGAGCGCGACGTCTTTGACGTCGGCTTCGATGACCGCTCGGAAGTTATCGCGGGTGGTGCCGTCGAAGATCGTGATGTCGGCGAAGTAGCCCGCGTCGACGACGCCAATCTCGTCGTCCACTCCCAGCGCGACTGCGGCGTTGTAAGTGGACATCAGCCACAGCTCGCGGTCGGTGAAGGTGCGACCGAAGTGTTCGGAGTTGAGGTAGTCGGCGCACTTGAGCTCGCGAAGAACGTTCATCGAACCGCTCGCGGTCCAGTCGGTTCCGAGTGCGATCGGAACGCCGTAGCGCTTGAACGTCGAGACTCGAGCCGTGTACCCGTAGAGGTCGATGTTGGAACGAGGCGACCAGACGAGCTTGGAGCCTTCCGCGCCCATGAGCGCGATGTCGTCGGTGGTCAGGCCGATGCCGTGAATGACGGACGTGTTGCCGTCGACGAGGTCGGTGCCGCCGCCGCTGTTGGACGATGCGCAGAGGAACTCGTTGCGAGCGGTGAGGTCGATGCCCTCGGCGATGTGCGGAAGGTACACCTCGACGGAATCCTGCGCGGTGTTGGAGTCAGGTGAGTAGCCGTCGCAGCCGCTCTCGGTGCGGAATCCGCTGGCGTCTCCGAGCGGGAAGGTCGAGTAATCGACGTCTGCACCGAGGAGGCCTTCCGTCAGGTTGGCGCGGTCGACGTTTCGCGTGAATCCGGCGGAACCGCCCGAGCCAGCGATGGTGGTCGTACCGGCGAGGATGTGTCGCAGCTCGCCGTAGAGCACGCCTTCGCGGGACGAGTCGGAGCCTGGGCTGGTGTTGATCTCGGGGAGTCCATCTTGGCCGCGGCGCCACTGGTGGCGGTGTGCGTAGCGCGTGGTTCCGTGGGGCTGCGGCCGACTCAGGTTGAACGTGATGTGGTCGTGCGCGTTGATGAGCGCCGGAGAGACGACTCCGTCAGCGCACGCAATCGTCGTTGCTTCTGCCGCCGAAGCGTCGTCGGCGCATCCGCAGCCGACACAGGCGATCTTGCCGTTGCCGTCGGTGTTGTCGACGAGGACGAATCCGTTCTCGTACACCGTCTGACCACCGAGAACTTCGCCGGCGTGCAGCAGAACGTAGCCGTTGGTGCCGGCAGTGACGTCGCACAGACCGTCGGACGGTGCAGCGATGGGAGAGTCGCACGTCTCGATGTCGACCATCATGCCGCCATCGGGGTCGGTTCCACCGTCGGGGTCGGTTCCACCGTCGGGGTCTGTACCGCCGTCTGGAGTGGTATCCCCCATGTCGGCTGTGTCGACATTGTTCGACTTGTTGTTCGGATCTTCGTCATCGCAAGACGAACAGGATGCGGTCAGCATCAAGACGACGAGCAAAAACGAGCTCAGCGAAAATCGGCGGAACATCATTTGGTAACCCTTCAATGAAATCAGGACAGCACGTGCGGAACGATCGCACATGCGGAGTCCAAATTCCATGAAGTTTGGGCGAAGGGCTCGTGACGGGTGGGCAGCAGGGTTGTGTTTCGGACAAACAGCCGGAGGCTGGCGGCCGCTGGGGATAAGAGCGGCCACCAGCCTCCTCAAGCGTGGCGAAGTGATTTCGGACGAGAGATCAGATCTGAATCTGAGACTCTGCGTCGCGAAGGTTCATTCTCGCCATCGCGAGGTTGGACTTATCTCGCGTCAGCGCGAGATAGAAGAAGACTGTTGGGCGAGATCGCATCGGTCGAATGATGTGATACTGCGACGAGAGCGTGATCAAGATGTCCTCGATCGAGTCGTCGAGCTTGAGTTTGTCGGCGGCGTTCATCTTGGCCTTGACCACCTCGGTGTTCATTGCGGCCGCGACTTCGATGTCGAACTTGTCGTTTCCGCCCGTGATGCCGAGCGTCATTCCACTAGCGGCATCGACGATGGCCGCTGCGATGAATCCGTCGACGGATTCGAGACTTTTGAGGGTTGCTTTGACGTTGTCTGCCATGGTGATTCTCCTTCGATTGGATTTTCGGTTCTCAGGGGTAGGGGGCTGCACTTCTTCGATTTCTTCGACTTCGCTGGGCTGTAGTCCGAGGAAAGGTTTTCTCACATTGCCGCCTCGAGCCCCGCGAGCTGCATGCGGGATTTTGTGAGGACCATCCCGATGTTGGCGTTTTTGCGGCAGACGAAGACCACCGCGTGATTCACGTACTTCTTTCCGCGAAGGAAGACGTGCAGAAGGTTGTCGCTGAAGACGACGAGTTCTTGGAAGTAGTGGTGGCCGTCGTCTTCGATGCCCCGCGCCTTTTTGAAGAGGGACTCGATCGCCGTGACGTTTGGACCCTGGAACAGGTCTGCCGTTGCGGCGGAGACGAGGTCGAGAATTTCTGACGGGTGGGAATCGACGGTTTTGACGCCGAGGAGCATGCCAGTCGTCATGTCGACGTAGCCGGCGGCCACGCACTCAGGAACTTCCGACGCTGCTTTGTTGATTGCTTTTTCGAGAGACATTTCTACTCCGGTGGGTGGGTGGTTGGGGCAGATTTGGGCTCGTCGACCGATTGTCGAACGAGCCATGTTTCGAAGGACTCGAGAAAGTCCTCCTGTTCAGTCGACTGAACCCACGAGGGGTTGATCGAACGAATCAGTTGAAGCGCGTCGGAGGCCGACGAGCCCTCAAAAATCAGGTATGCGGCGAGCATGGTGCCGGTGCGGCCGAGCCCGGCCTTGCAGTGAAAGGCGACGACATCGCCGAAGGAGACATGGTCCTGGACTACGCGAAGCAGATCGTGGGCTCGGGCTTCTGCAGGCGCATGCATGTCGGGGATCGGAAAGAACAGGGAACGAAGTCCGAAGTCCCGCAGCATCGCGTCGTCGAGTGGCGACTCGGTCAACGTGACGAGGGTCGTCACCCCACAACGTCGAATTGCATCAAGGTCGTGTTCGAGCCGGTCCACGATTCCTGGCTTGGGACAGCCGGCCAACGCCCCTTCAATCAGCCAGTGAAAGCCTCGGGGACCAGGTGCCGAAGGGATGTAGGAAATGCTCCCCGAACTCAGGTAGGCGGCGTTGGTGGTCATCGGACGTTCGTCGACGACGCATCCCCCCGTCCGCAGGTACTGCTCCGTCGCTGGGTGGTTCGGCTGGCTGAAGAACTGAGTTGCCGGAAGTTCCTCAACGATTGAGTTTCCGGCCACGAGGACGACTTTGTCGGCCACAGCGCGGGCGTGCTTCTGGTTGTGTGTAATCACGACGACCGCTGCGGTTTGGCTGAGGGTTCGAGCAATGTGCAGTGCTTCTGCGGCAGCCTCGTCGTCCAGGTCGGCCGTGGGCTCATCGAACACGACGAGCCGACTCGATGCGAAAAGCGCCGAGCCGAGAGCGACCATCCGACGCTCGGAATCAGAGAGCGAGTCGAGCGGGTCATCCAGTCGGTCAGAGAATTCGGCCAAGATTGGAAACGCGCTGAGCGTGCGATCGATGAAGTGAGGGACTCGGCCGTCGTTCACCTGACCCAGATGCTCGAAAAGGTGGCTTCGGATGGAGCCACATGGAGCATCCAGTTTCTGTGGCACGTAGATGGGATGTGCATCGCGGCCGAGAGTGATTCGACCGCTTGTCTGCGTGCACGTCGACAGACCGCAAATCGTTCGGAGGAGGGCGGACTTTCCGGAGCCGCCAGGACCCATGACCACAAGAACGGAGGCTGACTTGATATCAATCGAGACTCGGTCGAGGACCAAGTTCCCATCGCGTTCGAGAGAGACGTCTTTGACACGTGCGACCAAACTCATTTGGCGTCCCGTTCGTGTACGAATTCGTTGGCGGCGAGGAACGCGAGGCCCAGGTTGGTCGTGGAGCGCAGCAGTCGGCAGAACATCGCCGGGTCTTCGTCCGATCCTGGTGGAAAGAGAAAGTCGATGTACGGTCCGCTGCACACGACGGTGAAGTCGATCGAAGGTTCGATCGAGAGTCGGCTTAGCGTGTCGACCGCCCAGTCGGGCAATGGACCATCGGCTTCGCCTAGTGAATCGATGATCTCTCCGTTTGCGACTTCGATTATGTGGGCGACGAGGAAGCCATTCAGGCGCTTGAGCCGTGCAGTGAGATTGAGTATCTCGGACAGGTCGTACTCCCCGGCGGCCGTTTCCTCGGCGAGACCGACCGGTTCCATCTCGAATTCGTCAAATGCGTATGGAGGTTCCTGAGGTGTCTTGCCCTGGCTGGCCTCGAACGCATCGATCAGAAGAGTAGGGGTAGATTGCTCGATGTTGTTTGAGAGGGAGTGATCGGATTTGGACGTGACGAAGGCGCTGACGTTCGACCACGTGACCATCTCCACCAAAGCTTCGAACCCGTGAAGCCCGTTCGCCGTGGAGGCGTGAGATACATTGCCAGATCGAATCTCGAGCCAGCCGAGGCGACCGTCGCCGTCAGAAATGCGGACGATCTTCGCCGTTTCGCTGAGCGAAAAGACTTGAATCATCTCCGGCAGGGACAAGCGTTCGTTGTGATCGCTGGGCATTCGAGGCTCCGGACTCTGTTTCTCGAGCGGTGATGGGTTCATAAGCGAATCCAAGTTCCAACGAGGCAACGGCAAGACGTGAAGTCGGCCAGGTGGCGGTCAGAGACGGACGGGCATCGTCGCGTTGGCCACGTGGTCGGACTTCGTCCGGGGTCCCCCCGGCGCCGAAGCGATTTGGGTGTTAGTTCGTGTTTGCTGTGTCAAAAGCGAGGTTAGGGGGAATTCTGAAAACCTAAACTGTTCGGCGGGGTAGTTTTGGGTCCGGCGCGGGATCGGATCGCGCCTCATTGTAGGTGGAGTGGCGGGCTTTTTTGTTCGTCGGGGATGACAAACCTGACCTCACTACCCAGACGGACAGTGTGTTTGGAATTCCGTTTGGGCTAGTATTGATCAGGTAATGAACAGATCTTTTACCTTTGCACGAAGCCCGCATCCCATGGGAGGAAGCCATGCGCACCGAGGGAGTGTCGGACGAAATTCGCGGCATCTTGTCCGCGATGGCCGAGCGAACAGGGGCCAATGGAGCCGTCTTCTTGGCGTTTGGGAGGAACGAGGATAGCCCTGTGGTGCGAGAAGTAATCGCCACCGGGGAGTGCGAGCATTGGAACAAACTACTCCATCAGGTGCCGCCGCTAGGCTTTGCGTCGGACTATTCAGATCCTGCGCACGAGATGCGTCGAGGGCAGTGGTGCCTTCAGGGGCCAGCCGAGCGGCATGAGAATCAGTTTTGCTGGGATGACGAAGATTTTGCGCACATCGCGAGGTGGCGTCAGACACCGGCGTACGTTCAGTTGTATCGGCCGCAGCGTTCGACTTTTCACCTCCGTTCGATTCTGGTGCGCGCCGGGATCGTGGTTGGCTGGTGCGCCTTTTTCTTCGAGCAAGTTCGAAACCGGCGCGTGGTGAAGACCAAGCTCGACGAAATCGTCCCCACGCTGCGCTCGAAGGGATTCGAACTTCTCCAGCAGAACCGATCGTCTTGGCTCCTGATCGTGAATGAATCTGGCGCTTTGATCGCGGCGAGTCACGCGCTTGTGTCGTCGCCCGATTACGAAAGGCTCAAAGAGATTGCGAGAGAGGGTTCGCGTCGGGCGGAAGATCGAATCACGCGGTGGACGAGTGGTGGGTTCGAGGTCGCCGCGCGAGCACTCAGCGGATTGTTCGGCGCGATGACAATCGTCGCTGCTCGCCAGTTTCCCGAGCTACCGACCGACCGGTTTCTTGCGTTGACCGAGGCGCAGCGACAAATCGCATGCCTCTTTGCCGAGGGTCTCACGACTAACGAGATTGCGGTCGAGACTCAGCTAGCTAGAAGCACGGTGAAGTACCACCTCAAGAACATCTACGAAGTTCTTCACGTCTCGAGTCAGGTTGAACTGGTGACGCTCATGCACAACCGACCGGAGTGCGAATCGAAGCCGTGGGAAGCGGTGAAGATCTAATCTAGGCGACCGTGAACGTCAGGCGCGCCGCCGGCCCGAGGATGGTCGGGTCCATCGTTTGATCAGGCGTGGTCTGACCGTCGGCAGATTCCGCGATCACCTTCACGGTGTGTTGGCCCGGATTCAAACCACGAAGCGCGATTCGGAAGGGAACCATGATGCCCGGGTAGGGCCACGTGTATTGGTCCGACTGGTACTGCACGGACTCGCGGATGAGCAGCCCGAGGTGTCCGCTGCTCTCGAGTACTTGGTCGAGCGTTGGAACCTCGATGACCTCCGCCGGGGCATCGTCGAGCGACACCCGGATTCGGGCGATCTCGCCGCCGCCGAGCAGGGCGCCCGCGACGACCTGGACGTCTGGTCCAGTCACTGGCACCGAAGCTTGTGGCGAAAAGACGAAGCTCGTCAGCGCCGGGAGCCCGGGGTTGTCGACCGCGCTTTGTCCGGCGTAGTCGCTCGTCTCGTAGGTCCCGAACGTCGAAAAGTCGGAGCGCGCGTCGATCTGCGTGATCCACTTGAGCGACTTGAAGCCCCACATTTCGGGTACGAGGAGGCGAACCGGACCGCCGCGCGCGACCGAGAGGGCGACACCGTTCAGTTCGGTGGCGAGCAAAACCGGCAGCGCCGTTTCGCTGAAGACTCGGTCCCATGAGAGCGACGTCGTGAAGCCATCTTCTGCCGTCAGCCGGAGCTTTGTCGCCTCGCCCGAGATCTGCTTGCCTTCCAGAATCTCGCGGAGTGGAACCCCCCGGAACAGGCCCGTGGCGACGAGCGATCGCTGCGCGGGCCCGGCGTAGCTGCCCTTGATACAGCGCATCGTGGCGAGCACCGAAACGGCCGATCCCGAGCGATCGAGTTCGGCGATTTCGTCGTACCCCACCGTGGTGATCGGCGTTCCACCCGAGAGCAGCTCGAGCTCCCAGTCGTTTCGATTGATGACCGGGCTGTCGGACTCCTCGAGCCCTTGTCCGCTGTGGAAGAACCACTCGGCATTGGGCGTCACCAACGAGAGCGTGTCGTCGGCTGGATTGTCGATGTCGAACGACTCGCAGCCGGTCACACCGAACAGCGTGACGGCCGCGGTGACTTTGCCCGCATCGATCAGGAACTCGCGTCGCGTCCGCTTCAAATCGTGTCCTCGAGCGAGAGCGTGATCAGGAGGGAGCTCGTGCGTAGCGCACCGATCCCGACGAGTGTTCGTTGGTAGCCGATTCCGGCGCGGTAGCGCTCCCAGAATGGAGTCGAGACCGACAAGCTGCCTTCGAGGAAGTTCTTTGCGTCGGGCCGAAGGTCGAGCTCGTTGAAGGGGGCAGGGCGGCCGAATGAGATCGCACCATTGAGGCCGAAGTCGACTCGGACGGTGTCGCGCGGCTCGAAGCGTGTCTCGATGATCAGCGGAATCTGGTCGCGCAGATTCGTCGAACCGACCGGGGTGTCGGTTCGCCAGCCGCGAAATCGGTATCCCGTCGCCGCGCTAAACTCGAACGGAGCGTCGTATCGTCGCCCCACGACGACCAACGCGTCCGCGGTGATGGCGGCATCTCCCAGGCTCGGCACGAACCCTCCAGGGGCCGCCGAGTATCCTGTGGGCCAACGCGTATCGAGAACGAAGGAGACGTCGACCACATCACGCCATACCGAATAGCCGGCGCCGATCCCGAGGTCGCCGATGCCAGTCACGGTCGCGGTCGAAGATGGGCCTTCGACCCATTCGCGGCGCAGCTCGGTCGAGATCGCGACGGACAGGTCGTCGAACAGCCCGTACTCGGCGCGGAGGGTCAGATCGAGCCAGTTTACGGACCCATCGGCATCGGGGGCCACGAGGTCGATTGCCGTACCATTCTCGTCGTATTGGCTAGACGCGGTGCCGTAGCGAGAGAGCGCTTCCACCGCGATCGAGTCTTGAGGACGCAACCATGCGTCGAACGCAACCGCAGGACTCGCCACGAAAAACGTGGCGAGGAGCAAGACGTAGGAGGTGGGTCGTACGGCGCGGTGCATGGCGTAGAAAGTGCCTCGTCACGACGTCGGGGGCAAGTTCGTTAGGTCTCGTCGCGCTGGGCCAGGCGTTGAATCGTGACACCGGCGGCGACGACGATGTTCCCGGGCGCAGCGGCGACCAGCAGATAGGGCAGCAGGTTCACGAATCCTAAGATCATCGCGGAGAAGACGATGAAATCCTTCTTTGTCACGTACTTGAGGTTGCCGAGGACCTTCATCACCGCGGACTGATCTTTCGCGTCCTGATCGTCGAATGCCCAGGTGAAGGCGAGTAGATCTCCTCGCCCGTGGGCAACGAGCCAGGTGTAGTAGAGCGCCATGGACAGCAGCTTGAAGGCGACCGAGATACCGCCCAGCCAGAGCCAAATCTCGGGCCCGAACCCCATGATGTCTGTTGGGAAGGTTCGCCAGGCCCCTACGCCGAGACCGGCCCAGAAGAACACGTCCGAGAAGTCGTCGCTCAGAGTGTCGAGCCATTCGCCAAGTAGGCTGAATTCGTACCGGACACGTGCGAGCTCGCCGTCGATGCCGTCGATGATCGAGTTCGCTTGGAAGACCAGACCAGCGAGAGCGAAGCCGAACCAACCGCCCCAAGCGGCGAGAAGCGCCGCGATGATGCCGAGGCTGAAGGTGACGACGCTGATGTGGTTTGGCTTGACCCAGGTTGGTGCGAGTACGCGAGAGCAGGCGATGGAGATGTTGCGATTGATGAGCTTGGCGACGATGCCGTCGAGGTCTTTGCGGCAGTCGTTCCAGAGGCGGTCGGCCGCCTGTTTGCCGTGCTCGACGGTCGCCACGTCGACGAACCATCGCTCATCGTGGTGCAGATCGAAGGCATCGGGCTGCTCGGGGCCGCGCCAGATTCGAATGTGCGCGTCGCCAGCGTCGGTCCCCACTTCCAAGGCGTCGTCGTCGAATGCGTCAACCGCATCGCGGTATAGGCCTCGGTTGTAGACGGTCGAAGACGAGAGAACGGCGACGACTTCGTCGGACTCGACCGTCGAGAGGGCGTCTTCGATCGTGTCGAATACCGGGGCTTCGGTGGTCGCGCCTTCCGCGCCGACGAGCAGCACGCGCTCGGCACCTGAAACGCTGGCCATGCGGGTGGCGCGCTCAACGAGCGTAAGCCCCGCGACGACCATGTCGGGCGGGGCTGAATCGGTGTGGTGCGTGGTGTCGACGATCGCTACGTGCTTCATGCGCGTGGCTTAGCACAGCTTACGGCTCACGGCTAACCGCTGGCCGTTCACCGTTGTCCGCCTTCAGCGAAGCGCCTGGGCGTAGAGCCATTCGAGCGAACGCTTCTCTTCGGGGTCGTTGGCGAGGAGCTCCACGCCGTAGGCTTTGCGGCCTTCGGTCGTGGTGGTGCGGCGAACGAGACCGCGAACTTCCGCGACGGCGCGACGCATGTCGCCGAGAATCGTGATTCGCATCTCGACTTCGGTGCCTTCCTCGATGGTCGTTTCGGTCTTCAGAAGGCATCCACCGAGGCTGATGTCGACGATCTGGCCGAAGACTTCCTTGTCGGCAAAGCGGACCGATGCGATGGCGCGAACAGGGGCCCGATAAATGCGGGTCTGTGCGCCGTGCTGGAAGATTGGGGCACCGGGGCCGCTGCTGAGCGACATGGTGCTTTCGTTTGCTTCGCTATGCTGGGGAAGAATGACCGAGCGCATGAGAACCTCCGTGTTCGTTGGCGGGCCGTCCGTGGCCGTTTGCCGTAGTGTGCGGTGTGTCACTTACAAGCACGGTAACCCACGGTGGAGGGTGCACAAGTTTTTTGCGTTCGGTTGTTCGCTGGCCGCTTTCCGCTTTCCGCTTTCCGCTT
>CAYLMO010000001.1:142641-179504 GCA_964384605.1 uncultured Bradymonadales bacterium | reverse complement strand
CGCTCGGCCGTTGGCGGTTGGCGGTTGGCGGTTGGCGGAAAGCGGAAGGCGTTCAATCAGACCGGTAGGTTGCCGTTGCGCTTCGGCGGCATCCACTCGCGCTTCGTCATCAGCAGATTCAGGTGTCGAATCAGCTTGCGACGCGTCTCGTGAGGCTCGATGACCTGGTCGAGGAAGCCACGCTGCGCAGCGTTGTCGGGATTCAGGAACTTCTCTTCATAGACTTCGATGAGCTCCTGCTTCTTGGCGTCTGGGTCGTCGGCCGCCGCGATTTCGCGTCGGTTCAAGACCTCGACTGCTCCGGCGGCGCCCATCACGGCGATCTCGGCGTTCGGCCAGGCGAGGTTGATGTCGCCGCCGACGTGCTTGGAACTCATCACGATGTACGCGCCGCCGTACGCCTTGCGCAGGATGACCGAGAGCTTCGGCACCACCGCTTCGCAGTATGCGTAGAGGAGTTTTGCGCCGTGGTCGATGACAGCGCCGTGCTCCTGGTGGCGACCGGGCAGGAAGCCTGGAACGTCGACGAGGCTGACGAGCGGTACGTTGAATGCGTTGCAGGTACGGATGAAGCGCGCTGCCTTGCGAGACGCGTCGATATCGAGCACGCCAGCCAGCACGGCCGGCTGGTTTGCGATGATTCCGACGACGTTTCCACCGAGTCGGCCGAAGCCAACGACCACGTTCTTGGCCCAGTTGTCGTGAACTTCGAAGAACGAGTCGCGGTCGCAAACGAGGTCGACGAGCTTGCGCACGTCGTATGGCTTGCGCGGGTCGGTGGGTACAAGGCTGTGGAAGTCTTGGTCCATCCGCTCGAGATCGTCCTCGGGCTCGATGTAGGGCGGCTGCTCCTTGTTGTTCGACGGAAGGTAGCTCAGGAGCTTGCGAATCGACTCGATGGCTTCGCGGTCGTCTTTCCAGAGGAAGTGCGACACGCCGGTACCTTCAGAGTGAGCGCGACCGCCGCCGAGCTCTTCGACCGTGATGTCTTCGAACGTCACGGTCTTGATGACCTTCGGGCCGGTCAGGAACATGTACGACGAGCCGTCGACCATTCCGACGAAGTCGGTGAGGGCAGGGGAGTAGACCGCGCCGCCGGCGCACGGGCCGGCGATCAGGCTGACCTGAGGGATCACGCCCGAAGACTGCACGTTGCGCCGGAAGATTTCGCCATAGCCGCCGAGGGCTTCGACACCCTCCTGAATTCGGGCGCCGCCGGAGTCGTTGATGGCGATGAAGGGAGCGCCCGTTCGAAGCGCCATGTCTTGAAGACGTGCGATCTTCGCGGCGTGTGCGGCGCCGAGGCTGCCGCCCAGAATGGTGCGGTCCTGCGCGAACGCGAAGACTGGCCGGCCATCGACCATGCCCATCGCGGTCATCACACCGTCGCCGGGGTAGCGCTTCTTCTCGAGGCCGAAGTTGGTGCTGGTGTGGGTCACCTCCGCGCCAATCTCCTCCATCGTACCTTCGTCGAAGAGCATTTCGAGGCGTGCGCGTGCGACGCTGACCTTGCGGCTATTCGCCATCACTCGGTCGCGTACGCCGCGAGCAAGCTCTTGCGCCTTCTCTTTCTGCGCGGTGGGCTCGACGGTTTCGGCTTGTTCCGCTGCGGTCGTCTCAGTGTTTTCGCTCGACATATGAAGCCTCTGCTCACTCAAAGCGGACCATCGGATCACCAACAAAAACGGTGTCCTGTGGACCGACCAAAATTTCGGATACGACGCCATCCACTGGGGCGGTCATCGTGTTTTCCATCTTCATCGCTTCGATGACGAGCACGGGCTCGCCCTTCTTTACGCTTTGGCCGACGGTGACATCGACGCTCAGGATGATCCCGGTGATCGGGGAGCTGAGCGCGCTCTCGGCGTCGACTTCTGGGACCTGGTCGACCTGGCCGTCGAAGACGACGTCGGCCGCGTGCTGCACTTCGACGTGCTCCGCGGCGCCGTCTTCGCTCAGGTAGAAGCCGCGCGCGTTGGGGTCCACTGCGAAAACGTGGTCCTCGCCGTCGACCTCGATGACGTAGTCGCCGTTATCGTTGCGGCCCTTCATGGCCAGCGCGATGACGGTGCCGTCTTCGAGGCGGGCTTCCCAGCGGCCGCGCTTCGTTTTCGACTCGCGTATGTCGACGGCAATCTCGGCGCCGTCAGCCAGTTTCACAAGATACATGGATTAGCTCTTCCACGTGGGGAGGTCAGCCGGGCGAACGTCCGTGCGCGCCTTCGGCTCAATGACGGGTGCGAGACCCTTATGCTTCAGGAATGCAGCGACGGCTGCAATATGCAGCGGTTGGGTCGGGCCTTTCGACTTCGGTCGAGGCTGAGGCACCACGATGTCGACCTGTTCGGTCGCGTCGATGTCGGTGAGGAAACGAGCGCGCGCGAGGACGAAGTGGCCCTGAAGCTCGATCGAAACCTCGATCGCTTCGCCGCCGAGCTGCTGCAGGCGGGCAGCTGCTTCGCCATGGAGCACGATTCGTGCTCGCCAGCCGTCGGTGTGCTCGACCTCAGCGATCTGCACGTCGTCGAGGCGCAGTTTGAGACCAAGCCCCAATGCCTTCGAGACAGCTTCTTTGATGGCCCACAGCATCGAGACGAAGGTGGGACGGTCGAGCGACGAGCCGTTGGTAAGCCCGCTGCGCAGGTCGAGTTCGTCGGTGCGGAAGTAGTTCTTCGCGAACGCTTCGTCGCGCACCTCGATTCGCTCGAGGTCAATGCCGAGGCGAGCGCGCGGACCAGGGCCCGCGAGCGCCGCGATGGCAAGGCCGGAGCTGTGCGTGATCGTCAGGTGTGGAACTTCGACCACCGGATAGTCACCGTGGAGGCGAACGTGCGGCGCACCGTTCGGATCTTTCGCGATCTCGACGTCGGGCAGCGCGACGGCGATGCCGTGGAAGTCGGCGAGGTAGCGCTGCACGAGCACCTTCGAGGCGACGCGTGCGGCTACCCACTCACCTCTACGGCGGTCGCTCAACAGGCGGTCGAGCGCCTCTCGCTCGCCCGTGAAGAGCAGGCTGTCGAGCTTCAGGCCGCGATCGGCGAGGTATGCTTCGGCCTCGGGGCCCGACATGCGGACGAACGCCGTGTGCGCTTCGGAGAGTTCTGCGGGGCGCTCGTCTTCGGTGAGCTTCCGGTGGCCGATGAGTTCGACCTTGTGGAGTCGCTGAAGGAGCTCGCCGTCTTCGCCCAGCGCATCGATGTCGAACGCGATGGCGTGCTCACGCGCGTCGTCTCGGACGACACAGCGAAGCGTGACGCGGCTGCCGGGACGCGCGACACCGAACTGCTCGGCGCGCTCGATTCCGAGTGGCAGGTAGCTCATTTGATTTCGCGACATGCCCCAGAATCCGGCCACCTGGAACGCCATTTCGCGGACCATCGGGTCGGTCACGAAAGTGTCGTTGGTGTGGCGGCGCGTGAATCGTTCAGTCGGTACGCGACCGTGGCCAATGACGGCGTTTTCACCGACGTAGGCGATCTCGTCGACCACTTGGAACACGCCAGTGTGGAAGTAGTAGCGGTAGAGTTCGGCGCGCTGCGGGCCTTCGAGCCACGGGCCGAGCTCGTCGAGCTCTTTCGGCGATGCGGCTGCGGGCGCCTCGTCACGCACTTCTGCGAGGAAGTGCTGCTTCTGCAGCTCGCGACCGGTCTTGGAGGTTCGGTGCGACTCGACCACGATGGCTGCGCCCTTGGTGGTGCGCTCCGCGGTGGCGGTCAATCGGACAGGCTCGCC
This sequence comes from uncultured Bradymonadales bacterium, assembly GCA_964384605.1. Classification (GTDB taxonomy): domain Bacteria; phylum Myxococcota_A; class Bradymonadia; order Bradymonadales; family Bradymonadaceae; genus CAYLMO01. Next base: position 175,772 of record CAYLMO010000001.1, on the reverse strand, counting down.
GTGATGCAGCTTGATGGCGCGGTCGAAGCCGACCTGTTCGAACACGGTGTTCGACACGCCGAGGAGTGAGGCGGCTTCAGCCATCATCTCGAAGCCCATGACGCCGGGGACGACGGCGTTCCCTTCGTAGACGTGGTCTGCGAGGAACTGGTCGTGGTCGACCCGGAAAGTGCGCTCGATGACGACGCGCTTGTCGGAGCGTTCGATGACGCGGTCGACCAACGGCTGGCCGGTCGTGACCGGTGCCTCGAGGTCGCTCGAAGGAACGGCCTCGTCGGCGTCGAAGTCGCCGAGCGCGCCCGCGACGAGGACCTCACCGGCGATGCCCGACTCGAGGAAGTTGCCGACCATTGGAGCGCCGATGTGCGGTGGCAGAAGCTGCACGCCGCGGTGCTCGAGGAGCATGCGCATGGCACCGTCGGATGCCATGCCGACCTCGTCCCATGCGGTCCAGTCGATGCTGAGTGCGCGGGTAGCGGTGGTCGAGTTGATGGTCGCAACCAGTTTGTTGAGCACTTCGTTTGCGGCCGAGTAATCGACCTGGCCGGGGTTTCCGAAGCGGCCAGCGACCGAACCGAATGCGACGAAGTACTTCAGGTCGACCGGAGCGTTGCGCCAGAGGTGCAGGGCGCCTGCGGCCTTGCCGAGGAAGACGCGGTCGAATCCGGCGTCGTCTTTGTCGGCGAGCAGCTTGGATTCTTCGACGCCAGCGCCATGAATCACGCCGTCAATACGGCCGAACGTTTCGCGAACGGCTTCGAGCATGCTCGACACGCTGCCTTCGTCGGCGACATCGCACGAGAAGTACGCGACTTCGGAACCTGCCGAGGTCATGCGCTTCATGTTCTCGGCGATGGTGCGCTGCGATTCGAGCGGCCACATCGCGCGGCGGACCATGACCGGCGTCACGCGGTCGTTCGACTTGGCGAGCTCGGCCTTGAGGCGAGCTTGCTCTTCGTCGAGGTCGACAGCGAGCGGGTTATCGTAGGTGATCTCGGTGCGACCGACGAGCGCGAGCTTGCAGCCGAATCGTTCGGCCAGGTCGAGCGCGATCTCAGCGGTAATTCCCTTCGCGCCTCCGGTGACGACGAGGACGTCGCTTGCCGAAGGGGCGAAGTCGTCACCTTCCTGCATGATGTCTTCGAGGTCGACGAATGCGGGCACGTAGCGAACGCCGCCGATGATGCCGACTTCGATCGGAGCGGTGGGGTCGAGCGCTTGAGCCAGAATCTGCATGCCGAGGTCGGGGTAGAGACCTTCGCGCGTGATGTCGACCACGCGCACGGCCGCATCTTCCCATTCGCGGGCGAGCGCCTTGGTGAAGCCGGTCACTGCGCCCGAGACGGGCAGAGGGCCAGCTGCTCGGTCGAATCCGAGTCGTCCACCCATGCCGGTGACCGAGACGAAGAGGTTACCTTCGCCTGGCGCCTGGCCGAGAGCGTCTTGCCATCCGCGGGCGAGGTGGAACGAACGGCGGGCAGCGTCGCAGACGTCGCGCACGTCCCAGCCTTCGTGACCGAAGCCGAGGAGGTTCACGATGCCGTCGAACTTCGCGTCGCGAAGCGCCGCGGTGGTGGCAGCCTGGTCGTCGAGGTCGACGACGAGGGCGTCCTCATCGAACGGACTGCGGTCGTCGTGTTCGCGGACGACCACGATGTCTGCTTTGCAGCGCATGAGGGCGTTCTGCACGAACTGGGCGACGATGAGCGGGCCGCCGACGAGGGCGACACGCTTGCCGCCGAGCGCGGCGCGAAGTGCGTCGCGGTCATATGACGTTCGGGTCTGAGCTTCGACGACGACGCCTTTCGGGGCGAAGTCTGCCGGGTTGGCGTCGGCCTGCGCCGAAGCGGTCGCCGATGCGGGTGCCGAGTTTGTCGCGGCCGCGACGTGCGAAGAGGCGGGCGAAGGGGCAGGCGAAGGAGCCTTCTTGTCGCGCGTCGGGGTAGGGCTCGGCTGTACCGGAGCTCCATCCTTCATTCGAAGCGTGCGGTTCACGACTTCGAGATTCGGGTTCTGGAAGCCGCTGACGGCGGCGAGCCACTGACGATTGAGCTCCGGGTCGAACACGCGGTCTTCGGTGCGTGCACGGAAGCGGAACAGGGCGAGCGCGAGCTGGCTGCCGAATCCGGCGGCAAGGCGAAGCGCGTAGTCGACCTGATACTCGCCGCCCTGACTGAGGCGGAGGTCGCCGAGGTCTGGGTCGGGGTCGCGGAAGTTCGCGATATGCGGAATGGCGCGACGCTGAAGCGCTTTGAGCGCCAGAACGTCTTCGATACCTGCAGCCATCGCGTGGCCAGTGAAGCCTTTGGTGTTGGCGACGACAACCTGGTTGGCCGAATCGCCGAACGTGCGTCGGAGCGACTCGATCTCAGCGGCTGCGCTGCCACCACGGCGCGGCGTGTAGGTTTCGTGGCTGACGAACACGGTCTTGCCCGCAATGTCGCCACGCTCGAGTTCGAAGCGCGACTCGGCGCGACCAACCAGCTCGCTGACTTCGTCGGCGATATGGTCGACGTCGAGGCGGGTCGGGTGCAGTGCCGAGTTGACGTAGCGAGTCTCGAGGATGTCCGCGATGGGCTCGATTCCGCGAGCCTCAGGCAGGCCGGCTGCCTCGACGATGAGAGCTGCTGCGCCCATGCCGATGATCATGCCGTCGCGGCGTTTGTCGAAGGGGAGTGCGGCGTCTTCGACGTTGGCCTCGGTCGATGCGGCGCCGGTGGCGAGGAAGCCGCTCGAGATCCACTCCATGAGTTGCTTGCCCGATGCGTTGTCGGCCGAGAGCACGACGACGCGCTCGCAGTGTCCGAGCCGGATCCAGTCGCGAGCCATCGAGATGGCGGTCGTGGTGGACGCGCAGGCGTTGTTGATCTTCGTGTTCGGTCCGCGTGCGCCGACGTACTCCGCGAATCGCGAGTTCGCGATGCCGAGGATGCGAAGCAGGAACCGGTGGTTGAACTGGTAATCGTCTTCGAAGCTGGCCTTCACTTCGTCGATGAGAGCGTCCTGACCGGCGAATGCGCTGGCGAAGATGACGCCCGTGGTCTTGCCGACCGACTCCGGCAGGGTCCAGCCTGTGGTGACCTTCTTGCCAGTCGTGGTTTCGCGGTAGCGCGGGACAAGCGGCAGGCCAGCGTCGCGCAAGGCCAGCAATCCTGCGGCGATAGCGAGCTGGCTGGTTTCGTCGAGGGCGGCCTCGAGGCGTTCGTCGATGCCGAACTCCGAGATGTCGAAGTCGCCCATCTGGCCGCCGAGCTTGATGACCTCACCGGTCTCGGTGACCGGAACCATCTCGCCGCCGCCCGACTTGTGCTTCACGAGGCGAACGATGTTCTTGGCGACCATCGCCTTCTTCAGGTCTTCGCTCAGGTCGCCAATCATGTTGGTGCCCGACAGAAGTGCGTCGACAGCTTGTTCGCTGAAGACTTCGCCGAGGCCGGGGAGGCCGAGCGCGGAGCCGGAAATCACGGCATCAGCTTCGATGTCGTGGAACGTGGGCTGGTAGGTCCAGTTCGGGTTCGACTCGATGCGCTTTGCGGTTGTCTCGTCGCTCGTCTCTGGTTTTGCGTTGCTCGACGGCTGTTGGGCTTCGCCCGGCGTTTCGTTCGAAGGCACTTGTGACGCGGTCGACGGAGCTTTCTCGAGCACGTAGTCGGCGAGTCGTGCGAGCGTGGGGTACTCGGCCAGGCGGAAGTCTTCGTCTTTCGGCAGGCCGTAGCGTTCGCGGACTTCGGCCATGATCTCGGCCTGCTTCACGGTGTCGACGCCGAGGTCGGCTTCGAGTTCGAACTCGACCTCAATCTCGTCGGGGTCGTAGCCGGTCTTCGCGCACAGAACTTCGACCATGACGTCGAGGACGGCACTGCGCGAGGGCTTCTCGGTGTTCGCCGGAGGTGCCGCGCTGGTGGTGACCGGTTGTTCGTCGCCCGTTGGTGCCGGCGCGCTGCTCATTTCGCTTGGAGCTTCTGTCGCAGGAGCCTTCTCGAGCACGTAGTCGGCGAGGCGAGCGAGGGTCGGGTACTCCGCGAGGCGGAAGTCTTCGTCTTTGGGAAGGCCGTAGCGCTCGCGAACTTCGGCCATGATCTCGGCCTGCTTCACGGTGTCGACGCCGAGGTCGGCCTCGAGCTCGAAGTCGACTTCGATCTCTTCGGAGTCATAGCCAGTTTTGGCGCAGAGGACTTCGACCATGACGTCGAGGACCGCGCTTCGCGACGGGCCTTCGGTGGTTGCCACGCGCTGAGGAGTCGCGGCCGGTTGCTCGACTGCGGTCTCTTCTCGGGCGGTGCTGGTTTCGCGATGCGATTCGGTCGCGGGAGCCTTCTCGAGCACGTAGTCGGCCAGGCGGTCGAGGGTCGGGTACTCGGCGAGGCGGAAGTCTTCGTCCTTCGGGAGGCCGTAGCGTTCGCGAACTTCTGCCATGATCTCGGCTTGCTTCACGGTGTCGACACCAAGGTCGGCTTCGAGTTCGAAGTCGGTCTCGATCTCCTCGGGGTCATATCCGGTCTTGGCGCAGAGAACCTCGACCATCACGTCGAGAACCGCGGAGCGGTCGAGCGACGAAGAGGTGGCGACAGAAGTAGTATTCGAATCCATTCGAGCAGCCTTTCGCGGTGCGGCGTCGACGGTAGCGACAGCATTGGTTGGCTGCCACACCGAGACGGTCCAAAGTTCAGCAAGAGCATCAAATAGTGTTGCCACGTCTCCCTTCTTGGGATGATTCGTGTAAAGCGCGGTGTGGTCGCGGCCTTCGAGGATCGAGCCGACGAAGGAGGTCTGCGCTCGCTTCGGGCCGACTTCGACGAAGACGCGAGCGCCGCGCTCGTACATGCGCTCGACGAGAGCGATGTACTCGACCGGTGCGGCAACCTGCTTCGAGAGCAGGTCACGGATCTCGGTCTCGGCGTTGGTGCCCTCGGGGTAGAAGTCACCGGTGACGTTCGTCAGGATCGGTGTCGACGGCGCGTGAATGCCGATGGTGTCGAGGTGCCGACGGAGCGGTTCGCTCGCGGCGGCGACGACTTTGCTGTGGAAAGCGTGACTGACCGGCAGCAACACGACCGTCATGCCCATCTCTTCGAACTTCGCGACAGCTTCTTCGACCGCTTCGGTCAGGCCGGCGATGATCGTCTGTCCGGGGCAGTTCTTGTTCGCGCACACGACGTATCCGTCGATGGCGTCGAGCACCGGCTGAACTTCTTCGACCGAAGCAGGCACACCGGCCATGAGGCCGCAGTCGCCGTTCATCGGCGTCGCTTTGCTCATCTCGGTTCCGCGAGCGGCGACCGTTCGAAGCGCGTCGGGGAAATTCATCACGCCCGCTGCGACGCATGCGCCATACTCGCCGAGCGAGTGGCCAGCGACCATGTCGGGCTCGATGCCGAGCTCTTCGAGCAAGCGGAAGAGCGCAATATCGGCCGTGAGCACTGCCGGCTGTGTGACCTCGGTCTGGCTGAGGGCCAGGAAAGCCTCGGATTCGTCGGTGCCCGCTGCCGGGTACATGATCTCCGAGAGCGGCTTGCCGAGGATTGGGCTCATGATCGAGTCCGCTTCAGCGATCGTCTTCTCGACCACCGGGAATCGCTCCCGCAGCTCGCCGAGCATGTCGATGTACTGCGAGCCCTGGCCAGGGAAGAGCATCGAGAGGTCGCCGGTTTGTGCGACTTCTGAGAAGTAGACGCCTTGATTCGAGAGGACTCGCCACCCTTTGTTTCGCTCCAGGCCTTTCGCGGCCTTCGGGATTCGCTCGTCGAGTTCGTCGACATCGGTGAAGACGATGGCGAGGCGAACGTTGCCGTCGAGGTCCGATGGATTGGCGTCGAAGCCGAGGCGGAAGGGGAGGGCGGCGTCATAGCCGCGGGCGTCCCAGTCGCTGACGAATGCTTGGAACTGGCTGTTGAGTGCTTCGAGGCTGTCTGCCGCAAAGCCAAGGATACCTTCGGTGGGGACCGACGCCTGGGCGATCACTGGTTTCTCGGAGCTGAAGAAGTTGGAGGTGCCGTCGCCGAACCGGATGCCTCCGGTACCGCCTTCGGGGCTGTACTCCTCCATCACGAGGTGGAAGTTCGTTCCGCCGAAGCCGAACGCCGAGATACCGGCGCGGCGTGGATAGTCGCCCTGTGCCCACTCCTGCGTCTCGCGCTGGACTTCGAACGGCGTGCCGTCGAGTTCGAGAGCGGGATTGACCTCGGTAACGTTGATGGATGGAGGCAACGTCTTGTTGTGCAGCGCGGATGCGACCTTGATCACGGACGCTGCGGCCGCGGCCGATTTGAGGTGGCCGATCATCGATTTCACACTGCCCAGACCGATTCGGCCAGGGCGGGTGTCGTCTTCGGAGAAGACTTCTTTGATCGAAGCCACTTCGACCGGGTCGCCTACCGGCGTCGAAGTGCCGTGGGCCTCGATGAGACCGACGGTGTTCGGCGCGATCCCAGCGTCTTGGTAGGCGCGGCGGACGGCGAGCTTTTGGCCCACCGGGTTGGGGGCGGTGATCCCTTTGCCCCGACCGTCAGATGAGCCGCCAATCCCGCGGATGACCGCGTAGATGGGGTCGCCCGATTCAATCGCGTCGGAGAGGCGCTTGAGCACGAAGACGCCCACGCCTTCGCCCATGACGAATCCGTTGGCGTTGGCGTCGAATGGGCGCGAGCCGTCGGCCGAGAGAGCACCGATCTTGGAGAATTTCACAAAGCTTGGGGGACCCATCGACATGTCGGCGCCACCGGCGATGCACATGTCGAACTGGTGGCTGCGCAGGCCCTGCATGGCCGACTCGAGGGCGGCCAGGGTCGAGGCGCACGCGGCGTCGCAGGTGAAGTTTGGTCCGCGCAGGTCGAAGGTCTGCGCCACGCGACCAGCGATCACGTTGGCGAGCTCGCCGGGCATCGAGTCTTCGCTGATGCCGGTGATGCTCGACTTCACCTTGGTCTCGACCGCGTCGAGAAGGCGTTCGATGTGGTTGTCGTCGAGCTGTCCGATGCTGAGTTCGACGAGCGCACTTCGGAGCTCCTGGTGGAGCTCGGCGTACTGAATGCGCAGGTTGGTGCGGTCACGAAGGTCACCGCCCAGCGCGTTCCCGAGGATGACCGCGGTGCGGTCTCGGTCGAAGTCGCGCTCGTGGTAGCCGGCGTCTTCGAGTGCCTCTTTGACGGCGGCGAGCGTCATGAGCTGCGTCGGGTCGGTCGATTTGACGACGGTCGGCGGCATGCGGAATTCGCGACGGTCGAATTCGAAGCCCGTCACCCAGCCACCAATCTTGCTGTACGTCTTGTCCGGTGCGTCGCGATCGGTGCTGAAGTAGAGCGCCGGATCCCAACGGTCGTGCGGGACATCCGTGATCGCGTCGACGCCGTTGATGATGTTGTTCCAGAACGTCGGCGCGTCGAGCGCGCCGGGCATCTTGGCGCCCATCCCGATGATGGCGATGGCTTGCGTTCCGTCGATCGTTGGCTTGTTTTGCGACGTCGTCATCGAAACCTCATTCGTGAATCCAAGCACCAACCGGATTTATATGTTTATTCCCAATTGGTGTTTTCAATATGTTGAAAAGAATTGATGAAAAAATCCGTCCCTGGCGCAATTCTTTTCGTTCCCGCATGCTCCGTTTTGCCGCTTACTTCCTGAATGAACGAGCATTCAGTCCCCGAAGTAAGTGAGCGCTCACCGGCGCCTTTCTAGCGACTGGAGATCGCGACCGCAAGGACTTTTTTGCACTCGAAGAGTTGATAAAATGACCCCTCAGTCAATTATGTTAGTGAATGAGTATTCATTCTTTTGTGAATGACTCGTCAGTCTGTTTCAATCTATCGGCGGAAGTCCGCAGAGCGCGGTGGATTGCGGCGCCGAAGGCAGAGCGGTGCGCCTGCCGAGGGCCGTTTGGCCGCGACACAATGAAACAGAGTGAAGGGGAGGGCGTGAGGTACGGACTTATTTCAGGTCGTGCTTCTTGAGCAGCTCGCGCAGGTGGTAGCGCGTCAAGCCGGCGTGCTTGCTCGCCTGCGAGATGTTCCCGTCAAACTCGTCCATCAGACGCTCGAGGTAGTCGAACTCGAATTGGTCGAGGATCTCCGACTTGGCTTCTTTGTACGGGATCGTCAGGTCGACATCGATGCGCGTGGAGTCCGGGTCGTCGGACGCGGGCGCCGGGCTAGGGGTGGACGGTGCGTTCATGATGGAGCCGCCCAGCTGCAGGTCGGGGCGCTCGATGGCCGTGCCTGACGACAGACTAGCGGCTCGCTCGATGACGTTCTTGAGCTCGCGGACGTTGCCCGGCCACGAGTAGTTCATCAGGAAGTCCATGGCGTCGGCCGTCAGCCGCATTTTGGGCATGTCGGGACGACGTTGCGCCACCAGGTCGAGGAAGGCCTCGACGAGGAGTGGAATGTCGTCGGGGCGGTCTTTGAGCGGTGGGAGTAGGATGCTGATGACCGAGAGACGGAAGTAGAGGTCCTCTCGGAAGGTCTGCTCGTTGACCATCTCGCGTAGGTCGCGATTTGTCGCCGCGATGACGCGAACGTCGCTGCGAATCGTCGAGGTACCGCCGACCCGCTTGAATTCACGGTTTTCGAGCACCCGGAGCAGCTTGGGCTGCAGCGAGATGTCGAGTTCGCCAATCTCGTCCATGAACAGCGTGCCGCCGTTGGCCTGTTCGAAGGCGCCCTTGTGCTGCGAGGTCGCACCGGTGAAGGAGCCTTTCTCGTGGCCGAAGACGTAGCTCTCCATCAGGTCTTTCGGAATCGCCGAGCAGTCGAGCACGACGTACGGCTTCGACTTGCGCCGGCTTGCGTCGTGGATGGCGCGGGCAATGCGCTCCTTGCCTGTTCCAGTCTCGCCGTGGATGAGCGACGTGAGTTCGGACGGCGCGACCTTCTCGAGCGTTGCGAAGACTTCGCGCATGGCCACCGAGCGTCCAATTACGCCCTGGAAATGCTCGTCGGGCGAGAGAGGAATCTCCATGACCTCGTCGCTCGGCAACAGCTTGAAGGTCGAGTTTCCGGCGAGGAACGTGGCGTTGGGCGAGAGGTAGACTTCTTTGACGCGGCAGCCGCCGAGCATCGTACCGTTGGTCGAGCCGACGTCGCGCAGCAAGAAGCCGTCTTCTTCGGCGCGAAGCTCGAAGTGGGTCGAACTGATGGAGTTGTCTTTGATGGTGATGTCGTTGACGGACGACCGGCCCACGTAGGTCTTGGTCTTGTTGAGGTCGAAGTCTTGCCCTTTCATGGGGCCGTCGACGACCACAAGCTTGGCCTTTCGGAGCTCTCGCGACGTTGCGCGGTTGTCCACAAAGACCGTGCGCAGTCCCATCTCTTTCTCGCCCATCACTTCACCCTCGCGCGCGCAACTGGCGGCGGAAACCTGGCGGTATGCCCGTAAATCGTGTGTTTAACGACGCGCAAAGTACCACCGCCGCGAGGGGGTGGCAACTCGAGCCGCCATCAGTTTTGGGAGGGCTGGGTGCTTCTGCGGGGGCTCAGTTGCCGGTCGGCAGGCCGGTCGTGCCGATGATGGCCTTGAGGTCTTCGTCGTTGAAGCGCACTCCGAGGCCCATCATGTATTGGCGTCGACCGTCGTTCATGATGTCGTCGACGCCGCCAAGAATGTACATGACCCCGAAGAATTGGTAGGTCGCGAACGTTCGAACACGCGGGTTCACGTCGACGTCGAAGTCGAAGATGTCGGCCTGAAGGCCGAGCGAGCGGTCCTCGAGCAGCAGGATGTTGCCGCCGACGCCACCGCTGTTTTCGATGATTCCGAAGCGGCCCGTGAGCGCGAACCAGTTGTTGAGCTGGAAGGTCTTGGCGAACTGGACGGAGAATTTGAAGTCGTCAGTGGTGGTGGTCTCGGACGTGTTGAAGGTCGTGTCGTTGCCTTCTTCGTCGGTCACCGTGAACGTATTCTGGGTGGTGGTGACCCCACGATAATCGTCGATCAGCTCGATGAGGTAGTACTTGTCGTCGGAAGGCTGCAGACGCAGGCCGACGATGTTTTTCAGCTGTTGGGCGTTGGCGTGATACTCGCTGCGCAGATCGATGATGGTCTTGAGACGAGTGATCCCGCCGAGGAGCTCTTCGGCGTCGGTCAGAATCTGTTCCGTCTTTTGCGCAATCGCCGGGTTGTTCACCAGTTCGCCCAGCGTACCTTCGCCTTCGTTCACCTTGTCGGTGATGTCCTGGATGTTCTGCAGCGAGTAGTTGAGCGAGTCGAGCGTCGACTGCAGGCGCGAGAGCGTGCCCTTGAGTGTACCGAGTCCGCTCTGAAGGTCGCTTGACGACTGACCGACGATGTAGCGGATCTCGGCCACGATGGTTTCGGTGTCGCGCAGAATCGTCTGCACCGAGTCGCTGCCGTCTGCAGTCAGGTCACGAATGTCGCCCGAGACACGCTCGGCGTTGGTGAGGATGCGGTCGACTTTGTCGCTGTTCTCGCCAACGAATTGATTGAGCGTGACGGTGATCTCGGTGAGGTTGTCCAGAAGTGCCTGAATCTTGCGCTGCCCTTCGGGCCCGCCAAATACGGTGCTGAGCGAGTCGGTGACAGTCTGGATGTCTTCGGCGATGGCGTCGAAGCGCTCGAGCATCTGGTCGATCCCGAGCGGCACGATGATGTTCTTCACTTCGTCGCCGTCTTCGAGCGCGCGGCCCTCGTTGCCGGGCGTGACCTCCAGGAAGAAGTCGCCGATGAAGCTCGCCTGTTTCTTGGTGAGCGTTGCGCCGTTCTTCCAGGTGCCGTTGGGCTGCTCGATGCCTTCGCGAAGGTTGAGGTCTTTGCGCACGGTGAGTTCCACCTTCGCGCGACCGTCGACGAGCTCGATGGTCTGGACCTGGCCGACCGCGATACCGGCGGTCATCACCTGAGATTTCACGGCGAGTCCCGTGACGTCGTCGAAGTAGCCGTGCACCCGCACATAGCCGGACGAGCTTGGCCCGCCGCCGAGCGTCGTGACCATGAAGATGGCCGCTGCGGTCCCCAAGATGACCAGAAGGCCGACCTTGAATGGTGTGATGACGTTTTCGAGCTTCATCAGAAGTTCATCACCACATAATCAGGGTCAGCCAGTAATCGATAAATAGAATCGCGATGCTGCTCGTGACGACTGACGAGGTAGTGGCTTCACCGACCCCTTTCGCGCCGCCCGATGCATAGAAGCCTTTGTAACAAGCGACCACGGCGATGGCTAGACCGAAGGCCCCGCCTTTGGCCGACGACAAGAAGATGTCGCGCACGCCGACGAAGTCTTTGATCTTCGCGACGAAGATGCCGGGGTCGATGTCCATCACGTTCACCGAGAGCGTGTACGCGGCGAAAATACCGACGAAGTTAAAGAGCGCCGTGAGGAGTGGCATCATCAGGATGCCGGCGACCACGCGCGGAACGACGAGGTACTGCACCGGGTTCACCGCCATGACCGACATCGCGTCGATCTGCTCCGTCACGCGCATCGTCCCGATCTCGGTCGTCATGGCGCTTCCGGTTCGACCGGCCACCATCAGGCCGGTGAGCACGGGTCCGAGCTCGCGTGCGAGCGAAATCGCGACGGTCCCGCCGACCAGCGTCTCGGCATTGAAGAGGCCGAAACCGATAATCGACTGGTACGCCATCACCAAACCGGTGAAGACACCCGTAAAGAGCACGATGAAGAGGGATCCGACGCCGAATGACTCCATTGCGTCGAAGAAGAGTCGGATTCGAAATGGCGGGCGCACAAGCCAAGTGAGGGTCTGGACGGTCATGATGACCATCTGCCCAAGCTCCTCGATCCCATCGATGACCATCTGGCCAATCGATTCGATGGGGGCTTTCACCGCTGAACTCATACAGCTCCACACGTCGGCATAGACTGCGAATTACCACGCAACCCAACGCAGATCCACACTGAGGGAGATTGTGCGCCGTCGCATTACTCGATGCGGTGTGGCCCAACCGGTTTCTCATTCGGCGGCTAGAGCGAGTTGTCCTGAAGCCGGAAAATGAGCGTTGCTTTGAGGATCTTGTCCCCTTCGACCAGATGCGCGGTGAGCGGTCCAATTTCGGCGAGTCGCTCGGTCACGCAGGCGATGACGGCCGGCGACTGGAGCGAGTCGACCATCACCGTCGCCTGAGTCTCGGGCCTGGTTTCGAACCGAACCACGAGCGCTCCTTGGAGTCGCGCGTTGCTCGCAAGGCCACGGACGTAACAACCGTAGAGCCGTTTTTGGATCTGGCCCCGCAAGGCTCGGTCGAGGTCTGCCGGCACGCGCGGAGAGGTCTTCGGGTAGCTCGGTTTGTCGTCGAAGAAGGAGATCTTCGAGACGTTTACTTGGGGGTAGGCCGATGCGAGGAAGCCACTGATATTGTGGTTCTTCATGAGCTCGACTTCTCGGCCGAGCGCAGTTTCGAATGCAGCGATGGGGCGGCCCAGCTGGTCGATTAGCGTGGCGCGGAGGAGAGCGCCGTGGATGTGCTGGCCGACCGCCTGGTTGGCGTTCGATTCCTCGATTTCGCCATCCGCGTTTGGATCCGCTGCTTCTTTGGGTTCCGCTGCCTCTTTGGTTGGGGCTTCGGCCTCACTCGGCTCGGAGCCAGGTTCATCGGCCTTTGGTGCCGGTGCTCCGGAATTGGAACAGATCGGTTGCTCGGAGTCGGCGAAGGGCGCCGGCACGAATTCGATCTTGAGCCGAGCCTGGGCGGTCACGTACTTCGCCGTGATCTCTTGGGCGCGCTCGGCCGAGAGCTCGAACGGAATTGGTCCGGCTCCGTCGAGAACGAGGGCATGTCCGCCCGCGATCGGGAGCGGGCGATAGGCATTCACCGCGAGCACTCCCGACAGTTCATCGTAGCCGATGAGCGGTGCGGCGTGGTGGTCGAGTGTGACCACGAAATGGCGGTGCAGGAGCTTTCGACGCTCGCTCTCGCGACTCGCGGCTTCGTCGCTCGAATCGGTCGAGGGCTTGCTGTACGCACAAAGCGCTTCTGCTTCAGCGGCCGTCCGAAGTTCCTGGCCCTGCGCGGTCGCAGACCAGCCGAGGACGGCGAAAATCAGGAGCAGGATATGGTGTCGAGGTGCGTTCATGGGGGCTTCGACGCAATTCCTTGTTAGGACCATCTGCAGCCACAGCGTCGTGCGAGTTCAACACTGAATGAAGCGCGCTTCATTCCTTGGCTGCTGTCGGCTACACTCCGCGCGGCTCTCTCGTGGAGTTTAGAATATGCCGCGCGTTGCGCCAGAAACGATTCTCATCGCGATGTTCCTGCTGCTCACTGGATGCGGAGCTGCGCCCGTCGCCGACCCTCCGGTCGAGAAGTTGGTGCTGCACGAGACTCCTGAAGCGGCCGTCGCGGCGTTCCAAGCTGATTGGAATCGCGGCGATTACATGGGCGTGAAGGCGCAGTTTCTGCCTTCGCGGCGTGCGCTGCTTGATCAGCAAGAAGCCCTGATTCGCGCCCAGATCGAAGGTTTTCGCGTTGCTTCGGTTGATGTCGCACCGACCTGCCATCCTCGTGGTGGGGCGTGGAAAATCGCCGAGGTCCGGCTCGAATCGGTCCTCCGGGACGAAACGGAAGTTGAAACGATCTGGCTGCACCTCGCCGATGGCGCGTGGTGGATGTACAGCTTGTAGGAAGTGGTAATGGTTCGATTGGCTCACATATTCGTCGTGTTCGTTTTGCTGGTGCCCGCGATGGGCTTCGCTCAAGAGAAGGCGGAGGATTCCGAGTCGGAGGTTCCGCCGACGCAAGCTGGAGAGGATGCGAAGAAGGCGTACGAAGACGTCGCCGAGATGCAAAATCTCGAGGAGAAGCAGCTTCGACCGGTGATCGTGGGGGAAACCTCGGGCTGGGGCGCGGAGCTCCTTGCGCCTGCCGCCGGAACGCTCGTGTCGGTTCAGCTCGACGCCGGAATCGTTCCCGAGCTTCATCGGGGGAAGAAGGTCCCCGTCGGCGCGGAACTGCTCGGCATTCCATCGGTCCGCAAGCGCTTCGATTCGACCAGTGTGCTGGGACTCACCGAGCACAATCAGCCCTCGGTGCGTGCCTATCTCGATTTCTTCGACGGCCGCGGCAAACCGATCTTGGCCCGCTGGATTCAGCGGATGGGGCGTTACGAGCCGATGATTCGCAAGAAGCTGAGGGATGCCGGATTGCCGGAAGACCTCATTTACGTCGCGATGATCGAGTCGGGGTTCTCGCCTCGCGCGACTTCGCCGGCGAGCGCGGTGGGTGTTTGGCAGTTCATCCCGACGACTGGCTCCGAGATGGGACTGCGTATCGACCAGTGGGTCGATGAACGCCGCGACCCGCTCAAGGCCACCGACGCCGCCATCAAGTACCTCACCTATCTGTACGAGAAGTTTGGTTCGTGGCCGCTCGCGCTCGCCGCCTACAATGGAGGCCCGGGGCTCGTCGGCAATACCGTCGACAAGTACAACACCAACAACTACTGGTTCATCCAGCGGCGAAACGGGATGTACGACGAGACGCGTCGATACGTGCCGAAAGTGCTCGGCGCCGGTCTCGTCACCAAGAACGCCGACATTTTCGGGCTCGACTACGTCAAACGCGACCCTGCGTACGATTGGGAACCGGTGATGCTCCCCCCGCGCACGCGCTTGTCGCTCGTCGCGGAAGCCGCGGGTGTGAAGCTCGACGACATAAGAGAGCTCAATCCGCACTACCTCCGACTTCAGACTCCGCCGGGAGACGAGCCCTACGAGGTGCGGATTCCCGCGAAGTCGCTCGAGCGCTTCACGCGCACTTTCGACAAGCTCGGCGAGAAGGAGGGGCTGGAACACAAAGAGGTCATCGTTCGATTCGGGGAAGACGTCGATGCGCTAGCCGAGAGGGTGGGCGTTCCGCCTCGAGTCATCCGCGTGTCGAACGGGTTGGAGAAGGGGGAGCGCCTTCGCTACGGGGCGGCTGCGCTCGTTCCGGCGAAGCTCATGGGTACCTGGTCGCCGCGAAAGCGTGGAACGAAGAAGACGATCGTCGTGCCCGCGAAGCGGCTCGACGTGAAAGACCGCGAGCAAGTGTTCTACGAAGTGAAGGATGGTGACACGCTCGACGCGCTCGGCCAGGGCTTCGAAGTGAATCCGTCCGACATCGTGTTGTGGAACAGTCTCGACCCGAAGGCTCACCTCGCCGAAGGGATGATTCTGCAGATCTATGTCGACCCGAAATTCGACGTCGAACAGACCGCGTTGATGACCAAGGAGATGGTCACGGCGGTTGCGATGGGCAGCACCGCTCACAAAAGGCTCGAGGGGAAGAAGCGTCGAAGTGGTCGCTTCTATCACAAGGTTCGGTCGGGTGAGTCGCTCTGGCTGATCGCGCGGAAGTACCGCGTGACGGTGAAAGACCTCAAACGCTGGAACCGAAAGCTCCGGCGCAGCAATCTTCTGCAGCCCGGGCAGAAAATCGTGGTATACCGCCGGCGCTGACGACATCCTCTTCCAAAGAAAAAACGATGGCCAAGACGACGAAAGTTTCTGCCCTTTTGGGTAAGACCGTGGCGACCGCCGAAGGTCACATCATCGGTGAACTCAACGAGGTCATCCTCGACACCGAAACGTGGCGCGCGACGGACGTGCAGGTGAAGATCGAGAAAGCGACTGGCAAGGAGATGGGGCTCAAGACTCCGTTTCTCGGGAGCCTGCTGGTGTTGGTCGAGACATCGTGCATCGCGTCGGCCGCCGACCAGATCATCATCGACATCCCGTTCGACTCGTTCAAAGAGTACGTCGACGGTCGAGCGGAGTAGCCGCTCGCTACAGGAGTCGCTTGGTCGAGGCGTCGTCTCGAATCAGTGACTCGATCAACACTTTCACCTCGGGGCGGGTCCAGTCGTAAGCATTGACGAATCGCGCGATAATCGTGCCGTTCCGGTCGATGATGTACGTCTCGGGGATGAGCTCGGTTCCGTAGCGCCTCGCCGTTTCACCTTGCGAGTCCCACAAGACCGTCATCGAACTCCGTTCGCCGGGCAGGAACTGCTGCATGAATCCGTTCATGTCGCCGACCTCCGGGTCTTGCGACACGGCGAGCATCACCATTCCTTGCGATTCATACTGTCGAACGAGGGCTTCCATCGAAGGCATCTCTTCGCGACAAGGCACGCAGAACGAGGCCCAGAAATTCAGGAAGACGACCTTTCCGCGGAAGTCCGCGAGGGAGTGTTCGTTGCCCTGACCGTCTTGAAGGCGAATCGGTGGGGCGGGGCGGTCTACGAGTTCGCCCCCGAGCTTTGCGACCGAGGAGGCGACGGCAGGGTTCTCTACCGGCTGCCAGTCGATGAACTGCACGCCGACGATGCCAGCGGCGACGACGGCGAGGAGAGCGATTTTGATTCGGCTGTCGGTGGTCATCGGGTCACCAGTTGTTGCGGAGGGCGCGAACCGTACGGAAAACGGTCTCCGCGGTCGAGTCGGAGAGAGAAGATTGCTCTTCCCAGCTCTCGGCGCGGTGGGTTTTCAAACGTTCGGCCAGGGCCTCGTCATTCCAGCGGAAGAACGGGCTGTACGACCGCTCGGTGCCGAGCGTGGTCTGGAATAGCCCCTCGGCGGACTTGGCGTCTTCGAGGAGTTCCTTCGCCCTGACGTTGTCTGGTTCGATGTCGAGGCAGAATTCGAGATCACGCACCGAATAGTCGTGGCCGGGGTAGACGAGAAGGTCGTCATCGAGGCCCGAGAGCACGTCGCGGAAGGTGCGGAAAAGGACGCCCGCGTCGCCGCCGAAGGAGCAGTTCCCGGCACCGGCGATAAAGATGGTGTCGCCGCAGAAGAGGTGGTTTCCGGCGTGGAGCGAGATGTGTCCGGGCGTATGACCCGGGGTGTCGAGCACATGGAGCGTCGTGTTGCCCACCTCGACCGTGTCGCCGCCGGAGAGCTCGACTTCGATGTCGGCGTCCACATTGTCTGCGATGGTCTGAGCGTCGCCAGCTGCCACGGCGAGCTTCGCGTTCGGAAACGCGGCGAGGACCTCGTCGTCGCCCGCAATGTGGTCGTGATGGAAGTGGGTGTTCACGACCCACTCGAGCTCGACTCCGAGCGAGCGAATGGTCTCGATGGTGCTCGGGGCGTCTACCGGGTCGATGACTGCGGCGCGGCCGTCGTCGACGATGAGGTAGAAGTAGTTGTCGGAGAAATCGCTTTCGATGACGTGGACGTTCATGGATGACCTCGCGTGGGCTTCAAGGCGATATCGCCTCAGTGGGTTCGATGCAACCGAAGCGGCATAGGTTTGCGACCAACCGCTTGCGCCAGCGTCGTGGTGCGTCGTCGAGCTTTAGCACGATGGTGGGGGAGCGGCGGCTGCTCTTGATGGCCCGCGCAAAGGACCGTGCGAGCTCGTCGACATTGATGGGGGCGAGGTGGAGGCCGCGGACTTCGATGGTTGCGCCGTCGCGAGCGACTCGGATGAGGTGCAACAGACGCTCGAGATCTATTTCGGCGAGGACGAACAGGTCCGATGTTGGAATCGCCGTGCCGGTGAAGTCGGCGACGAGCCGCGGCGACTCGATGGTCTGGAGGGTGAGCATTGCGATTTTTTGCGGGCCCAGGATTCGGTCGAGCATGCGATGACTCCGTGATTGGTCCCGGTAGTTATCGGCAGGTCAGGGCGGGCGTTGCGAAAAAAGTCGAAAAAAATCGGGGAGAGTCCGGTTTGGCGGGGAGCGCCGCCAATGTTGCGTCGCAATTCCGCCCCGTGATAGTGTCAGGCAAGTGAATCAACCCCTCGAAATTAACGATTCCCCCGCCCGGTGCATCATGGAGCGGATCTACGGAATGCGCCCCGCGCGAAATCTCCTCCTGCCGTTGGTGCTGGTGGCGCTGATGGCGGGGTCAGGCTGTCTGCTCGACTTCGACCAGTTCGAAGGTGACGCGGGGACGGTGACCCCTGACCCGGATGCTGGCGACAGCGGGATGATCGACGGTGGCCCGAATGGCGACTCCGGCATGATGCCGATGCCGCTCATCGTGGGCACGACCTGCACCGACGATTCGGTCTGCGGCGACGGCGGAAGTTGCGTCGAAAACTACTGCACGACCAGTTGCGACGGGACGTTGTTGTGTCCGGTCGGTTCGGAGTGCGCGTCGTTCGCGGACCAGACGTACTGTCTGACCACCTGTGAGGGTGAGTGCGGTTCGGGTCAGACGTGCACCACCAGCTTCGGATTGGACAACATGCCGCTCGCGGTGTGCGTGCCCGATGCCGACGACGACGGAATCGCGGACCGCGACGACAACTGCGTCGATGTTCCGAACCCAGACCAGGCCGACCTCGACGGTGACGGCGTGGGCGATGCCTGCGACACCGAGGCCGAGTGCCCGGAAGGCCACATGGACGGCGTTCTGGAATACGGCTCCATCGGAGAAGAACTCTACGGGTTTGGCTTGCCGCAGATCGCCGAAGGGCCCTACCTGCCCATCGTCGGTGGGTTCGACAGCACGGAAGCGCCCGTTTCGACGGTCCATCTGGTGGACCGCTCGGCCGTCACGGTCTCGGAATCGGTGTTCGATATGCCCTATGCGGCAGCCGAGTACGCGGTTGCGTCAATTAGGCCGGATTCGTTCGTGACTTCGCCGGGAGCATTCACGGCAAACGGTCCTCAGTTCGGCGACTGGTATAGCTTGCTGCTCGAGATCGGCCCGCAGGTTGGCGAGAATCCGCAGCGAATCATCTACAAGCCGGTTGCGGCGAAGGGGCCGGACGGCCTCATCTACATGGTTGGCTACGACAACTTGGACGGACCGACGTTCACGTGGCGAATCTACCGCCTGAACGCGAACGGCACTCTGAGTGTCCGTCTCACTGCAGCCGATGGCGAACAACGCCGTTGGAGCGTTTCGACCGACCCCCAGGGGCGAGTCTATTTCTACAGCGACGCACCGGCGGGCAATGGCCGTCTGGTGACAATTTCGCCAGATGGCACCCTCGGCCTGAACAACGTCAGCTACATCCCAGATCCGACAATGCCGATGGCGGTCGACCCCGTGCTCGTGCCGGGCATCGGACACGTGATGTGGGCATATGAGCGCGCAACGGGAGCCGCGAGCCGAGTTTCATTGAGAACGCTCGAAGTGACCCCGGTTCCCGAGCTCGATCTTTCGACGGGCCTCGAGAACGCCGAGTTTGCGACGCAGACGCGTGGTCCAGCATTCGTCGCGGTCGGCACGCCTGCCGGCGGATCTGGGCTTTCTGCCGTCGGGTTCTTCCTTGGCTGCAATCCGGCCTTCGACGCGGTGGACTTGGACCTCGATACGGTGCCTGACCTGAAGGACAACTGCCCGCTCGACCCCAATACGGACCAGACCGACACCGACGCCGACTCGATCGGCGACGTGTGCGACGACGACGACGACAGCGACGGAATCGCAGACGGTTCGGACAGCACCGTCGATGCGATGGACATGGTGGTCGACCTGAGCCTCGACACCGACAACGACGGCGTGCCGAACGATGCCGACGATGATGACGACGCCGACGGAATCGCCGACGCCGACGACATCTTCCCGTTCGACACCGACAACGACGGCCTGCACAACGGATGGGACGACGACGACGACGGCGACGGATACGCCGACGGAAGCGAGACGAACCAGGGCACGGAGCTCGATCCTGCGCGCTGGCCCGGAATGGGGACCATCGTCGCGCTGAAGGTCGACGGAGGCACACGAACGGCGGAACTTCACGACCTGTCGACGCAGAGCGTGACGCCGCTCACCCTGACGGCCGGCGAGCCATACCAACCTCGATTCGACAACTCAGGAACGTTCGTGTTGTTCCTCGCTGGAGCGCCTGAAACGACGACTTCGGTCGAGTGGCTTCGCCTGAACAACGGGGCTTCGAGGGGTTACGACCTGGGCGTGACGCTTCGGGGAGCGCACCCCATCAGCGTGAACGTCACGACGTTCGACCTCGGCAACGTCGCGGTGAACTACCAAGACGCGAATGCCGGATGGGTGTTGGGCCGCCTCGGCGCGACGACGCCCGCGAGCCTCGCCATGACCATCTCGGTGTTCGGAAATCTGGCTGGCTCCGACTTCGACGGCGGGTCGGTCGGCTTCATCGACGGCCCTCCAGGTTGCGATTCATGCCGCCGAGCCTACAGCTCGTCGGTGGGTGGCGGAACGCCGCTCAGCTTCGCGCCCGAGGTGCTGTCGCCACGCTTCGTTCGCTACAGCGGACAGTTCTACGTCGTCGGTCCGTCGACCGAAGGACGCGCAGGCGAGTCGGTATTTGTCGGCTCCAACGCAGCGATGATCGAAATTCCTGTGCCCGACAACCTGGTTGTAAATGATGTGATTGGCATCGAGAACGCGGGCCGTTCGTTCGTGGCGTCGGTGAGCGTCGACGGCGGACCAGCCGACGTCTGGGTCTGGAACGAGCGCTCCGAGGAATGGCACGCGCTGATCGAAGGGCCCGAAGAGTACCCTGAGCTGGACTGGAGACCGTAAGACGTGGCGAAAGACCTCCCAACAACTTTTGGTCATTACACGCTCCACGAGCTAATCGCTCGCGGAGGGATGGCCGAAGTTTATCGCGCGACGATGCCGGGGATTGGGGGATTCGAGAAGCCCGTGGCGATCAAGATGATCCTCCCGCACCTCGCGGAGAACGAGGATTTCATCACCATGCTCATCGACGAGGCGCGAATCATCGTCTCGGTGAGTCACGCGAACATCGCGCAGGTCTACGATCTGGGGCGAATCGAGGACAACTATTACATCGCCATGGAGTTCATCCATGGTCTCGACCTCGCGGGGCTCCTGAAGGAGCTCGACGAACGGCAAGTCCGCATTCCGATTGAGCATGCGGTGTACATCACATCGTGCATCTGCGCCGGACTGCACGTTGCCCACTCGGCGGTCGATCAACAAGGTCAGCCACAGAACATCGTCCACCGCGACGTTTCGCCGCACAACGTGCTGCTGAGCTACGCCGGCGAAGTGAAGATTATCGACTTCGGTGTCGCCAAGGCCCGGAACAAAGAGGCGCACACGAAGGCCGGCGTGATCAAGGGCAAGCTGCTCTACATGGCGCCCGAACAGGCGATGGCCAAAGAGATCGACGGCCGTGCCGACCTGTTCGCTGCAGGACTCATTCTCTACAAGATGCTCACCGGCATCGTGCCGTTCGACGGCGAGAACGAGTTCCAGATCTACAACAACTTGATCTCGAAGGACGTCACGCCACCGCACGTACTCAACACCAACGTGTCGCAGCATCTCAGCGGCATCGTGATGAAGATGTTGGAGCGCGAAGCGGACCACCGTTTTCAAGACGGGTACACGGCGAAGGGCGAGCTGGAGCGCGTGCTGCACCAGATCGCGCCGGGCTACACCAACAGCCGGCTGAGCCGATATATCGAGAAAGTTGCGAACGACGAGTTCGAGGAAGACGACGAGTCGATGACTACGGTGTTGGAGTCGGGCCCGCACAATTTCGGCGAGACTCCCGCGTTCAACTCGCCGGGTACCGGGCAGACTTCGGACCATCTAGAGACCGTCAACGCCCAGACCAACCTCGCGGAGCAGGAACGGTTGCGCGCCCAGTTCCGGTCGCAGCAGCAGTCCGGCGGCGGCGGAGGATTTCAACAGTTGGGAGGTCTGGGAGCGACCGGTGCGCAGTTTGGAGGGGCTCCAGCATCGGGCCAATCGCAACAGATGCCTCAGCAACCGCCGCCACAGCAGACTCAGCAGCCGCAGCAGCAGTTCCAACAGATGCACCAGAACGGCGCGGGAGCACCGGCCGCTGCATCGGGTCAGTTCCGACCGATGGTGAATTCGCCGTCGTCCAACATGCCTCCCTTGCCCGACGCGCCCCTGAGAGCGCAGGCGCCCGCGATGGCGACCGGCCAGTTCGGTACGCAGTCGGCGCCGGCGGTGAAGAAGAAGAGCAAGGTCGTTCCGGTCCTGCTCATCCTGGTGATGTTGCTCGTGATCGGAGGATTGCTCGGCTACAGCGTCATTCAGAACAAGGAAGCCGCGGGAGAAGAAGCTGTCGTCGTTCCGAAGGGTGAGGAGCCAGTTCCAGATCCGATTGAGACGGATCCGGTCGTTGAAGACCCCGAAGAGGACGTGAAGCGCGAGCCTGTGAATGAAGCCGTGGCGCTCGGGGAGCCGATCTCGGTTCGGTTCGACACGGATCCGAGCGGCGCAACGATCAGCATCGATGGCGAGAAGCTCGGGAACACTCCGTTCAGCATGAAGACGGACTCGAGTGACGAGACCATGCAGATCGAGTTCGAGCTGGAAGGCCACAAGCCTCATCGAATGGAAGTCACGCCCAACCGCAACATCGACGAAGCCATCAAGCTCGAGTCGAATCGCCCGTCGCCGCGGCCTCGACCGCGACCGCGACCGCGTCCTACGACGAAAGACGATGACGACGATTTGTCTCTCGATATCCCGATTTTGGGCGACGCCCCGAAGCCAAAGCCCAAGCCGAAGCCAAAGCCGAAGCCCAAACCGAAGGAAGATGATGACGACATCATCGATCCTTTCGACCTCTGACGGAGTCGCTCCTGGTGACGACATCGCAAATCAAATCCGGCCTTCTGCGCACGCTGTTGTGTCTCTCGATCACGACCGGCGCTGCTCTGCCCACGTTCTATTCGAACGAGGTATCCGCTCAGTCGCGAGACGACATCAAGAAGGCGAAGCAGCGGTTTGGGGAGGGCAAGCAGTTTTACGAAGACGAGAACTACATGGAGGCCGCGGAGGCCTTCAAAGACGCCTACGAGCTGAGCGGTCGAAGCGAGCTCCTCTACAACATCGGGCAGGCCTATCGATTGGGTGGGAATCTCGTTGAGGCCGAGGGGTACTTCAAGCGCTACCTCGAGGAGCGGCCAGACGCGCCAAACCAAGAGGAAGTGGTCGAAACGATCATCGAGATTCAGCAAGAGATCGCGGCTCAGATTGCCACGGTCGAGGTGAAGACGTCCGAGCCGGGACGCCAGGTCTTCATCGATCAGGAGAAAGAAGCTCGATGTTCGACTCCGTGTGCCGTTCAGATTCCCCCGGGCAAGTACACCTTGACGGTGCGTGGGTCGGGTGTTCAGGACGATGTACGCGAGGTGAAGCTCGAACCGAGTCAAAAGTTGTCCCTCGAGATCACGCTCGCCCGCTCGGTCATCCCGGGGCGCCTGGTGCTCTACACGGATCGGCCCGGCGGTCAGCTCCGTGTGGGGACAGACATTCAGCAGGCGCTGCCGCTACAGAATCCCATCGCGCTCCAGCCCGGTGACTATCCGGTCGAGGTGAGCGACGACGACGTCGCGTGGCGCGGAACGATCCGAATCGAACCCGACGAGACCACGCAACTTCTCGTGCCGATGCGCCCGTTGGCCGAGGCGAAGCGCAAGAACAGCCCGCTGAAGGCGGTGGCGTACTCGCTCTGGGGCGTGAGCGCCGCCATTACGGTGGGGGGATTGGTCATGGGTCTGCAGACGCAGAACACCTACGACATTCTCACGGCGCAGCAGTCCGGAGGCGGGATCGATGGAAGCGTTGTCGATCAGGGTCGGAGCCAACAGCTCGCGGCGAACGTGATGTTCGGCGTCGGCGTGCTCACTGCGGCGACGGGAATCGGTCTGTTTCTGTGGGACACGTTCACCGGGGACGATTCCGATTCTGCGTTCCCGATTGGCCCGAGTGGTCCGGTAGATGCGGCGCCTGCGCCGACGCCCGACACCGAACCGACCGAAGCAAAGCCGACCGAAGATTCTGGCGGCAGCAGCGACGGCGGAATTGACCTCATCGAGTAGTCAGAGCAGGAACTTTACGCCCTCTAGCTTGTGCAGTCGGGTGTAGATCTCGACGACTTCCACCGCTTGGGTCACTGCGACGGTGAGAGTCACGGAGATGTGCTTTCCGCCAGAAGATTCGCGGGTGTCGACGTTTGGTTCCGAGTCTCGCCCCAGCACGTTCACCGACACCTGGATGACACTCGCGACGAACGCGTCGTCGTTGTCGCCGATCACTTTGATGACGAAATCGCAGGGGAACTCGTGAACGTCTTCGAGACGTGCGAGAAAGGATTCGTGTTCGCTCATCGTTGGTACACTGGTTGACGCCGCGGGCGTGTCCGTTAAAACCGGCGCAGATGCCGGCCGCGATGTAGTAAGTGAATGTGACGACGGGTTCAAGGAAAGCAAGTTCGGGTGAGTAACTCCAAGACAAATACAGATGAAGAGGTCGACATCGTCGGCCGCGTGCTCGGTGGCGAGTATCGCATCGACCGCAAGCTCGGTTCTGGCGGGATGAGCCACGTCTATCTGGCCCATCAGCTCTCGGTGGAACGTCGAGTCGTCGTGAAGGTCATGATTCCTCCATCGGTCGACGTCGACCGATGGAAGGGCCGATTTTTGCGAGAGGCTCGGGCGGCGTCGAACATTCGGCACCGGGGCGTCGTCACCATCTTCAGCTTTGGTGAAGAAGATGGCGTTGGACCCTACATCGCGATGGAACACGTGGAGGGGCAGTCGGTCCGCGAGGTCATCGAGCGGTCGGCGCCGCTCGAAGAGGGGAGGGCGGCGGCGATCGTCGCACAGGCCTGCCGCGCCCTGCACGCCGCGCACGAAAGCGGCGTGGTGCACCGCGATCTCAAGCCCGACAACCTGATGGTTCAGAAGGAGGACGGCCGCGAGCTCACGCGGGTCCTCGATTTTGGCGTCGCGAAAGCGCCAGACGCGCTCGTCGATACGCTCGACGGACACGTGGTGGGAACGCCGGCCTACATGGCGCCCGAGCAAGCTCGAAACCAAGAAGTGGATGCCCGGGCGGACGTCTACTCGATGGGGATCATCCTCTTCGAACTGCTGACAGGCCATCGTCCGTTCGAAGCGCCGACTGCAGTCGCTCTAATGCTGAAGCACGTTCAGGAGCCGTTGCCCCTCGACGGACTCGACGACGTCGGTCCGGAGCTGGTCGCGGCGCTCGAGAAGGCCTGCGCCAAGTCGCCTGACGAACGGTGGGAGTCGGCCGCGGCATTTGCCGAAGAACTCGAATCGATAGAGGTTCCGCTGCACACGCCGCGAGAGTTGGGTGCGGTGGATACCGATGATGTCGAAGAGCGTCCAGTTACGCCGCCGTCGACGACGATTCCGGCGGAACATCCGGACACCGCTGAGGCGGCATCGGTCACGTCGGGAAGCCTGCGAACCTATTCTGACGGCGAGAATTCCGCTCGACTCGCGCTCGGCGTGTCGATCGGTTCCCTGGCGTTCGTGGTGGTTCTGGCCGCAGTCTTGGTCTTCTGGATCATTCAAGACGGAGACGAGGAGACCCCGCCAGAGGTTCCGGCGAATGACGGCGTGGCGATCGAACTGCTCGACGTTGGCGTGCCTTCGGAGTCCGACGACTCGATCGAGTTGGCCATCGGACGCGCGAGATGGTTGATATCGGAGGAGCGTCGCTACGCCAAAGGGGTGGCAGATGCCCGTTCGATGGGGTCCGACGAGCAGCCCGAGCGCCCACCTAGAGAGCAGCGAGAGGTGGAGTTCGAGCTGGTCAACGACCCAACGAAGAAGAATCGGGAAGTTTTGGACCCCTTCGCGGAATCGAAGTGATGGCACGTCTCTTTCTTGCCAGCCAATCTCGCTACAAGCGTGAGTTGATGGAGCGACTCGGGGTACCGTTCGAGTCGCTCGACGTCGAAGTCGATGAGAGTCGGCTCGCCGACGAGGCGCCGATTGAGCTTGCGCGAAGATTGGCACTGCGCAAAGCGAAGGCGGGGGCACAGGCCAGTGGCGGGTGGGCATTGGGCGCCGACCAGGTGATCGCACTGGAACGCCGAGTGTTCCACAAGCCGGGCACCGCGGAGCGCGCCGTCGACCAATTGATGGAGCTTTCGGGGAAGACGCATCTCCTCATCTCGGCTGTGGCGGTGGTGGGTCCCGACGGCACTCAGGCGGTCGACGATTCTCGCTACGCGATGGAGATGCGAACGATCAGTCGCGAGGTTGCCGAGGCCTACGTTGCGCTCGACAGCCCGTTGGATTGTGCGGGCTCGTACAAGATCGAGTCTGCGGGGATTCGGTTGTTTCGTCGTATGCACGGCGATGACTACACCGCCATCGTGGGTCTGCCGCTCACGCGCGTCGTCGACCTGCTCGACCGCGTTCAGCTACTCACTGGTGAGCCGTTCGAATGAACCAGCTCGAGCGATATCGACCCTACATCGACGATTGGACCGCGTTCATCGACGCCTGCAATCGGCCTCTGCCGACGACAATCTGGGCGAATCCGCTGAAGACGAGTGCGGAGGACCTCGAGGCGCAGATGCGTCGCACCGGAGTCCGCTTTCGCCCCGTAGAATGGCGAGATGCGACGTATCGCCTGGACGGTGACGAGTCGCCGGGCACGCGCTTCGAGTTCATGGCCGGCCTCTATCAGGTGCAGGAAGAAGCGGCGATGCCGGCGGCGGACCTACTCGCGCCGGAGTCCAGCGATCGTGTGCTCGATTTGTGCGCCGCCCCGGGAAACAAGACGGCGCAGCTCGCCGTGGCTATGGGCGGCCAGGGCATGGTGGTCGCAAACGACAAGAATTACGGGCGCCTGCGGGCCGTTCGAGCGTTGCTCGACCGACTCGGGTTGTTCAACGTCGCGGTCACGAATCACGACGCGCTGCGGATGCCCGACCTGGGGACTTTCGACAGGGTGATGGCCGACGTCCCATGCTCGTGCGAGGGCACACTTCGGAAGAACCCGACGGCGCTCGAGCTGGCCGCCGCTACGAACCTGCGTGAGCTGGGCGGCGTGCAGGCGGCGATGCTGCGAAAGGGGATCGAGGCATGCAAGCCAGGTGGGACCATCATCTACGCCACCTGCACCTTCGCTCCCGAAGAGAACGAAGCGGTCGTTTCGCGCACGCTGCGCGAGTTCGGCGATTCGGTTTCGCTCGTGCCGTGCGGAGTGGAAGGGTTCCAGCACGCACCGGGCATCCTGGAGTTCGAAGGCGAAACGTACGACCCGAGAGTGGAGCAGTGCATGCGAGTATGGCCGCACCACAACGACACGGGAGGCTTTTTCGTCGCGGCATTTCGGAGGCAGGCATGAGTACGATCGAACAAGCGGATCGAGAGCATTGGTTCGGCGCGGTGGAAGCCATGTTCGGGATTCCGATGTCGCGATTCGAAGGGCTGAACGTCGTGCGCCTGAACACCAAGTCGGTCGCCGTGATCTCAGACGATATCGATCTCGACCGGGAAGACATCCTGTCGGCAGGAATCACGTTGTTTGCCACCAAGATGGCGATCCCCAAGCTCTCGACGGCTGCAGCGATGGCGTTTGGCGACGCTGCGACTCGAATGGTTATGGACGTGTCGCGCGAAGAGGCCGACGCGTACCTCCATCGGGAGTCGTTTTGGCCCGACGCCGACACAGCGTCTCGATGCGACGGCCAAGGCTACGTCATGGTACGATTCGAGGGTGTTCCACTCGGTCTGGGCTTCTTTCGGACCGAGAATGTGGACCGTCCCGTCGTTCAGAGCCACTTCCCCAAGGCGTGGTCACTGCGCGACGGAGCGTCTGCGTTTGGTGAGGAGAGTGTGTGAGCGACGATTCGGTCGACGTTGAAGAGGAAGTGTCCGAGGCTCCACCCGAGGGGGAGGGAGCCGATGACGAAGCTGCCTCGGAGCCGCCCGAGGACGCCGTCGAGCACGAAGCGCCCGCCGAAGGTGAAGACCCTTCCGAGAGTGAAGAGCCCCCCGAGAGCGAAGAGCCTGCAGCGCGCTTCAGCTTTGTGCGCGAACTTGGCCGTGGAGTTCTGGGCGAAGCCCACGAGGTGATCGACGAGGTCACCGGCGAGCCGGTCGTTCTGAAGATCTTCGTGCGCGCGCACCCGTCGCGCCCCGAAGCTTTCAAGCTCGAGTTCGAGGCACTGAGCCGACTGAAGCACCCGTCGCTGGTGCGGTTCCACCACCTTGTCGATCCGGCAAGTGATACGAACATCTCCGTCGAATCGGTCGTTGGCGAGACGGGCCTCGCGTTTACGCAGGACTACGTCGACGGCGTCGACCTGGAGCAGTGGCTCAAGGCGCCGATCACGGACGAGGAGCGGGCCGCGCTCGAGGCGCGGCGCGCACCGGCAACTGGGGAGGTGCCGCGCGACCCGATCTCCGGCGACCTGTTGGAGCTCGAGACCACGGAGCTCGACGATATCTCGTCGGGAGAGGTCGACCGCGAAGACGATGTAGAACACGAAGACATCGAGCTGACGCCGCAGGCGATTGCCTACGCGGAGACGCTCGAGATGAAGCGGGATGATGATCCGGAAGAGATCATCGCCCAGCTGGCAAAGCCGCCCGAGCCACCGTCGATGGACCTGAAGCTCTTGAGGCTCGAGCGGCTGCTGCCGCCGATCGTCGAGGGCCTACGCCACCTGCACAAGTTTCAGAAGGTGCACGGCGCCTTGAGGCCCGCGAATATCCTGGTCGATCGGTCGGGACACGCGCTCCTGACCGACTATGGAATCGTCCCGGAGCTGGTGTTTCGAAAGCCGGGTGGGGGCGAGACGGCGGAAGTGTCGTTCTTGGAGGCGCCCGAGAACATCCCCTACGTCGCGCCCGAGGCGATGGAGGTGGGAGCCAGTCCGTCTGCCGACCTGTATGCGTTGGGATGCGTGTTGTTCGAGGCGATTGCCGAGACCTCCGCGTTCGACGCGCTGGAGTGGTCGGGCGGAAAGTCGCCGACGTTGAAGCCACCGCCACTCGCTGAGCTCGTGCCCGAGTGTCCCGCGTCGTGGGCCGAAGTCGTCGACGGGTTGCTCGACCGCGACCCGACTCATCGACCGAGCCTGGGCGCGGTGCTCGAGGTGATCGGCGCCAAAGCTGCCAAGGCCGTGTCGGTGCCGCCGACCGTGGTCGCGGCTCCGGATGCGTTCATCGGACGCGACAAAGAGATGGAGGCGCTACAGGAACTCGCGCACCTCTCGGCTTCGGAATCTCGAGTGACACTCGCGCTGCTCGAGGGAGAAACCGGCGCAGGGAAGAGCACGTTGCTCCGGGCAATCGCGCACCACCTGGCGCGTCGCGGTTGGCTCGTGATTCAGGACCGCTGTTTTCAGCGCGAGTCGGTCGTCTATCAGGGCTGGCATCAGGTCGCCTCGACGATCGCGAAGATGACCGAGTCGCTGCCGCTCGCCGTACGCGAAGAGATCGAAGACGACATCTTGGCGGCGTCGCGACTGTTTCCCATCATCGGTGGCGGTCGCGAGAGCACCGGGGAGTTCTCTCGGTTCCGGGCTATCCGAGGGCTGCGCCGCTTGCTGCAGCGGTTGAGCGAGGAGCGCCCGATCCTGCTCTGTCTCGAAGACCTGCACTGGGCGAGTTGGGATGCCGCGTCGTTGTTGGTGGATCTCTTCGCCGACGATGCCGGCATTCGGATGCTCACGATCGCCACCTGGGGCACGGATGCTGTTGGAGCGCGAGACCACTTGTTGCAGCGCGACCTGTCGATGGCGCTCATCGATGTCGTTCGCTTTCCGATTCGTGGGTTCGGAAAAGAGGAGGCCCGCGAGTACGTCGTCACGGCCGGTAGCCATCTCGCGGTCGACGACCTGCGTACGGTCTTGAAGACCGCGAACTTGAATCCGCGGCTGCTCGACGAACTCATCGCCGAAACCGATGAGACACGAAATGCAGCCACCGAGGTGGCAAAACGAGAGCGCGACGCCAATACGCATGCCGTGCTCCGAAAGATCTACGAGCATCGGTTGGCGGGGCGCGACAAAGTCGAGCTCGCGACGACGAACCTACTCGGAATTGCGTCGGGACCGCTCTCGAAGAAGCTGTTGGCACGAGCGCTCGAGACCGAGGTCGGAGCGAACGCCATGTCGGGCGAACGTGGCATCACCGAGGTCTTGGCGCGATTGGTCGACGCTGGGTTGCTCCAGACTTTCGTGCCGAGCGGCAGCGAAGAGCCGCTCTGGACGATCGGCCACGACATCGTGCGTGAAGTCGTGCTCGCCAATCTCTCGGAGCGCGAACAGGCTCGCTTCGCGGGACGAATCGCGGACGCACTGGGCGTGCACGACGCCAAGAACCTGGACCTTCGGTTCGAGTACGAACTCCGTGCAGGTCGGGTGGGGCGCGCGATGGAGAATGCTGTCGATGCCGCACGACGCGCCGAGGCGCGATTTGCGCACCACAGGGCGGCGAAGCTGTGGCGTTGGTTGGTCGAACACCGCAGCGAATTGCCGGCGTACACGCGATTCGAACCTGCCGACGAACTCGCGCGAGTCGAGCTGCTCGCGGGCCGCCATGATGAAGCGGCTCGACTGTTCCGGGAGCAGGCCGAGAAAGCGAAAGGTGCGGTGGAGAAGGCGCAGATTCGCTTCATGGAAGCACGCGCCTGGCTTCAGGCCGGCGAAGTGGACCCCGCGGTCGAAGCGCTCGCCGAAGGGCTGCGACTGACGGGTGCACGATACCGACGTGGCGTATGGGAAGGCATGCGCGACGCGCCCAGTATCCTGCGTGCCGTGATTTCGCGGTGGACGCCGGCTGCCAAAGAGAAGCTGGCGACCGACACCAAAGCCCGCTACCTGCTGCGCGGCGAGATGGCGTTCTTCGCGACGGTTCACGCGACGATGCTGGATACCACGAGGCGGGACCACATGGGCGCGATCCTGGCCAATGCTGCGGAGCGGACAGGCGACCCGCGGCTGCTGGGGATGGAACGTATCGTGCTCGCGAACTACCGGTGGCGTTCGTTCGAAGAGGGACGAATCACGATGTGTAGCGACTGGCTCGACGAGGCCGATCGGTTCTTCCTGCATGCCGAAGAACATGGTTGGCGAGCACAGGTTGCGGCGGAGCGAGCGAGTCTCCAGCTGAGGCACGACGACGCGCTCGGCGCGGAGCGGTCGCTCGCCCAGGCATTCGACGTGGGGCATCGGGCCGAACGTGATGGCTTCGATCGACGTTTCGCGCTCTATGTCGAGGCGCAGCACGCGATTCGCGTCGGTTCGCTGCATGCGGCGGACAATATCGCGCGGCGGTGTCTGCACGTGTACCGAGGCGACGCGATCGCCGAGTCGCGTGCGTACGAGATCTTGGCGCGCGCGGCGCTACTGCGGGGCGATGTCGAACGCGCTGCAGCGTTCATCGACAACGGTCGAAGTCGGCTCAAAGCCTCGACGAAGAATCTGGACGCGATCCGGTGGGCGCGCCTGTCGGCGCAGCTCGATATCGCGCTCGGGCGTCCCGAGGTGGCGGTGCGACAGATCGAGCTGCTGGAGGAGTCACTTCGGCATTCGGAGCTGATCCGAATCCGGGCCGTCTCGACGTACCTGAAGGTGGCGATGGGACAAGCGCTGGCAGCGAACGCAGAACGCCAGCGAACACTCGGCGACCCTCGAGCAGACGATAGTCTTCGGGCGCTCAAGGACGTTCGGCGGGACCTCGAACGGGTCGCGAAGAACCTGGTACCGGTCGAGCGCGCTGAAGTGATGCGGCTGTTTGCGCGGATCGAGTTGCTTCGCGATCGGACCAAGCGGGCGCTGCGCGACCTCGAGGAAGGTGCCGAGGCGATCGCCGAGACCGACGCCCCCATCGACATGGCAAAAGCGACCGAAGCGCGAGGCCACGTGCTGCTGAGACGGGAACAGCCCGACGCGCGGTCCGTGATGGAGCAAGCCTGGGAGCTGTACGAAGAACACGGGTGCAGCTTCCCACTCATCCTCGAAGGCTGGCCGATTCCCGCACAAATCAGCGCGCTTCGGGAAGACGCATGACGATGTCGATTGTTTCTATCGCCGCACGAAGCGGAGAACCTTGATGCAGCAACGACTGGTCGCGATTGGGATTGGAACGGCGTTGGTCGTCGTTGCCGGCGCAGTGGTCGCACAGCAGACGACTGATGGCCCGTATGTGCTGCACGAGTTCGTCTCAGAGACGGTGCTCGGAAGCGGCGACCGCGGGCCGGCTCCGTTTGGAGGCGATGGCGCAGAAGACGGCGCGACGAACGAAGACGGTGCGAGGCCGCCCGAGCGCGTTCCAGGGCAGCCGCCGCCCCTCACGACGGAGGCCACTGACGATGAGCCGGTCTACGACGCGACCGGACCGGTTTCCAAAGAGAACGTCGAAGCTCCTCACGGCCCGATGAATCCCTTCGAGGCGCCGAACGTACTCGACGACCGCACCGACCGTGTGAATTCGCTGACCTATTTCGCGAATTTCGACCCGAGCGTGATTCCGCTGAAGCGGGTCGTGTCACAGAACGAGGTGATTCGCGTTCCAGGCGGCGAGTATGCCGTGAAGGTCGATCCCAAGCCCGAATCCCGCGTGACGGTCGGTGGGGCAGCGGCTGCAGGTGACGAGACGTTTTGGGGTTCTTTTCTTTTGCGCACCGAGCCGAGCCGGCTTCACCCGATCGCATCGGTCGCACCACATCAACGGATCTTGAAGCTCGAGAGCGAGCCTGAGGTTCCGCTCGAGATCATCCGAGATCGGGCGGGGAACTTCATGGTCAAGACCTCGCACAAGGGCCTCTTGAGGCTGAACATGCAGGTCGCCGTCGACCCTTTCTTCTTCTCGGGTGAATTCGACGACAACGTGCGGTGGGAAGACTTCGAAGCCTTCGAAGACTCGCCGATGTTGGACCGGCAGATTCGCCTGAAAGCACGGGCGGTGCTGCGCCAGATTGGCGTCAGTCGCGAGATGAAGCCGTCGGAAGCGGTGCGGAAGCTGGTCGAACACTATCGCGACTTCGAGGCGCGCCCGTTTCCGGACGAGCTCAAGGGCGACGACCTTTTCACGTCGATCACCACGAACAAGATCGGCGTTTGTCGTCATCGCTCGTTGTCGTTCGTGATCGCGGCGCATTCGCTGGGAATTCCGGCGCATTACGTGAACAACGAAGCACACGCGTTTGTCGAGATCGGATGGCCAGGTCGCGGATGGCGTCGCATCGATCTGGGCGGGGCCGCGGACGAACTCAATGCGGCGGCCGACGGTGGTCGCTCACTCCATCGACCCGGCACAGACAATCTTCCTCGCCCGGACCGATATCTCGAGGAACAGCGGCTCATGGAGCAGAACGGGCTCGGCGGCGATACGGGTGACGAGGCGCCTGCCGAAGGTGCTTCCGAATCGGAGTCTGCGGAGCCAGGCGGCCGGGACGGCGCGAGCGAAGGTGCTCCCGAAGACGGAGCGCCCGGTGAAC
>CAYLMO010000001.1:111384-142541 GCA_964384605.1 uncultured Bradymonadales bacterium | reverse complement strand
TTCCTGGCGAGGCAGGAGAGGTCGCGGCAGGGGAGGGCGAGATGGTCCCCGGAGAGAACGCGACGGGCCAAGACCCGAGTCCGGCCGAGGCGATGACCGCCGAGATGCAGCGCGAGCTAGTAGAGTCGATGAGCGAATCCGGCACACCGCCGCCGAAGTTCGAACCGACCAATCTGGTCCTGCTCGAAGCGGCGACCTCGGTGCGTCGTGGAGGAGAGATCACGATTCGCGGCCGTTTGCTGGGCGAGAACGCACCAATCGAAGGGGCAAAGGTGCAGGCCTATCTCGGGCCGCCAGGCACTCAGTCGGTCGCAGGCGCCGTGCGCGTGGGCGAAGGCCGAACCGACACGACCGGCAACGTCGTGATCCGCGGGTTGATCCCCGGCGAGCACTCGACTGGACGCTGGTCGTTGTTCCTCATCTATCCGGGAGATCAACGGTTTTCTCCGTCGGTTGCCGAATAGCAAAAGGCCGGCGAGCCGTGCTATAGCTGACACAGACCCACGCATAGGAGGGGGGGCGGTGCATCTCTCCGAGCTAGAAGGCCGGTTACTCGCCGGTCGATTTCAACTTGGAAAGCTGCTCGGCCAGGGCGGCTACGGAGCCGTGTTCGAGGCCGAACAGGTATCGATGGGGCGCAAGTGCGCCGTGAAGGTACTGGCGCCGCACCTCGTCGACAGCGAGGACACCGTGCGCCGTTTCGAACTCGAAGCGCGCGCGACGTCGAAGCTCACC
Source organism: uncultured Bradymonadales bacterium (assembly GCA_964384605.1). Taxonomy (GTDB): domain Bacteria; phylum Myxococcota_A; class Bradymonadia; order Bradymonadales; family Bradymonadaceae; genus CAYLMO01. Next base: position 141,806 of record CAYLMO010000001.1, on the reverse strand, counting down.
CACCCCAACACCATCGTCGTTTACGATTTCGGCCGCGACGCCGAAACAGGGCTGCTCTTTCTCGCCATGGAGTACCTCGACGGTCTCGACCTCGAAGACTTCGCGAGACAGCGTGAGACGCTCGCGCCCGGCGAGGTCGCCCACATCGTGGCGCAGATGGCGGGTTCACTTCAGGAAGCGCACGACGCAGGTCTGGTCCACCGCGATGTGAAGCCGCGAAACGCGATGGTGCTCCATCGCGGGAACGACCCGTTGTTCGTAAAGGTCATCGATTTCGGCATCTCGAAGGCGTTCGACCCACTGGCGAACCAGAGCGCGAGCTTCATGGAGCTGACGGGCACCGGAATGGTGGTCGGAACTCCGCAGTACATGTCGCCCGAACAGCTTCGGAATGACGGAGTCGATGGTCGCTCCGATCAGTACGCTCTGGGCATCACGGCCTACCGTCTGCTCACGGGCCGGGTCCCGTTTCAGGCCGACTCCTTGGTCGACATCGCGGTGAAACACATTTCGGAACCGCCCACGCCGCTTCGCGAAATGAAGCCGGACCTCGCCGTGTCGGACGACTTCGAAAACGCGATCATGCGTTCTCTCGCGAAGGGACGAGACGATCGGTTCAGTTCGGTGCTCGAATTCGCTCAGACGCTCTCGGCCGCGGTTGGCGGGGCGACCACGACCGGGCCCACTCCAGATTGGTCTGAAACCCCGACGGCGAGCCTGCAGTTCGACTCGAGCTTCGACTCCGACACCGACGAGATGGCCGGTGAGCCGATGTATGCGGCCGAGACGGGAGAAGCGTTCGCGCCGACGGCTGCATTGCCAGCGATGGAGCCCGCGGCGGTGCATTTGGGGGGCACGCTGGTGCATGGCGGTGCGCGAAAAGGAGATCGGCCCGGGGCGAAAGCGGGAGGCGCGCAGGATGGTACGGCTGGGAAGGGGCAGGTTTCGGCAGGAGATGCGCCTGGGAGCACGCTCGTAGTCCTTCGTGACCAATCGGGTGAGGAGTCCCCGGCAGGGGCGGAGTCGCAGCACGAACCCGAGTCGAAGCCTGGCACCGGACTGCTGATGCCGACGGGGGAGCGTTCCTCGCCGGCGCAGCCTGCGAAGACAAGTCGAGCCCTCGTCGCGTTCGCTGCCGTCGCCGGGTTGGGGCTGCTGGCCGTGGTCGCCGTAGTCTTGGTGTTCGCGGGGCTCGAACCGTCGGGCAAATCTGAGCTCGCGGCGGTCGAGGCGCCGGCCGATCAGGACGCTGCGCTTCGAGCCGACGAGAACGTCGAGGAGCACCGCGAGCCTTCGAGCGATATGGGCGTTGCAGTCGAAACTGCTCCGGAACGCGCAGCGACGGTCGCCCGGCCGGCGAAGCCATCCGCCGAGTCGAACACGCCCAAACCGGTCGTGGCACCGACGGACGAGGTCGAGCCCTCGGAGACGGCCGCGGTCGAAGAACCCGCCGAGGTCGAACCGAACGACGCTGTACCCACCGAAGATATCGCCGAGCCCAAGACGGGCCGTGCGAGCGTGGTCCTGATGCCGTGGGGAGAGCTCTGGATCGACGGAAAGCGTCGTGGCGAAGCCACTCGGCAACGTGTCGAACTTCCCGAAGGGACCCACACGTTCGAGCTCAGGCAGGGCGGAAAAGTCCGAGATCGAAAGCGAATCACGATCGAGGCGGATCGGACGCACTCCGTGCGCCTGCGCGCCCGCTGAGAAACCATCGATCGGGCCGAACCCCGGTTGACCGTTTCGCGGCCTCGCCTACAATGAGAAGCCGTCAACTCTGCATCAAAACTCATCGTGCTGCGACGCTTCCGTGCGTCGTGACCCAAGAGGCGTCGAATGACCGAAGCCCAGCCGTCTGAATCGAGTGCTCCAGCAGCCGACCTAGTCGACCTCTCGAAGGTCAAAGAGCGCGTCTCGGAATTCGTGGAGTCGGAGAATCTGAACCACGCCAAGATGCTGCTCGACCAGATTGCGCGATGGCCAGACACGACGAGGTATCTCGACGACAACGTTTGGCTCTACTCGACGTTGGGTACGATCGCGGCCTCGGTCGATGCGACTGACGATGCGCTCGATGCGTTTCAGCGCGGATACGAGCTCGAGCCACGGGAGCTCGACATTTTGCGCCCGTACTCGGAGTTGCTCTTCCACGCCGACCGACCCGAAGAAGGGCTTGACGTGGTCCGGTCGCTGCTACTGCACCACAAGCGCAGTTTGGACCGCGAAGAGCTAGCGTCGATCTATTTGCGTTCTGGGCAGCTGCATCAGCAGGCGGGAGACCTCGAAAAGGCTCGGACGTCGTTTGAGAAAGCGCTCGAAGAGGTTCCGAACCATATCGAGGCGACCGAAGCTCTGCTCGGGATCGTAAGTGAGCTCGGAGAGGCTCAGGAAGTCATTCGAGTGCGCAACCGAATGATTCGCCAGCTGGACAACCCCGAGGAGCGGTCGCAGGCACTACTGGCGCTCGGCGACGACTGGGTGAACGTGTTCAACGACCCGGCGCGCGCGGTCGATGTGTACGAGCAAGCTCTCGCGGAGGACCCGCAGAATTTGGTCGCGCTCGAGAAGATCGCCGACATCGGCACCGCCATTCAAGACTGGCGTCGCGTCTCCAGGGCCTACTTCACGCTGGCTCAGATGTCGGAGGACCCCAAGGAGCGCGCCGAGTGGATCGTGAAGTCGAGCCTCGTCGCTCGTGACGAACTTTGGGAGCCCGAGAAGGCATTGGCCGGGTTCCGCAAGGCACTGGAGCTCGATCCGACTCGTCTCGATGCGTTCAAAGCGGTGACCTCGATTCTGGTCGACTCGAAGAGTTGGAGTGAGCTGGAAGAGGCGTATCTGAAGTTGATCACGGCGATGATGGAGGAGCCGGAGCCCGACAAGCGGCTCATCGCTGTGCTCTTCCAGAAGTTGGGCGAGCTCTACAAGATTCACCTGGGGCGCGAGGAAGACGCGATCATCTCGTTCTCCCAGGCCGCGGCGCAGATGCCGCGGGCGGCGCAGTTCCACCTCGCCGCCGTGGAGCTGGCGGAGACGCATGCAGATCATCTCGACAAAGCGATTGAACACCTGCGCGCTCTGGCGCAGCTGGAGCCGGAGAAGCACGAGCATCTCGACCGACTCGGCAAGGTCTACCTTCGCCGCAAAGAGGTGGACCGTGCACTCTGCGTGTACCGAGTGCTCGCGCACCGCGGCTGGGAGCTCGACGAGAAGGCCAGGTCCTTCGTCGACCGCTTCGACTCGCCGATGTTCCGCCCGATCAAGCGTTCATTCACGCCCGATTTCTACGCGCGTTACATCTTCCCCGACGACCTCGACCCCGACATCAGCAATCTGTTCTCGAAGGTGAAGCCGGGTCTGGAGGAGTGGACTGGGCACCAGGCATCGCACTGGGGATTGAAGAAGAAAGACAAGGTGAAGCTCGAAGAGCCGCTGGTCTTCAACAATATCTACAATTCGGTGGGCGAGACGCTCGGCTTCCAGACGCTGCCCGACGCGTATCGGAAGAGCGACCAGATCGGCATGATCAACGGGGGCATCATTCCGGACCAGTTGCTGAACTTCGGCAATACGTCGGTCGGTGGCTTGATCGTCGGCGATGACCTGCTGGGGAGCGGTCGTGAGGAGTATGCGGCGTTCGTGATCGGGAAGCAGCTCTTCCTGTTCCTGCCGCAGTTCTATCTCGCCGCTCTGCGTCCGGCGTCGGACCTGCAGGTCTTCTTCGTGTTGGCCGCGCGGTTTGTTGACCCGCGTGTGTCGGTCGAAGTGACGCGAGAGATGGAGACGGTGCTGAAACACTTCAAGAAGAACTTGAAGGGTGATGCGCTGAATCGCCTTCAGGTTGCCGTGGGGCGCGTGAAGGACAAAGAGACCGACATTCAGAAGTGGGTGGAGCGGGTCGAAGACGCCGCGAACCGCGTCGGCCTCATCTTCGCCGACGACCTGAACGCCTGTCGCGAATATCTCGATATCGAGCCGCAAAAGCTGGGTTCGCGCACGATCGACCAGCGAATGGACAATCTACTTCAGTACGCGATCAGCGAGCGCTACTTCGAGCTCCGGGAAGAGCTCGGAGTGACGATTGGCTAGATTTCAGGCGGCTTGTCGCAAGTCGGCAAACATCGAGAGCTTCTGGGTGAACATCTTCACCCAGACGGCGTCTGACGCGTCGACCACGCAAACATATCGGTAGAGGGGCCCGCCGAATTCGTCGTCGACGACGACGCGGGTCTTTTCGAACACCGTGATTCCCGCTCGGAGCTCCTCGGGGAAGTTCGCGACGAGCGCGACGATCTCGAGGGACGAACCTGCTTCGAGGTTCATGTCGGTGACGATGGTGAACGACGGTGACCGCCGCCCGAATCCGGGGCGGAGGTGGAGGCGAAAGTCGGCTTCATCCTTGAAGCGGCAAACGATCGAACGCATGCTGCACTCCTTGCCATCCTTGGCGCTGGTGCATTTCGTTGATGGGTTTTTTCCTACACCCACAGTGGAACACGGTGGACCACCGCGCAAATTTTTTTCCTCGCGGCCATGCCTGATTTTTTACTCTACATCCTCGCGTTGTTGGCCGGGGCGGTCGCCGGGGTCATCAACACGTTGGCGGGTAGCGGTTCACTGGTGACTCTGCCGATGCTGATGTTGTTGGGACTGCCCGCGACAGTGGCGAATGGGACGAACCGGGTGGGCGTGGCGGTGCAGAATGTGGTCGGGTTGGTCACGCTGAAACGTCGAGGCGCGCTCCGTATCGACGGTTGGGTGTGGTTTCTTGCGCCCGTCGTGGCCGGTGCGGCCGCGGGAGCCTGGATCGCGGTGGACGTGGACGACGTTTGGCTCGAGCGCGCGATCGGCGGGCTGATGGCCGTGATGTTCGTCGTCATTCTGTTGGACCCGAAGAAGTGGCTGAAGTCGCGAGACGAGGTCCAGTGGTCGCGTCCCGGCGTGTTGCTGCTCGTCGCGTTTGTCGGAATTGGATTCTATGGCGGGTTCATTCAGGCCGGCGTGGGCATACTTCTCTTGGTGGGGTTGGTCGTGGGCGCGGGGTACGACCCCGTTTCTGCGAATGGCGTGAAGCTGTTGTTGAATCTGATCTTCACGGGCGTCGCCTTGTCGGTATTCGTTTGGAACGACCAGGTCGATTGGGCGTTCGGTGCGCTCATGGCAGTCGGCCAGAGCGCCGGTGCATACGCTGCCGCTCGGTTCGCGGCCGACAGGGAGGATGCGGGCAAGTGGATTCGATATCTGCTGCTCGTGATTGTCGCGGCCGCGATGGTGCGATTCGCGCTGTTTTGAATTCCGATTGAAATCAGAATTCGGAGCTCCGGAAACCGGAGTTGCTTGGACACCCGGTCGGTCCGGTTGATCACGTATATCGGGGCGAAGCCCCACTTCCGTGGCGTCAGCGCGCTCACAGCCGAATCCGGCGCGGAATAAGGGTGATTTTCGAGTCAGATTTGACTCTCGACCGACAAGACCCGTACCATTTCTGCAGACAAACTCGAACAACTTGAGCGTGGGACTCCGCTCCGTCCGGAAGTAGTAGAATGGACCGACGAAGTAGTGTGAAAAGTGGCCAACGGCTGTTGGGCTCGCTCATGGTGCATTGCACAGGGCTGCTCGGCGTGGGTACGGCACTAATGTGTCTGACGCTCACTCCCGTTCAGGGCGCCACCCTTTACGGACTGATGTCGTCCACCGATTCGTTGGTGGCGGACCTCCAGTTTGGCATCGCGGTGCACCTGGCCCTGACGGCTGCAGTTTGGGGGCTCGTGTACGCGATTGGGCAGCTCGTGCTGCACCGCAAGCGCTCCGGAAAGGTCCGCACTCTGAAGCTTTCGGCGGGCACGGTGATGATCGAGACGGTCATCGTGTTGCCGGTGTTCCTGCTGCTGGTCTTCGGCCTGATGCAGCTCTCCATCAACAACATCGCGTCGGTGATGACCAGCTATGCTGGCTTCTCCGGAGCGCGCGCAGTCTGGGTTTGGGACGGCGAGCAGCAGGCTGGGCGGCGTGGTGTCGACGAAGCAGCGATGCTCGAGCGCGCACGCATTCAGGTCGCGATGGCGATGGCACCGGTGGCGTCCGGCGAGTTCTTCAACGACGACTCGGCGCTGAGCGACGAGGCCAAGCTGGCACGAAAGGGGATGGCCGGCCGCTTCAGTTTTCTCGGCGGCGATGTCGCCGTGATGATGGCCTCGACCAACTTGTCTTCCAATCGACAGGCTTACCGCTCGAACAAGTCGTTCTGGCGCGCCATCGACAGCGAATCGTTCGGCCAACGGGCCGTTCGCAAGTTCTCCCGAGCGTACCTCGCGACCGACGTCGGCACCTCGACGACCAGCGCTGGCGACGAGCCGGGCATCCTGCAAACCAACGGCGAAATCGGCCTCCGCTTTACCTATCAGCACCATCAGACCATGCCCGTCGTCTCGCCGTTGTTCGGCGAGTTCGGCAATAGCGGCGGTCGTGGCGGCTACTTCAACGAGCTCAGCAAAGAACACACCTTTCCTCGCCAGCGTCACACCCCCAGCGCGAACTGGCCGGAGAATTGATGATGAATTCCGCGAAGACGTATCTGCGAAATCGATTCAGGTCAGTTCATTCCGATGAGGGCGGCGCTGTCGCGCTCGTGTGTCTGGCATCCATCCTCGTGATCTTGATGATGGCGATGGTCTTCTACGACTCGGTCGTTTCGACGAGCGAGAAGATTCACGTGCAGACCGCGACCGACGCTTCGGCGTACTCCGAGACTTCGGTCCGCGCGCGAACCATGAACATGATCGCGCTGACGAACGTCGGCAAACGGATGACGATCGCCAACTACACGGCGTACATCAACATCAAGCAGTGGATCACGGCGATCAAGCACTACTCCTACATCATCGGTGCGATCTGTACGCTCGTGACCGCAGGAGGGTGTGCCGGCGCGGCCGCGCAGATTGCGGCCGGGGTGACACAGGTCGACTGGCAAGAGACCAGGGACAGCAACAAGATATTCAGGAAGCGAAGCAAGCGCTGCATGCTGCGCCTTCCGTGGCCCGTCGGCTGCGTCGCGCGCTGGCCCGACTGGATGGAGTGGGCTGCGCCTGACTACGACGGTATTGGCTCGGTCATCGAAGGGATCACCACGTTTGGTGGTCGAATTCCGTGGCCGCTCCCGAGCGCCGTCACCAAGATTATCGACAAGGTCGCCTCGATTCCGGACGACATCTGGCGTCGTTGGGACCCGCAGGTGCTCACGAACGAGTTCTACGGTCCGGAGCTACGGGCCTTCGACAACTATCAGGTCTACATGCTCAACGTCGCCCCATATTGGGCGTGGACCGAGGGCATCATGAAAGGACTCGCGAACCGCGCACCGGTGACCGTGTCGTATCCGAGCCCGGTCTCGGAGCCGCACAAGGCGTCGCTGCCGCTCGAGCGTGCCGAATGGGTCGAGCAGTGCGATCGCGCTCACGACCGGGACAAGTGGTACATCTTTGCCGACGTGGTGTTGAAGCAGCTGGGGGCAGTCATCTCCGGCGGAAGCGGCGAGGGCGGCTTCTCGAAGGGCTCGCTGCTGACTGACGCAGCCCGCTACGGGAGTGTGTTGCTCGCAGGCCTCTTCATGGCGCTCATCGGCAAGACGGTGACCCAACCGCTCGACCTGTTCGCGCCACGAACATTCCACGAGACATGTGAAGACATCGTCAGCAGGCTGCTCAGGCGAGGTGGTAGTTTCGATATCGCGGGCCGACCGCATCTGCTCAAGAGATACAACGCTGAGGCCGACTGGCTGATGGACGCATCGTCCATCACGTTCGGAATGCGGCCAAATGCCGACAAGATGAGTGAGGATGGCGCACGAAAGCGTTACGGCTTCCTCAACCCGGACTACCAGTCGTTCCAGCCTCGAGCTGGCGCTACGTGGACCTTGAGCCGCGGCGAAATCGTGCATAAGACCGACGACCCGAACATGTGGGCCGCCGAATGGTCCGCCCGCATCCGACCAGTCGCGCTGAGCGGTGAATGGGAGGAGGTCTCAGCCAGCAACTTCGACCTCGCCAAGGCGTTCAACGAGATTCTGCCGCAGATCACCTGGGTCAACGGCGTGGCACATGGAGTCGACGCCGCCGGCATCGACATCATCACGCATCCGTACTCGCTCAGCTCCGGAGCGGGTGCCGCCCAGATATTTAGCGAGATTGCCGCCATCGAGATGGGCGTGAACGCTCTCGACAACGAGTCGATGGGAGGTATCTCGAAATGAACTTCCTCAACCGAATCAACGGACTTCACAACGACGAGCGCGGAACCGCATTGACCGAGTTTGTCATCATCCTGCCCGTCTTCATCATGGTGTTCGCCGGCATCTTGCAGATTCGCAAGGTCGGCAACGAGGCGGTCGAGCACCAGGTGCGCGCCAACAAGAAGTTGTGGGTGGCCGTGTACGACGCCGAAGACGAAGTGTTGCGCATGACGCCGCGCGGCCAGTTCGCGCAGGCGTTCTCGGACACCGAGCAAAACATCATGCAGCGCCTGGACTCGGGCGCGAACGCACTCGGAGGCCACTGGACCGAGCACTACACTCGGACTCAGGTGATGATGCCGATCGTGAGTGGCGTGCGGGTGGAACAGCCGTGGCGGGGCCGACTCACGCTCGAGCCGTCCAGCGTCATCGGCGATGCGACCGTGGCCAAAGCGTTGGTGGACGACGCTTTGACCCCCGGCGACCTCAGACCCTCGAACAGCGGCATCGTGGGAACCATCATCAACGGCGCCATGCAGGTCATCGGTGGAAACGCCGGCTATGCGGCAAACATCCGCTACGGCAACGTCTACTCCGAACCGCAAGTCGACGAGATCGAAGTCGCGGGAATCTCACACACCTTCGAGACTTCGTACGAATCCCGCGTGTCGCCCGCGCAGGAACCCGCGTTCTCGGACCCGTTCGATACGGCCGAAGACCGCGGCTACCTCATCAGCCGCCTGAGCGCAGAGACGGAAAACAACTACGCGAAGCTCATGGACTTCGTGCGGCAAGAACTCGATCGCAACCAACGATACCGTCGTGTGCCGAGGTGGCGATGAAACGTTTGGCAATGACATCAGCAAAAGTTCTGGCCACGCTCGCCGTCATCACGGGCATCGCTTGGATCATCGTCGGTGATACCGACGAACTCGAAGTGAAGGTTCAAGAGGCCGACGCCGACCTCTACTGGATGAACGCCGGCAAAGACACGAAGCACACCAAGTTCGTGAACAGCATTCGCGACTACGGCTTCGAAGCGCCGCAGACCTATCTGTGGAATGGCGTGAACATGTCCGTCGCGCGCAAGACCACCGAGATGTCGCCGCAAGAGGTCCTGTACGACATGCAGGCGCACTTCTTCAAAGCGGGCATCAACAACGACGTGTTCAGTCGACCGACGAACCCCGAAGTGCTCGGTGACCCCGACGCCAAGCCAGGCGAGAAGCTTCTCGCCGCGCACATGGGTGCGGAGTTCGTGGCGGGTGCAATGATCCCGGTCGCCGATCGTGCCGACTACACCGCGATGGTCGGTGTCGATACGGCCGGCAATGCCGAAGACTACGTGGCGTTCGTGGAGGAGGCCTCCAAAGCGCGTTCGTCCGACGACATCTTCAACGCGACTCGCTACGTCGAGGCTTTCCGCGATGGCTCCGACCGGAACACGACCGTGCTGGCGATTTGGAGCGACCGTGAGCTCAAGGTTTCGCAGCTCACACCGGACGGCGTGGAGCATCGACAAATCGAAGACATGCCCGTCTGCATGGGCTGTGACGTCACTTCTCAGGTGGAAGGGCGGGGCGACCAGAGCGGCTTCATCGCGATGACACTCGAGAGTCGCGACACGCCGGAGGGCGTGCTGCAGTTCTACAAGCGAGCACTCCCAACGCGTGGTTGGCTCGAAGACAATTCAGCCGCGCTCACGCAGCGTGCTCTTCGCGAGACCAACGAAACGCCCATCGACCACACTGCGACGTTCAACAAGGACAACCGCTCGTTGACCGTGCAGTCGTACTGGGACGAGACGGGCCGACGGTCGCGAGTGAGCCTCTTCTCGAGCCCCAACTAAGCAGGTCGACTACGGGCTGGGCGGGGAATCTTCATCGGGCGGCGGCGGCGAGTCTTCGAACTGACCGAGCATGAAGTCGTCGCCGCTGGCGGTCTCACCGCTCGGCGCGAACTCGGTTGGTGCCGTGCCCACCAGGAACCACTCTTTGATGCCGCCTTCGCGGGCGAGCTTGCCTGTCTTCGGGTCGATCTCCGCGGTCGTGATTCCGGCGGCCGGAGGTTGGAACTCGGCGCGCTCGATGCCCGACATCGCGGCTTCCATATACTTGAGCCAGATAGGTGCCGCGACGCGCCCGCCGTACTCCTTGGCGCCAAGTGATTGGTTGTCCTGGAATCCGGCCCAGACGCCGGTGACGACCGACGGTGTGAAGCCGATGAACCAGGCGTCGCGTGCCTCATTGGTCGTTCCCGTCTTTCCGGCGACTTCGTGCCCGAGCTTGGCGACGTTGCTCGCCGTGCCGCCACGACGGGTGCCATCGCCGTCGGTGTATCCATGCACGACGCTCGTCATGAGGCTCGAGATGAGGAAGGCGACCTCGGACGAAATCACCTGCTCGCGTGGATTCTCGAACGTTTCGATCTCGCCTCGATTGGTCTCGATGCGGGTCACGAAGAGTGGTCGAGCGTAATAACCTCCGCTCGCGAAGGTCGCGTAGGCGTTGGTGATTTCGAGCGGGGTGAGTTCGCTCGAGCCCATGACCATCGTGAAGTTATCGGTGATGGTGCCTTCTTTGATGCCGACCTTCTTCGCAAACTCCGCGGCCTTTTCGAGGCCGAGCATCTTGAGAACGCGTACCGCCACGACGTTTCTAGAAGCGCCGAGGCCTTCACGAATGCGGATGGGGCCGCGCCACGTACCGTCGGAGTTCTTCGGCGACCAGTTCTTTCCGCCGGGCATCGGGAACACCGCGGGACTGTCGAGCACGATGCTCGCCGGCGTGATGAGCTGTTCTTCGAGCGCAGCGGCGTAGACGAACGGCTTGAATGTCGAGCCAGTCTGACGCTTCATCTGGGTGACATGGTCGTACTTGTTCGACTCGAAGTCGTAGCCGCCGACCATCGAGACGACGTGGCGAGTTTCGGGGTCGATCGCGACCAACGCCGCCTGAGGCCCGGCGGCGAACTGCACCGTCATTGGCGAGGTTCCGTCGGTGATTTCGGTGACCTGAACGCGGAGGACGTGGCCTCGTTGGAGCACCTCGGAGAGGCCTTTCTCTTCGCACTCTCCGCTCACGATGCGAGCCTTCGGGACGAGCTCGAGCGTGGCCGAGCGGTCGCCGATCGCGAGGTGCACGGTCTCTCCCTCGGGGTCGACCGACGTCACGACCGCATCGTAGAGCGCGTGCTTCTTGACTCCGCGCTTGGCGTTCTTCTTCTGCGCCTTCTTGATGAAGTCGTCGATCTTGTTCTCGGCGAGCTTCTTCTTGGGGCGGTAGTACTTCTTTCTTTTGTCGTATTCGTGGAGCCCCTCGCGAAGCGCTTTCTGCGCGGCGAGCTGTCGTTCGATCTGCAGCGTAGTATGCACTCGGAGGCCGCCACCGAGGGTTTCGTCTTCTCCGTATTTGTCGGTGAGGAACTTGCGGACGTGCTCGACGAAGTAGGGCGCCTTACCGAGGTAGGGCTCCGTCTTGGAGTGGTCAGCGAGGTCTAGGTCAGCCTCCATCGCCTTTCGGAATGCGGCTTCTTCGACGAAACCCTTCTTCCAGAGCTGCTCCAGCACGTACTTTCGTCGCTTGAGTGCTCGTTCGGGATGTCGGAACGGAGTATGCCCCTCGGGCGACTGCGTGAGTCCGGCGAGGGTCGAAGCTTCAGCGAGCGTGAGCTGGTCGACCGATTTGCCGAAATAGTGGCGGGACGCTTCCTCGACGCCGTTCACGCCGTGCCCGAGGTAGATGGTGTTCAAGTAGAGGTAAAGGATGTCGTCTTTGGTGAGGTTCTTCTCGAGCTCGCGTGCGAGGACGATCTCGCGAATCTTTCGCTCGTAGGTTCGCTCGGGCGTGAGGATGAGGTTCTTGACGACCTGCTGGGTGATCGTGGACGTGCCTTTGAGCCCGACGTCGTAGCGCGCTGCGTAGTAGAAAGCGCGAATCATGCCGAGATAGTCAATCCCCTGGTGCTTCATGAAGTCCGCGTCCTCCGCGGCCATGAAGGCATCGCGGACGTGCTGCGGAATCTTCTCCATCGAGACCACGGTCCGCTTTGCGCCGGGCGTGAAGAACTCACCGATGACTTCACCTTCGGCAGAGTAGACGCGCGTCACCTGCGGAGGGTCGAAGTCTTCGCGTTCCAGAATTTCGGGGAGGTCTCTCGAATAGTAGTAGAAGATTCCGGCCAGACCGCAGGCACCCAGGATGCCGCCAATGAGGCCGAGGATCACTCCCCACTTCGCGAGTTTCTTAAGCCATTCCATGGTGTTTCCGCGCTATCGACCGGGAGACAAATTCATCCCGGTTGCTGGCGATAGACCAACCGTTTGGGTTGGCCTGCGCATTCCGTGCACGCCGAACTCTGCCGGACAGGCCGGTGCTGTCGCAAGTCGAGTTGAAATCTCAATCCGGAATGTATAGTGTGTATTGTACACAAAGGGTGACGAACGGAGGTCGAATGAAGTCAAAGCGTGCGGGTTTGTTGGGGTTGCTGGTTGGGGACGCGCTGGGGGTTCCGTATGAGTTTCATCCTCCGGAGTCGATCCCGCCGATGGAGCAGATCGAGATGACGCCGCCGGCGGGCTTTCGGCGGGCTCACGGGACGGTACCTGTCGGAACGTGGTCGGATGACGGGGCTCAGGCGCTCTGCCTGCTGGCCAGCTTGGTCGAATGCGGCGGACTCGATCTGGAGGATTTCGCGTCGCGAATGGTCCGCTGGCACCGGGAAGGCTACATGGCGGTCGACGGGTTCGTGTTCGACATCGGTATCGGTACGGCCTCGGCGCTGCATCGCGTCGAGAAGGGTGTCGCCGCAGACGAGTCAGGGGGGGCAGGGGAGCGCGAGAACGGCAATGGGTCGCTGATGCGAGTGTTGCCCCTGGTCCTGTGGCACGAGGGCACCGACGCCGAACTGGTCCGCGACGCGATGCTCCAGTCGCTGCCAACCCACCGCCATCCTCGCAGCCAGGTTTGTTGTGCCTTGTACTGTCTGTGGGCGAGAGGGGTTCTCGAAGAGCGCGCCGAGCCATGGTCCGCATCGATCGAGTTCGTCGAGGATTACCTCGCGGGCGACGAGACTCAGCTAGGCGAGCTCCAGTTCAACATCCGCCCGCGCGAGGAGTATGAGTGTCGGGGAAGTGGCTACGTCGTCGACTGTCTTCGTACGGCCGAGGTTTGCGTCCGCGAAGGCACGTACGAGGAGATGGTTCGAAAGGCGATCGCGTACGGCCATGACACCGACACCACCGCGTGTGTCGCCGGGGGCATCGCCGGCATGATGCACGGCGAAGAGGGTATCCCGAAGCGGTGGCTGGACGAGCTCAGGGGGCGTGAGATTTTGGAGCCCTTGCTCGAGCGACTCTGACCATCAATTCGACCGCTGCGAATGCGCCAAAGGCGAGGTGCGCAATGTTCGGTTTTGGGAGGTGGCCGTGGTTCACTTGGGTACTTCGACCCTCGACGCGAGCTCCTCCATGATGGCCTCGGAACGCTGCATGTCGGCGTCGGCCGTACCAGTCAGGCTAAGGCGGTGCGCGAGCACCGGCACGACGAGTGCGCGTGCGTCGTCAGGCACGACGAAGTCACGGCCTTCGACGACCGCGAGCGCGCGACAGGCCCGCGTCATCGCGAGCGCGCCTCGGGTCGACACGCCAATGCGAACCCGCGGGTCGCGACGAGTTTCGTCGATCACGTTCAAAATGTAGTCGACGATGCCGTCGTCGATTCGGACTTCCTCGGCGGCTTTCTGCAGCGCGACGACCGCGTCGCGATCGAGCACTTCGGCCAGTGTGTGCACCGGGTCGGCGCCCCGCCGATTGAGAAGGATTTCACGCTCGATGTCTCGTTCCGGGTAGCCGACCGACAGTCGCATGAGGAACCGGTCGAGCTGGCTCTCGGGCAGCGGGTACGTACCGTGGTGCTCGAGCGGGTTCTGCGTCGCGATCACCAAAAACGGGTCGGGGAGCTGGTGCGTGACGTTGTCGACCGAAACGCGCCCCTCACTCATCGCTTCGAGAAGGGCCGACTGCGAACGAGGCGTGGTTCGGTTGATCTCGTCGGCGAGCACGATGTTCGCGAAGATTGGCCCGGGCTTGAAGTCGAACTGGTCGTTGGTTTGAGACCAGATCGAAACGCCCACCACGTCGGCCGGCAGCAAGTCACTCGTGAACTGAATGCGGCGGAAATCCACGCCAAGCGAACGTGCGAGCGCCAGCGCCAAGGTCGTCTTGCCGACTCCCGGGACGTCTTCGAGCAACAGGTGACCCTTTGCAAGGAGGCACGTGAGGGTCATTTGGACGACGCGACGTTTGCCGCGAAACACCGACTCGACGTTATCGAGGAGGCGCTCGAGATGCCCTGCGGCATCGGTCACATTCGTCAGCACAGGCTCACTAGACATCGATACTGGCCTTGGTAGGGGTCAAAGAGAGGATCGCCGCGCGAGGCGGTCGTGTAAAGGTGTCACCTGTCACAGGCTGCTCGCGAGTTTGCGTGCCGCGCGATCGAGCGCGTCGAGGTCGTCGGACGAAACCGAATCGCTCGAGAAGCGGGCCTTCAGATAGATGCGCTTGAACGCCCGCACGGAGCGCCCGAGTTCGGGTTCCTGGCTTGCAGCCAGCCGGTCGAGGAATGTCCCTGGGCCTTCGTCAGCCCGTACTTCGACGCCCGACTTCTTCGCCGCTTTGGCGACCCGGTCGAACGCTTTTCTGGCCACGTGCTGGGCGCGCTGCTGCGCCGCTCCAGCGAGCGCGAATCCGAGCGCAATCGCTCCGAGCACACCGCCGCCCCCGCCGGTAGTCGGGATCCACTCGTAGCCGAGGAACCAGCCGATCCAGAGCGCCCCAGCGGCGATCCATGGCGAGCCCCAGCCGAAGATGGCCAAGGCGCTTCGCCCCCGGCGACGGCGCCTCCGAGCGGCGAAGAACGCGATCAAGACGATGAGCGCGTACCCACCCCACGTGGCGACATCGCGAGGCTTCAGCCGCCACGAATCTTCGTCTTCGCTGCTGCTGTCGCCACCGCCACCTTTCATCAAACCGCGGGGCGCGAGCGCGCGTCCCATCTGCTTGAAGACCTCGACCTGGGCCGACAGGTCGTACTCGATGACCCACTTCATCCAGAGGAGCTGGCCTGCGTCCCAGATTTCTCGGGCGCCCTGCATGATGGGGTTGGGCTCGGGCATGTCCGATGCCGGCGTCGGGTCAGTCGGAACCCAGGCGTTCATCTCGTCGCTCCAGTATTCGACCCAGGAGTGCGCGTCGCCCTGACGAACCGCCAGATAACCACCCACGTCGTTCCAGCGACCGCCCAAAAAGCCGTTCACGAGCCTCGCGTGGACGCCAGCTTGGCGCAGCATCAAGACGGTCGACGTCGCGAAGTACTCGCAATGGCCTCGTTTCGCCTCGAACAAGAAACCGTCGATCGGGTTGTCGCCCGTGTCTGGAAGGTCGGTCGTGTACGTGAACTCCTTGTTCAGCCAAGCCTCGATCGCCTCGACCTTCTGGTACGACTCCGTCTTGCCTGCCGTGAGCTCTTCGACCTTGTCCGCAAATCGCTGCGGCATCGGCGGAACTTGCAGGTATTCTTCGCGCGGCTCGCCCTTCGGAGGGAACCGCCGGCTCGTGGGGCCATAGTCATCGAGGCCACGCGTGGCGCGGGTACCAACGTTGATCGTGTAGGGAACGCCGAGCTCCGACTCGTAGGTGTGTCGAAGGTCGCCGTAGTTGTCGAAGGTCACCGAGCCCGAGCGAGGACCGACGCGGTCGAGCCAGGTTCCCGAGCCGAGTTTGACCTCTTCGGTTGGCCATAGCACCGGCAGAATGTTGGTGCCGATCGGCTCGAGGTAGATGACGACCTCCTGGTTGGGCCCGGTCGGGTCGTTCGGGTGCAGATAGCCGGTTCGATAGACTCCGCGGCGCGAGAACGCGTGCTGCTCCTTTTCTTCGAGCGTCCGCGACCATCGCTTTCCGTCGTAGTGGTCGAACGCCATCGCGCGCCAGTGCAGCGAGCCGAGGGCGAGCTTCCACGTTTCGGGGAACTCCACGCGCATGACCACTTTCGGGTTGTCGCGTAGCGTTCCGTGCTGTCCGAGCTGGACCTCGTCGTTGAAGCCCGTGACCGAAAGACCGTCGCGCGCCTGCTGCACGAAGAAGCCGAAACCGATACGGGGGAAGAGGAAGAAGATCGCCAGCGAAGCGGCCAAAACCACCATGCTCAGCCCGGCGAGAATCCCCATGTACTGCCGCGTGAGGGGTACACGTGTTCCAAGCAAGAGCCGTTGCCGCGGCGCCAGCTCGCTGCGCAGATGGAACACCGCCAACGTGAGCGTTCCCGCGAGCACGTAGAAACCGAACAAGATTCCGAAGGTGAGGTCTTCGTTCACCGTCGTGGCCGCGGCCAAGAGCAAGAAGCTCAAGGCCATCACCTGTAGGTCGTCGCGCTCGGCCAGTCGGCTGAACATTTTGATCAGGATGAGCACCAACACCAGTCTCAGTGCGGCATCGAGCACGGGCGTTGCGGTGAAGAAGAGCTGCAGAAGCGTGAACGCGATGAAGACTAGAACGCCCGCGTTCCACCACTTGGTATGCGTCTTCTTCGGCCATCCCGACCGATGCGAGAACCAACTCAGCACCAGCAACGCGATGAATGGGCCGCCGATCAACAGCGACACACCGCCGCCCGCCAGGACCATCAGGAAGGGGAGGGCGATGATGACGTACAGACCGATCTGAAAATAGAGGTCGAGGCGACGAAACTCGTTCACGGTTCGTCCTCCACGCTGTCGAGGACGACGTCTGCGCGGATTCCCCACGAAGCGACAGCCTCGGGCTCGCCGACCACGATTCGGCCGATGTCGTCTCGGTCTTCGGCGACCGGAGGCATCTCAGAGACCCACTCCACAACCGCAAGGTTGGCGAGGATTCGGTCGATGTGTCGGCCCCCGACGTCGGGTTCGATCACGGAGTCGGCGAGGCGTAGCCCAACGCGATACCCTTCTTGCGCCAGGAGCCCGACCAACCCAGCAGTGCGGCGAACGTACTGCTCGAAACGTTCGATGGCTTCGGCGGTCGCGGGGCCTGTGTGCACGTGGGCGAACGCGATCTCGACACTTCGTTGAGCGCGGGCTTCGTCTTCGCGAACGACCAACTTTCCGCGCTTGGCGCTGACCTTCCAATGCACACGCCGTGCGTCGTCTTCGGCTCGATGGTCGCGCAGCCCGTAGTACTCGTCGCCGCGACCGCGTCGGTTGGTTTCGACGTCGCCGAAATTGGCGGTGATCGTCCGTGCCCAATTGCTCGCGTCGAGCGGCTCGGGAAAGACGACCACCGACGCGTGAAGGTCGATGTCTCGAGACTTGTCGAACAGCCCGAAAGGGAAGCGCGTGCGGACGGTGACTTTGGGGATCTCATACTCGCCGCGCTCGTCAAACACCCAGCGAGCCTCGACCGGCTGCTTCGACTCGGGGCCGATTCGAAGCGAGTAGCCGTCGGCGACCGGTTTGTCGTCTGCACCTTTCGACTTCCACACCTTCCACCAGGCGAACGGTTCGAAGCCGACTGTCGTACCTCGCGAGGGGCCGCGAACGCCTTTGGCGGTCGAGTCTTCCACCTGAATCGAGAGCGACGGATAGTTCTTCGGATTGTCGACGATGAACTCTCCGGGCGCGGCGGTGCCGGCGGTGAGTCGATTCGGCAGTCGCCGCACCGCGTGAAGCTCTCGCAGTACCGCTTCGCTCAAGATTCCGCTGCCAACGATGATGGAGAGCATCATCCCGAGCAGCAAAAAGAGCAGGTTGTTTCCGGTGTTGATGGCGCCGAAACCGACGCCGATCGTGAGCAAGATGAAGAACTTCCCGGCCGTCGTCAGCGCGAGCTGACGGGGGGGGCGCAACCAGCGCCGCATCCGTTCTCGAAACGAAGGTCGGGCGCTGGCTGCGAGTTCGCTTTCCAACGGAGTGGAGCTCAACGACTAGCTCGGCTAGGGGGAATTGGCCTCTTCTGTTGATGCCGTATCTCCAGAACCGGATTCACCTTCCGGGGATTCCGAAGGCTCCTCCTCGTCGACCTCCTCCTCCTCGACCTCTTCCATCAGGTCTTCGAGGCTCTTCACGCCCTCGTCGGCGTCGTCAGATTCCTCTTCGGTCTCATTCATGAGGTCTTCGAGGCTCTTCACGCCCTCTGGCGTTTCGGGCTCGTCGGAAGCCGCTGGCGCTTCATCAGCGCTCTCTTCGGCTTTCTTTTCCTCAGCAATCGCGGCCTTGTCCGGGAAGCTAACCCAGAAGTCACCGCCTTTGCTCAGGCTCACGAGGCCGAGCGAGACACTCGGGACGTAGGTGACGAGGCCCAGACACACGAACATCAGGGCGATGAACGGTAAGACCGCTTTCACGATCTCCCCAATCCCCTTCTTAAATAGTGTCGAGGCCACGAATAGGTTTAGCCCGATCGGCGGCGTCAGGTAGCCGATCTCGAGGTTCACGATGAAGACGATCGCCAGGTGGAGCGGGTGAATCCCGAGACCAAATGCGATCGGGGCGAGGAGCGGCACCAGGATGAGAATCGCCGACAGGATATCCATGAAGAACCCGACGATGATCAGCAGCACGTTCACGATGAGGAGGAACGTGATGATGCTCAAGTTCATGTCGAGAATCATCTCGACCGCTTGTTCGGGAATCTTGGCGCGGTCGAGGTAGAGGTTGAAGCCGAGCGCCAGCGCCATGATGATCAGGAGGCTACCCATCAACACGGCGCTCTCGGTGAACACGCGCGGGATGTCTTCTACGCCCAGCGAACGGTGGATGAAGAATTCCACGATGACCGCGTAGATGACCGCGACGGCGGCCGCCTGCGTGGGCGTGAAGATACCGGAGTAGATGCCGCCGAGGATGATGAGCGGGAGGTTCAGCGCCCAGAAGCCTTCCTTGAAGGAACGCCACACGTTCGACCACGCGAAATCGGTGCGGTCGACGTTGTACTTCTTGCCGATGTAGAGCGCGTAGCCGGCAAACATGATGCCGATGAGGAGACCTGGCCCCAGGCCGGCGACGAAGAGGTCCTTCACCGACGAATCGCCGCCGCCTGCGCTCGCGATCGAGTAGCCAACCGGGTCTTTGAGGCCGGTCGGGTCGACGATGGCGTAGACGATCATCGGGATCGATGGCGGGATCAGAATGCCGAGGGAACCGCCCGAAGTGACGATGCCAGAACTGAAATCGTCCGGATAGCCCTTCTTCACCAGCGCCGGGTACATGATCGAGCCGATCGCGATGACCGTGACGGGCGAGGAGCCCGAAATGGCCGCGAAGAAGATACAGGCGAACACCGCCGCAATCGCGAGGCCGCCCGGAAGGAAGCCAAACGCGGAGTTCGCGAAACCGATGAGACGACGAGCGATGTCGCCTTCCGTCATGAGCGCGCCGCTGATCACGAAGAACGGAATCGCGAGAAGCACCGGCTGGTCCGCCAGGCCGCGTGTTTGCTCGATGATCGACGTCAGCAGTCGGAACTCCGTGAATACGCCGCCGACGAAGAGCAAGTACATCGTGAGCGACCCAATGAGCACGTACAGCGGCTCACCGAGCAGGATCATGATGACAATGAGTGCGATGAGGCCGAACCAGAACCAGCCCGGAAGGCCTGATTCCTCGGGGGCTTCCGCGGTTGCGGTGGTTGCGACCTCGGCGGTCTCGGCGGTTTCGACGTCATCGACATTGCGCACGTCGACGGTGCCTTCCTCCTCGAGGTCGTTCATGAGGGCGTCGAGCGACTTCACTTCGCCATCGCCTTCCTCGGCGGTGGTCTCGGATTCGGCCTCGCTCGGAGCTTCGATGTCGGTCTCTTCTTCGACCTCGTTCATCAGCTCTTCGAGCGTCTTCTCCTGCGCGGTGGAGGTCTCGGAAGTCACGATGAGCGCAGAAACTGCGACCGCGACGGCGATCAGCCAGATGGTGAATCGGTGTAGTTTGAGCTTTTTCATTAGTGGGTCCCCGCGGCTTCAGTGAACGACTCTCCTCGCATCGCCATGCGGGCGAAGACGAAGGAGTGGCCGAGGAAACGGATGGCGACGAGCGCCATCGAGACCGGGATTGCCATCACTTTGAGCCAATCGGGCACCTCCCCGGGTTCGCTCGGGGCGAACACGACCTGCATGAATCGTCGCGAGAAGCTCGCGTCATCGGGCAGGGGGAAGTCGTTCATCAGCGTCTCGCGTGTGGACTCGGGCAGCCATGCTGGGGCGTCCCAGATGGGGCGGAGGTACGTCGAGTCGGAGCCGAACATGTAGATATAGCCGAGATAGAGCACGACCCCAGTAAACGTGGCCGCGACGAGGTACGAGACCGCATTGAACATGGGAAGTTTGTCGGGCGGCAGGAGCTTGCGCGCGAGGTCGACACGAAGGTGGCGACGCTCGCGAGCGGCAATGCTCGCGCCGAGAAAGCCCACCCACAGGAGCATGAGGAGCGAGTAGGACTGCGCCCACGAGTAGCCCTGAGGCAGGCTGCCGAACAGGTAAAACGCGGCAACCGTGGAGACGGCCAGGAGTCCTGCGGCGCGCTTGTTCTCTCCGGTCCACAACTTTGCGACGACGGGCAGGACCATCGCGACCAGCAAGAGTCGGTAGACCGTGGTCGACTCCAGGGTGAGCAGCGACCAACCGATCGCCGAGCTTGCGACGACGCTTCCGACTACCACGCCGATTCGCACACCCATCGGCTTGGCATCGTGGACTTCGCGCTCGGTGTCGTCGTTGGGGTCGTGGACGGCGTTGCTGCCGGTCGCGGCGAACGCCATGAGTCCGATGAACCCGAGAATTGCGCCGATGGTCGAGTAGGCTTGCGAGTCGCCTTTGTCGAGCCATTGGTCGATCGAGACCATCAGCTGGTAGACGACGTCGGTGAAGACCGTGACGCTCATCAAGATGAGGAACGTGACCACGATGACGACTTCGAGGTTGTAGACCCAGCGGTCGAACTTGCCGATGGCGCCGAGCTCCTCGCTGAGGATGATCGCCTCGGCGTTCATCGCTTCGGTCGGGTCGTACGGCTTTTCTTCCTCGTCGTCGGAGTCTTCCTCCTCATCCGAGTCTTCCTCATCGTCGGAGTCTTCCTCGTCGTCGGAGTCTTCCTCCTCATCCGAGTCTTCCTCTTCGTCGGAATCCTCTTCTTCGACAGCGTCCGAATCCTCGGCGTCGTCCGATTCCTCGGCGGCGTCCGTCTCGGTGGCTTCATCGACGTCGGGCGATTCCTCGGAATCCCCAGTCTCGTCGACACCTTCAGGCGCATCGACTTCTTCGACCTCTTCGGCCGAATCTGACTCGTCGCGCGTCTTCCCGTTATCTGAAGTCACGTGCAACCCTCATTGAAATTTTGGAGCGTCGACAATATCCGACGCCTACGAGGTGTGACAACGCCTATCGGGCTGATTCCCCGCGGATTTCGTGGCTTTGCGCCCACAAAAAGAAAAGCCGGCGAGCGCGAGGCTCGACCGGCTGTCTTTTTTGGCCCTCTCGAGAGGGGCTATCAGCGATTCTTCTCGACGATATCGAGCAGCTTCTGCCCCTTCTTACTCGACCGCTTGCGGAACATCTTGTGAACCGACTTGGTCTTCGCAGCGAACACGTCTTTGGTCTTGTCGTCCATTTCGCAGACCGTGATCTTCGCGGCGCCAAGATTCTTCACGAGCTTCGGCTGCAGACCGCGAACCATCTTGCGACCGTAGTCGGTCTCGCCTTCACGGTTCGCGAGCAGGACGTCCTGCAGGTCCTTCGGGAGCTTGTCGAACCACTCCTTGTTATAGACCACGACGGCCGGCTGATAGATGTGGTCACTGAGCGTCCAGTGATCGACAGCCTGGTACCACGACGCGGCGAACGCGAAGAGCGGGGTGTTGTCGAACCCTTGCACGTTACCCGTCTGAAGGGCGTTGAGCGTCTCCGGCACAGCGATTCGGACCGGGTTGCCGCCCAATGCACGGTAGGTCTCTTCGTGGACCCACGATTCCTGCGCGCGCATCTTCAGGTCGGCGAGGTCTTCTGGCTTCTCGATGCACTTCCCTTTGGCGGCGAAGTTTCGGTAGCCGTTTTCGGCGAAGACGTAGAGCTCGAAGCCGTAGTCTTGAAGCAGCGCTTTGACCGGATCGTAGAGGTGGTTGTCGATGATCTTGTCGGCCTGCTTGCGTGAGCGGAACAGGTACGGAAGTTCGAAGACGTTCATCTCGGGAACGATCGAAGCCATTCCGCCGGTGCTGACGCCAGCTCCTTGGAGCTCGCCGCGCTTGGTCTGGCGGACGATCGAGTTTTCACCGCCGGCGGTGCCCATGAAGAGCTTCACCTTGATGCGGCCTTTCGATTCCTTTTCGATCCGTTTCTTGATCGACTTCAGCTGCTTGCCCCATGGGGTGTTGGGTGGGGCGACGGTGCCGAAGTTCAACGTGTAGGTCTCTTCTGCCGTTGCGGTCGCCAAGAAGGCGATCGAAACGAACAAGACCGTGAGGAGTTGCAAAGTGCGTTTCATAACTACGTCCATGGGTCGAGTCATTGTAGTGAAGCGGCCGGCAGCCGGCGCCGCGACGGTTTGACGTCGCAGGCCGGCAAGCATTCAGCTCAGTAGAAGAGGTCGTCTGCGTTCTCGAGCAGCTTCTCGGCCTTCTTCTTCTCTTGAGCGTTCTCCGGGTCGATGTCGGGGTTGTTCGCCGGCGGGGCGTTGACCACGTCATTCAAGACCTTCTCGAACAGCTCTCGGTCGCCCACGAGCACCGCGTACGCGCTTGCCTTGAGGACTTGCGAGCCGAGGTAGGTCGGTGCGAGTTCAATCGCTTTGTCGAACGATGCGAGGCTCTTCGGAGGAGCTCCACCGCCCAGTGGAACTTTGGTGTGGTAGACACCGAAGTAACGGTGCGGCGCGGCGTAGAAGAACGACTCGTCCTTCGAGACCATCCAGTCCATCGTCGCCTTCACGTCGTCTTTGCGTGCGAGAATCGTCGCGATGCCCTCGAGGAGCGCCCAGCGGCCGAGGTTCGTCGCGTACCAGTAGAACGCCGGAATCGCGGCCGGATTGGCCTTCTTCACGTTCTCCTGCCAGTCGCCTTCGTCTTTCGAAGCGAACTCCGGGTCGAGGAGGGCGATCGCCTTCTCGGCAGCCGTCACACCCTTCTCGTACATCTTCATCTTCTCGTCGCTGAGCTCGTCGTCTTCCTCTTCGACACTCAGGTGGCCGTCGGCGAGGAAGTAGTGTGCGCGGGCGAGTCGCACGTAGGTGGCCGCGATTTTGGTTTTGCGATCTTCTTCGCTCAGGTTGGGCGACTCCACCTTCACGGCGGCTTCGTACATGTTGATCGCTTTGATCAACTCCTGCTTGTCTCCGCGCTTGGCCCACTGGGCGTCGGCAGCTTCGAGAGCTTTTTCGAAGTCTCCTTTCTCGGTGGCGGCAGTGAGCGCCTTTTCATCCTGCTTCAGCGACGAGTCGCGCGAAGCCGCGCAACCAGAAGTCACAAAGAGAGCAGCGATCAGCGTCAGGAACATCGAACGCCACATCATGCGGCGCATAGCGGTGGATACCATGAGTCATCTCC
Source organism: uncultured Bradymonadales bacterium (assembly GCA_964384605.1). Taxonomy (GTDB): domain Bacteria; phylum Myxococcota_A; class Bradymonadia; order Bradymonadales; family Bradymonadaceae; genus CAYLMO01. Next base: position 118,014 of record CAYLMO010000001.1, on the reverse strand, counting down.
GGCACTTGGGTGCGGTCAAATCCGCATCAGTTTCGTAATGAGCGGACGATAGAACATTGACTTCGAAGGGTAAAGTGGGTTGAAGACGGCCCGCTGCCTTGCTGTGCGCGGCCAAATCAGTATCGTGCCGCCAGCCTGACGAGAGGAGTCGGATAGTGTCGGTCAATCACGTTCAGATGGAGCTCTTGCGAAAGCTCCTGCGCCACGGCGCCCGAGAGCGCGTGGTCCGAATCCTCGACAAGTTCCGGCCCGCCGAGCTCGCGGACCTGTTCGCGCACTTGAGCCCGGCAGAACAGAAGCAGTTCGTCGACGTCCTCTACAGCCAGAAACAAGCCGCCGACACACTCACGGAGCTCCCCGAGGGCATCCTCCAGGACATCCTCGCGCTCCTCGCCGACGAGCGCGTGGGCAACCTGCTGCGACGACTCGCGCCTGACGACGCCGCGTATTTTGTTTCGCTCCTCGACGAGTCGCGCGTCGAGACGGTGCTCGGATCGCTCCCCGACGCCGTGCGCGAACGCATCGAGCACATTCGTCTCTATCCGGCCCAGTCAGCCGGCTCGCTGATGACGAGTGAAATGCTGACCATGCCGGAAGACCTCTCGGCTCAGGACGCCATCGAGATCCTTCGCGAGCGTGCGGCGGACAGTGAGTTCATCTTCTACATCTACGTGGTGAACGAGAACGACACCTTCCTCGGCGTCGTTCCGATTCGGCGCCTGATTACGGCGCCGGCCAAGACCCCGTTGAACGCGGTCATGGTCACCAACCCGATCGCCGTACAAGCGACCGACGACCAGGAACGCGTGGCCGACGTCACGGCTCGCTACAATCTGCTCGCGGTTCCCGTGGTCGACGACAACTTCCGCCTGCTGGGGGTCATCACGGTCGACGACGTCATCGACGTTCTTCAGGAAGAGGCCACCGAGGACATGTACCTCATGCAGGGTCTGTCCGACGAAGACAGGGTCTACGCCCCGATCAGCACGTCGATTCGAAAGCGCTTCCCGTGGATGGTGCTCAACCTCGGCTCGGCGTTTATGGCGGCGAGCGTCGTGGGGCTGTTCGAGGAATCGATCTCGCAGCTCGTCATCCTGGCGACCTTCATGCCGATCGTCGCCGGAATGGGCGGAAATGGCGGCACGCAGACGCTCACCGTGATCACCCGCGGTATCGCGCTCGGCGAGCTCGAGTACGCGGACGGCTACCGCGCGATCGTGAAACAGCTCGCCATCGGTCTCATCGTGGGCGGAGGGATTGGCCTCATCACGGGCTGCATCGCGTGGCTGTGGAAGGGTAATCCCGTGCTCGGTCTCGTCCTCTTCGCCGCGATGTTGCTGAACATGTCGATCGCCGGGCTCGCCGGTGCCGCCGTACCAATCATGCTCAAAGCACTCAATCAGGACCCCGCGATGGGTGGTGGCGTGGTCGTCACCACGTTCACCGACACCTGCGGGTTCTTCGCTTTTCTGGGACTTGCGACCCTCTTCATGCCGTACATCACATGAACAACTCCCGAACCAACATTGGTCCCGGCTTGCTCGGGTTCTGCGACCTCATTCACGACGCTATGGTCGAGCAGGGTTACGGCGGAACCCTCGACGAACTCCGCATGGTGAGCGGGGCTGCGCTTCAGCACTACATCTACGAGCCAGCTTTCAATCGGCACGAGGAGACGCCGCGGGAGTTCTCTCGTCTGGCGCTGCTCTTCAACAACTACGGATTCTTCGAGAGCATTCGGTATTTCACTTCGTGGAACGTGCGCGACTTCGACCGAGTCCCGATGGCCGACGCGCTATCGCTGATCACGCACGAACTCTCGCAAGGCCGCGGGCTGATCTCGGTCGACCTGGACGGCACCCTCGAACCCGCGCTCATCGTGGGGATTCGCGAGTCCCGAGAGATCTCGGCTGCAATTCGCGCAGGCGATGGGATTGCGCCCAAGGCGCTCGACCTCACAGGACGCTCGAACCTGCAGACCGACGAGTCATTCCAAAACTTCGTCGTGATGGTACGCCCGGGCGACGGCGAACAAGCCCTCGTCGGGCCGAACCGGCAAAAACTGGAGCTCATCCACTGGACGATGTCGCACCACAAGGCCGACAAGGAGTTCTTCCACGAGACTCGCGAGAACTACGCGCCAGGCGACCGCGCGTGGCAGCGACTCGAAGAGCTGGCCGTGAGCCCCGACCCGCAGACGCAGGCGTATCTCGACGATCACCTGACCTTCCTCGAGATCGGGCGGCGGGCTGCGGCCAACGTTCTCCCCAAGTGGGCGATTCAATTGGGCGACGCGGTCGGAAGCGATGAGCTGACCACTGCAATTGCGCAGGCCGCAAAGCTCTACGGCGAAGTCGCAGATGCGATTTCAGACGGCGAGATTGCTCGCGCACGAGCTGCAGAGCGGCAGGCGATTAGGACGTTCGTAGGGGCGAGCGAGCACTTTCCCGGTCGGTTTCAGCCGCTCGATTGAGCGACGGCCTCGCATGCCTCGAGCCATTCCAGCAGTTCGGTAGCGTTGGCGTCTCGCACGAGGCGGTGCAGCAGCTTGCCGAGCACGACGTCGCGAGTTTCCACATCTTGATGAGGGCTCTCCGAGAGACCCCGACGACCTGCCGCGAGCGCGGCCCGTTTCGCGCCAGCTGTCTCGAAATGAAGCGCCAACTGCCACCATCCATAGCTCGGCTGTGGCGCTTGAGCGCACCACGCCTTGCCGAGCCGGTCGAGCAGCGACGTCGAAACTTCAGATTCGAACAGCGACGGCCACGCGACGCCGACGACCCTCCAGCCGGTTGGCGGCACGGTCACGAGCGCACGACGCACCGCTTCGACCTGATCGTCGTTGGGGTTCAAGATCAGGTCACGAACAAGCGCGAGAAATCCATCCGCGTCCTCTCGTTTGCCCCGAAGTGCCGCGGCGAGCACACCCGGCGCGCCGCCGAGCGACGTTTCGACGAGCGGCTCGGCCGCCACGTCGGTGGCGCGTGCTCGAAGCTCGAGAGCGGCAGTCCACCCCGGTCGCTCCGAGGCGAGGGATGGGTGCTGTATGAGTGTCGAAAAACGCTCGAGGACGACTTCGTGTGGGGCAGGGGAGAGGTGGTCAAAGAGCGACCGCACCACCTCCACTACCTCGGCGTCGGCGCTCGCTTCGAGCTGGCGGTCGATGAGATCACAAGCCTTCACCTGGTCGAGCCAGTGCGGCGAGTGGGCGAGGCCGAATGCGAGCCACCGGGCGTCGGCGTCGTCCAGTTCGTAAATCTTGAGATCGGCGAGCGCACTACGGATGTCGGCGCGGTCACCATACGCGCGCAGATGCGCAGTGATCCGGCGAACCGCGACGTGGTCGTGAATCGGGTCTGTCGGGTCGAGCCGCTCGAGAGCCATTCCGAAATCGGTGGACCACTCCAGCTGTGGGCGCCATCCGCGTGCCGTCGCACGCCGCTCCGCCGCATCGGCTCTCGCAAACCACCCAATGGCGGCCCGGGGCCATGCTTGCGCGAGCGCGGCCCCAATCTCCTCGGCGAGCGCGTCGTTCTTGCGCTGCGCGCACTCCTCAAAGACCTCCCGTAGTGGCTCGAACCCGAGCGCCTCCGTGTTGCCCGCCACTCGGCGAACGAATCGTCCGACTTCCCCGCGAGCGTTCGACCGCGCGGCGGCTTCGAGTCCCATCCCGAGCAACTTCGCCCAGTGATTCGACGGAGTCTCCGGACCAAAAACGTCGGCCAGGCCTCGAATCCGACCGAAAGCGCGGTCCCAACGCCCGGCAGCCACGGCGATCTCCCACCCCTTGAGCCGCACCTCGGCCTCGAAACGACCGAGAGTAGTCTGCGCCGAGCTCAAATCTTCTCGTGTGAGTGGCTCGCTCATCCGCGACTCACCAGCCCGATGTTCGGCACCTTCTCAAACTGCTTTCGAACATGCGTCGCGGTTTCCCACAATCGATCGAGCTCAGGTTTGGCTCGAGACGGCGACAGACTCTCGAGGTCGAGCGCCGCGAGCGGCTGGGCCACTCGCTCATTCAGCTGGGCGCGCAGCCGCGCGACCTCTCGCTCCTGAAGCTCGCGCGTCTCCGGGTTTCCAGCGAACGGGAACTCCTCGAACTTCCCCCGCAACGTCTCGATCTCGCGGGTCAGGCTCGCCGCCAACGCGACCAGATGAGTGTCGGGGTCCGACGAACGGAAGCGATACTCTTCTTGAGCGAGGCTCTCCCAGATGGCCTGGACCTGGTTGAAGACCTGCGTCCAACCGTCGCGGTCGTGGGCGTCATAGACCTCCCGGGCGCGCGTCTCGATCTCTTGGAGCTTTTCGATCCACTGGTCGGTCGACAGACCGAGCTGTTTCGCGCCGTCACCCTGATAGACCGTGCGCTTGATCGCATCGAGCAAGACGACGAGGCGCCCCCAGCCTGGCGTCAGCTCGGCGTCGGAAGCGCTGTAGTCTTCGAGCACGTCCTCGAGTCGTACTACCAAGACCTGAAGTTTGTCGGGATCGGTGCGCGCGGTCTCGCGAATGCCGGCGACGATGGGTGCTATCTCGCGTCTGAAGTGTCGCGACTCGTAGCCCCAGAGCAGGCGTTCGACTTCGTCCGCCCGATCCAGCAGCGCCTCGATCTGCTCCCAATCGCGCGCTTCGCGCTCCGGCGGCGCTTCGATCTGCGCCCAGAACTTTTGGCCCGCGACCTCACCGGCTGCGACGATGGTCATGGCCTCGTCGATGTCCAGGTCAAGGTCTACCGCCGAGCCAACCTCTGTCTCTTCCGGAATCGCCAGGTGGATGGAGCGGATCGGATAGCGGTTCTGAAACAGCCGCAGAATCACTGCACCACTCTGGTCGGCGGTGTAGAACCGGAATGTCTCGCGCGTCGGTAGGCCCGTGCCTCGCGCGACCAATATCTGTCGGTCGCTCCGCCCATCGCGCAAAATCTCGAGGTAGATGTCTTTGGCGAGCACACCGGGGTTCGAGAGCGCAGAGCCGGTCGGTCGGTACTCGTCGTCGCCACCTCGGAACAAGGCGATCGGAAACGAGTAGAGAGGTTCGCCTTCGACGTCGCAGAACTCGAGCGTCATCGAGTTCTCACCATCCCGGTGAAGCGGGACGTCTTCCAGTGCGCAGATCAGGTCGCCTTGATCATCGAACTCCGGGCGTGAGACGGCGACCACGTCGCCTTGCTCGCTGAAGAGCGCGATCGAGTCGATCGAGTCGTTCTCGGCGCCGGTCAGGCGCCCCACGATGCGACCGCTGTCTGCGTTGGAGTAGAGCGGGGCCAGCGTGCGGAACGCGACGCCGCCGTCGTCGATCCACTCGGCACCTCGCGTGGTCGCCGCATGAATCGCCGCGCCGAGCGCGACGCAGGTGTCTGGTTCATCGCCCCAAGGCGAATGAGCTTTGGTCTGACCGGAGCAGAACGCATCGATCACCTTCTGCCGCACCAACGGCACGCGAGTCGAGCCGCCCACGAGTAGGACATGGTCGATCTCGTCGAGCTTCAGGCCACCTGCCTCGACGGCCTGTGAAACAGCCCGATGACAGCACTCGATGGTGCCGTCCACGAGGTCCTCGATGAGCCCCTCGAACGTCGCTCGATCGATCTCGAAGTCGAGCGTTACCGGCGTTCCTTCTTGGTCTTCGAACAAGTCGCGGCGCCCGACGTAGTGAACGTCAGCCGAGCTGAGGGCCTCCTTGGCCTCCTGGGCGATGCGGGTGAGGAGGAGGAAACGCGTCGCGTCCTCAGCGTTTCCAGCAACGTCGAGGTCGAGCTGATATCCGGCGTCGACGAGCTTCTGGCGAAAGTGCTCTGCCAGACGTCGGTCGAAGTCGTCGCCCCCGAGCACGTTGTCACCGTCGATCCCGAGGACCTGATACTCGCCCATCAACGAGCGAATCACGCTCACATCGAAGGTTCCTCCACCGAGGTCGAACACCAAGAACGTCGCATCGCCGGTTCCACGCTTCCAGGCGTGATACATCGCCGCGGCCGTCGGCTCTTGGACGAGCCCGACGACATCGAGGCCAGCCAACTCGCCGGCCCTTTTGGTCGCTTCAATCTGAGGCGCGTCGAAGTAGGCTGGCACCGTGATGACCGCGCTCCCGACGCTCCATTCTTGGTCGCCAAGCTTCTCGGCAAAGCGCTCCGTGCCGCCTGCGGCGAGCGCTTCCAAAATCTTCGCAGAAACCTCCTCCGGCGAGAGCATGTGCGGACCCACTTCGACCTTCGCGGATTGACCCATCTTGCGCTTGATCGAGTGTACGGGGCGGGGCGACAGCAACCGGCGGTTCCATGCTTCCCAGCCCGTCACGAACCCATCGGCTTCAGGGTCCCACCCAACGACAGACGGCACCGTCCGGCGCTGCATCGCGTCGGTCGACATCCAGATGTCGTGCCCGGTGGGTGGCATCATCGCGAGGGCCGAATTGGTGGTCCCTAGATCGATTCCAACGGCGCGTTTGAGCTTCATATCAAGACCTACTCTTCGATGGTTTCCATGGGTTCGGCGGTGACGGCACGGTCGCCGGCGTATCGACTTCGGCGATGGCGTCCGTCACGCGAACCGTGAGTGCGTCGGGCTTTCGGCGCGAGAGATATGGCGGCACCGAATTCCGAAGGCCTGCGATGGGGTCGAGGCCAGATTC
>CAYLMO010000001.1:101539-111284 GCA_964384605.1 uncultured Bradymonadales bacterium | reverse complement strand
AGAGATATGGCGGCACCGAATTCCGAAGGCCTGCGATGGGGTCGAGGCCAGATTCTGACCGCGGATGAGTCAGGAGCGCCAGGCGAACCCGCTCTTCGTCGCGCAACGTGAGTGCACGCCAGGCGCGCTGCAGCTCGGCCCGCTCCGACTCACTTGCGCGCTCGACTCGCCGCCGTAGCTCCGCGGTCAACTCTTCAGGCGACATCGCCGGGTCTAGGTCCAACTCTTCGAACGGATTTCGATCATCCATCTGAACCTCCCTCGAGCTCTACTCCGAGCCGGTCAGCCTCGGCTTTCACGCGTGCCCGAGTCTCTTCGAGCCGACTGTTGTACGGGTAGAGCCGCTCAATCTCGTCGCACAGCCCCCACGCCTTGCGCACGAGATTCTCCACCGAGCTGCCGACGATCGGAACCTTCGTCATGAGCGATGGGTTCGCCGCGAGCTGCACGAGCAGGCTCTCGACGTCGACCAGATGCTCGTACGAATAGAGGAGACTCGCGTTTCGGTGACCCGGCGACAGCTCCAAAGCGCGCTGATAGAATTTGCGCTTCGCCTGCGAGTCGCTCGCGAGTTCTCCGCAAAACACCAGATAGTCTGCAGCACGGCTGCCTTGTCCAAACGCTTCGCCTTGGTCGAGTCGGCTCACGATGACATCCGCGAACGGCTCGCCGGCTTCGATGAGTTTTCGGAAGACTTCTTCGTGGTCGCGGTCGATCTTCCGCAGCGTCCACGCGCCATCGATCACTTCTTTCAGTGCCACCGACGCGACGTTCTCGCGATGTTCGAACACGTTGCACGCGTCAGCCAACCATAGGAAAGGGGCCACGACCTCGACCGGCTCACCTTGAACCCAATCGATGGAGTCTACCGCTCTTCGGAATCGGGTGGTTGCAGTCGCGACGACGAACGCCTTCGCTTCGTGAGATTTCGAGCGGGTTTGCGATGAGAGCGGGTTTACCCCGGCCGTCTGCGATGCAGCGTCGAGACAGCTCCATCCCCAAAGGGCGAGGGGCCGGTCCACGTCGGAAAACTCGTCGGCACCGAGGCGAAGGGCGCGGGTGAGTTCGGCCAGGAGAAAGTCGAGATCGGGGTCCAACAGCTCGGCCACGATTGGCGATGGGTCAGTGGCGACGCCGTCGACCAGGTGCGTGGCGAGTTCGGTGAGATAGGAGGTCTCGCCAAGTCGGTCCCAGGCTCGGAGCGACCGCTCCCACGCCAATTGTGAGGCGTCCAGGTCGCCGTCGTCGGCGAGGCGATGGAAGAATTCGCGAAAGAGAAGGGCGTTGTGATGTTCGGTCGCCGGATCGAAGCCTTGTTCTTCGGCGCGCTCCCACGCGGAAGGCCATGCCTGCGGGTTGTGGCGGAGCTCCACGAGCCGCTGCCCGTTCGAGGTCCTTTGGAGCGCGAGTGCCCAACCTCGCCATCTCCTTGCATCGCGCGGTGAAACACGAATGGCGCCGTCGGTGAGGCATCGGACGAGCGATGGGACGAGGTCATCGGCGCGCATCGCGTCGAGCAGCGTTTGATGTTCGGGTTGCCAAAAACTCAAGGCTCGAGGTCCTCTCGGGTGGCAACAAACTCGCGCCAGTCTCCCGATTCGACAAGTTCACCCGCCGTTCGAAGGTGTTCGTGGCGACCGGGCGCGTAGAGGTACGTGTCGACCACCACCACCGCGCGGTCGGCGCGCAAGCGCATCACTTCGACGGTCACGCGTTCGTAGAGGTTGGCCTCGCCGGGCTGTTCGTAGCCTTCGAGTTCATCGAGGATGTCTTGGACGAGCATTTCGCATTGGCTCCGCACGAAGAGAAGGTCGCCGAACACCTGCCGTTTCGGGTCCTTCACGATGGCAGGATAGCCTTCCGGCAGATGGTGTAGGGCGTGGCCCGCCAGAAGCCCTGGCTCGTAGTGTTCGATGAACTCCGAAACATTTCGCCAGTAGCGGCCCCCTGGTCGCAACGTTCCGTAGACGAAATAGGCGCGGGCGGCGCTCATCGGGCAGCCTGTTGCTGAGGGCGACGGCAGATGCGGTAGAGGAGGTCTTCCATGAGTGCCCGGTCCGGTAGACGAGACGATTTGAGGCCTCGGTCGACTTCGAGCAACAGGCGACGAACCGTCTGGCAATCTTCGATCGAGAAACGGTGGGCGTCGCGTTCGTAATCCTTCAGGAAGAACGGCACGACTCCGACAGCTCGGGCTTTGTCGTTGCGGGATGCGCTTCGAATGTCGGGATCGTGGAGTTTGTCGACGATCCGGAAGTGCCGGGCGATCATCGACGTGATGCGGAGAGCTGGTTCGCCGGCCGACATCATGCTGTCGAGCGCGTGGAGCGAGCTCTCGAAGTTCCGCTGCCCCAGCATTTCGGTGAGCTTGAAAACGTTGTGGACGCGTGTCTCGGCGATGATCTCGCGGACGGCGTCATCGCTAGCTTGGACGAGATCGCCGCCCGGCTTCGCGCCAAGAAACAGGCTGACCTTTTCCAGCGCGCGGACGAGTTCGCCCAGATCGGTTCCGACGGCCTCGACCAGATATGCGGTGGCTTGTCGATCGAGCCGAAGTCCCTTGCGACCGGCCTCGCGCTGAAGAACGTCGTCGAGTTCGTTCTCGTAGAACCCTTTGAGTTCGAACTCAGCAGCGGCCTTTCGCATGAGCTTCACGCCCTTGAGTCGGCCGTCGAGCGACTTGTCCGACGTGAGCGCGTGAAAGACGAGGCAGGTCGTGGGCGACGGATCGGCGAAGTAGCCCTCCATCGATTCGAGTTCTTTTGGCTGAAGCTCCTGGCAGTCGCGTACGAGGACCAACTTTCGTTTGGACATCATCGGGAGCATTTCACAGGCCGACCGAAGGACGTCGCCGTCGACATCACGGCCCCGAAAGAAGTCGTAGTTGAAGTCGTTGATGCCTTCGGGAGCAGCGGCCTCTTGGATCGCTTCGATCGCGACGTCGAGCATGTATGCGTCGGGCCCGTGAACGTAATAGATGGGCGCGAGCGGGTCGCTCTTGAGGTGCTTGAAGATTGCGCGGCGGTCTTGTTTCGCCATGACTCAGTCCGAAGGGCGTTGATTGTGAAGCTCGCGTGCGAGCTCGGCGGCGACGGCGTCGATCGCTCGGAGCGCCGCATCTTGTTGGAGCGTTCGAATGTCGTTGGCAGTCGAGTCGGTCAATTGTGCATGAGAAACGCCTCGGGCCCGCACAGTTTGTGCACCATCGACGCAGGCGGCCTCGGCCACCGGGGCCCATCCGCGAGCGCCGGCGCCATCTGCGACGATCTCGACGCTGCAGGAGAAGCTTCGATCTTCCTCGCCACCCCAAACCGCCGCGTAGCCGTGCGACTGAAGCTGCTCGACCATACGGCGAGTGAGGGCCGACGGGTTCAGGCCCGAATCGCCCGCCACGGCGACGGTCGGAACCGACACGGGCGCTTGCTCAGCGGACCAACCGTAGTGGGCGCAGCCGCAAAGTAGCGCGACCGCAAGCCCCGCTTTTGGAAGTCGGATTCCCATGCCTCGTCGTACACCGTGACCCCCAAAACTGTCGAGCGCGCCGCACCCCAGACGCGATCTTCGACCTGCGACGAAACCACCGTGCGACCTTGACATGCGGGAATTTACCCTGCTAAGACTTCGCGCCTCACACGATGACCCTGATTGAATTGGGTTGATTGCTGAACATGTAGGAGTTCACCGTGGCTAACTCGAAATCCGCACTCAAGCGCGACCGTCAAAACAAGATCCGTCGCGAGCGCAACCGCATCATCCGCACGCGCACTCGCACGATGGAGAAGAAGTTCGACGCTGCTGTCGAAGCTGGCGACGCCGCTCAGGCGAAAGAAGCTTTTGACGCTGCAACCGTCGCGCTCGACCGAGCCGCTTCCAAGGGAATCATCCCGAGCAAGCGCGCTTCTCGTAAGATCGGACGCATGGCGAAGCGACTCAACCAGGTCGGCTAAACGCCTCGTTGCTGCTTCGTCGTAGAAAAGGTTCCCCCCGCATCGAATGATGCTGGGGTTTTCCTGCTCTGGCGTCGTGCACCCGTCGCACCCCGCTACAAATTCAGGGGAACGGCTCGTACGGGGGACCAGTCTCGTAAGGGAACTCCCACGAGCCCGTGAGGTTCGAGATGAGGGTCTCGCCCGACCGCGCGTCGACCACGGTCCCGTTGGCGAGCGTGCCGGAGACGATCGAGTCGCTGACGTCGTCGAACTGCGTGACCGTGATGTCACCCGTCAGGGCGAGCGACAGTGGCTGCTGCGGGCAGCTATGGCGCAAGCTCAATTCTCCCGAAAACCCGGTCGAGCTCATGGGAGACTCCAACGAGTAGGTTGTGCCTGTAGAGAATTCGGACGGTTCCCGCATCACGAATGCGAGCAAGTCCTTGCCCGACGGATTCCCGCCGTCGGACTGAAAGAGCAGGACGATGGAGCTGTCCTGCGACTGCGCGGTCTGAAATTCCGAATCGAACGGCATGAAATCACTCATGCAGTCGGGGCCGCCGACGACGTCACCTTGGAATGTTCCGTAGCCAGACTCGGCACAGCCAACGGCGGTGCAGATAGCGATCAACGCTGCGATTCGGCGCTTCTTCATCGAGTGCATTCCTTCGGGAGCGACTTCGGGCTTGGATTCTAGGAGGTTTCTCAGGCATACCCAAGCGCGCGTTCCCTGTTTGACCAACGAGTCATCGGCCTTAGTTTGCCGATGCCGGCGATCAAGGTAGATGCGTCGGAGACGAATCACGTTTCGCCGGACCGACGCTCCACATCCCATCTTGGAGCGACGACACCGAGGAGATCATGAGCAAGCCGAAAAAAGAGAAGGACCCCCGCGGACCTGATGACGAGACGGACGACAGCGCAATGAACGTGCGCCTCATCTGGATTTTCCTCGGTATCTCGATCGTGCTTTTGCTGGCATTTCAGATTGCCGGCCCCGTACTGCGCGCCGAGCGCCCGATCCCCTATAGCGAACTGAAGCAGAAGGTTCGCGATGGTGATGTCGAGAAGGTGCTCATTCGCGGCCGAACGGTCGTGGCGACCCCGACCGACGAAGCGCTCGAAGAGGCCCGCAAAGAGAAGTCCGAAGACGACTCCACCGCCGAGTTCAAGGCATGGTCATCGTTTCAGGTGCCTGGCGACGAGGGGCTGATCCCCCTGCTCGAGAGGAAAGAGATCGAGTACGACGCCGAGCCTGCCGACGATTGCAGCGAGGGCACTCCAACGCTGCTGCTCCTCTTCCTCCCGCTACTTCTCCTCTTCCTGTTCTTCAATTGGAGCCGACGGATGTCGATGGGCGGGCCGCCCAATCCGGTCATGAGTTTCGGAAAGTCCAAAGCTCGACTCAACATGGAGGAAGGGACCGGCGTCACGTTCGACGATGTCGCGGGCTGCGACGAAGCCAAGGAAGAGCTCGAGGAGATCATCCAATTCTTGAAGGAGCCGGACCGTTTCACCCGATTGGGCGGGAAAGTGCCGAAGGGCGTGTTGCTCGTCGGTCCTCCCGGTACGGGTAAGACGCTGCTCGCCCGCGCGGTTGCTGGTGAAGCCGACGTTCCGTTCTTCAACCTGAGCGGCTCGGACTTCGTGGAGATGTTCGTTGGCGTGGGTGCGGCCCGCGTCCGAGATCTCTTCACGCAGGCAAACGAGAACTCGCCGTGCATCATCTTCGTCGACGAGCTGGATGCCATTGGTAAGTCGCGGCAGGGCGGTGGGATGCAGAGCAACGAGGAGCGCGAGCAGACCCTCAATGCTCTCCTTGTCGAGATGGACGGATTCGAGGCCAAGAGTGGTGTCATCATTCTCGCCGCCACCAACCGGCCCGAGGTGTTGGACCCGGCGCTCCTCCGACCTGGTCGTTTCGACCGGCAGGTTGTGGTCGACCGGCCCGACGTGCGCGGTCGTCGCGAGATTCTCGACGTCCACGCCCGTAGGATTGTGATGTCTGATGAGGTGGATCTGGAAGCCATCGCCAAGCAGACGCCTGGATTCAACGGCGCAGACCTGGCGAACGTCGTGAACGAGGCAGCACTGCTGGCCGCTCGGAAGGAGAAGGACTCGGTCGAGATGTCCGACATCCAAGACGCAATCGAGCGAGTGGTCGCCGGTCTGGAGAAGAAGAACCGTCGACTCAATCAGAAAGAGAAAGACATCGTCGCGTATCACGAGTCCGGTCACGCCATCGTCACGGCGGCGCTCGACGAGACTTCGACCGACGAAGTGCACAAAGTGTCCATCGTCTCCCGCGGAATCGGTGCGCTCGGTTACACGCTGCAAGTGCCGCTCGAAGACCGCTACCTGATGACAAAGACCGAGCTCTACACCAAGATTTGCGGGCTGTTGGGAGGTCGTGCGGCCGAGGAGATCATTTTCGGCGACATCTCCACGGGCGCCTCGAACGACCTTCAGCGGGTCACCGACCTCGCCCGACGCATCGTCATCAATTTCGGAATGAGCGAACGGTTGGGCAACGTAAACTACGGTGAGGGTGGCGGCAGCTTCCTCGGCGAGTCTGGGTTCCGCGGTCGGAGCTACTCCGAAGAGACCGCGGTCGGTATCGACCAAGAGGTCCACGGACTGATCGCGCATCTCTACCAAGAGACGCTGCGCATCCTCCGCGAGAATCGATCGATCCTCGAAGAGATGGCAGACTATCTGAAGGAAGAAGAGGTGCTCGAGGGCGAACCGCTCAAGGAGATGCTCGGCCGAGTCTTGAAGACCGGTCAGGTCGCTCCCTTTGGCACCGATGGCTCTATCTCCGGACACGAGCACCCGTGACGGTCGATTTCATCATGCTCGTCATCGCAGGAATCCTCGTGTTCCTGGGATGGCGGAGTGGGCTCAGCGGCCAGCTGCTGCGGATTGTCGCGGCTCTGGCTGTGGTGTTTGGGTCGGCGCACGCTGCGGTCGTGGTGCGAGAGGCCGTGTTCGGTTCGTCCGAGCTGGCCGAGCCGCTGCTGGAAGTCGCGTCGTTGTTCCTTGCAGCGACCGCACTCTATGTCGGTATCTCGCTCGCCGGTTGGCTCGCGATTCGAGCCATGCGGGCTGCGTCCGATACGCTCGGTACAATGGACCGGATCGGTGGGGCATCACTTGGGCTGCTCAAGGCCTCTTTGATCATCTACGTGCTCGTCGTAGGAGTTTCGCTCCTCGAGGTTCCGCTCACCAAGGTCGACCCCGAAAACGTGGCGCATCTGCGTGGAGGTCATTCGACCAAGTTCGTGAAGCAGTACAACATCCTAGCGCCGTGGCAGTTCCCTGACCTGGCGACGTTCCACCACGTCCTTGTGGTCGCGGCAGCTGCCGAGGAGCGGGCGGTCGCCGACGAACTACGCACCGTCTATCCAACCGGTGCAGACCTGTTGCGAGACGAGCGCCTCGAGCCGCTCGTCGCCGACGAGGACCTGGTCGAAGCCGCGACCTACGACGACTGGGCGATTACGCTGGCCGACGAGCGAGTGCGGAAGCTCCTCGACGACGACGAGTTCGTAGACGCAATGGAAGAGGTCGAATGGAGCGCCGTTCGCAATCACGTTGCGCCTCGGCCGGAAGTCCAGCCCGAAGCTGCGGAAGACGCCGCAGTGCCTGGGGATGAGGAAGAGCAGGGCGAAGAATCTGACGCCGCGAATTGACTTCCCGGTCACCTTTCACTACATATCCGCGCGCACCGACAGACCTGCTGTCGGAAATGGATGAATTGATATGATTTGTGACGCTGCGCGACCGCAGTAAGGAGTTTGTCACCATGGGGCTATCCAACTGATTCAACCCGTTGTCTCGGCACTCTTCCCGAACCAACCTCGCCGACCATCGCTGCACCGCGAGGTCACCTTCTCCGGTCGCTCCGCGGCCGAACAGAAGCGAGAGATGCTCCGGTACTGGTCCGAGAACGAACGCCAACGAGGAACTTCGCTGAGTGACTTTCAGCGGGGATGTACTCGCAAGTCCGACGGTACGGTCACGTACAAACCGTCGCACAACTGGCGGTAGAGACGACGAGAGCCAACACTACGAAGCCCGCCAAATCTGGCGGGCTTCGGTCGTTCTTGCTGCGGTGAAGTACGGTCGGGGGCGCTCAGAGCTTCTTCTTGGCGAGCTCGATGTAGCGCTTGGCGTTGCTGTTGTTGGGGTCGCGGGCCAACGCAGCTTCCCAGGAGCGGATGGCGTCGTTGTACTTTCCGAGGCGGTAGTACGACTGCCCGAGATTGATCCGATACTCGACTCGATTGGGCTTCGCTCGGACAGCCTGCATTTGATAGCGCACGGCGGTCGCATACGAGCCAGAATCGAAATAGACCTGACCGAGTCCGGCATTTGCGGTGTGGTCCCTCGAGTTGATCGAGAGCGCCTCTTTGTAGAGTGACTCCGCGGTCTTGGAGTCGTCGCGAGAGTAGGCAGCGCGTGCCCGCTTCAGGACGTCGGCGATATCCGGCTTCGGTTGGGGCTTCGGCTTCGGCTTCGTCTCTACTTTTGGCTTCGTAGGCGTGGGAGCCGGCTCTTCGACTTCTTCGACGTCTTCCTGTTCAGGCGTCGTTTCCGCGGCGGGTTCGCCCGCGTCGCCTCCGAGCGCGCCAACGGATTCACGGTATCGCGCGTCGACGTCATCGAGCTGTTTGCGCAACTCTTCATCGTCGGGCTGCAGATTCGAGGCGTGGCCGAGCAGCGTTCGTGCGAGCGAAAGGTTGCCCTCGCCCTCGGCCGCTTTCGCCGACGTCGTTGCCGCGTTCACGAACTTGGACGTTGCGAGTAGCGTGCGCTCGTCGTCAGGGGCATGTTCACGCAGGTCAGCGAGCGCAGAGATCGCCGAATTGCCAGGCGGCTCCACCAATCTGCCGCCTTCCACGGCCCGGTTGAAGCGGTCTACCAGGCGATCGATGTCGACTTCGGGTTCTTCTTCTTCGGCAGCGGTGGATTCGGGCGTCTCTTCAACGAGTTCTTCACCTTCCTCGGGCTCAGGCTCCCAGATGTACTGGGAGTAGATGAACAGACCGAACGCCGCGAGCACCACGAGGGCGAGGGCGGCGGTGAGCAGCATCTTCCATCGCTTCTCGGACTCCTGAGCGTGCTCTTCGGCGAGCGTTCGCTCCCACGCGGCCTCGGTGGTTCCGGAGAACCAATCGTCGGCCTCCGGAGCTGACTCAGGCGCTTCCACGAAGCCGATCTGAAATCCTTCCGACTTCCCTGCAGAAGCTTCGTCCTTCGCGGCCGCGGGCGACTCGGACTCTTCTTCGGTCCGTTCGGTCTCTTCCGAGGCGAGGTCGAGCTTCTGAGTGTCTTCGGGGTCGATCGTATCGACCTCGACGGCCGCTTCGCGTGAAGTTTCGCGAGTCTCGATCTCAGACTCGGGGACGCGTTCGGCTGGCGCGTCGTCGCCGGTCAGGATCAGCGTCTTCTTCTGCGAGTCGGGGACATCGGTCTCGCCTTCGTCCGAAGATTCGACCTCGGCGCTTGCGGAACTCTCAGCCTCTTCCGCCGCATCATGGGCTTCGTTCGCTTCGACCGCGTCGGCCTGTTGCTGTGCTTCGGCCTCTTGCACCGCGGCTTCTACTTTGTCCCCGATCGAACCCATCATGAGGGTCTTCGTCGAATCGAAGTTGGTCGGTTCGGTCTCGGAAACTTCGTCGACAACAGGTGCGCCGGGTGCGGCATCGTCGATCTGATCGTTCGTCGAGGAGCTGCCAGAGATGCCGCGCGATTCGGGCTCGGGTTCGGGCGTCGTGTTCGATTCCGCTGATTCGCCCTCGTCACCTCCGGCC
>CAYLMO010000001.1:0-101439 GCA_964384605.1 uncultured Bradymonadales bacterium | reverse complement strand
TCGGGTTCGGGCGTCGTGTTCGATTCCGCTGATTCGCCCTCGTCACCTCCGGCCTCACTTTCGGGAGGGTCTTCGGCGTCGATCGCGGGCAACGCGCCGGCCATGAGGAGCGTCTTTTTCGACTTCAGGTCGGCGGAGTCGGGCTTTTCGTCGGATTCGTCCGGAGCGTCTTCTTCAGCTTCCGACGGCGGAACGTTCTCGCGTTGGAACGCGCTCAGCTCGGTCGTGGCGTAGAGCTCGTCGTCGAAACCGTCTTCGCTGCGTTCAATCTCGGGCGCGACCGAGTCGGGGTCCGTTCCCAACACGTTTGCGAGCACTGCGACCGCTGCCATTGGAACTTGGAGTCGCTTCTCAGGCTCGCGGGCGAGCATCATTCCGACGATGTCGTCGAGTTCCCCGTGTACGCCGTCGGCGCCAGCGGCGATCGAGAGTTTCACGGCAGATTCGGTCGAGAGCCGTTCGAGCGTCGCCTTTGGGTCACCTCCGGCGAAGGGCGGTTTGCCGGTGACTAGCTCGAAGAAGAGGGCGCCGAGAGCGAACACGACGGAGCGCGCGTCGGCGTCGTGCCCTTCGGCGATCTCGGGCGCCATCACGCCCAAGTAGCCGGCGAACGGCTCATTGGCCTCGATTCGCTGGGCCGGGCTGCGGTTGCCCATCAGCGAGTCGAAGTACCACTCACCGAGCTGAACGGCGCCTTCGGCGAGTCGCGAGACGTGAAGCGAGCCGGGGTGGAGCGTCCAGTGCACGACCCCTTGGTCGAGGAGCCACTGCGAGGCTCGTGCGGCTCGGCAAACGATCCGCGCGGCGGTCTCCCAGCCGAGCGTTCCACGCTCGTCGAGGATCTCGCGAAGGCTCGGGCCGCGCGGCGCCGTCTGAATCACAAACGACGGCAAGTGGCTGAGTTCGGTGCGCAATAGCGTGTTGATTTCGGGCGGCAGGGGCGAGCTCACCTGGGCTCGCGTCGCTTCGATTCGCTTGGCGGCGTCGTCGGCGAACGGCACGCCTGGGTTCACGACGGTCACGTGAACCTCGGCCTTCGAGTCGACCATTCGACCCGAATATCGCTCGCCGAAGTCGTCGGACCACATCAGGCGCTCGAGGATGACGCTCTTGCCGATCGTCGTTCCTGTGAGCGCACCCGGCGACAGTTCCTTGGCTTCCACCAACGCCGTACCGTCGTTCGGACAAAACGCTTCGTTCCCGTCGAAACGCGTGTGACAATTCGGGCAAATCTTCAAAACGCCTGCTCCATTTCGTCTCGCACCGCCGGTGCCCTGGCAGCGCTCGCGCATCAACCATGAATTTCATCGCGCGATGCGCGGCAGAATAGTTGAAGTCGCGCGTATTGTTAACCCGCGCGTGCGGCATCTTCCGGAAGGCCACATTTTCCCTCCCGCCAGCGCACTCAAATGTCGGCTCGCAATTGAAACATGCGCGTCTGCGTGCTAATCAACGCGCCCCGCGGAACACTGATTTTCCGTGTGAAATGAACTGGATGGAAAAATGAGTATTGTAGAAACGCTCAGCCCAGGGCTCAGCGGCAAGCAGCGCCGTCACCTCCGAGGCCTCGCTCACGACCTGAAGCCCATCGTCTGGGTAGGTCAGAACGGCATCACCGATGGGCTCATCGACAACTTGGAGTCTGCGCTCCTCGCCCACGAGCTCGTGAAGGTCAAAGTTCACGACAGCGACGACCTCGAAGAGTCCGCCAAAGCGCTTCATGAGGCGACTGGCGCGGAGCTCGCGCAGGTCATCGGCAAGAACCTCGTGTTCTACCGGGCCCACCCGAAGAAACCGACTATTCAGCTGCCCGCGTGAGCTCGAAATGATCCTCCAAGTCAACGGCGAACACCCTCAGCCGCGTCGAATCGACCAGGTCGTCGAAGTCCTGAAAGACGGGGGGCTCATCGCGTACCCCACGGATTCCGTGTACGGAATCGGCTGCGACATCTTCAACAAGAATGCGGTTGAGCGGCTGCATCGGCTGGTCGCTGACATCAAAGAAGCGCCGAGCCACTCGCCGCTCTCTTTCATCTGTCGCGACCTGAGCAACATCGCCGAGTATGCGGTCATCAGTGACTTCGCATATCGCACGATGCGCCGCTGTTTGCCCGGCCCGTTCACGTTCGTGCTCGAGGCCACCAAGCTGGTGCCGAAGGTCATGCTTCGCAATCGCAAGACGGTCGGCATCCGTGTGCCGGACGCCGCCGTTCCGCTCGCGATCGTCGAGCGCCTCGGCAATCCGATCGCGACGACCAGCGCGACGCTCTCCGACGGAGCGCTCATCCCCGACCCATGGACGATTGAAGACCTCTACGGTCACGCGATCGACATGATCATCGACGGCGGATATCTGTTCCCGGAGCCGTCGACCGTGATCGATTTCACGACCGACTACCCGACGCTCATCCGGCAGGGAAAGGGCCAGCTCGAAGACTTCGACTTCGTCGAGCTCATCTAGTTCTTTTCGATCACGATCAGACAGTTCGAGTCGGGCAGCTGGACCGACTGGCCCGACCCGTCCGTCAGGTCGATCTTCGGTGCCAGCCCGTCGATGTAGCCTGGCTGTAGGTAGGATTCCTCACCCTTCGGCAGCTCCACCACTTTCGGTGTGCCTTCGAGGTCGCTGAACCAGTCGACGAGCGCGTCGACGTACTCTTGATACTCCATGATTCCGTACTGCTCCCGCACCTCGTAGGGGAAGCTTGCTGGACCCCAGGTGTAGCAATAGAGGAACTCCATCGCGTCGGGCGTCGAGAGCTCGGCGATGTTCTCGCCAACCCACTCGAATTCGATCTCGCGACCTTCGAACTGCGCGGCGAATAGCTTCAAGAACTCGGGGCCATGCGGGTCTTTGAATCGGATGCGCCTCGTACCGTTCGGCGGTTTGATGCCATCGCGAATCACGATTCGCCCGCCCGGTCTCAGCGCGCGCCACGAAGCCCGCATCAGGTCGCGCACCGCCCCCATCTGAAACTGTTTCGCGTCATCTGCCCCGAGCGGGAAGGGCACGTAGCTGTAGATCTCGTGCAGGACGCTGCAGTAGACGATGGTCGTCGCCCCTTCGGCGCTCACGTGGCTCGGGAGTTCGTACGCATCACCTTCGACGACCTCCCAGGTTCGCCCTTCGAGTTCTTTGCGTGCCCTGAGGGCTTCGCAGACCATCTCGCTGATGTCCAAGCCGATGACGCGCGATTCCGGAAACCCAGCTTCCAAGAGATCGAGGACGACCCCGCCACCCGGACCGACCTCGACGATCTCGCCCGGCACACACCACTCGATCATTCGCTGTTTGTCGGACCTCGCCGAGTTCATGTGTTGCAGATAGATCGCCTCGTTTGCGACTCGGTCGAACTCGTCTTTTCGCAGGTCGTAGAGGTCGCAGATCTCTTTCAGCGTTCGGTGGAAAGCGGCTGAGCTCTTGGTCTCGTAGATTGGGAGCAGCGTGAGTAGCGCGGTGGCTTCGGGGCTCTCCGTGAGGTCGATGTTCGCTGCTTGTTCACCTCCGATCTCCGTCGCGATTCCGACGAGCGGGCCAGTCGATGCTCGACCGTCGAGAATCGCCTCGAAAGAGACCGATCCAAGAACTGTGTCGAGGAGTCGTACCCGGTAGTCGGCGATGCGGCTGCCGTCGTTCAACCGGCTCATCAACGGAGAAAAGTTCAGGTGATGGAGTCCTTTCGGAGCGACGAGTGCGCTTGCCATCGTCACTAGCTTGAGCTGCGATTCGGGGCGCAGGTCGGCGGTCGCGGCCTCGCCGTACCAGATCTGGGCGTTGCTCAACCTGTCGCACAGCCGCGAACGAATCGTGGCATCGAGGCCGTGTACCGCGGTCTCGGTGAGGGAGCGCGGTTCGCCAGAACGAATGCGCCGCGCGCGCAATTTGAGCAGACGGTCGATGAGCCAGGCTTCGTCGGAGTCGAATTGCCGACGCTCCTCTGAGGCGAGGGATTCGTTCCCGGCAAGCGCAGTGCGCATGCGGTTCTCGAGGCTCTCGAATGCGGCTGCCAGCTTGTCGGACCAAAGGTCGAAGCGGACGGCGGCCGTGTCACAGACGTTGATGACGTGCAGGCAATCGATCACATCCTCGGGAGTGACGTTGTCGCCGACCGCGCCCCGAAGGCACTCGACCACTCCATCGAGCGCGACCCAGGTCGATTCGCCGCGCACGACTTGGCCGACCGTGCCGTGGGACTCGATCAGGCTCAACACGAGCCCGGCATATGGAGCGACGAGGTCGAAGTTCTGAATGCGACCATTTCCCTCCAGAATCTGACGGCTGGCACGATTGTGTACGGAGAGGTCCACGCCCTGAGCGGTCCAACGCCTACGAGTCGAATCGGATCCGCCTTTCGCGAAGTCGAGGAAGAGCAGGGCGGCTCGGACCGAAGGGAGAAGTCCACGTCGATGAAGACGAGCGACCGTTTTCACATGGTTCGCGAAGGTCGACGAAGTAAGCAGATCACCGGAGGGAAAGAGGCGACGGTCATCGTCTTCGAGCGCGCGCAATGCGCGGTTGAGCGTACGTTCCGCTACGTTTTCGAGGAGCGGAAAGGTCGCCGCTGCGTCGTGCTCGCGAGCCGCGTACGTCGGTGAACCCTGCGTCAGCGCCCGCCATTCGGGGATCTGCTCCCGAAGCGCGCCGGCGATACCGTCGTCGGCCGGATCCAAGAGGCAGAGCAGGGCGGCAACCGCGCCATCGGTCGAGGCGAACACGGCCTGAATGTCGCGCGAAACGGCGTCGAGGGCGCGGTCCAACTGCATCGCTTCCGCACGAATCGAAGATGGAGGACGAGTCGACTCCAGATATGCGATTGCCGCTGCCGGCAGGCTTCTCGCCCGCTCCGAAATGGGCCCGCTCGACCAGCGGAATGCGTCGGCAACCCGGTCGAACTCGGCCCCAAACTGTCTGCTGGATTCGAACCACTGAGAGAGCGCCTCCTCGCTGACGTCGGACGAGGCGAGGAGACGGAGAAAGGCGCCGCGATCGGTCATTCGAAGAACCTCGAGAGGGAGGCCTTCATCCGACGAGGTCTAAGGCTGACTGTCAATCACGGAATCGAGCGGCGCGGCGTTCAGGGCTCTCAGCCCGGCTTCAGCGCCCAGGCCGTGCAGTAACCTTCGTCGAGCACCGGGCCTTTCATCACGGTGCATCCGCCGCAGCCCTCAGCGTACTTTTCGGGCTGGTAGAGCGAGCAGTTCTTGCAGTTCTTGCCGGCCACGGTCGACTTGTCGACGTAGCCGAGGCCTTCACGAGTCGATTTCTCGGCGTCGGTGAGAGCACTGAGGTCATCGCAAGCTCCACCACCAGCCTGTTCGCCTGGGCTCTTGGCGGTGTCTGCCGAAGGTTTGCATGCGGAGAGGTAGCCCGCGCCGACGGTCAGTGCGCCGACGGCGGCGGCCTTGGCGAGAAATCCTCGGCGAGTGAGTCGTTCGTTTTCGTCGCTCATCTGATCCTCCATGACCAGCTGGTTAGTTGGTGCCGCTGATTCTCTACGCGAGAGCTTGCTGGTCCAACATTTTTCGGGCGCAAAATACGCGTAGGAAGCGCAACATTTGAATGTGCCGTCGGCGCGCGCTAAGGTGACTCACTGGTCATGTAGGTGTGTGTGCTGAATGGTGAGACAGATGACGCTGCGCCAAAATTCTCTTCTGCTACTTCTCGTATCGACGTTCGTGATCACCGCATGTGGCGGGGGCGAGCTGGACGTCGATGATTCGAACAACGAAGGGGAGGCGGTCGATATTGCGAACAACGGTTCGAATGTCGCGACCAACAACAGCACCGATCCCGTGGTGAGTCCCAACGTCGACCCGAATATCGATCCCAACGTCGACCCGGGCCAAGACCCCGATGTGATCGAACCGAGCGACGTTCCCAACCAGGGCTGGATTGGCGGAGCGTGCGCCGATGCAACGGCTTGCGAGTATGAGAATGCGACCTGCCTGACCGACTATCCCGGCGGCACGTGCTCGTTGGACTGCGACCAGTTCTGCCCCGATCAAGACGGCACGAACTCGATTACGTTCTGTATCGAAAAGGACGGCGCCGGAACGTGCGTCTCACGTTGCGATTACGACCTCTACCCAGACGCCGGCTGCCGCGAAGGATATGCGTGCCGCATTCGCGAGCGATTCAACGATTCGAGCATGCAGCAGGCTGTGTGCGTGCCCGAGACCGATCCGACCCCGAACGCGACGACAACTTGTCTGCAGGAGCTCGATCGGAGGGGCATCATCTGGGCGCCTTGGAACTACACGACGCAGACGGCCAGCAATGGCGCACAGTGCACGATCGGCGACCCAATTCGCGTCTCTTCGCCCGTGAACGGCGTCGACTATCGCTACTACTCCAGCGATACGCCCTCGGCGATGTCGATGGCCTGTGAACTCGCGCTCGCGCTCGACGAGCTCGGCGATGTGCTGAAGGAGTACGAGATCGACACCGTGCTCCACATTGGAACCTTCAATTGCAGACCCATCTCGGGGTCAAACAACCTTTCGCAGCACAGCTACGGCCTCGCGATCGACATCTTCGGATTCGAAGACGTGAGCAATGAGCGCTACATCCTCGAAGACCATTGGGAGCACGACACGACCGCTCCACAGGGAGCGAAGGCTCGAGTCCTCTACGAGATCGGGCAGGCGATGCACGACCAGCAGATCTTCAACATCGTCCTGACGCCGAACTTCAACTCGGCACACGACAACCACTTCCACGTCGACCTCACGGCGGGCGGGAACTTCATCGGCGTGTCGAACGAGCTGCCCGAGTATTGGATCGGAAATGACCGCGACGTTTGCCCCGGCCACTGAGACCTAGCCCAGGTTCCAGAACTTCCGCATGCTGGTCGCGATTTCCGAAAGGGATCCGGCGAGCGCGTGGTCGTCGTCGACCTCCAGGAGTTCGACATTGCTCCGCTCGGCATAGTGGCGCGAGAGCTCTACAGGGACGACATCGTCACGATTGCCGTGCACGATGAACACCGGACAGTTCACTTCGGGCCACGGCTCGTGACTCCGCGCGTCGCGCATGAACTCCCAGTGCAAATCCACCATTTCACCGGCGCCGTCTTCGAACGGATAACTGCCGTTCGCTTCCCACTCGGCCAGCGCTCCCGACGCGAGGAGTTCAGGCCAGCGCGAGGCCAGATCGAAGCCCGGGCACAACAAGAAGATCGATTCTACACGGTCGGGGTTTTGCGACGCCCAGAGGGTGGTCAAGTACCCGCCCATGCTCGAACCGGCAATCCGGAGCGGGCCTTCGTGAGCCGACGCGTAGTCGTCGAGCACGCCGAGGGCCGCGGAATAGGTGAGCTGTGCGAACGACGGCACGTTCAGGTCCAACAGGTCGAGGTCGGCGCCGTAGTGCGCCAAAATCTTCTTCAGCGTCGTGCCCTTGTGCGAGGCCGGTCCAGACGCGAACCCGTGGAGGTAAGGGTAGTGAAAGCTCATTCGGTGTTCTCGCTCAACTGGGCTTTGAGTTGCTTTGCGGCCAGCGCGTACCCGCCGTTGCCGCCGTCCACGAAGTGAACGTGTCGGGTCTCGAAATTCTGGATGATGCAGGTGATGAGCGCTTCGCTCGAGGCGAACGTTCCATAGGCAATTCGTCCGGCATCCCGGAACTCCTGGAGGTCTCGCTCGAGCGCCTGCTGGGTGGCATCGTCCACGTCGACCACCATCCGGAGCGCGTCATCGAACTTTCGAAAGTCGGTGCGCGAGACGAGCGAGTCCGGATAATTCTTGCCGTCGAACCCACCAAAGCTCCAACCGCGTTTCATCATCACTTTGCCGACCTTCAGCCGCCATTTCGTCGGCTCCTCGCCCACGAGCTGCGTCTCGGCGCGCAATCCCTCCGAGGTGGGATTCAGTTCGAGACGTTCGCGGTCGATGGGACGCTGTTCCGGAGCCGATAATCCAAGCTTGTCGAGTCGCTCGAACAGCTCTTTGTAGGTCTGTTGCACCGTCGCCGAATCGCCGAGAGCCTTGATGAGAATGCTCAGAATGGCGCCATTTCGAGATGGGACCGGGCGCCATCGACACTGGAGGCCGGTCAGATCGGGTTCGACCGGCTGCTCTTCAAACTGGAACGCCGCATCGCCCGACTTCACCAAATCCTCGGCGATGCTGCACCCATCGCCCCAGAACATCGCTAGATCGACATCCGGCGCCAGTGCGAACCGCGCGATCGAAAACTCGCCACCGCGCGCTCGAACCTCGCCGACCGTGAGGCCGCCGACGCGAAGGCCGAGGCCGTAAACCTCTTCTGCGTGCGATGCCAGACCCAATAGACCCGCCGCAATCGCCGACTTGTGCTCCGGTGGCACCACCAGCGTCGCGCCATCGCCTCCGAACACGTACGCGAGATTCGCGCCACCGGAGGCATTGCGGGCCGCGGCGATCGACGCCGCCCCCAGCATGTTCACCTCTTTGTACCGCCCCGCCTCGATCGCGTTCGTGCTTCCGCGTACGTCGGTCACGAGGACCCACCAGTCGTCTGGCGGCGGGTGATAAGCAGCAGGCTCCGCCAACAGGGCGAATTCGCTGACGGCCGGCAAGTTGTCGAACGAGAATGTCATACCTTCCGATTTACTATGAACGCGAGCCGAGCGCACCCCGCAGGTAATTCAACTTCGACTTGCGCCACGACGTCGAAGTCGGTAATCCCCAACCATTATTTGCTGTGTGTTGATGTAGGATAAGGTGGGAGTGGGGATATGAATAAGAAATGGATTGCAGCACTTTTTGTCGCAGTTGCGTTTGCCGCATGTGGTGAGCCGACTGAGCCACTGGACGTCAAGCCTGCGGCCGACCCGGACGAAGGTCTGGTGTCGACGAGCGAGCGCGCCGATGCGCTCTCCAATCGCTACACCACCATCGTGGGCGGCGTGGAGCTCGGGCAGCGTGTGGAAGGCAAGATCGACTACCCAGAGTGGTTCCATGGCTACACGATCGAACTCGAAGAGGGCGACGAAGTCCGCTTCCGCCTGACCTCGGGCGCTCGCTCGATCGTGCGCCTCTACGGACCAGCCAAGTACGTCACCTGGGACGGTCGACCGCTCTTTGCGCGTCATGAAGTCAGCGAGACGATGCGCCCCTCCGGCGGTAGTTGGGCAACCGATTTTGTCTACGAACCGCTCGAGTCCGGCCTCTACATGGTCGTCACGGGACCGCTCGATGTTTGGAGCGCCAAGTACGACATCGAGCTGACCTGCGTGGGCGGGCTCTGCAACACCAAGCCTGGGGAGTGCTTCTCGAACGACGAATGCGCCGCCGACGAAGTCTGCGCAGACAACGGCGTGCGTTGCATCACCGCGCCGTGCGACGCCAACTACGACGTCTGCCAGCCGGCGCCAGCGAGCGAGTGCCAGACCAACGACGACTGCACCGACGGCTACTGCCGTTTCGCCAATGCAGACCGCACCCACATGGAGTGCGTGCCGTACTACGGCGAAGGTGAGAGCTGTCAGGGCTTCGTGCTCCCGCACACGGTTCAAATCTGCGATCCATCGCTGTCGTGTGTTACGCGGCCGTACATTGCTGACGCCCCCGGCGTCTGCCGAAACGTCACGACGGTTCGCGAGCTCGTGAACAACCCTTCGACCTATGAAGGTGTCCGAGTTTCGATCGACGGCGACCTCGGTCACGGCCTCGCCTACTGCACTAAGATGGCCTGCCCGGCCGACGACCCCTGCTGCAATCGATGCGGCGCAGGTCAGGTCCTCCGGGACTACGATTCGGCTCCCGACGAGGTCGACCTTCGTCGCGCTGACGGCTCTTCGTTCGGGTGTAATGGAGACGAGTGCAACATCGCCGAGACGTGCGACCTCCGCGAAGGACCGACCCGCGTGCTCGGAACGCTCAAGCAAGGCCAGTTCGGCGACCTCTACTTCGAGGTCGAGACGGTCACCTGGCTGGGCGGCCTGAACTAAATCGGTCGCGTAGCTCGCGCTTGAGGACTTTTCCCGTGGGATTCCGCGGCAGTTCTTCGACCTCGAGCCAGATCCGCGGCACTTTGAATCCAGCGAGCTCGGAGCGTGCAAACGCTTCGAGCTCGTCTGTTTTGGCGGGTCCGTCCCAGACTACGCACGCGGCGAGGCGTTCACCCCATTCGTCGTCCGGAAGGCCGATCACGGCGACCTCGCACACGCCGTCACCGCGCGCGAGCACCTCTTCGATCTCGACTGGGTACAGGTTGACGCCGCCGGAGATGACCATGTCTCGGTCGCGTCCGGCAAGATAGATGTAGCCGTCGTCATCGACTCGGGCGAGGTCATCGACCGTCATCCATCCGCCGGCGAGTGTCGCCGAGTGTGTCGCTTCTGGGTCTGCGAGGTATCCCTGCATGACCTGCCCGTTGCGCACGTAGAGCGTTCCGATTTCGCCCGGCGGCTGCTCGCGCCCCTCAGCGTCGACGACTTTCACCTGGTGCCCCGGCAAAGGGCGGCCGACCGACCCCTCACGCTGCATCATCTCGCCGCCGCCAATCAGAGTGACCCACCCAAGCTCCGTCGCGCCGTAGAAGTCGTGCACGACGCTCGCGCCCAACCGGTCGATGGCTCGAGCGCGTAGTGCGTGTGGGAACGCCGCAGCACCAGACAATATGCAGCGTAGATCGGTCGGTGGAGTTGCTCGCCAGACCGGCTCGGGGAGGTCGATCAGCCGCCGAATCATGGTCGGAACGAGGAACATCGAGTGGATTCGATGCCGATGCATCGCAGCCAAAGTCTCGGCGGCTTCGAAGTGTGGTTGCAGGTAGAGCGTGGCACCGAGTGAGGTTTGAATCAGGGCCAGCGCCTGCGCGCCGCTGTGGTAGAGCGGGCAGACGATCATGTGACGGTCGCCTTGCTTCATCGGCATGCGCTCGACGATTCGTGCCAGCTCTTCGACCCCCATCGAGGCGAAGTCGCGTACCGCACCTTTCGGCGTTCCCGTCGTTCCCGACGTGTAGACGACGTTGTCGCCCGAGCCGTTGTCGATGGAGTCGTCTGAGCCGCGGCGAAGCCATTCCCAGAACTGATCGTCGACGTCGATACGCGACGCTAGCTCGGCGGACATCCCGGCGGCCGCGGGCGCGGTCTGTCGCGAGTAGACGAGCATCTCTGCGCCCGAATGGTTGGCCAGATAGTCGAGCTCCGAAGCCGTCGCCCGATACGAGGCGTGGATGGCGGGAGCCCCAATTCGAAAGAGGGCGAACCACGCGATGAGGTATTCGACTCGGTTCTCGAGGCAGAGAATGACCCGGGAACCTCGCGCGATCCCCGAGGCGCGAAATGCCCCTGTCGCCTGTCGGATCCGTTGTTCGAGGTCGGAATACGTGAGGCTGCGGGCCGAATCGACGGCGGCCAATCGCTGCGGATGGGCGGCGGCGTGAAGCTTGTGAACGGTCTTGATGTTGAGGCCCGGTCCGACGACCATTTGGGCCAGCAGAGGAGCGTTTGTGACATCAAAATTGCCGACGATTCCGGAATCAATTCCGAAACGGACGAGGCGACGAGCCCGTGAGATGAGGTTCTCTTTCGTCATGAGTGGCTCCCGATGCGAGTGGACTACGTTGCGACGTTGCGCCAGCGCGGGTCAAGGCGGCGCATGACCAAGCCCTCCAACAATCTTCCGTCGTCGTACCTGTGGTTTGCGGTCCTGGGCCTCGTCGGCATGTTTGGGTTCGCTCTGGGCGAAGCGGTGTTGCGGACTCGCTACGACGTCGGGCTAGGAGCCGCGGACATCATGCGGTCACTCACCGGTGCCGTGCTCCTTTCGTTCGGTTTCGTCGCAGTCGCGTGGGTGCTCGACACCGTTTTGCGTCTGAACCGGTTGGTCGCCCGCGTGGGACTCGTCGTGGCCACCGCGCTGCCACTCGGTGCGGCAATCTATCTCGTGGCGACTGAACCTTCGCTCGGCTTCGACGACGCCGCGCCGGCGATCGGGGGCGTTTTGGCCTCCGGGTACCTCCTCGTGCGATCCGAGCAGTTCGAAGAGCTGTTCGTCGGCGTGGTGGGGCCGATGAGCGCCGCCACCGCGGCCTGCGCGGTGCTATTGCCGGCGCAATACGGAGCAGACCGATGGGTACTCAACGGTCTACCCGTTGCCATGCTGGCGTGCGCCATGTTGCCGACGCTGAGCGCGATTGGCGCATTTGTCGCGAAAGACGTGAGCGGACGCGGCCGCTCGGTACAGCTGAGTGTCGCCGCAGGGTTCGGCGCAGCGTTCCTCGTCGCGTGCGCATCACTTCCGCACATCTTCCCCGGCGTCGTCTTCTATCTGAAGCTCGTCGCCGTGGCGCTCGCCGCGTCAGGAACGGCGTCGGTCGTTGCCCCACTGGCAACGGCGCCCCGCGCTCAGGTCGGAGCTGCGACAGCCGCGTTTCTATCCTTGTTCGCGATCGCGACCGTTGGTTGGAGCGCCACCCAGTCGGTGTCCGACCGTTTCGGAGCCCTCGGTTTCGACAGCGTAGCCGGCATCGGCGCGGCGTTGGTCTCGGCGCCGGAAGATCGCGACGGAGATGGCTGGTATGCCGGTGGGGTGCCGGTTGCCGACTGCGACGACGACGACCCACGGGCGCACCCCGGCTCGCCTACGAAGCCGTGCCTGCGCGTCGAACTCGCGATTTCACCGGCCAAGGACGACACGTGGCACGAGCAGCCCAAACACGTCATCGTGGTTTTGAGCGACGCGCTCCGCGCCCGCGACGTGTACGACCCGAAGCTCATGCCGACGGTCGCGACAAGCAGGGAAGGGCGGGTCGCGTTCGCGCGCGCCTACTCGCCAGGAAACACGACGAGACTCTCGGTGCGACCCATGTTCACGGGGGTCACGCCGGTCCGGTATGTCATGCAGCCCGACATCAAGCCCCGCCCCGATGCCTGGTGGTTCCTGAACCTACCCGACGAGTTCGCGCCTCGCTGGATCGTCGCGTCGGAATTCGCGTGGATGCACGACCCGGCTCAGTGGACAGATGACGCGTCGGTCGACTCATTCATCGGTGACGTTGATGCCAACGGACGAAACATCGACCTTGCGGTTGATTCCGCGCTCGCGCACATCGACGGCCTCCAGCCCGGCCAGCGAGGAGCAATCGCGCTCTTCAGCACCGACCCGCACGCGGAGTACCGATGCGACGACGGTACGGAGGGAACCGAGCGGTGCTATCGCGACGAGATTGCTGCGCTCGACCGCGCGATGGCCCGCTTGTTCGAACAGCTGAAGCAACGTGGGGTTCTCGACTCGACTCTCGTCGTCCTCACGTCAGACCACGGCGAAGAGCTCGGCGAGCACGGCCACTTCGGACAACACGCTTCGACGCTCTACGAAGAACAGATCCACGTTCCACTCGTCTTTTGGTACCCGGCGCTTCCTGACCGAATTGTCGAGCAACCCGTGTCGACTCTCGGGCT
Organism: uncultured Bradymonadales bacterium; assembly: GCA_964384605.1. Lineage (GTDB taxonomy): Bacteria > Myxococcota_A > Bradymonadia > Bradymonadales > Bradymonadaceae > CAYLMO01. The sequence continues at coordinate 88,045 of CAYLMO010000001.1, read as the reverse complement.
CGTCCCCACGCTCGCCGACATCCTTGGCCATGAGCTCGCGTTCCCACGCGCGGAAGGATCGCTCTTACCGGCGATGCTCCAGCGCGTGAGCGGAACGCCATCGCCCGTCGTGCACCATTGGACCGGCCTCGTACTCGGCGTTGGCGTGCGCCGATCGGCGGTCATCACCTCAGACTTCAAGCTCGAGTACGACTGGCGAACCGGGCACACGCGACTCGCCGATCTCGTCAACGACCCGGCCGAGCTCTCCAACGTCGCCGGCGACCATCCTCAAAAGGTCGAAGAGTTGCTCGAAGTGCTCCATCGCCGAGTGACCGTTGCGTCGAAGTGGAGCGAGTTCGCGTTCGTCGAACGCCCCGCAAACTGAAGAAGTGAACCAAGAAGTGAAACAGCCCTGGCGGGTGCCAGGGCTGTCGCTTGGAAAACCGTTCGTTCAGTTGGTGACGCAGACCCCCGACCCACAGATGCCGGAGCAGCATTCGTTGCCGACCGAGCAGCCTGCATTGGCCGGCTTGCACATGCCGCCGTTGTTGTTCGGGCCGCCATCGTTATTCGGTCCACCATTATTGTTTCCGCCGCCGTCATCCGGCACACCACAGTGGTAGGTCACCTTCATCGAGTGAAGCGTGGGGGCGATGACCGTGTCGTCAGGCTGACGCTTCGCGGTCAGCTGGGCCTCCACCTCGAGGAACTTCATGCCCTGCAGGCCCGAGACGCCGAGCTTTGCGGCGAGGTTGAACGGTGAGACATCGCCTGGGTCTTTTGCGATAGCGACCCAGTCCTTTCCGGCGAGGTCGGCCTGAGTCGCGGCTCCGCGAGCGACGAACGCGATGCGCGTGCCTTCCGGAACGGTCGCGGTCCACTGGAGCTCGAGCCATTCGGTCGAGATGGTGCCGTCGCACCCACCGAGCGTCTGTCGATAGAAGCCGGTCTGGTCGGTCGCAAACTGCAGCTGCGAACCCGTCATGTCGGAGTACGTGTAGGGGTAGACGAAGTCGGTGACGTTCGCGACGACGTTGTTGTCGGTGATGGCCTGGCCGGGCGTGATGACCGTCGCGTCGGACGAACCGAGATTGATCGACCAGACCTTGCCGTCGAGGTCGACCGCGATTCCCTTGGTCGAAGAGCCCTCGGTGCCCGGGACGCGAGCGACTTGCTGCGGGTCATCGGCGTCGACGCGCACGACCGCGTCGTTGTACGCCGCGCCCCAGATATTGCCGTCCAAGTCGGCCTGCACGCCGTGAACCCAGATGGACGAGCCATTCCCTTGAACGTAGGTGAGACGCTGACCTTGCGGCTCTTTCGGGTCGTAGCGAACGATCTTGTCGCCACCGAGCCAGACGCGCTGTTTGAAGTCGACCGTGATGCCGTACGGCACCGCGTCGATGCCAATCTTCTGCTTGATGCAGCTGTCGCCTTCGTCGCCGCACACATTGACGTTGCAAGAGGCATCGTCGACGCAACGGGTGGTGTCGATCCGACCGAATGCGCGCTCTCGCGACGCCATCCAGAGGTTGCCCGACTTGTCGAGCGCGAAGCCGTACGGGTTCGTCGGAGTGGTCGTGCGCAGTTCGACCGCGCCCGTGTCGCTGTTGAGTTTCCAAGCGACGCCGTCCCAGCCGCCGATCCAGACGCCAGCTTTCACAGGCGGCTTGGAGTCGTCCGAGAACGAGATGGCGTCTTGCGCCGCGACCGCGCGGATGATGTCTCCGTCGACGAGACGAGTGTTCCACAATACGCAGTCGTCCTGGCCCCACGGCAACACGTTGTCGGGGCCGGTCGACGTCGTGATCTGACCGTCGCCGTTGGTGTCGGGGCAACGTTCTTCGAGCACGCTGATCTTGGTGACGCTACGGCCCTGGCGGTTGCCCACGAACACGTCGCCGTACGCATTCACCGAGGTCCGTGAAGGGTCGTTCTGCTGGCCGTCGGGCCCGGAGATGTATCGCGCGACCTCTTCGTACGTGCGTGTATCGACCTTCGATACGGTGCCTTCGCCGGAGTTCGCGACCCAGATGAAGTGCTTCTCGACCTTTTCGACGTCGACGGTCACGCCATCTTGTGTCTCGATGACGCCCGTCAGTTCGGTGTCGGGACGATTTACGTCGTCGATACCGCCGCCGTCGGTCGTGTCGAATCCATCGGCCCGACAGTCGAGGTCGCAGTTGCCACAAGCGGAGGGCTGCGAACAGGTCACACCGTTCTCGTCGGTGAACTTGGCACCGTCCCAATCACCGCCTGCGCCGGCGAACTCTTTGCCAGCCTCAGGGCTCGGCGGGCCATCGGCCGAGCCGCTGCCGTCTTCGCAAGCGGCGACGAGCCATGCCGTGGTCAGGATGAAGATGAAGAGTTTGTTGGTGGTGCGCATCATCTGTTGCCCCTTCTGAAAGTCGGCGCCGGTGCGTCGGCTGCACACGAAATACTGTGCACCATACGTGCCACCACATTGACGCACCTTTACCTACATCGCCGCGCGCGCTTGAATGCTGGGGATCCTGCCATTCTGACGCTTTGGAGCGGGGTAGGGCGGGTTGCGGCGCTCGATCCACGAAACGGCGGGGACGACACTACCCACTGTGGTGCGTGCGCCACACTTGCGCGAGTAGTCATTTGTCTCCGCGCGAGTTAACCTGTTGAACGAACACTCCAATTCAGAATGAGAAGGCACTCAACCGGTGAATCGATTACGAATCGTTCGGTCTGTACGACGTGCGCGCGGCGCGACGACGACGGAAGCGCTCATCGTTCTCATCATGGGCTTGATGTTGGCGGGCGCGGCGGTGGCAGTGCTCGCCCCCGGCCTGACGGAGATGGCCATGAAGGCGCTTGCTCCGCTTGGCGTCGAGTTTTCGCCCGACGCTCCGAACGAATCGACGAACGCCGGGTGGTACGTCCTCTTCGCGTTCCTCGCCGTCGGTTTCGTCGGAGTTTTCGTGGCGCCGTTGCTCTTCCCGAAAGCTCGCGAGAGCCGCGAGTCGGTGATCTCGAACATGAGCGGGACGTTCCCAGTGCTTCAGGTTTTTTTGGACCAGGACAAGCAGGTCGACGCGGGCATGAACGAGCTGCGACAGCTTGGCGATGAGGTGAAACGGATGCAGGGGACTCCGATGGCCGGGCTTGCCGCGGTGCCGAAGCCCGGAGAGGACGGGTCGATCGTCGTGGACGGCTCCGGGATTGGGGCATCGGAGGAGCCGACGATATCGCGTAGCACACCCGATTTCGGAACGCCCGCCGTGCCGTCGTCGCAGCCGGACTATCGGACCGGTAAAGAGGCGGCGATCGCAGCGGTACCGTCGCTCGCTCCCCTCAGCGCGATGGACGTCAGCGAAGAGCCAACGATGCGGGTCTCTCGCGGGGATGTCGCAAAACGGCTCGAATCTGCGCCGGTCGCCGAGGCGCCAGCCGGTGCACCGGTCATTCGCAAGCTCGAGGGTGTTCGCGCGGCGGACTACAAGGCGCCCGAGCCTGTCGTGACCGACCAAGATTCGACGCTCGTGCGAGGAGATGTGCCGCGGCCAACGATTCCGCAGAATGATTTCGACGAGCTCGACGAACCGACAAATCTGCTCCCGTCCCGAGGTGAACTGCTGGCGGGAGCGGCCCAGCTGGCAGGATCCGAAGACCCCACGCACCTGCACAAGGTCCACGACGAAGACCTTCGAGAAACGGTCGCCCAGCCGGTCCGCGACCCCGCCGGGCCCGACGCGACGACCAACGTGAAGATGCCGACCGAGTAGGCGTTCACACCAGATTCACATCTACTTCACCAACGATTCGCACGCCGACCACGCCGGCTTCATGCCCGCCCTCTAGTCTCCAATTCGTCCGAGGAAAGATTCCTTCACGAACCAGGAGACCCGACATGGCCAGCGCAATCTTCGATCGAAATCACGTCGCAACCACCCCAGATGAGAAAGCAATCGAGCGAGGATTCGCCTCGTCGGTCGGATTCCTCGGCGGGGTTGGGTTCACCCTCGCGTCTTGCGTCGTCACCGGAACGCTGCCGCTACTTTGGAATCCGGCGGTGTTCCTGACGTTCGCGACCTCGATTCCACTGGGGATCATCGCCGCCAACAAGTACCTGACGTCGGAGGCACCGGAGCTGCCGGTGCTCGAGATGATGCGCTACTCGATGGTGGCGCTCCCTCTGGTTTTGATGACGGAGGTGTTGCTGGGGGGCCACGCGCTTGGCTTGTTGGGGGACTTCGTCGGCTCGGCGCCGATGATTGGGGCGCGCTTCCTGTTTGCGTTGCTCACCGCTGGCGCAGCGCATGCGATTGCGAATCTCTCCATCTGGGACGAAGCGCCGGAGGAGCCCATCGCGCCGTCGGTCGATTGGCAGAAGCGGTACGTCGAGGCCAGAAGCCGTCTCGCGCATACGGCCGTCGAGACTCGGCGCTCGCGGGAATCGGAGGAGGCTGAGCTCGCGGAGTTCGACCGTCGGCTCGCTCAGGCGATGGCCGCGAACACCGACGAGCAGGTAGTGCTCGCGACCGTCGAAGAACGGGTCACCGCGACCGCCTAGGGGATGCGGGGCAGGGCCGGCCTTGCTGGCCGGGCGACGAAATGCGAGTAAGTCGAACGCGTTTCGTGCCACCGACCCCGACCCTCATGTATCGCTTCATCCTGACCGCAATTCTCTTGCTGCTCGCTGCCTGCGAGTCGCCGACCGAGCCAAGCAAACCAGCCGTGCCGGTCGACTCGACCGGAGACTTGGGAAAGCCCGCGGAACCGGCCGGCGAGCGTGATCCAAGACAAGCGCATACCGTGGTCATCGCTGATGTTCACGGCGACATCCGACCCCTCCGAAAACTCCTCACGACATCTGGGCTCGCCGCCGGTGACACTTGGACCGGCGGAAAGCGCACGCTCATCCAGACGGGTGACGTGCTCGACCGAGGCGATGACGAGCGGGAGATCTACGAGCTCCTCTGGACGCTGCAGGAACAGGCTGAACAGGCCGGGGGACGTGTCGTGCTCATGAACGGGAATCACGAGGTGATGAACGTGATGGGTGACCTCCGCTATGTCACCGCGGGTGGTGCCGCGGACTTTGCTGAGTTTCAGCTTCCGGATGAGCCACGTTTCGAAGGAGTGCCGCCCGCGTTGCGTGGACGACTCGCCGCGTTTTTGCCGGGGGGCGAGTGGGCGAAGCGGCTGGCGGAGCAGCCGGTGGTGGCGAGGGTTGATGACCGGCTTTATGCACACGGGGGAGTTCATCTGCCGCACGTCGAGCACGGAATCGACCAGATCAATGCCGAGATGAAGAGATGGATGCTCGAGGGTGGGGAGCCGCCACGTTGGGCGACGGACTCGGATGGGCCGCTCTGGACACGCACCTGGTCGGGTGTCGAAGATCCGGACTGTGAGGCACTCGAGGTGATGTTGAAGGCCGCCAACGCGAAGTCGCTCGCGGTGGGTCACACTCCGCAGAAGTCGGGAATCAAGCGCAAATGCGACGGCAAACTCTGGCTACTCGATACGGGTATGGCTGCCCACTATGGTGGGCCGGCCGAAGCGCTCGGAATCTTCGATGGCGACGAACTCGACACCGTTGAAGTCGAGTGAGGCTGGGCGCAGTCGCGGATTTCCAATTCTTTGCAATTGCTGATTCGCAAGTCATCCCGCATGATGAACGAGTTCCAAGAATCAAGGATATGGGGAGGGGCCACGGGCAACCGCGGTTGGGGAGAGGTGCGTGCGTTTTGGGTCCTCCCATGCGTAGACGGCGCGCTCGCTTAGCGATTTCGCGGCTTTCGCAGAATTGCGCAATTTTGATGACCGCCGGTCATTTTTCGACGCATCGTGTCAAAGCTGAGCGATGGTGCGGTGTTGCGCCGATCCGCCCACGTCAAAAAAAGGTAATTACGGATGCGAACGCCCTGCGAACGTGATAACCGCTCTACATCATCCGAAATGTCTTGAGGGAGTCCGAGCCACGAGGGCGAGGATTCCAAACGGACGAGATCGAACCTGGCTGGCCGTACGAGCGTGTGCTCGAGCGCGGCGACGCCCATCGAACTGTGTGCGAGGAACAAGTGAACCGAACGACCACAAGCGTACTGACGGGAGCGCTGGCGGCAGGCATCGTCCTGACTGCGAGCTCCACCGCTTTCGCCTCGGGATTCGCAGCTGCCCGCTTCGGCGGTGAGCACGGAAACCCGACGGAGACCAACGCGTCTTCGATCTACTACAACCCGGCTGGTTTCGGCCTCTCCGAGAACGGCACGCAGCTGATGCTCGACTTCTCGCTCGCGTTCCGAACCGCAACGTTCGATCGCGCCGAGGGCCAGATCTCGCCCTACGCTGATGGCGACCCGTTTGCTCCGGGCGCAGCGCTCGAGGGGCAGGGCGATGAAGCCGTCGACGCCAACGCCGGCGAGTCGACCCTCAACAACACGATCTACAGTCCGATGATCGGCGTGACGACCAACTTCGGTGTCGATATGCCGCTCAAGCTCGGCCTGGCGTTCTACGCTCCTTTCGGCGGACAGGCCGTCTGGGACGAAGACGAGAACGCAGACGCCAAGAACGCAATCTTCCCCGGTTCGGGCGACGATTCGGTTCGTTGGTTCTCGATCGACGGCACGATTCGCACGTTGGCGCTCAGCCTCGCGCTCGCTTACGAGATCGAGTCGATCAATCTGTCGTTCGGCCTCGCCGGCAACTTGCTGCTCTCGGACATCGTCACGCTTCGCGCGCGAAACGCAGACGGAACCGACAACCTCGTCACGCCCGACGGACGCCTCAAGGAAGGGCGATCGTTCGTCGATGTCAGCTCGACGGACTACTCGATCGGTGTCGGCACCCTGTGGGAAGCGATGGAAGACCAGCTTTGGGTTGGTCTCTCGTGGCAGAGCCGTCCGAACCTGACCGGCGAGATGATCTACGAAGGTACGCTCGACAATGCGCTTGCGACGGCTGAGCCGTCGACTTCGGACGTGAAGTTCACGAGCACGTTGCCCGACATCTACCGCCTCGGTGCGCGATTCCGCCCGGTTCCAGCCTGGGAGCTCCGACTCTTCGGCGACTACACCCGTTGGAGCGCCGTCGACCAGCAGTGCCTCTTGGACGCAACCGTCAGCAATGACGACCTCGAGACCGTCTGTGAAATCACCGAGTCCGGCGCGCGTGCCAACACCACGCCCGACTCCGGCAAGATCGTTCAGGTCTTCAAGCGCGACTGGCAAGACGCCTTCGGTGTTCGCCTCGGCGCATCGTGGTTCTTCAGCGACAAGCTCGAGTTCACCGCAGGCGCTGGATACGACGGAAACGCAATCCCTGACGAGACCCTCGACCCCGCGCTCATGGACATGAACAAGCTCACGTTCTCGCTGGGAACGCACATCATGTTCACCGACTACTTCCAGTTGGGTGTGACCGGCACCGAAGTGCTCTACTTCGAGCGCGACACGTCGGAGACCGGCGCGACGAACTCGTTCGAAGCACCTAGCCGTCAGCCTGGAAACGGTGGCGTCTACAACCAGAACATTTTCGTCCTCAACACCAACGCGCGATTCCTCTTCTGAGATTTGATTCGCGCAGGCTGCACTGAGACGATCGCGTTAGAACGAACAACCTTCCCGGTCCGCCGGGAGCAAAGATACGGAACACACCATGTTTGATACCAAGCAGCGCACGATGGCGCTCCTCCTCGCCACGGGCATGGCGGCCGGAATCGGCTGCACGTCGCCCGACCCCGAGGGCCGATACAACGACTTTGTCGAAAGCACTGAAGAGAACCGCCAGATCCCAGACATGGGGCCGATCGAGGGTGGCCAGCAGGTCGACTTCTCGGGGCAGTACTTCTTCGCGCTGAAGACGCCGCTCAACACGGGCGACCCCTTCTACTTCCTGAGCGAAGTGACGGTTCAGGAGGACTTCACCTTCGAGATTTCGATCCAGCCGCTCAAGACCGACCTCGCCAACGGTGAGCCGCGTGAAGATGCGCGAGCCGAAGTTGGCGAGCCGATCGTCGGGACTGGAACGCTGGCCGAAGACGGCACGTTCGAGGTCGACTTTGGCGACGTCGCAGCACCTGGCGATTCGAACCCGGTTACGGGATCGGACATCGTCGCTCAGATCATCATTCAGGGAACGGTCCTCGGCGCAGACTCGTTCTGCGGAACCGGTTCTGGAATGGTCTCGGAGCCGATCACGGCTTCGATTGCGGGCTCAACGTTCGGCACGGTTCCCGTGGAAGCAGGCGCTGACCTGACCACGGTGGAGCCGATGTTCGAGTGTCCCGAAGGCACCTTGCCAACCGAAGACGCCGGAATGGGCGACATGGGTGGTGGCGACATGGGCGGCGACGCTGGAATGGTCGACGACTCGTTCTACCGCTGCCCCGATGTGGACTTCACCGGTCAGTGGGCGTTCGAATTCAAGTCGGGCGTTCAGAGCGAGCGCGCGTCGCTCATCCTCGACATCGTCGAAGATGCTGACGAGACCAAGTGCTTCAGCGGAGAAGTCTACGCAGGAAGCGACGGAACGACCGATCTCGGCGACGTGACGGCGATTGTGGAGCGCGACGGTCAACTCATCGTCCGCATTCCGAACTTCGTCATCCCACCGGGCGCAAACCCCGTTCTTCCGAACGGCGGAACGTCGAACATCACCGCGCTCGCCGCGGGCTACACGGACGACGGCGCGTGCGGTTCGTTCGACACGGTCATCGACCCGCTCGGCCTCGAAGTCAGCGGCTCGTGGTCGATGCTCCGAGACCAGGCAGCTGGCTACTCGTACGACGCGGACCTCGCAGTGTCGGGTTGTCCCGCAATCGTTGGCGAAACGCCGTGCGGATTCTCGGATGTTGCTGGTGACTACACGTTCCAGTTCCAGACGGACCGCCAGAACTCGCCGACCAACCTTGCGATGAACCTCGTAGCGTCCGACCTGACGTGCCTGCACGGCACGCTCGAGTCGGTCGATACGCCAGGCTTCGTGATCGCGTACCTCGTCAACGCTTCCGACGACGGAAACGGCAACCTCTCGCTCAACGGACGGAACTTCTTCATCCCGGCCGAGAGCAACCCGATTGGCAACGACCCCCTGTGGGCCGACATGCCGGCCGTGACGAGCAGCCTCACCCCTGGCGAGTCCATGTGCGGCACGCTCGACCTCAATGTGTTCGCCCCGTTCGCGATTAGCTCGAGCGGTGGATGGGCTGCTGGTTCGACCGGCAACGAGCCGACGATGCCTGGCTGCCCCTGATGTTTTGAACCACTTCGGTGGTAATTGAATCCAACGCCGGGGCGCTTTGCCCCGGCGTTGTTGTGTCTGATGCACGAACGAATATTGATGATGATTGATCCATTCAAAACGATGGTGGCCCAGCTGGGGCCACGAGAACGCGTTGTCTTCGCGTACGCTTCCGCTCGACGTGTCGGCCCGATCTATCGGTCGGTCCTCGGCTCCGACGACAACATCGACGAGGCCATGGAGCGAATGCGGCTCTGGATTGGCGGTCTCGATGATGCCGCTGACGGGGCGCGAGAGCTGGTCGCCAGACTGACGGAAGACCTCGACCCTGATGCGGACGACGTGCTCGCGCGCGCCGGGGTTCAAGCTGCTGTCTCGATTGCTTCTGCGGTCGAGACGCTCTTCCTCGATTCGGTAAAGGGCGCCGAGAGTGCCGCTCGCTTCGCGGTCGATTCGGTGCGACTCGCCACCGACGAAGACCTCGCCAAAGCCGAGGTCGAGTTCCAGAAGTCCGTGCGCAGTCAGATTGAAGACGATTCGGTCGCCAATGATCTCGATTGGCTCGACCGTCTGCCACAACCCGTATGGATTTCGGCCGTTTCACCGGCTGGGCCTCTGGCCGGAACGCGCCCCGTCGGCGAATAGAGAACTGTTTCAAATGCGCGCTTTCTTCGCGCATTTCCCCGTTCTTTGTTGCTCCGTGGTTTATAATCGAAATTTGTGGTAATGCACTGCCCGCAATCGGGGCAAACGTGCGCCGCTGATTGCGCTTACATGAACCAACATGGAGTCGCGATGGCGAGGACGAAGAAGAAGTCAGTCGTAAAAGTGGGGCGGATGAAAGACGGGACGATGCGGGCCGTGAAGGTCTATGGCACCGACATCCTCGTCGTACGACTCGACGGCGAGTTCTTCGCCCTCGGAGCGCACTGCACTCACAAAGGGGCGCCGCTCAAAGACGGGCGCCTCGAAGGCGACCGAATCATCTGTCCATGGCACGACGCTCACTTCGATGCGCGCACGGGCAAGATGCTCGAGCCGCCCGCACGAGACTGCCTCGAGCAGTTCGAATGCCGCGTTGAGAATGGCGAGGTCATCGTGCGTTCGCCAAAGGAAGCCGATGAGAGTCGACCGCCCGTAATGGTGGACCGAAAGCTCGGCCGCGACCCACGGCGATTCTTCATCATCGGGGGAGGCGCCGCAGGATCTGCTGCCGCCGAGGAACTTCGGCGAACCGGCTACCAGGGGCGTGTCTTTCTCGTGACTGACGAAGACACGATGCCCTACGACCGCACCGCACTCTCGAAGTCTGTCCTCGCTGGCGAAGCCGGCATGGAAGACGCGGTGATGCGCGACGACGACTTCTATCGTGACAGTGGAATCGACCTGATGCTCGGACGCACCGTGACCAAGGTCGACACCTACGCCCAGCGAATTCACTTCGAAAACGGCGAGGTTCGCGAGTACGACCGGCTCTTGTTCGCCACCGGCAGCGCGCCGGTAGTGCCGAGCATGCAGGGGGCGACTCAAGACCACGTTTTCACGCTGCGCAAGCGCGTAGACGTGGCCGGAATCGTTGCGACGGTCGAAGACGAAGAGACAGAGATCGAGCATGTCGCGGTGATTGGCTCATCGTTCATCGGGCTCGAAACGGCCGCTTCGCTCGCCACGCGCGGGCTCGGCGTGACCGTGATCACAGACAGCAGCGTCCCGTTCGAAGACACGCTGGGAGAAGAGCTCGGTAAGATGTACCGGGAGCTTCATGAGCAACACGGTGTGAAGTTCCACTTCGGCGACACGGTCGAGCGGGTGAACACCAAGAGCGTTCGGCTTGCTTCGGGCGAAACGGTTCCGGCCGACCTCGTGATCATCGGGACCGGAGTGAAGCCAACGGGCACCGAGATCCTTCATGGCATCAACCCGGCCGAAGACGGCGGCCTCGACGTGAACGACGAAATGTACGTCGTTCGCGATGTTTGGGCGGCTGGCGACATCGCGCGCTTCGTCGACCCGCGCACCGGGGAGCGCACGCGCATCGAGCACTGGCGCCTCGCCGAACAGCAGGGGAGGGTGGCCGCGAGTGCGATGGCGGATACCGAGGAGTCGGAACGGATCGAGTACACCGCCGTTCCCTACTTTTGGACTCGGCAGTACGGGATGACGTTGAAGTATGTCGGCCACGCGCCGTCGTGGGACGACGTGGTGATCGATGGTTCGCTCGCGAAGCGAGACTTCACGGCGTACTACTTGAAGGGAGATCGCGTCTTGGCTGCGTGTGGCACCCAGAACGAAAAAGTGTCGAAAATCCATCCACTTCTGGGAGACCCTGAGCCTCCCACGCTCAAGGCGTTGCAGGCGACAATCGGCTAGCGCTGATGCCGCATGTTCGATTTGGTTGCACAAAAACTTCGTAGTCCGTATTCTGGAGTAGAGCTAATCCACATCAATCTCGGTCGCACGGAGTCGCGATGAGGTTTTCGGTTTTCGGCGCAATTGCGCTGGCCATGTTTCTGGTTGCCTCGGAGGCAGCTGCGGAGCCACCCATCGTGGTGCTGCAGCAAGAAGAGGCAAAAGCACCAACGATGGTGCAACCGGTCCGACCAGTACGACCTACGGCCGCCAAGATGATTAAGGGCGCCGAGAAGCTCGTGATGCAGACCGTGAAGCTCAACATCTGGAAAGATGCGGAGTCGGGAGATCGAGCCTATCTCTACCTCGACCCCCTTCTTGCGGGTGGCGGCAAGTTCAGGCTGAAGTACCAGTTCTAGGCTTTGCCCCAAGTGCTCCAATCGACCCGGCCTCGGCCGGGTTTTCTTTTGCCTTCGGCGCCGCCTATTTCGCCTGGCTATCTAGACCCGCCACGGCGGAATCCAGCCCCCGAACTCTTCTTCCAGTGCCATCGCGACCGCGACGGTGATGTGGTCGTTTCCGCGCGAGGACGCCACTTGGATGCCCAGCGGCGCGCGACCCCGGGTCAGACCCAGGGGCACCTGCGTGACCGGGAACTGCATGATGTTCAACAGGCCCGTGTACACCCAATCCATGGGGGTCAGGAGAGGCAGTCGATGGCGTGGGGCAGGGCGCGTGTAGCTGGGATAGAGCATGATCCCGTCGCCAATCTGTGCTTCGAGGTCGGCGCGAAGCTCATCGGCGAACGCCATCATCTCGGAGGTGTCCTCGGGCGCGAGCTGCGGAACTTCTTCGAGCACTGCCAGGACGAGCGCAGGCAGCGTGTGCCGAGAGCGGCGCATCGACCACCGGATGAACTCGAAGCCAAGGTCGCGCTTTCGGTGAAGGCCCAGCAACTCCTTGAAGGCCGTCGAGTTGGCGGAAGACATGGCCTGCGCCCAGATGTCGACGGACTTCTCGATCCCGGGGAGGCGAACCTGACGCACACGAGCGCCCTGGTTTGTGAGCGCCTGTTCGACCGCTAGCTGTGTTCGCCGGAGGTCCGGAGAGATTCGGCGGAATCCGTTCCCACGCACCGTGAGGACTTCCATATCTTCGAGGGATACGGTCGATGGGTCTTGAAGCTCACGCTTCTCGGTGGTCGGGTCGACTCCGTCAGGCCCGGCCATCAGCTGGACGAGGGGCCACAGGTCTTCGGCTCGGCGGGCAAGCGGACCGGTCGACAGGTAGAGGAGGCCTTCGTTCTCGGCGATGGGGAATTGACCCGTGCTGGGAATGAGGCGGCTCGACGGCTTGTGGCCGAACACGCCGTTGAAAAAAGCCGGCATCCGAATCGAACCGCCGACATCCGCCCCTACGCCGAATGGAGAGCCGCCCGCGCCGATGATCGCGCCCTCGCCGCCGGAGCTTCCGCCAACGATTCGGCGTTTGTGGTAGGGGTTGCGGCTGCGCCCATAGACGCGATTGGCGCTCTCCATCCACATGCAGAGCTCGGAGGTGTTCGTGACGCCGAGCGGAATCGCGCCGGCTTTCCGCAGACGTGCGACGACAGGTGCGTCGTCTACCGAGATGTGATTTCGCCGTTCCCAAAGGCCTGCTGACTGCGGCATGCCCGCGAGCTCGAAGCTCTCTTTCACGGTGAAGGGGACCCCATGGAACGAACCGAGCTGATCGCCAGGAGTAGACGCAAAAATAGCGTCTGCCCGCCGTGCTTCTGCCCGAGCGAGGTCAAAGCGGTGAGCGACAACCGCATTGAGTGTTGGGTTCACCGCTTCGATATGTCTGGCATGTTCCTCGACGATCTCGAGTGCGGATGCTCTCCCGCCTTTTACTTCTGCGGCGAGGGCGGTGCCGGACATTTCGAGGTGGTAAGTGTTTGTGTTCAATCGTGTTTCCGGAGTTCGTGAGCAAGCTTCAGTTTGGGGGGAATGTGCGAAAAGCGTGGATTCCCGCTGCTTATTGTACTATTCTTGTTAGTGAGGGAAACCACCTAGACAAACTGATGAACTTGGAGCCTCACTATGAAAAGGCGATTGCCGATTCTGTCTACAATTGTCGTCGCTATCGCGATGGTCTCGTCTACAGCTTTCGCAGGAAGCCTGAGCGGGAATGTGAAGAACGCCTCGATGGCGAACATTCCTGGCATTTTGGTTACGGCGTACGTTTCCGACGGCAAGGGCGTAAACGCGATTGGCTCAGCGACGACGGATGCGTCGGGTAACTACTCGATCGTGAATCTGCCGGCAGACACGTACTACCTGCACGCTCGTATGGCACCGGGGATCACCGGGAACTACGGCGATGAGTGGTACGATGTGGTCGCGCCGACCTCTGGCGGATACGTGGGCGCTGACGCCGACGGAATCGCGATCTTGGATACCGACGATCTCACCGGCTACGACTTCCAGCTCGCCGTGCAAGCCGGAATCGACGGCACCGTGGTGAACGGCGCGAACGCGAAGCTGCAGGGCATGATCGTTCGTACCGAGGCGACGAACGACTACCGAGTACACCACAATGACGTCACGGACGGCCCGTGCTGCGTGGGTAACCCTCACCTCGGTAACTTCTACATGCGCGGACTTCCCTCCGACGTGAACGGTCCGACGACCTACATGGGGATCATCTACGACCCGTCGGGGGCCTATGCGACCGGCGTATTCGGCCCCTGGTCGGTGACCAACAGCACCAACGCTGCCGTCGGAAATCAGACGCTCACCCCTTTCGCTGCCGACACGCACGAACCCAACGACAACCCGACCGCAGCGGGCGCAGACTCGATCACGGGCCTCCCGTTCGTCTCGACCGGTGCCTACATCGGACCGCTGAACGCCGACGTCGATTGGCACTGCGCAAACCTCCTCGCAGGCGACCGCGTCATCGCGACGGCAAAATCGGAAATCACGGTCAACGGCGTGGTCCGCGACCACCCGTGGTCGGACCCGATCTTGAGCTTCTGGACGGGCGACCGCGCGACGCGCATCGCAGAGAACGACGATGCCGACGCGACGACGCGCGGCTCGCTGGTGGATACGGGCGAGATTCCGGCCGACGGCCGCTATTGCTTCGCAGTGTCGATGTTCGGTGACTCGGATTACGACGGGGATGAGCACCAATCGGTCGGCGCCTACGTGCTCGACGTCGAGATGGGCAACCGTCGCCCGACCTTGGACGTGACCTACCAGAGCACCCCGGTCGCCGACCTGCCGATGGGCATCATGGTGAGCGAGGGCGAGACCTTCTCGGTCGAATTCGCCTACGGCGACCCTGAGAACGACATGGTCATGGTCACCGTCACGGTTACCGACGCCAACGGAAACGTTGTCGCTGTCGGCAACGTGAACCTCAGCAATGGAACCGGAACCTTCGACTGGATGGTCTCGCAGACCGCTGCCCAGGAAGGTCCATACACCATCACGGTGAGTGCAACCGACGGTGAGTTCACGACTGAGCAATCGGTCGCTGTCGGCGTGGAGGCGGTCAACCTTCCTCCCACGACGCCGGTCCTGCTGACCCCGAGCAACATGACGGTCGTGATGACCCGCTCGCCCGACCTCGTGCTCGAGAATTCCACGGACCCCGACCTCGACGCACTGGTATACGAGTACGAAGTGTACTTCGGCCCGGTCGACTTCACGCCAGACCTTGCCAGCACAGTCGCAGAGGACATGAGTGGAATGACCACCCTGGCCACGTCGAACCTGCCCGAGAACGCCGAGGTTTCATGGCGTGCCCGCGCATTCGATGGCGGTGTGATGGCCGGTTACAGCGCGTGGTCGGCACCGTTCACATTCATCGTCGACTCCGTGAACGACCCACCAACTACTCCGGAAGTTCTGAAGCCGACGGCTGGCGAGGTGCTCATGACGCGCACGCCTGCGATCGCCGTCAGCCCGTCGACCGACCCCGAAGGCGAAGACATCTCCTTCGAGATCGAGGTAGCCGAGGACGACGGCTTTGGTTCGGTTCTCTCCAGCGGCACGGTCGCGATGGAGACCAACTCCGACTCGACCGAATGGTCGGTCGCCGACGAGCTCGAATGGGGCCGATCGTACTGGGTCCGCGCTCGTGCGGTGGACGCACGCGGCGCCATGAGTGGCTGGTCGCCGACGGTTCAGTTCGGCACGTTCGACCAGTTCACCCCCGACGTTCCGGGATTCGGTGAGCCATTCCAGTCGCAGTGCAACGAGGCTGTCCTGACGTCGACCGAAGGAATCACGATTCCGAACATCATGGGCGACCAGGTCTTCTTCGACATTCAGATCTTCAACTTCGGCGACGACCCCGAATCGGCCACGCCGGTCTTTGAACTGACGGTCGAGCAAGCCGAGGGAACCGAGACGTTCGTGCCCCTCACTGGCGCCGACCTCGCCGAAGACGGCCACTACACCATTCGCCTCCGCGCCACGCGAGGCGAGCGTCAGTCGGAATGGGCGGCGTGCGACTTCTACCTGAATGCCGACGACCAGCTTCCGCCAGCGCTCACGTTCCTGTCGCCAGCCGACGGTTCGACGCTCCCGGCTGGCACGCGAAACGTCGACATCGAGATCGAGTCGCCTTCCGACCCCGACGGTCACCCGGTCGACATCGCAATCTGTGCGTCCACGAATCCTGAGTTCAGCTCCTGCGACGCCGACCCGGCAAACTGGGAG
This sequence comes from uncultured Bradymonadales bacterium, assembly GCA_964384605.1. Classification (GTDB taxonomy): domain Bacteria; phylum Myxococcota_A; class Bradymonadia; order Bradymonadales; family Bradymonadaceae; genus CAYLMO01. The sequence continues at coordinate 71,783 of CAYLMO010000001.1, read as the reverse complement.
CGCATCGAGCCCACCGGTCAGGTCACTCAGTGGTCGATCACCGGCCTGCTCGACGGCGACACCCAGTACGTTCAAGGGTGCGCGATCGACGGATTCGACCGATGCGGTCCCGTCGCTTCGATCTCATTCTCGATCGGCGGCGAAAGCGGCTCGGTCGGTGCGGACGAAGGTTGCGGATGCGCCAACGGAGGCCCGGGGCAGGCTGGCCCGGCAGCGCTCCTTCTGGCCCTGATGATGGTTGTGCGACGACGCCGTCGCGACTGACCTTCGAATCAGCACTAAGTCTCGACGCCTCGGCCTTTCGGCCGGGGCGTCGTACTTTTGACTTTGAGCCACAATAGACTACGTTGTCCTACATCGGGCTACATCAGTCGTGGAGCGAGTCATGGCGTTCAACTGGAAAGCAATTCGGGAGTGCGGATCACCAGAAGAGTCGTTCTACCGACTCATCGGCGAGATGCTTCATCGGACCGCGACGGCGCAGGACCTGATCGAGCTGCGCGACTTCCTTCTTCACTACAACCCGGGGCCTGATGCGTGGACTTCGCTCGGCGAAGGTCTCCATTGCACGACGAACGGTGCAGACTCCGGATTCCGCCTCTGGACGGCCTGGTCACGCAGCATGCGTGGTCCGGACTTCGACTTGCTCGAGCATGGCCGCAAGTGGCGAACTTTTGGCGCAGGTGGAATGTCGTCGCTCGAGGAAGACACTGCGACCGAAGAGGAGGGCGCTGAGCGACCCTCCGACCTGTTCGAAACCGACGAGGACGAGTTCACGCAAGATGGACTCGGCGACTCGACGTCGATCAATACCGCGACCGACGTGTTTCAGGTCCAACGCCGAACGCCGGAGCAGAGAGGGCGGGGAACGAGGACTGGCGATTTGATGCGCATGTCGGCGGTTTCCGACCAGTCGACGACTTCGATCAAGGCCCTGTTGCCAGCTGGCTCGTGGGCCGTGAAGCTCTTCGGACGCGTTTTCGAGAGCGTGGAGCAGGACGACCTGCTGGCGCTCTTGCGTCAGGGCGTTCTTCCGGCCGTCGAGGTCGAGTACGAGGGTCAGTTCATCCCAGTGCTGCTACACCCAGACTTCGAGCGACTTTCGCGGGCCCTCCGAGAGGAGGCCTTTCGTCTGCTCCAGGATTCGAGCGACGTCAGCGGCCATTCTGGACCAGTTCGTCATCCGCCCAAGCCTTGAATCAACGCCGCGCCGCGGCAATGATCCCACTTGAAACGAAGCGATATCCGATGCAATGCATCCAATGTGTGGATGATGGATACTGCTATGCTCGGCCGGCTCGACGGCCGTTGTGGAGAACGAGATGTTGAAGAGACGACGACGCCAGCTCGAATTGTTGTCGAAAGACGAGATCGATCAGATGCGTGAAGTGGGTCAACTGTCGGCCACGCTGCTCAAGCAGCTTGGGGCGATGGTCGAGCCGGGTATGTCGACGCAGGTCATCGACGATGCAGCCGTGGCATTCGCCAAGAAGCACGGCGTGACGCACGCACCGTTCAACTACAAAGGGTTTCCTCGCTCAATCTGTACGAGCGTCAACGAGGTGGTTTGCCACGGCATCCCGAGCGACGACGTCGTCCTCGCCGACGGCGACCTTATCTCGATCGACACGACGCTCATCCTGAACGGATTCCACGGCGACACGTGCGCGACGTTCTTTGTCGGCGAACCGTCTGATGAAGCTCGAAAACTGGCGCAGGTGACCGCGGATTCGCTCAAGGAAGGGCTCGACGTGGTCAAGGTCGGAAATCGCGTGGGGGACATTGGCGCGGCGATTCAGAAGCACGCCGAGGCGCTCGGCTATAGCGTGGTTCGAGAGTTCCAAGGCCACGGAATCGGACGCACTTTCCACACCGCGCCCGATGTGCCGCATTTCGGGAGGAAGAACACTGGAATGCGATTCCGGCCGGGCATGTCGTTCACGATCGAGCCGATGATCAACATCGGGAACTGGCCGGTGAAGATTCTCGACGACGGATGGACTGCGGTGACGCGCGATGGTTCGCTGTCGGCGCAGTACGAGCACACGGTGGTGGTGACGGAGGATGGACTCGAAATCATGACGGTCGCTGAGGGCGACGACCCCTGGACCGTCTCACCTGGAGCCGTGGTCAGTTACTCATGAGCATGGCTCGCGTCCTACTCCCCTGGGTAGGACTTCTCTCCGCGATCTTCCTCGTTATCTTCGCAGTGCCGACGGCCATTGAAGGCCTGAAGATTGCGAGCGATGCGCCGAACTACGTGTCGACACGCGCGAAAGTGCGGTCGCAATTCGAGAAAGAGCACAAGCTGGGTTCGACCAGCGTGGTTGAGTTTTCGTATCGCATCGATGGTCGGAAGTACTTCGGATCGAACGAAGTCACCGTCTGGGCGGATGACGAGAAGCTCATCAAGTCTCTGATTCGCAAAGAGAAGGATGGTCAGAAGACCATGCTGGTCTGGTACGATCCGGACCAGCCCAAGCGGGCCGTGATTCGCCAAGACGTTCCGATGTGGCCGCATCTCGCCTGGTTGGCGATTACGGCGGTTGTGGCGCTATGGTCGATGAGTTCGGTGGTCGCGGAACGCAAACGCAAGGCGTTGGTGGCGCGAGCGAAGCGAGGTCAGCCGGAATCTCGGCCGTTGTTGAGCGCGGCGTCGAAGTCTTCCGACGCTGACCCGGCATCTTCGGATGGTTCTGCCCCGTGAGGACGACCATTTTCGTCTTGGCCGGTATCTACGGGCGGACCTGAGTCGACGGGTGCGGCTGTTCCGCCGTCTAGGCGCCCATTTCGAGAGGTTTCGGGTTCGGATGTGGTTTCTCCGGCATCGACGATGACCTGATTCTCGTCGTCACCGTCTGGTGCCGTCGTCGGGTCGTCCGCCTCAGGCGGATCGAGGATGCAACCCGCGGTCAGGGCGAGCAAAATCGCGATGATGAAAACACGAGGAGTCACACGGTTCCGATTGCCGAAGAATCACTTTTCTTAGAATACCGGATTCTTGGCACGAAACAATGTTCCGGCGCCTCGTCCGCTGGCGAAGTCGCTTTGCAGTGGAGCATATCAAATTGAGCCAAGAGTGAGCCTTCGGTACTCTTCAGGCACCTCCAATCACGCGGAAAACTGAGATGAGACTTGCCCAGCTGCTCCTCGGACTCGTTGTTGCGCTTGCGGTTGGATGCCTCGAGAGCGCCCCCGAACTGAGCGATGTCGATGCGTCGACCGCCGATGCTTCTTCCGTCGATGACGTCGACTCTGGCGGCACGATCGACATGGCAAGTCCAGACGTCGGCGACTCGGACGCCGGGGAAGACGCGGGACTGGAGCCTGGGCTTTCGATCGATGCTCCGCAGATTGTCGAGGTCGGCTTGCCCTTCGTGGCGAAGGTCTATCTCACCGACGACTCCGGCACGGTCGAGATTTCCATCGCGGACCTTGCTTCAAGCGACTTCTCGTCAGGCCTAGAACAGACGGAAGACGGCCGGTTGGTCGCATCTACCACAGGACCACTCGTGTGGGCCGTGACCTATGAAGGCCTCGACGCGACAGCCGAAGTCATATCTCGATTTGAGATTCGCGATATCTCTGTTGGCGAAGACGTCGCGTGCGTCGTGACGGTGCAAGGTCGAGTCTGGTGCTGGGGCACGAACGACAATGGGCAACTAGGTCGGGGTTTGACGGGTGAGTTGGACCCGATCATGGCGCCAGTTGACCATGCCGAGATCGCCGCTCCGGTCGAAGACGTCGAGTGCGGCGAGAGCTCGTGCATCGCGCTGACGATCGATGGAGACCTGTATGGCTGGGGCGTCGGTTGGACTCTGCGACTCAACTCCCGGGTCGGTCGCCGCACGTCGCCGAGAAACCTCAACATCGGATTTCGTGTTCTCGATTTTTCGTACGAGCATTCGCATGGCTGCGCCGTGGTCGAAGGAGGCCGAGTGGGATGCTGGGGCAAAAACGACACGCAGCAGACGACGGGCACGGACACAGCCTCACCTTTCCGACTGGTTGGTAATGTCACGGACGAGTTCGAGCGAGTCGAGGTGAGTCACACGGGCTCGTGCGCGAGCCGCGCGGGTTCTGGCGCAATTGCGTGTTGGGGCGACAAGGACTGGGTCACTGGAACGGCTGCCCCGGACCACATCACTCGCCCGGAGAATTTGGGCATTACGTCGCCGACGCACGAGTTTTCGCTCGGGAGGTATCACGGTTGCGCAATCACGGCCGAAGGCGCGACTTGCTGGGGAGACTCGAGCAAAGGGGGCTTGGGAGATCCCAACGACGGGCTCGTCACGTCGCGCACGGTCTCCGACGGCAACGGCGCTCGCTCGTATGTTGGTGTGCACGCGGTAAACAATCTCACCTTTCTAGAGCTCCAGACCGGCCCCTGGTGGGTCGTCGGAACCTCCTGCGGCGGGAACCAGGCGACGGGTTCGACATCCATGCCGCGACTGCCAGAGGCGGTCGCGTTTGCAGAACCGATCGAAATTTTTGAGCCCGGCACCTGTGTCACGTGCGCTGTGGCGGCCGACGGCGTGTATTGCGCTGGTGAGTCAGAGAAAGGTTTGCTCGGACCGGGAGTAGTTTCGGAGACCTCCGAACTCACTCGACTCCCGTATCCGTGGGAACTCTAGCGCGTCTCACTCGGTGAGCGGCTCGATTCCTCGCGCCTCCAAACGCTTCAGGGCGAGTCGAGCGGCACCGGTGTCGGACGTCGAAATCCCTTCTGAGTTTGAGAGCTCCACCGCGGAGTGAAACGCCGTCGCTGCACGTCGTTCCACTGGTAGTGCGTTCGCCGTCAGAACCTCCCGATACTTCTCGCGTTGACTCGGATCGAGACGTGCGGGGATCGGCGACGCTTTGATGGCGTCCGCGAGGTCACGAAACAGCATGCCTTCTCGGGTTCGTGCCGCCACTGACCATCTAGGACGTTCGAACTCCAGGACCTTTTGAAACTCCTCGTGAGCCTTTGCACTAGCAGCAGTCTTGCGGCTGATGGCCTGCTTCAGCCCTTGTTCATCATCCCCAACTAGACTCACTGAGAACGCCTCGAGTGCAGTGATCTCTGCGAGCATGAACTGAGCTTGAGCGGCAGCGTCTTGTTCGGCCGCCGTCGGCGTGTCGAGCTGAGCGTGGAGTTCCAAAACACGAAGAAAGTCGGCCCGACCATCGGCAGGAGACTCTGCGGCGAGCCCGTCGGAAAGGTGCTCTTGCAGCGGTTTGGCCGAGTCTTGTGGGGCCTCTGGTGGCCGCATGGCGCCGGATGAAGCGCTCGCGACTGGCGGGTCAGGAGGCGTGCCTGGAGCCTCCTCGCCGTTCAGATAAAAGGCGATCGCGGTCGCCATTAGGATGAGTCCAACGGCTGCGGCTGTGCGTGTCAGTGGCATCGTTCTTTCCTGATCTAAGTATTGTCGCTTCGAGCGCGCCTGCGCGTGACGAATCTGCTGAACGGCGGATTCGGCAGGATATCGTTCGTAGTAGTGGGCTGCCGATGCGATGAGCTGATCGATGCGGTGGGTTTCGCCGGTCGCTTGGAGCGCTTCGAGGACTCGAGCTTCCTCTTCGGCGGAGAGCTCCCCGAGGCGAAGTTGATCGAGCTTTCGGTCGGAAATCCTCATGTTCCCTCCATGTCTTCGAGTTCGTGCTTGAGCTGTCGCAGCCGTCGCCGGACGGTCGACACCGAGGTCCCGAGGGCAGTTGCGGTCTCCTGGAGCGTGAGCCCGTCGAGGTGATGCAGGACCGCCATCAATCGAGTCTGTTCGGGGTGACCGCGGAACAGCTTTCGAAGGATCATTCGAGCCGCGGACTCGTCTTCGGCACTGGGTCGCCAACTCACGATCTGGTCGAGAAGATCCGAGTTTGACGAAGTCTTCCGGTTCTTTCGGTTTCGAAGTCGATTGAGACAGAGACGCGTCGCGATGACGTAGAAGAAACTCGACGGAGTTTGAATGTCGACGTCGCCGCGCTCGAGCACCCGGAGGAAGACCTCGTGCGTGACCTCTTGCGCTTCGTCGGCGTCTTGGAGCAACGCTTCGCATCGGCGGTGCACCGTGAAGGCAAAGCGCCGGTACAGCATGTCTAGTTCGTCATCCATACCAAGAAGACACGCGAGTAGCCGTTTGGTGTTCAGAAAATTTGGGAGGACGGCCGAGCCAAGAACGAGAAAAGCCGCTAATCCGTTTGGATCAGCGGCTCCCGCGAATCGGGGCGACAGGATTTGAACCTGCGACCCCTTGCACCCCATGCAAGTGCGCTACCAGACTGCGCCACGCCCCGTCTTCGTTCCCCGGCGAGTCGCCGAGGGGGAAGAGGTATAGGCGGGGGCGTGCGGGGTGTCAAGCTCACAGCTTCCACCGGCAAGCGAGGCCGCAAAAGTGCCGACTCAACGTAGCCTCAACCATTGCTTGAGGTTTGGTGAATCCTCGACCGATGGTTGAAGTTTTTCCACAACCGGGGGATAGTGGGACGCCTCAATTTTGGCCTCCCAAACGGGGGCCCGGGGGCACGGAAACACCAACGATGTGGCAGCAAAACCGCCACGGATAGGCACAGAGTTCACGATGAACAAACGAACGAACAAGGTTGTGGCGGTCGCCAACCAGAAGGGTGGCGTCGGCAAGACCACGACCTCGGTCAATCTTGCCGCTTGCCTGGCATCGAACGGATGTTCGGTGCTCCTCATCGACATGGATCCTCAGGGGAACGCGACGAGCGGACTCGGCATCGACCGCGACAGTTGCGAACGGTCGACGTACGACGTGCTTTTGGGTGACGCGACCTTCGACGAGACGATCCTCCAGACCCAGTACGAGTCGCTCCAGCTGCTGCCGAGCACGCCCGATCTCGCAGGCGCCGAGATCGAGCTCGTCGAGCACGAGACTCGCGAGTACCAGCTTCGCGATTCGCTCGCGAACCTCGAGCCTCGATGGGACTTCGTAATCCTCGACTGCCCGCCGAGCCTCGGCCTCCTCACCGTGAACGCGCTCGCGGCGGCGACAACGGTGCTCGTACCGGTGCAAACCGAGTACTACGCGCTCGAGGGGATGGGACAACTGCTGCGTACGATCCAGCTCGTGCACGAGCACCTGAACCCGAAGCTGACTTTGGAAGGTATTCTGCTCACGATGTACGACGCGCGTACGAACCTGAGCGAGCAGGTCGCCGACGAAGTCACGACCCACTTTGGCGACCTCGTCTTCGAGACCGTCATTCCGCGAAACGTTCGACTGAGTGAAGCACCGTCCTACGGCGAGGCGATCATCAGCTACGACAACTCTTCGCGCGGCGCGAAGTGCTATCGCGAGCTCACGCGCGAGTTCCTGACGCGCAACCGCTATGAAGTTCGCGCGACCGCGTGACCAATGATTTCTTTTGCTCGATGAGCACGACGTGATGGCAAACGAAGAGAAACGTGGACGACGAAAGGCGCTCGGCAAAGGCCTTGGTGCCCTCATTCCGCAGAAGAGCGAGACCCAGAACGGGTTCGATCGCACGTTTGCCTTCGTCCCGGTGGATTCGATTCGGCCGGCCGCCGAGCAGCCGCGAAAGAACTTTGACCCGGCCGCACTCGCCGAACTCGCACAGTCGATTGAGGCGAGTGGCTTGATTCAGCCACTGGTGGTCCGGGCCATTGGCGACGAGTACGAACTCATCGCGGGGGAGCGTCGTTGGAGAGCCTGCCAGCAGGCTGAGATCGAAGAAGTTCCGGTCGTCATCAAAGAGCTCTCCGACAAGGAAGCTTTCACGCTCGCGCTCGTCGAAAACGTCCAGCGCGAGGACCTGTCGCCGCTCGAAGAAGCGCTCGCGTACCGGCGGCTCATCGACGAGTTCGATTTCACGCAGCAGACCGTCGCTGACGAAGTTGGGAAGTCCCGGTCGGCTGTGGCCAACGCACTGCGTCTATTGAACTTGCCCGAATCCGTCCGCGCTCATCTCGAGGCGGGTGATCTAACCGCCGGCCACGCGCGAAGCCTCGCTGCGCTCCCCGACGAAGAAGCGGTCGAACTCGCAGAGATCATGGTTCGCCACGGGTACTCGGTTCGGGAAGCCGAAGAGCTCGTCCGCGAATCGAAGGTCCCCGGCGAGGAAGAGGAAGCCGCAGCGAACAGCAACAGCTCGCCGGCTGCGAGGTACCGCGACGATGCCCAGGTCCGACGCGTGACCGAGGAACTTCAGCGAGCCCTCGGCACCCGTGTGAAGGTCAAAGACCGCCACGGAAAGGGCCGCATCGAGATTCACTACGACAACTACGAAGTACTTCAGGATGTCCTCGACCGGCTCCTGACCGAGTAACCTCTCTCATCAGCCGTCGAGGGAGATCGTCGTACTTTTTTTCAAAAAAGAAGTGACACTCCGAGGGAGCTCCGGTGTTTGTCATTTGGTGAACCCGAAGCGGACCCGTGATGGCTCTCGATATCGAAGCTACATATTCGAAGTATGGACCGATGGTCCTGCGTCGATGCCGCGCTCTCCTCAAAGACGAGGAAGAGGCGGTCGATGCGATGCAAAGCGTGTTCGTGAAGCTCGTCGAGAAGCAGGACGAGTATCATGACGAAGCGCTGGCCTCGCTCTTGTGGCAGATGTCGACGCACCACTGTCTCAACCTGATTCGCTCGAAAAAGCGGCGCCCGGAAGATGCGGCGTCGCCTAGCTTGGAGCGCGTGGCGAAGTCCACGAACGACTTGGAACGTCGGTCAGGGGCGCGAGACATGCTGCAACGCCTCTTTGGCCGCACGAAGCCATCCACAGCCGTAATCGCGACGATGCACTACGTCGACGGGATGACGCTGGCAGAAACCGCTGAAGCGGTGGGCATGTCTGTTTCGGGAGTCAGGAAACGCCTGCGCGGGCTCAAGGCTGAGCTGCACGCAATGGAGGAGCGATGAACGAACAAAACCAGCGTGTGCCCGACATGCTGCTCGAGCTCTATCTGCTCGGGGAGCTGTCTGCCGAACAGATGCGCGATGTCGAAGCGCGACTGGCCGCCGAGCCTGGTGGCCCGGAACGAATCGAGTCTCTTCGCCAATCCAACGAAGCGATCCTGACCGAGTATCCGGTGATGGAAATGGCAAGGAAGATTGAGCACGCGGCCCAGCGGTCGCGTTTCGAACAGAAGAGGGCGCCTATGATCGACGTATCGAAACGATGGGACGTTGTACTCGCCGCAGCGATTTTGCTGCTCTCGTGTGCTGCGCTCGGGGGATATCTACTGTGGGGCCAGGACGACGCTCCGGAAGGAGTAAATCCCCACAACGCCCCGCTGGTCGGGGGGGGAATGAACCCAGGAACGGCAAATGAGATGCCGACTGGAACGAACCCTGACGAAGAACACGATCCAGTCGTCGCGCGCAACGAGCGAGCGATTGAACTCAAGCGAAAGCTCGAGCGCGGCGAGCCGGTGAAGCAGGATGTCGACACGACCGGTCTCGTGCTCGCATTGGAACGGAAAGCGAATCAAGCACTGCTCAACGGCGACCGTCAGGAGGCCATCGAGACCTGCGAGTCGGCGAAAGAGTTCGACGACGGCGCGTGCCCATGGCTCGCGCAGGCGCTCGGAAAGTTCGACGAGGAGGGGCCGGAGTCGCTCGAGGCGCTGGAGAGCCTGGGAGTCGACGATGTGGAGAGTCCTGATCCGGAAGAAGGGAAGCGGCTCTTTCAAGAGGGGACGAAGAGCATGCTCAAAGGCAAATGGGAGCTGGCGATCAAGCAGTGTCGCGTCGGCCTCGCGCACGGCGAGCGACGTTGCCACCGGGTCTTGGGCATTTCCTACAAGAATATTGGGGAAGACCAACGGGCGTGTGACCATCTCAAGCGAATCGGTGCGTCGGGGCACGACGGTTTGGTCTGCGACTGACGGCACAAACACCTGGTGAAGCATGGTCTGGAAAAGCGAATCGAAGGCGCTCGTGCTTGTAGTTGCCGTTCTCTGCTTTGCGGTCGGATGTCCCAAGTCCGACGATCAGGAAGTAGGGACGGAGTCAGCGGCGGCGAAAGTTCCCGACACCACCGCCTCGGCCGTTCGAGCACCGGAAGGTGAGCGCAGTGGCGAGGACGCGCCAGACGAGCCGATCGACGTCGATGTGTCTGGATTGGTCGAGGCTCATGAGACCAAGGCGCGCCGGGCGATTGAGCGCAAAGACAAGCCGGCAGCGGTGTCCGCATGCGAGTCGGCTCGAGAGCTCGACGAGGGCGCTTGTCCGTGGCTCGCCGAGGAGATTGCCGACCTTCCGGACCAGCCGCCGGTTGAGGAGAAGAAGTTCAAATTCGACCCGACTCGAATGCCCATCGATGACACCGAGGGTTATGCCATCGGTGCACGACACATGGTTCAGGGCGACTGGGACAGCGCGATCAACGAGTGCGAACGCGCGCTCGCGAAGGGCGACGAGAGGTGTCGTCACATCCTCGCGGTCAGCTATCGCAACAAGGGAAAGAAGAAGAAGGCTTGCGAACACTACGAGGCGATGAACGCCGTGCCGAAGGATGGGTTCTGCGACTAATTCGCGTCGCTTGCGTTCGCTTCGACCGCAGACGCCCGCATCTCGGAGAGTGCTCCAGCCCGCGACGCTTCATAGCGAACGTGGGCTCTCTTGATCTTGGGGAGGTGCGTGCGCAGAAGTGATTGCGCCCGATCGTCAGACGCGCCGTGGAAGTGCGGCCGCATCGCGTCGGCGAGGTGAAGCTCAATCTCGTCGAGGTCAACGTCGGGGTTGCGACCGGTGGCGTTCCAGACCTTCCGCGCCACGGCTGGGCCCGAATTGTATCCGATGTACATCAAGTAGATGTTGCCGCCGTGAGCGTCGTGTAGGTCGGCGACGTATCGCGTACCCGCGGCGATAGCCCGCGGAGGGTCGAACCTGCCGTCGGTGTACTCACACGGAAAGTCGTCGGCGTGGCGGTCGAACGCGGCTGGATCGCCGCTCTCCAGGTCACGTTGAGCGTCTTTCGGGATGCGACACTTTCGATCGCGACATTTGCACGTGTAGATGCGCCCGACGCCAAAAATCTCTCGGAATCGATCGCCGCGAGCCGTTCCGGAGCAGAACTGCATCAGGCCCGCGCATCCAGTATGCGAGACGGCGTATTGTCGTCCGGATGATTCCACCCACATGAAGGCTTTCACATAGGCGAAGAGCTCGGGCCGAGCTTCCGTCGCCGTCGCGATCTGCGTGTCCCACCGGTCCATGAGTGGCTGCTCACCCTTTGGAATCGGGCCGACGACGGGTTCGCTCGGCGGTGGCATCTCCGAGAACGCCTTGTCGAGGTCGTTGCTGGAGACCGGCTTGGCGACGACAGGGTCCTCGTACCAGCGTCGATAGAAACCTACCACGCTGTCGGCGAGCTCCGCCGACGCCGTTCCATCGGCGAGGTTCACGACGCGTTCACCCCACGCTCGGGTCGAGGCAATCTCGGGGACGAGCGTCGGCTGGATGAGGAAGGGAACCAGCAAGAGGGTCACGACCAGCGAGAAGGTGACTTCCAGCGTCGCCTGCACGCGGGGGAGGGGGGCCGTGGTGCGCCGGAATCCGTGGACGAACCAGTCGAACGCCCGTTCGACGTACGGTTGAATCCATTCCCACGGGCGCCGAAACAATAAGAAGACGGCGACGTGAGCGGGGAGGGCGGCCGCGAGGCGAATGTAGACCGCGGAGATCCCGAGCTTCCATTCGAGGCGGTCGAAGAGGTCTGTCGCATCACCCCAATCGAGGTATGCGGCGATGGCATCGAATCCCAGATGAAGCAGGAATCCTGCCGCCGCGAACGGGATGATGAACAACAAGAGGTAGGTCGCCAGGATATCGTAGATACCCTTCGACGTACGAAATACGAACCGACTCAGCTTCGAACTCACCCAACTTCCACGTCATGTCTTCGCCAACGTTCATGAGAACGAACCTGACGAAGAAAGGATCTCATTTCGCCTGATCTTCTGTGGAAGGGACCACCAAAGCTGTTCGATGTTCCGACGAGGCCTTCAGTTCTGTCGATCTCGTCGCGATTCCGTCGATGGGCGAAGACGAGGATTTCAGCTTCAACCCTTCGCCGGCTTCGACCACCAAGACGAGTGGGATGATTCGTTCCGCCGAGCCCTCGAGACGAACGACAAAGGTCCGCTCAGCAACCTTCTCGTCGAGCCGATAGTGCAGGTAGAACGCGGCTGCGAGCCCGCCTTCACGGGTTCGCTTCACCTTCATTTCGGGGGGATGCATGCCGGCGCGTTCCCCGAGGAACTCGAGCTCTAATCCGCGGAAGGCCCGCTTGGTCAGTTCACCCTCGGCCAACTTCAGCTCCGGTCCGGCGATCTCGCCGTCGTTGTCGAGGTCGAACTTTGCGATGAGGAGGTCGGTGCGCGGCCCCGCGGGCTCGGTATAGACCAGCATCATCTCGACTCGGTCGAGCGAGACCTGAGCGAGCAACGACCGCTCTACCGGAAACTCGTGCGCGTCGGCCGCGACCGAGGGTAAGAGCAGCGCTGCTAGCACCGCTATGAGCGCGCCGTGCCGCATCAGTGGTTGTGACCGCCGAAGATCTCAAAGATCGCTCGGATGTCGCGCTTCTCGCCTTTCTGCCGATCCAGCGGGGTGTGCCGGTGGAACTCGATGGGGACGTTTGCGCGCTTCAGACGACCGTTCTCGAGTCGGTCGTAGTCCGCCCAGTTGCGAAGTGCGTTCTCGGGGCCGTACACGCCGTCCTGACACTTCTGGATCGGCGGGTTCGGCGGTGTGAATTCGCCGTCACCATCCGCGACCACCCAGATCGGGTTCGTGAACGCGAATCCGGTGATGGGGAAGACCAGCTCCGGCTCGAGCCCTGGCACGCCTCCGCCGAAGCCGAATGCGCCAGCGAGGCTTCCGATGACCGCATCGAAGTTGAACGGCGGAATGTCTTGCGGAGTCACGATTGGGAACATGTTGGTGTCGCTTTCGACTTCGAGCACGAACCATGCGTCTTCCGTCACGTCGACGGTGAACTTGAGGGAGTAGGTGTGGTCATCTCCAAGGTCGACCGGGACCCAGCCCCAGTAGTCATTGGACTGGTCGGGCGAAATGCCTTTGAGCGACTCGCCGTTCGACACGATTCGGAATCGGTCGGCACCGACCCACGGTGCGGCGGCGATGAAGACTTCGACCTCGACCGAGCCGGTCGCGGAAATCTCGGAGCCGATCGGCTCGCCATCGATGGTGAGGGTCGCGAACGGTCCGTTGGTCACGACGTTCTGATGCGAGGTCATGGCGTCGACCAGTTGTGCGTCGGTCAGCTGGCCCGGGTCGTCGTGACCGGTCCAGAAGTAGTTTCGCGGGTAGCCCGTCTCGTCGAGGTAGTCGCCGTGGGCGTCGGAGTTACCCGTCGCAGTGTACCGGCGGTAGGTGCCATCGGGGCGCGAGTAGTTCAGCAGGTTGTACCAATCGTCTAGAACGCCCGCGACCACGAGGTCGTCTTCGGAGCAGAGGATGTCGTTCACTTCGGGGATCTGAGCGTTCACCCAGGTCTCAGCTTGCGCTTGAACTTCGGCGTCGGGTCGCTGCTCGACGGCTGAGAAATCCACGCCGTCTTCGGTTCCCGCGATGAACTGATCTTCGAGCAGGCGCCGTGCCGCAGGGGCGAGGGCTTCGACCTCAGACTCCGTCAGACCGCTGTAGTCGGACAATTCGCCCACGAGGTCGCCGTCGGCCAGCGCATCGAGATAGACCCCGCGCAGGGCATCGTAGACGTCCTGTGGCAGTTCACCCGGTACCGATTTGTCGTACGGCATTCGGAAGTGCCGAAGCTCTTCGAAGTGCTTGCCGTTGAAGACCTCGATTGCGTCGAAGTCCCAGCTGAACGTGGTCGAGTAGACCGGGCGGCCATTTTCGTCTTCCGATTCTTCGATGAACGCCGGGCCCGATGGCGAAGCGATCGAGCCGATCCCGCCGTCGGTGTTGGCCGGCAGGTCGACCGTGGTCGTGAACGGATCGACGTTGTGCTGATCGAAGTAGCCCAAGATCGGTGTCCGCGGATGGTTCACCTGAATGATGTTCTCCTGGCCTTCCGGAGCCATCCCGCGGAGTTCGCGGAAAATCTGGTCGGGCGGGATGTCCTGCCAGGGGATCGAGCCGCGGTTCATCGACTCGGGCACGTATTCGACGGGGAAGCTGTTGAAGTGCCCGCCTTCGAAGGTCGTCAGCTCGAGGCCGATGATGGAGGACATCCAGTCTTGGAGGTCGTTGCGGAGAATGTAGGGCTCGTAGTCGGTGATGTAGTTGTGGTCGGTCGAAACCACCGAGTCGAGGCCTTCAGCGGCGACGGTCCTGACTCGGATGTTGTTGTCGAGGCCCGAGTCGATCGATCCAGCGGCATGCATGTGGAAGTCGCCGCTGATCCAACCGTCGGTGTCGATGATCTTCTCGACAGTCGCCTGCACTCGGACAGTCTGACCTGCCGCGACGGTGACTTCTTTCTCGAACGGCTGATACTCCGGCCCGCGGCTCACGACCACGTTATACGTGCCCGGGCGCAGCACGAGGTGCGATTTGCCATCTGCACCCGCGTACGAGGTACCCTCGACATAGCGACGGGTGTCGGGGTCGTTTGCATCGTCGGGCACCAGATCGGTCGAACGCCAGCTCTGGCCCGCGGCCTGATCGAAGAGGAACTTTCGAACCGGTTGCTCCGCGTCGAATTCATGCACGCCGACTGCGGTGATCTTCGAGGGGAGGGGCTGGCCCGAACCGTCCACCGCCAACACGCGAAGATGACCGGCCGATGGCGCGATGGCTCGAACCGTTTCGCCAGAACCGACCGTGTACTCGACCGCGTCGCTCAGAGGGTGGCCCGAGCGGTAGACGCGGTAGCAGTAATCTCCTTCGGGGAGGTTCAGACGGAAGTACCCTTCACTGTTGGTGAACACCTGGTTCAGGATGACGGCGTCGTCGCAGGAACCGCCGTCACGGCGGTACCACAAAACATTGGCCTGCTCGCCGACCGGCTCGCCCGAAACTTCGTCGCGAACGCGCCCGGCGACCACCTGAGTGTCGACCCCTTTGATTTCGAAGTACTCGTCCCAAATGCCCGCCACGTCGCCGTCGCCGACGATGAAGTAGTTCGTGTAGGTGAACGACTCGGGAAGTTCGGCCCACTCGGCGTCGCACTTCGGGAGGTTGCGGGTGCAGTCGAGGATCTGGTCTTCGCAGACTTCATCACCTTCGACGCAGGTGCCGATGTAGCCTTCACAGGTGCTTCGCGCGTCGCCGCCGCTCGTGGTGCCGGAGCAGAAGGCCGGGCGCATCTCGAGCGGAATCTCGTGCGTGAAGATGCCGCCGAATCCACTGGCGTAGAACAAGAGCAGCGAAGACTCGGGTGACGAATCGCCGCCGTAGAACTGGCCTTCCTGGTCTTTACGATAGACGAAGTTGTTCGCCTCGCTCAGCTCGGTGGCGAAACCGTAGCTCACCCCCTTGGTGCTCGAAGAAGCGACGAGTGGCGTGACCACGCCCGGGAAGGCTGGCAGCGATACGGGATTCTCGACGAACGCTTCGTCGAGTCCAAATCGCAAGTCGTAGCCGATGCCCGGGACGAAGATCTTCGAGAGCTTGCCGAATCCGACCACGTGACCTGCGGGCAATCGGAAGTTGCCAAGGTCGAGCCCGGCGAAGCCGGCGAGTGCTGCCACGACCTGCTGGTTCGGGAACGTGAGGCGGTCGTACGAAATGTTCTCCATCGTGCTCTCGATGCGCACGTGGCGCGCACCTGGCTCGAGGATGTAGCGCGTCTTGAAGCTGACCTGCGGCACCCCATCGGAGCTCGGCGGAACGCCCGCGAGGACGTCAGTGAAGCTGACGGGGTACGAGTTGATGAGGAGCTGGTTGAGGTAGCGAAGCATCGTGACGAACTCGCCACCCTTGCCGCTGACTTCGATGATCGCGGCCTCGCCATCGGAACCGTCGTTGACGACGGTGATGGCCTCTGGGTCGATCATCTCGAAGAAGAATGCGGGGAACATCTCGCCGAACGTGTCGCGTCCGTTGCCACCGAGGACGTCGCCCTGGTTTCGCGGGCGCACGACGTCGGCGTCGATGAGCGAGCCGCCGAACACACCCGAGCCCCGGTTGTAGCCGCGCTTCTGCACGACCACGCGGATCTCTCCGTTCTCGAGCATGTAGTCGCCGACTTCACCCAGCGCCGTTGGACCGCCGATGAGCTGCTCTCGGGCCTCGACCGTGAAGGCTCGCGCAGGAGCGGGGTCGGTGTCTGAAGACGAACACGAGCCACCGAATGCCGCGCTGCCGGCGATGATCACGAGCAGCGCGCCGAACAGGCCGCGCCGAAACTGCTTTTTCGATACCGAAGTCATCGGTTCACCTTCCAAATTCGTGCTGCGTCCGCAGGCGACGAGAGGTCTCCCTCCCACCCGTTACCACTCAACCTGAAGCATCGTGTCGAAGCGGTTGTTGTTCAGCTCCCGTCCTTCTTCCTCGCCGGTCAGCGTGTAGTTCACGGTCAGGCGAATCGGGTAGTCGGGGAGGTAGTTCACGCCGACGGTGATGTAGGTCAGCGCATCGTTTTCGAGGGCGTCCGTCGGGTCGTAGTAAGCGTAGCGAACTGCCGGTTGGAACCCAAAGAACGGTTCTTTGTAGGCGAGGGAGGCCTGGTATGCGGTTCCAACTTCTTCGGGGTTCACATCGACGTCGGGAGTCGCGGTGGTGTTCTGGATGTAACTCGCAACTGCGGTCACGCCGAAGCCAGTGAACGTGAGGTCCGCGGTGAAGCCGGAGCGGTCTTCCTCGATGACGTCGGGCTGTTCGCCGACGAGCGAGTTGTTGACGAAGTATGCGCCACCGACGCGAACAAGGTCGCCCCAGTGAAGGCCGAGACGGCCGTAATAGGCGAGCTGATCGTTGTCATTGAGCGTGCGGTTGGCGGTCTCGCCGTTCGTCATGGCAATCCCGTACGAGACGCCGAATCCCTCGGGCTCGTCGCCCGAAGCGAATGGGAAGTAGCCGGGCGTACCGAACTCGAGGCCGACTTCACGCTGAATCGAGAGTCCGGGCTGGTTGAACCCTTCCACGCCTTGCACTCCGCGGCTGCCCACGGAGCGGTCGACGAAGAGGATCTCGGAGGTGCTGAAGATCTCCTCGACGTCGTAGGGCGGCTTGAACTGGCCAAACTTCACGCCGAGGAAGTCGAAGGCGTTCCAGAAGATGTAGGCATCTTTGAGTCGCGTGACGACCTCGCCCGAACCAGTGTTCGGCGAGGTGTTTCGGTCGACCGCGCCGTCGAACTGGAGGCGGAAGCCGAGCGTGTCACGCATCGAGCCCTGGAGCGTGAGTCGTGCGTTTCCGAGGATGAATCCGTCGTTCTGACCGATCAGCCCGTTGCCCGCATCGTTTTGGATACCGGTGTATTGCGCGCGGATGTAGCCGCCGACGAAGAGGCGCCAGCGGTATCGCTGGCTCATTTCGTCGAGCTGTGCGTTCCATGCGGAGTCTACGCGGGAGTCGTCGATCGACCGGACTTCGGTGCGGGTGACGACTTGCTTCTCGACGATGACCTCATCGGTTTCGGCCTCGGCGGCCTCGAGCTCGCGCTCGGCGGAGTCGGCTTCGACCTCTTCGTCGGTTTCTTCACCTTCGGCGGCGAGAGAGCGGGTCGCCTTCTTCTTCGCTTTCGGAGGAGTGTCTTCGGAGTCGTCTTCGTCGCCGTCGGAGTCATCGGCCTCTTCGGCGAGATCGTCGCTGACGCCCTCTGTTTTTTCGGGTTGTTCGGCGTCTTCGTTCGCGCCCGGAATGATCTCTTCTTCCGGTTTTTGCGCGAAGGCAGGGGAGGCCGAGAACAACAGAGAGAGGGCTAGCAATGATGCAAGAGTGCGGATCCGCATGATCACCTCGCCAAAGGCGTGTGGGTCGAGTGTTTGTAGAGACGTTGTGCGTATACAACGTAAGGATGCATCCTGCCACCGAGGAGTCGGGGTGGGGCGGAATTGCGGGTGTAATTGTCGCTTGACGCCAAAACGCGCCTAAGTATGCTCGTCCGTCCGCTCGGGTTCCGAATTAAGGACCCTCACGGAGGGGTGGCCGAGCGGTTGAAGGCACTGGTCTTGAAAACCAGCAAACAGGAAACTGTTTCGTGGGTTCGAATCCCACCCCCTCCGCCTGACTGGAATAGTCAATAGAGGTCGGGGTGTTGAACCCGCCTCGAATCGCAGGATCGGCTTGAAGTAAGGAGTCGAGAGGGCGATGGATGGAGAAGTGGCCGAGTGGCTGAAGGCGCTCCCCTGCTAAGGGAGTATACGGTTAAACCCGTATCGAGGGTTCGAATCCCTCCTTCTCCGCTAGCAAGTACTTTCGTGCTTGCACCGACTAGGACGCAGTGCTATCCACTGCGTCCGGTTCGAAGTCCTGAAATTCAGGAATCGAAGTCGGAGATGCACTCGTAGCTCAATTGGATAGAGCAACGGTCTACGGAACCGTAGGTTGGAGGTTCGAGTCCTCCCGAGTGCGCTAAAAAGGAATGCTCGATTCGGGCATTCCTTTTGTTTCGGGTCGCCTTTCAAAGACGAACCACGGCTGATGACGATGGCCAAGGACGACGAAGTCTGGATGCAGCTCGCGCTGGAACAGGCTCATGAAGCCGAGAAGATCGGTGAAGTCCCCATCGGAGCAGTCGTCGTACACGAAGGCGAGGTAGTTGGTCGCGGCTTCAACCACCGCGAGAGCTGGCAAGACCCGACCGCCCACGCAGAACTTCTTGCGATGCAAGAAGCCGCAAAGGCGATCGGGAGTTGGCGACTCATCGACTGCACCACGTACGTGACCCTCGAACCCTGCCCCATGTGTGCCGGGACGATGGTCAATGCCCGCCTGACGCGTTGCGTCTACGGGGCACGTGATCCGAAAGCGGGAGCTGTGCGCTCCCTCTTCTCGCTCCTCGAAGACCCGCGGCTCAACCACCGCGTCGAGGTGAAAGAAGGATGCCTCGCCAACGAATGCGGACAAGTCCTCACCGACTTCTTCCGCGCCATTCGGGAAGGCAGAGGAGCACATAAGCCGAAACCATCCTAGCGATGCGTTTCGGCTCACCCTGGGAGGGGTGGCCGAGTGGTCGAAGGCGCTTGATTCGAAATCAAGTGTACCTTCACGGGTACCGTGGGTTCGAATCCCACCCCCTCCGCTTCGTCGCTCGCAGTTGCGAGTCGACAACAGATTCTTCGACCTGGAGAGGTGGCCGAGTGGTCGAAGGCGCACGGCTGGAATCCGTGTAGGCGGGTTTACTCGTCTCGTGGGTTCGAATCCCACCCTCTCCGCTCGTTTGGCGCCCCCAAGGATGGGAGCACAAACATCGTTCGATGTCTCCGTGGTCAGCGCGACCGCTGGTTCGGCACCCCGTCAGGCCCGAGAGGGAGCAGCGGACTGGATACAGGGTGTGCGCTGACCACGGAGACTTCGAGCAAAAGCCCGAGAGCTAACCGCTCTCGGGCTTTTTTTGTGCGCTCTCCTCCCCGATTCCAGCCTGAAAGGTTCTGAAACCAAGAACGACACGGTTGTTTGCATGCCCATCGTCCCTTAGCGTTCGGGCGTACTCAAACGAAAGAGGAGACACCTATGAAGCGAATGACGCTCATTCTCGCCGCAGCACTTCTTGTGTTCGGTACCGCATGTGACGAAAAGAAGGCCGACGGCGAAGGCACCACCGCCGAAGCCCAAACCACCACGACCACCGCTGAAGGCGAGGGCGGCGACGAAGGCGCCGCCGCTGAGGAAGCCACCTCGATGACCCCTGAGGAATTCGCCGCGGCCGCTCCCGGAAACGTCTGCACTTGGGTCACCACCTGCAAGAACCAAGAGATCACCGTCAGCGTGAGCGCCATGATGGGCATGGTCGCCGGCTTCGGCTCGATGGGAAATCCCGACCTTCAGGCGAAGATCAAGCCGATCAACGAATCGATGAAGGCTGAAAGCCGCATGGTTCCCAATGCGGAAGAGTGCGGCGTGCTCGCCGGAGTCACCGCAGAAGTGATGGGCTTCGATGGCTCGGCCATCAAGGCAAGTCAGGATGCCGGCAACATCGAGTTCAATGGCGAGAAAGCCGCAGCCTGCTCGGAAGCGCTCAAGGGGCAGTTCGACGCATGCTCGCAAGAGAAGAAAGTCGAAGGCGACGTGAAGCTCTCCGCGCTCGACACCATGATGAAGGCCTACGAGAAGGACCTCGAAGCACACCTGAAGCCTTGCGAAGAGATGATCGTGGGCAAGGTTGCTGCTGACGCTGCGTGCACCCAAGACTACGAGTGTGCGGACGGCGGCAAGTGCAAGGCGAAAGAGCCGGGCAGCGAAGAGAAGACCTGTGTTGCTGCTCCTGCAGAAGCTCCGGCCGAAGAAGAAGGGGCTGAGTAAGCGCTGCTAAGCCGAAATGAAAAAGGCCCGGGCAATCTGCCCGGGCCTTTTTCGTATGATTCGGAGGCTGCTCGAATCTCAGTAGCCGCGCTCGGCCATGTCGTCGCCGACAGCATCGTCCTCGAGCGACGCAAAGGCGAGCTCGGAGTCCTGAACTTCGACGTCGAGGGTGCGATTCGCAATCTTCTCGACCATCTCGTCCCGGACCTCTTCGGGCGACATCGTTCCGCGACGGCCGCCACTGTACGTGCGGCAAGCGACCTGCCGGTTCTCGGCCTCGCGACCGCCGACCACGAGCATGTACGGAATCTTGTTAGTCTCCGCTTCGCGAATCTTGTAGCCCATCTTCTCGGAGCGGTCGTCCACGTGGACGCGAACGCCGGCGGCCTTCAAGAGGCCAGCGACCTCCCAGGCGTAGTCGTTCTGCTCGTCGGTAATGGGCACGATGACCGCCTGGACCGGGGCGATCCACGTCGGCAAGGCGCCAGCGAGGTGCTCGAGCATGATCGCGAAGAAACGCTCGAGGGAGCCAGCGATGGCGCGGTGGATGACGACCGGAGTCTTCTCGGTGTTGTCCGCGGCCGTGTAAGTCAGGTCGAAGCGGCGCGGCAGCTGAAAGTCCAGCTGAATCGTTGCGCATTGCCACGAGCGCCCAAGGCTGTCGTGGACCTGGATGTCGATCTTCGGGCCGTAGAATGCGCCGTCGCCTTCGTTGACGATGTAATCGCGGCCGCTCTTTTCGAGGGCGGCGCGCAGTCCGTCTTCGGCCAAGTCCCACATCTCGGGCTCGCCCATGAAGTCATCGGGGCGCGTGGAGAGCTCGAGATCGTAGCGCAGCTTGAACAGACCGTACGTCTGGTCGATCAGCTGCAGCATGTTGGTGATTTCGCCCTCGATCTGCTCTTCGCTGCAGAAGATGTGCGCGTCGTCCTGCATGAACTGGCGAACGCGGGTAGCGCCGCTCAGCACGCCCTGTAGCTCGTTGCGGTGGAGCACGCCGAACTCGGCCACGCGCAGCGGAAGCTCACGGTACGAGCGCTTGGTGCTCCCGAAGTAGAGCATCGTGTCGGGGCAGTTCATCGGCTTCAGGCAGAACGTGTTCTCGCCGACCTCCATCTTGAAGAGGTTCTCCTGGTAGTGCTCCCAGTGGCCGGACTTCTCGAAGAGCTCTTTGTTGAAGAGGATTGGGTTGCAGATCTCTTCGTAGCCGTTGGCTTCTTCGAGCTGTCGGAAGTACTTCTGGAGTTCGCGATATGCGGTCCAGCCCTTCGGTCGCCAGAAGACGGAACCGGGCGAGAGGCGGTCGAATCCGAAGAACCCGAGCTCCTTGCCGAGCTTTCGGTGGTCGCGTCGCTTGGCCTCTTCGAGCACGTGCAGGTAGTGCTCGAGCTGGTCTTTCTTCTTGAACGCCGTACCGTAGATGCGCTGAAGCATGGGACGGTTTTCATCACCACGCCAATACGCGCCGGCGACTTTGAGAAGTTTGAAGTGCTTGCACTTCTTCGTGTAGCTGACGTGCGGTCCAGCGCACAGGTCGGTGAATGGCCCATTCTTGTAGATGGAGACCGTGTCACCCTCGATGCCGTCGATGAGTTCCAATTTGTAGGGCTGGTCGGCGAAGAACTCGCGAGCGTCTTCCTTCGACCATTCCTCGTTGAGGAACTTCTGGTTGTCCTTGATGACCGCCGTCATGCGTTCTTCGAGCTCCTCGAGGATTTCGGGCGTGAAAGTTTGCCCGTCGGGGAGGTCGAAGTCGTAGTAGAACCCGTCTTTGATGGGTGGGCCGATGGCCAGCTTGGCCTCCGGGAAGATCTCGAGCACGGCAGTCGCGAGGATATGCGATGCCGAGTGTCGAATGCGGTACATCTCGTCGTTTTCGGGGGCGGCCATCGATCAACTCCATCAAGAAAAGAAAAAGGACCGTCGCGCCTAGCAATAGTGGAAGAGGGGGTGAGCGTCTACCCTCAACGATGCTGGCTGCGACGGCCCGGTGTTCTGCGGGCGTAGCGGGTTTAGTTCGACGGTTCGGCGTTGCCCTTGTCGGCGGCGGCGAGGGCTTCGTCGAAGGCTCGCTTGAGCTCTTCGGTGCTGTCGGGCGCGCCCATGTAGCGCTTGCCGTTGATGAAGATGGTCGGGGTGCCGGTGAGTTCGGCCATCTCGCCTTCTTTGCGGTCGGCGGCGACGCGGGCCTGTGCCTCGGCCGAATTCATGTCCTTCTTGAACTTGCCGAAGTTCAGGCCGATTTGCTGGGCGAAGCTCTCGAGCTTGGCCTGCGAGAGCGACTTCTGGTTCTTGAAGATGAGGTCGTGCATGGGCCAGAACTTGCCCTGCATGTGTGCGGCTGCCGCGGCGTGTGCAGCGGTGGCGGCATTCTTGTGCATGGGGAGCGGGTAGTGCTTGTAGTACACGCGCACACCCTTATCGCCATACGACTTCATGACTTCATCAATCGCGAGCGAGGCTCGCATGCAGAAGGGGCATTCGAAGTCGGCGAACTCGACGACCTCGACTTTCGGGTTCTCGGCTCCTTTCCACGGCGTGTTCTCGAGTTCGAACTCGTAGGTCTTGTTCATCGACTCGACGAACTCGGCAACTTTGGCGAGCGTGTCGGTCTTGTTCATGCCGCTCTCGATCGCCTGCATCGCTCGAACGCCTGCGCCGACGGCGATGGAGCACTGCTTCGTCTTGTCTTGCAGGCATGCGTCGAGGCTCTCGGTCGAACCGGGGCAGGGGCAAAGCTCGGCCTTGGCGACTTCCACGAACTCAGCGCGTTCGTCGGCGCTCAGCTTGCCGAACGGGAAGTTGGGGTAGCGACCGGTGCTCGGCGCGTCGGTAGAGGGCTTTTCATCGTCTTTTTCGGTGCCCTCACCGTTGGACGCGACGGCGGTCGCACCTTCCTGATCTTTCTCGACGCTCTCGTCGGTGTTTCCACCTTTGCAGCCGACAAAGCCGACCAAGGATACAGCGAAGAGAACCAACAAAATTCGACGAAGCATGAAAGAACCCAAATCTATGAACGAATTTTCGACAGCCCACGTAAGACGCGCATTGAACGTGATTGGGTGCACCACGTCAAGGTGGTGCCCCGGCAATGATCCAACGCTCTACGAGCAGAATTTCGTCCTCGGAGAGCGGATCTAGACCTGACCAAGGAGGGGGCTGGATCGTGAGTTCGCGGCGGGGATAGGCCGGCAGGAGCTTCTCGAGCAGGTACGAATCGGCCGCATCCCCGGGGCGCACGAGGAAGCGGTCGACCTGCTCGGATTCCACGCCAACCAGGGTGTCACGCCGCAGCGGGTTCAGCTGCCAGTTCGGATCGGAGTGGCACGAGCTGCACCGCGCCTGGAACAGCGCGTCGACCTCGGGCCATCGCACCGGGCTCAGGTCGATAGCGGGCAATCGCTCTCCGACCGACGAAACCTTGTAAGTGGGCAGCGTCGACAGGGCAGGGGGGGCGCCAGTGACGCTTCGAAGCCGCACCGTGTCGATCGACAACGAGTAGCGAAGCCCCGGTTCGGTGGTGCCGTACGGAGTCCAAACAAGGGAGCGGGTCGTCATCACCCATCGAACGTATCCGCCTGTGCGAATGCCACCCGAAGCCATCGACATCATGCCGGCGTTGAGCAGCACGTCGTCTTCGAGCCACGTCGAAAACCGAATCTCGATGGGAGAGTCGGGTGCAATGAGGCCTGCAGGCGGATTGACCCTTTCGACGTCGAGATAGGTGTCGAACGGCCCGGGGACCGGAATCTCCTCACCCTCTTCGTCGAGCACGGGGTCGGGCTCGATCTCCCCGCACCCGGCGGCGGCCAATATCATGAGGACGACAACGAAACGCATGGGCACACACTAGTCGGTCGGACGACCGAGGACCATCAGACCTCGATCTTTTTCCAGCCGCCCGACCAGAACTTCCAGGCCATGATGAAGGCCAGGGCGCACGTGTAGACCGTCGCCGAGAGCCAGACCCCGAGGAATCCGAAATCGAGGACGATGCCGAAGAGCCACGCCATCGGCGCGAGGCAGAATCCATGCAGGATGAGCTCGACCCACATCACGAAGCGCGTGTCGCCGGCGCCAAAGAGCGCCTGGGTGAGGATGAGCGCCATCGCGATGAACACTTCGAGCGCCGCCATCACGCGTAGACCAGGAACGGCCGCCGCAATGACCGTCGCGTCGTCGCTCAGGAAGTCGAGGAAGGTCTCGGGGAAGAGAATGACGACGACGCCGATGGCGCCAAAGAAGTACATGCCAATCTTGACCGATTCCCAACCGTACGACTCGGCGAGATCAAATCGCCTTTCGCCCATCGACTGCGAGACTAACGTCGCCGTGGCCGTGCCGAAGGCGATGCATGTGACGAATCCGATCGACAGAAGGTCGATGATGAGCTTGGCGGCGGTCGTGTAGATGGGCGGCCTGCTCCAGATGACCACGTGCGACCATTCGGTGGCGCCCGACAACCCTGACCGCGTAGCGGGGTCGAGCAGCATCGTCTGCAGCGCACCGAACTCGGTCGACAGATTTCGCGTGTAGTAGTCGGTCGCGAGAAGTACGTCGCGAGCGGCCTGCTCGTCGAGTATCCCGATGATCTTGAGGAAGAGCAGCACACCGGCCATTACGAACACCTGCGCAGCTCCGGAAGGTGCCGAGAGCTTGCCCAGCTCGAGCATGGTTCGCGCGCTGAGATTGCGTAGACGGTAGTAGCGGTGCGGCTTGCGGTACTTTCCGCGGACACTCCAGATCACCATCATCGCCAACCCGATATAGGTCGAGATGAGGCTCGCGATTGCCGCGCCGGTCACTTGATATGCCGGGATTGGCCCGAATCCGAAGATGAAGACCCAGTTCAGGCAGATGTTCGCGAGGTTCATCACGATCGCGGCGTACATGTGCACGCGCGTCGAGCCGATGCCGTCGAAGAAACCCTTGTATGCCGTCGTCGTGACGAGAGCGAGCACCCCCAGGATGCGCAGGCGTGCGTAAGGAATGCCGAGCGCGACGACGCTGTCGTTCGATGTCAGGAATCGGAAGAAACTCGGGATGCCCCACCAGCCGAACGCGGTGGCCGCGATCGACGTGAAAACGGCGAGGACGATGCCGTTGGAGAGCACCTTGCCGGCTTCCTCGGGCGAATCGGCGCCGACGCGCCGTGCGGTCATCGACTGCGTTCCGACGCCAATGGCCGCCAAGAACCCGCCGATTGCCCACAGAATGGGAAGGCTGAAGCCGAGGGCCGCCTGGCCCGGAATCGAATAGCTCGGATCGAGTTTGCCCACGAACATCGTGTCGACGACGTTGATGAACGTCTGCGTGAACATCGCGATGACGATGGGGCCGGCGAGGACGATGATTCGTCTCGCCTTTTCCTGGTCGATTCCGAGCGTCATACAACCTTCCAGACTGCGTCAGACGGGCACAAGCGTGTCGTCGGGCGCTTATTACGCCAAGCCAATGTCAGCGGCAAGCACCGTCCATACGATGCCGCTGCGGGGAGACGGATGCTCCAAGCGTCGAGCCAAGTCGCATTCCGGCCGCACTTGACGCTCGTGCGAGCCGCGCAGTAGCTTGCGCGCCGAAGGCGAAAGTTACGTACGCAAATTTTACGATTCGAAGGAGAACGAATGAACTGGCGAGCAGGGATCCTCTGGATCGCAGTATCACTCGTGGCCATGATGGCAACCGCTTGCGGCCCCGATTATCCGAAGTGCGACAATAACGAAGACTGCGAAAGCAGCGACAAAGGTAAGGCGGAAGGCAAGCTCTTCTGCGTGAACGGGCTCTGCCAGCAGTGCGCGGAAGACTCCGACTGTGGCGACGCTAGCCTCGAGTGCAACGCCGGCGTTTGCGAGCAAATCCCGGGCTACTGCACGTCCGTCAACGATTGCCCCGGCAACCAGAAGTGCCGCAACAACCGCTGTGGTGCCGAGTGCGCCGACAACAGCGAGTGCCCAGACGGCAAAGAATGTCAGGCTGGCGGCTGTGTCGAACCGGCCGAGTGCTCGGCCGACGGCGACTGCGCCGACGGCAAAGTCTGCGAGGGTGGAAAGTGCGTCGAACCGGCAGCATGCCAGCTCGACACGGTCTACTTCTCCTACGACAGCTCGACCATCGACGACTCCACGCGCAGCGAGCTTCAGGCCAACGCCAACTGCATCAAGGAACGCGGTCTGACCGTGCGCATCGAAGGCCACGCCGATGAGCGTGGAACCTCCGAGTACAACATCGCGCTCGGTGAGCGTCGTGCCCGCAACACCGCCAAGTACCTGCACACGCTCGGTGTCGACAAGAAGGCGACCTCGACCATCTCGTACGGCGAAGAACGCCTCGCGAGTGAGTGCGGCGAGCAGGGCCCCGAAAGCTGCCACCGACGCAACCGTCGCGTGGTCTTCTCGGAGCGCTAGGCGCCAACAATGAGAGAATCACTCGCCCCCGCACTCCTCGAGTGCGGGGGCGTTTTTGTGGGTGATTTCGACCCACGCTTGTCAGCGGTCGTGGGGGCGGCATATACCGTTGGCGGCCGTTGCCACGGAACAGGAGTTACGCGATGCAGAAAGCGTTCATCATCACCATCGTCTCGACCATCCTCATCTCGACCGGTTGCACTCCAATCTGGACCGGTAATCAGATGCAGGACGATATCGAACAGCTCAAGTCTGAACAGGCCGAGCTCAACGAGAACCTCGCCGAAGAGAAGCAAGAGCTCACGCAGATGGTCGCGCAGGCGCGCACCGACGTTCAGGAACTGGACGGCGTGCTGAAAGAGGCGACCGAGCTGCTCCAGCGGAACTCCGCGGACTTCGGTGTCGAGATGGAACGGCTCCGGACGGAGGTCGAGATGCTTCGCGGCAAAGTCGAAGAGCTCGACTTCCGATTCCAAAAGGTCGAGCAAGACCTCAAGCTGTTCAAGGAAGACGTCGACCTGCGCTTCTCAGATGGCGGCGGCGGTGGCCTTCCAGAAAAAGCATCCGAACTCTACGCCTACGCAAACGACGCCCTGAAGTCGCAGAACTACTCCAAGGCTCGTCGCGGGTTTGACGCATTCATCAAGAAGTTCCCCAAGGACGACCGCGCCGATGACGCGCTGTTCGGCCTGGGCGAGACCTTCTTCGCCGACAATCAACATGTGTCGGCCGTGTACGAATATCAGAAGATCATCAAGAACTACCCGAAGTCGGACCGCCGCGACGACGCGACGTTCCGAATTGGGGAGGCGTTCATGGCCCTGCGCAA
Source organism: uncultured Bradymonadales bacterium (assembly GCA_964384605.1). Classification (GTDB taxonomy): domain Bacteria; phylum Myxococcota_A; class Bradymonadia; order Bradymonadales; family Bradymonadaceae; genus CAYLMO01. Next base: position 44,184 of record CAYLMO010000001.1, on the reverse strand, counting down.
GTGCCAGGAAGCCAAGGTCTTCTTCGAAGCGGTCGTCAAGGACTACCCGAAATCGAAATGGCGCAGCAAATCGCAGTCTCACCTGAAATCGATCGAAAGTGGTTCCTGCTCCTGATGTTCGTCGCGGCGATCGCCGCGTGCGATAAGGCCGAGCCGAAGGCAGAAGAACCGGTTGCCGCCCCGACTCTCGAAGGAGAGTTGGCGCGGGTGAACGCTCTGAAAAACGTGCGGTCCGGGCTCAAGGTTGCCTACTCCGCGGCGAGCCGCGCGAGCCGGAGTAACCCTCCCGCGCGGGTCGCGCCGACTCCGGGCGAAGGCGGAACGAACGTCTCGTTCGTCTTCACCGCAAACAATCATGGGGAGCGCGAAGACTGCGGCTGCAAGTCCAACCCACTCGGCGGACTCGGTCGGCGGCACACGATGATCGACCTCGCCCGTACCGGGGGTGAAGACGCCGAGAAGTGGTGGGGCAAACCGTCGACTCCGGCAGAGAATCTGTTCGTCGTCGACGCAGGGGACCTGTTCTACAAGAACGTCACGCTCGCTCGAGCCGGCGATTGGGAGAAGAAGGTCGCAAAGATCGACGCGCAGACGGTCGCCGACTCCATCGCGCTGGAGCGGCCGGATGCCTATGTGGCTTCCGAAAACGACCTGGTCTTTGGTCTTTCCGACCTGAAAGGCCTCGTGAAACGAGCAGGTCTCACCACCATTTCAGCGAACCTCTACGCGGGCGGTGCGCGAGTGTTCCCGGCGTCGACGGTTGTCGAACGCGGCGGCGTTCGAGTGGGGATCATCGGGGTCACCAAACCGGAGTCCCGGATTCAGAACTACTTCTCGGATCGAGAAGTCGAGGTGAAGCCTCTGGTGGAGTCCATCAGCGCGGCCGCGGCCGAACTGCCGAATGACCTCGATCTGGTCGTGCTGCTCTCCAATGCCGGTGTCCCCGACACGCAGGCGGCCTTGATGAAGCTCGCCGAGGGCGAGGTCCCAATCGATTTGGTGTTTGCGTCGAACTCGAACCGGCTCCTCAAGGCGCCCAACTGGGCTGGAGGCGTGCCGATCGTCGAACCCCTTAGCCGCGGAAAGTGGCTGGGTCGGGTCGACCTCATTTTGCGTGGCGACGACGTGGAGTGGGTTCAGGAGTCGAGTGCTCCGGACGACCTCCAGAAGAGGTACCAACGCGCCTACGGCGCCTGGCTCAACGCGGACCGACGACTTCGGGAGGCGGAGATCGAATGGATTGAAGCCCAGATCGCGCTTCGCGACGCGCCGACGAGTGACGCGGGCTCGGCCGCGAACACCAAGGCCCAGAAAGACAAGCCGGGCGCTCGTCCCAAGCCGAACGCGGCGTTTCTGGAGAAGCGCGTGGAGACCATGCGGCGGCAGGTCGGCATCACCACCGAAGAGCTCGGCAAATCCGTCGCTGCTCTTCGCGAAGCCGCGGCAAAGTCGGGTGAACCGACCACGGCGGATGACGAAATCTTCGTGCGCACCCAGATGCTGAAGCTCGAGATTCCTGAAGAGCAGGGCGTGCGAAAGATCATCGACCGGGACGAAAAGAAAAAGCCGGCCAGGCCGGCTAGAGAAGCGAGGAAAGTGCCGGCGCGGCCGACAAAGCCACACACGCACTAGGCGACGGCCGGGGTCAGGCGTTCGCCGCTCCGGCGGTAGCCGACTCGAGCTTCTCGAGCGCCGCCTTGAGCGCTTCCTCCCCACCCATGGCCTCGATTCGCTCTTCGACTTCTTCGAGCCCCTCTTCCACTTCGTCTCGAGGCAGGCCGCCTTCTTCGAGGCGTGCGTCGGCCTGTTTGCGGCACTGCTCGTAGAAAGCGCGGCCACGTGCGAGGAGCTGCGGGTGGTCGCCTGCGACGTCGAGCGCGTTCCAGAGCGCATCTTCGGCGTCGGCGAAATTCAGCAGTTTTTCGTGATACGAGATGAGGTAGAGCTCAGTTCGAACGTAGATCGGAAGCGCCTGCTGACCGAGCGCGTCGAATGCGCGGTGGGCGAGTTTCTCGGACTCGAGGCCCCAGTGCAGGGCCTTCTCGTGCTCGCCGGCATTGAAGAGCAAGGCGGAGACCTGCTGCACGCCCTGAGCGGCCTGAGCGACCACCTGGGCTGAACCATCGAACAACTCCTCGGCGAACTCCAGGGCGCGACCAATCGCTTCGTCGGCCGACTTCATGTCGCCGCTCTGTGCCGAGACCATGGCGAGTGTCTGGTGGGCACCGAACGCCAGGTTGCGCACGCTCGAGTCGACCTCGTCGCCTTTCTCTTCGAGCAACGACTCGATGAGCTCGGCGGCGCGTTCGTTCACTTTGCGGGCGGCCGCGAGGTCTCCCTTCTGCGCAAGCATTCCAGCTAGATTGATGTGAGTCGCCGTTGCGTTCGCGCGAAACTCGACGCCGGCTTCGAGCAGCTCATTGCAGAGCGCCGCCGATTCCTCGTGTAGACGAACTGCGTTGTCGATGTCGCCGCCGCGTTGGTGCAGGAAACCGAGCTCGTTCAAGATCTGGGCGCGAAGGGTGGCGGCGTCTTCGTGCGTCTGGTCTTCGACCATGTCGAGCACGGCCCGCGCTTCCTTGAGGGCGCCGTTTGCGAAGGGGATGCGACCCTCTCGCAAGGCCTTGCTGCCCTGATTCGTCAGTTCACGTGCGACGTTGAGCTGCTGCTGTTGCCAGTCGTTTTGCGTTTCCATCTTACTTCCTGCGCTTCGCTAGAGGCGAAGCTGCGGCTTGAGCCAAAGTTTGAAATCAACATTTCCAAAACGAACGATGTCGGCGTGACGGAGCTCTCGCGGGCGCTGGACGCGCACGTCGTTCACGTAGGTGCCGTTCGTGCTAGCGGAGTCTTGGAGGAGGACTCGGTCGTTGCGGCAGATGATGAGGGCGTGGTTCCAGCTGACCGCTGGCTGTTCGATGACAATGTCGTTCTTGTCGCCGGCGCCGATCGTCTGTTCGCCGAGGAGTATGGAGTGTCGGCGCTCGGGGAACTCGGCGTCGTACAGAAATCCGAACTCGTCGTCACTGCTCTGGGCCAGCCACGCCTTCTCGACTTCGGCGAGGCTTGTTTCGCTCGTCGCTGTTCCGATGCCGGTGCGGGCGGATTCGGGTTCGAGAGTGGTGCCGTCTACGCCGCAGAACTCGGCGCCGGGTCCGTACAACCGCGCACAGGCGGGGCAGCGTCGCAGAGGTGTCCCGCAAAAGGCGCAGAAGCGGGCCTTTTCTGGAACAGCGCGGCTGCAAATCGGACAATTCGACACCGCGAATCTCCCTCACTCTTTGTCGCAGGCGATGACTATACCCGAGCCGTCGCCGCTGTCGAACCCTAGGCTTTGCAGGGTCGACTCGGGGCTCGAGACGGGGTCGGCGTCGGAGCCGATGACTCGAAAGGCGATGGTGAACGGGGAATCGACCGCTACGGGGACGAAGTCGCCGGTCGACGCGTCGATGGTGGCGCAGGCCACATCCCACGCGAAAACGTGCGATGCGCTGCCTTCATCCGGGGTTGCGGGGATCGTCGGCACGCGTGCAACGCCGTCGCCCCCCACGCCTTGAACGGCCGGTGCGCAGCTGTTGCCCTGGCAAACGAGGACTTCGAGCGTGGCATCGTCACCTTCGAGATCGGTGATGCTGTACGGCACGAGCACCGTTCGATCGTCGGCAGCTTCGAGCGGTCCGACGCCGGTGATGCGCGGCGGAGTGTCTTCCTGGGTGAGCTCTTCCGAGCACCCAAACGAAGCGAGGATGAGCAAGGCGACTGCGTATTTCACAGGTCCTCCAGGTTCGATACGAGCGCATCATGAATCGCGCCGTTCGTGGCGACGATGCTTGGTGCGTAGGCGTCGTAGTCGGCGCCCGCAGCCGTTGTCACACGTCCGCCGGCTTCCGTCACCATCAGATATCCGGCGGCGGTGTCCCATGGGTTCAGGTGGTACTCCCAGAAGCCATCCATTCGACCGGCCGCGACGTACGCGAGATCGATGGCGGCCGAGCCCAATCGGCGCACGCCGCGGGTGGCGCGGCTCACGCGCACGAAGTTCTCGAGATTGTCCTGCTTCTGGCCCGTCTTGAGCGGTGGAAACCCGGTTACGAGCACCGCGTCAGCATATTCGGCGGTCGGCGTGCAGCGCATCGGAACTCCATCGAGCCAGGCTCCGCGGCCCGAAACGGCCGAGAACATCTCGCCTCGAGACGGCTCGTAGATCACGCCTACGACCGACTGTCCGTCGACCTGCATCGCGATGGAGATGCAGTACATTGGCACCCCCATGGCAAAATTGAGCGTTCCGTCGATCGGGTCGATCACCCATCGGCGACCTTCCGGTCCCGACGACTGACCCAGTTCTTCGCCGAAGATCGCGTCGTCCGGAAAGGCGACCGAGAGTTGTTCCGTGACGCGTCGTTCGACCGCGACGTCGATGGTCGTCACCAGGTCGTTCTTGCCCTTCAGATCTACGTCGAATCCACGCTGGCGCTCGCGAATCATGAATTCGCCTGCCTCACGCGCGATCGATTCCGCAACTCGCCGTTCGCTTTCGTAGGATTCCATAGGCATTGAATTCGGCGCGCGGCCATACAGGAAAAGGGCCGTAGAGATAGACGGCGCGCGCGCGAGACGTCAAGCGTGCGCCGGTTCAACTCGCTGCGAATTGTTGCCAGATCGCGTCGTGGACCGCGACCCGCATCCCTTTGATTCGCGCGTTCTCTCGCGAGGGGTGGACCCGGTTGGTCAGTAGCACCGCGACGAGCCCCGATTCGCGCTCCACCCAGATCGAAGTACCGGTGAAGCCAAGGTGTCCGAATGTAGTTCCGCGAGGGAAGTGGGCTCCGACGCTTGAGGTGACTCCGGTAGGGGTGTCCCATCCGCCGCGATGGGCGCCTGCGTTCGGACCACCGCTCCAGAGCATCTCCAGTGTCTCGGCGCTGATGATACCGTCTTGGCCTCTCGCGATGGCGAGCATGGCCGAACCGAACTCGGCGACATCGTGAGCGTTGGAGAAGATACCGGCGTGTCCGGCGGCGCCGCCGACCACGTCGCAGTTCTCGTCATGCACGGTGCCGCGCACCCACCGCCCGCGGCGCGAGCACCATTCCGTGGCCGCAGCCTCGGCGTAGTATTCCGGCCTTGCGACCGCATATCCGGTGGCCGACAGCCCCAGCGGCACGCAGATCTCGGATTGGAGCGTCGACTCGAGCGGCTGCCCGAACCAGTCTTCGAGACAGAAGCCGAGCAGGAGGTAGCCGAGGTCGCTGTACCGGTGCGTTCCCACGTCGGCGAGCGGACTCGCGAGAATTCGCTCTCGAATCGAATCTCGAGCAGCGCTTGTTTGGTCCTCATTCGGGTTCAGTGGCAGGTCATCGTAGAACCGCTCCCAGGCAGGTAGTCCGGAGACGTGTTCGACGACGTCGAGCAACGTCGCGTCAGACTCGGTGCTCCAGCCTGGCGTGAGTTCGCGCATCGGGGCGTCCCAAGTGACGATCCCACGTTCGACCGCGATCGCGACCATCGTTGCCGTGTAGAGCTTCGTGAGGCTCGCGAGGTCAAAGAGCGTGTCAGCGTCGCAGCGCTCCGCGCTTGGCAACAGGGTCCTGTACCCAGCGGCAAACGAATGACTCGCGCTGCCAATACGCACCGCGACGACCGCTCCTGGGGTCGTCGCCGAACGTCCAATCTCGGCCGCAGTCGCTCCAACGTGCTCGGCGAGAACTTGCTCAATCATGTGCAACCTCGAAGCGAATGGTTCCGCCGTCAATCGTTGCCGCGGCTCCTATCGGAATCGGCAGGTTTCGAGCGCCGTGACCGCTCGGGAACCCCGCGTAGACCGGGCAATCGAGCCGCTCGCCGAGCTCGTTGCCGAGTCGAACGAGAAACGAGGGGAGGGCATCTGGGCTCACGTAGACGCCATCGCAGTTCGTGAATTCGCCGAAAACGACCCCTCGTACCCCTTCGGCCCGGCGACTGGTGCCGAGCGAGGTGACCAGGCGGTCGAGCCGGTAGTCGGCCTCTCCCACGTCTTCGAGAAAAAGGACTGTGCCCTCGAGGTCGGGCATGGATCTACCGTCTAGCATCGCCGCGATGAGGCTCAAGTTGCCCCCGATCGCGGTTCCTCGGAGATTGTCGCCGTCGCCGGCGATTCGCTGGATTCGGGTCATGGGCGTGACACCGTCGAACAGCAACGCCCGAAGCGCGTCGAGGTCCTCCGTTTGGCTGCCCATACTCTTCACGACGTGACCGTGCACGGTGATCACAGGCGCCCGTCGGGCGATCGCCGCGAGGTGGAAGGCTGTGACATCGCTAAACCCCACCACCCATTTGGGGGCACGATTGAGAGCGGAGAAGTCGAGGTCGTCGACGTATCGGGTGAGACCGTATCCACCTCGGCTGAAGATCACCGCGGAGATGTCGTCATCGAGCGCCGTCTGCACGGCGTTGCGGCGTACGTGATCGTCACCGGCGAGGTAGCCGGGTTCGGCTCGGTCCCAGATCGAAGCGTCGAGCTCGACTTCGAGCCCCCAAGACTCGAGTACGCTGAGTCCCGCGGCGAGATTCGCGTCGGTCACCGGGCCCGAAGGGCTCACGACGCGGACACGATCACCGGTCTGGAGCTGCGGAGGAAGGCGAGGAGACATGAGGAATCGCGGCGCGAATCGCCGCGATCGTCAATCACGCGGCTTGTTGAAATCGATGGGCGGTTTGTACTTGATGACGACGATCTCGCCAACTCCCCACGGGGTCTTCATCGCGATCTTCACAGGGATCATGTTCTCGTCGCGGCTGACCCAGATGGAGGCGCGCTGCTCGTCGAGCTCCCGCACCTTCAGGATTGGCGGTCGGTTCTTCTGGTGGCGAGAGCGCAACACCTCGCGCACGAACTCGATGCGGTAGGTCTTGAACCAGCCAAGTGGCGTGTAGAGGTCCTCTTTCGCCTTCACCACCCCCGTCAGTTTGCTCAGCTTCCAGCCGTCGTAGACGTAGTAGGTGAGCTCTTGGCCGATCTTGAAGGGGTAGTTGTCACGCAGGTCGTAGAACCACGTGAACATGTCGTGTGTCGTGCCCGGAATCGCCTTGATGAACTTCCGCTCGAAGTCCGGCTTCGCCTTTACGACGCGGGCTCGGTAGAGGCTGTGGATGAAGTCGACCTCGTAGCTACGGGTCTTTCCCGCCTCTTCGAATACCTTTTCGGAGCGCAGTGGGCGGTACGAGAAAGGGTCGAGGAAGGTGTTGGCTCGGTCGTTGACCGGGTACACGGAGTGGAAAAAGCCAGTGGACTGGGCGGTTCCCGAAACGGGGATGTAGGGGCGGCCTTTTCGCATGCGGACGTCGCCGGCTCGCACGCCGGCGCGAAGGGCTTCCACACCATTCAGCTGCAGCGAGTAGAAGATCTCTTCACCTCGCCAACGGAAGTCCTTCGGGTCTTTTTCAGGAACAGGAGCGGGGGTTGTCTTGGCGTCTTGGGCGCTCGCTCGCTTGTCGGACTTCACGCTCGAGCCACGTTTGGCTTCGGGCTCCATCTCTCGGATTTGTTGAGCCGAGGCCGGGGCCGATAGAAGCGTGAGCGCCGCGAGGAGTGACCATCGTGCGGCGTGCTTGCCTGATTTTCGCGCCATTGACTGCTCTCTTGCGCCGATCATCGCCATGGGCACCACATCCCCATCGACCTCGCATGCACGACGCTTAAGGGAAATCTGATTCATGGCACACCTATTCCACGTTGATTATGACGGATCATCAGTGTCTGATCTTCAAAAAAACTCGAAGCTCCTCCTCTTTCGAGCCTACGGGCGCTGTGATAGAGCGAGCGATTCGGTCTATCGAGCCGCACAACACGAGAGCATCATTGCTGTACGAAGGTGTCCATTTCGAACGACTTGTGGAGCACGTTGGGAAGTACCCCACGCGCCGTCGCAAGTCGCTTGCCCGCATCTACGGCGCCAAGGGTGAGAGGCCCGAAGAGATTGCGCGCACCTGGTGCGAGGAACCCGAGCGCGTGCGCGAGGCGGCACGCCAGCGGCTCGGGAGCGACAAGGCGATGCGAGCGCTCCGAGATCTCGCGTTCGACCATGACATCACGATTCCCATCGATTGGGTGGATGGAGCGACGAAGAAGTCGCTCGACGCGCTCGGGTTAATTGAACCGCTGGGCGCAGGCGGTCTATCGCATATCGAGAACTCGATGCCGGCTGGTCTGGCCGCGATTCTCTCGCCGATGTTCGATGGAGTGCGCACCACGTTGCCGCTCCTGCTCGGCGCAACCGAAGTAGAGACCGTGAAGCGCATCGCCGCGAACCACGGCCTCGACCCCGAGATTCATCACATTCCGCTCGCGCTCGCGCTCTCGGAGATGTTGTCGGAGATCGAGGTGATCGAAGATTTCGCCGAGAGCTTCACCGACGTCGAAGTGGTTGGGCCCGCGATGATGGCGTTGGAGCTGGGCGGGCTTTGCTACTGGCAAGAGATCTTCGGCTACGACCTCGACGGCGCCGGTGACGACCGGAAAGTCGTCGCATTCATGAAGCCCGACGAACGCCACACCGAACGCGACATTGCGGAAACGCTCCTCGACCACGGCATCTGCTTCCGCGTCGATAGCGGAACCGAGTACTCGATGCTGGTCGTGCCGGAGGAACTCTGGGTGCCGCTTTGGGAGCTCGGGCGCCGGTGGCTGCTCGAGTGGACCTACTCGACGTGGCAGATGGCCGATGAACAGGGCGCTCGGCGCTCGGTGCCAAGCGGGTTTGATGCACACGCCGCGCTCAAGCTGCTCGTCTGTTCGGCCGATGCGCGCGACCTACCGTCGGCCCCGGGCGATCTCGATCTGCCGCAGCTCGAAAAGTTCGAAGCTCTCGGCTGGGGCGGGGAGGGCGACTGGGCAAGGGCACATCGCCTGGGATGGGAACTCGGCGTCTGGACCGATGATGACGGCCGCGCGGAGTTCAATCAGGCGGCGGCGACGCTCCTCGATCAGCCTCGGGCGACGTTCGTGCGTTCGGTTTTGCTCGAATGGGTCACCGGATACGTCGGAGCCTGGGCCGACGCCGATCTCGCCAACGCGATCGGGCTCGACGAACTTTGGCGAGCCGAGGTGGTCAAGCGACTGATGGCCCGCGGCGAGTTCGCTCCGGCCTGGATGCACTTTTCGGGGCTCCCGAGCGAACAGACCGGGGCCGGCTGTCTGCGCACCGTTTCGGCCGAAGATCCGGACGACCTGCTCCTCTTCGAGATGGGTCTCGCGAATGGACTCGTCTGGACCGAAAAACTGATGTGGCTCGATCTGCTCAGTTTGTTGGCCGACGACTGTTGGTACCCGCTCGGGCAGCTGGTTGGACTGATGCAGATGTCAGCCTCAGTCAGCGTGTTCGGTCAGCTCTTGCACGTGCTCGAGAATCCGAATGCCGGGTACTACGTGCCGGTGCAACGCGCGTCGTTCCTGATCGACCCGCACCACGAAGATGCCCTTCGAGACTGGCTAGAGAACGTCATTCGCGAGATCTTGGAGCCGCTCGGAGTCGCTCGAATGAACGACGACCTCGTGTGGCTGGACACCGCGACGCTTCGTATCCCGACCCCGCCGGGGCTGACCGACGAAGGGCGCGAGCAGTTCATGCGGGACATCTTCGCCGATGCCTCGCTCGAGTTCCGCGTGCCCACGATGGCGCCGCCGCCGCTGCGACCGGTCCCGCAGCCGACGGCAGACGACGGGATACCGGTTTCGAGTCCGTTGGGCGTAATCCGCACCGCCGCGGCTGGCCGCGAGATCAAGAGCTTCGACGGCCGCACCATCACGCTGGTCGAAGACTGAGTCAGACCAAGTTTTCGGGGACGTCTTCGACGTAGTGGCTATCGTGCGGTTCGAGCTGGATCAGCACGTCTTCGACCTCGGAGTACCGCTCGAGCACGAGGTCTTTCGCTTTCAGCATCAACTCGCCGGCCTCCGCGAGGGACATCTCGCCGTCGAGGCTCATGTGGAATTCCAGGTGGACGTGCCCGGGCATACCGCGGCTTCGCACGTAGTGGCACGAGCGGACCTCCGGGATACTCTCGACGAGGTCGCGAACGTCGGTTGCGTCGAGGTGCGCCGTGTCGACAACGACGTGCAGGCCGTCGCGCAAAACTCGAAACGCGGTCGCGCCGATGAAGACCATCACGATCGATGCTGCGACGATGTCGGCGTACGGGAAACCCGATTGGACCAGCCAGAGACCGACCAGCACCGCGAGCGCGGCGACCGTGTCGCTCATGGTGTGGGCGGAGTCGGACTTCAGGATGAGCGAGCCGAGGCGATTGCCTTCGCGCCGCTCGTAGATGCTGACGAAGAGCTGCACGACGATCGTCGATATGAGCACGACGAACGCGCCCGATTCCACGACCGGAACGCGGCCGTGCACGAGCGATTCGTAGATGGCTCGTCCCACCTCGATCATGCCGAGCACGACCATCAGGCCGATGACGAGTGACGCTGCGGCCTCGAGTTTTCGGTGTCCGTAGGGGTGCTCTGGGTCGGCCGGTTTGACCGCAATGCCGAGCGCGACGAGTCCGATGATGTTGGCGAGCGCATCGAAGGCGGAGTGGAAACCTTCGGCCTGCAGGCTCACGAGGCCGGCCCAGTACCCGTACCCGAGCTTCGATCCAGCCACGAGCGCGTTGAGCACGAGCGTGATCAGGAGGACTCGGCGGACAGCTCGATTTCGCGTCGCTCGTTCCACGTCTTACCGGAGTTTGTCTCGGCCAGCTTTTTCGAGCGCGGCCACGATGGCCCGCACGTCTTGCGCGCGTGACCGGGGCACGACCAGCACTGCGTCGTCGGTGTCGACCACGACGAGGTCATCGATCCCGACGCACGCGACGAGTCGCCCGGAGTCACTCCAGACGGTCGAATTCGACACGTCTTCCAGAATGACGTCTCCGTGCTGGATGTTTCCCGACCCGTCGACTTCGCGAACTTCGGGGAGAGCGGCCCAGTGTCCGAGGTCGGACCAACCGATCTCGGCCGGCACGACCGCGACGTTCTGCGCGCCTTCCATGACCGCGTAGTCGAACGAAATGGACGGCATGGCCTCGAACGCACGGTGTACCGCGTCGTCCGCATCGGAGGCTTCGATCGCCTGAAGCTGCTCGTGAATTTCGGGGCACTGACGTTCGAATTCGGCGAGCACGACGCTCGGTCGGAACACGAATATGCCGGCATTCCAAGCGTAGTTGCCAGCTGCCACGTACTCCTGGGCCGTTTCGAGGTCCGGCTTTTCTACGAACGCTTCGACCGGCAGAACGTCTGCGTCGCCAGCCGTGTAGCGAATGTAGCCGTAGCCTGTTTCGGGGCGAGAAGGCCGGATTCCGAGGGTGACGATGGCACCATCTTTGGCCGCACGCTCTGCATGCCCCAGCGCCTTGCGGAACGCGTCGGGTTTGGTGACGGCGTGGTCGCTCGGGAACACCGCCACGACTTCGTCGCCCAATTCGCGACGTGCCCGAAGAGCGGCGAGAGCGATAGCTGGTGCGGTGTTGCGGGCCATCGGCTCGACGACGAATGCGTCGTCGGCGAGCTCAGGCACCGCCGCCCGCGTGGACTCGAGCAGTCGTTCGCCGACAACCACCCAGGCGCGCGTGGGGTCGGGAAGGCGCGCGATCGTCTCGGCGATCATGGACCGTTCGCCGGTCAGCGCGAGCAATTGTTTTGGGCGATTTCGTCGACTCACCGGCCAGAATCGAGTTCCCGAACCTCCGGCGAGGATGATGGCGTGCATGGCGTTCTCCCAGCCTCGAAGTAGCAGCCTCGAAAGGGACGCCGTTTTACGTCGCGGGTGGGCGTGCGTAAAGGTCCATCGGCATTGGCCGACCGCAAGCCGCGTGCTAGAAATTCGGCGTCCGGTTTCCAACTCCCCAGAACAGTTCAAGACATGCGTCGTATCATGTTCGTAGTCGCCTTCGTTGGCGGTCTCTTCGCCGCAATCTCACCAGCCGCTGCCGAGGAATTGGGTGGCCGATTTGGCGTGGGGGCGGATTCATCCATCGGTTTTTCGAACCAGAATTTGGACCGCTTCAGCCCACCTGGTCTCTCGCTCGTCTACGGTTTTTCAGACACGTTCACGGGCCAGGTCATCTTCGGGACCTCGTTTGCGACCGGTGAGAATGGCGCCACCGGGGAGACGGACTCGCTGTCGTTCACGTCGACGGTGTTGGCCACCCGAGGGATGTTGACGTTCGTCGATACCGGACCCGTGAACTTCGAAGGGTTGCTGGGAATTGCGGTGATCTACGACACGCGTTCCTCGACCCGTTCGCTCACCGAAGATTACGACGCGTTTTTCCTGTCGTTCGAGGCTGGGATTCGACCCGAGTGGTTCGTGAACAAATGGCTCTCGCTGCACACGCAGGTGGGCCTGAGTATCTCGGTCCTCAACAGCGAGACGAGCAACGGCGTGGTGGACAGCGGTGTGGAGTTCAACTTCTTCCGTGGCGCCGACCTCTTCGGCAATGCCGGCTTTACGTTTTGGTTCAATTGAGACGATCAGAGAAGAGCGGCGCGACATTGCGGGCCGGTGTGGCGTCGGAGTACCCTCAGGGGAGAGCGAATCCGTACCTCGAGAGTTTTGAATGAGTCGCAATCGTAAGAAGTCGGCGAAACGAAAGATCTTCGCTGGACGGTATGCGTACGAGAAGCCGCTGGGGAGGGGGGCCGGGGGCGCCGTGTACCTGGCCGAAGACCTGCAGGCCGGTGACGGTCGTCTTGTGGCGCTGAAGGTGTTGACCGCCGAAGCGTTCGCGACGGTGCAGGGCAAGATGCTGAAGCGCGAGTTCGAGATCTTGTCGAAGCTCGATCACCCAAACCTCGTGCGCGTGTACGACTACGGTTCACTGCCCGACGGCGGCGTGTTCCTGGCCGAGGAGTATATCGACGGATTCAGCCTTCAGGATGCTCGGGCGCTGCTCGAGCCGGAGGCGCTCATCGACATTACGCTGCAGATGCTGCAGGGGCTGAGCTACCTGCACGGCATGTCGACCATCCATCGCGACATCAAGCCCGCGAACGTGATGTTGCTTTGGCTCGACGACGCCAACGCTCGGCCGATGGTGAAGCTCGTCGACTTCGGGCTCTCGAGCGCCGATCCGAAGCGCGACACGTTGCGCGGCGGTACGCGCTCGTACATGGCCCCCGAGATCATTCGGGGCGAGAAGGGCGAACTGCGCTCGGACCTCTACAGCCTTGGCGTGACGCTCTACTACGCGATGTGTGGCGTGCTCCCGTTTGGTCCGCGCACGAAAGAGGACCCTCCGCCGACCGAAGAAGATTTCCGGCCTCCCGATCCGCACCGGCTGAATCCCGAAGTTCCGCTCTCGCTCAGCCGCTTCACCATGGTGCTTCTTCGCCAGGTGCCGCAGCTCGAGTTCGAGGATGCGGGCGAAGCGCTTCAGGCTCTGGCCAACGACACCGAGGTCATCGAACGCATCTCGACGCGGCAGCTGGCGAATAGTCTCGATTTGGCGGCGCCACCGGTGCTTCGCGGGTATTTCGAGCGCGGCATTCTGGTCCGCCAGGACGCGCATCGCGACGCTCTCGTAGAAGACCTGCTCGATTCGGATTCGAGTGGCTGTCTCGAGCTCATCCGCGGGCCAAAAGGGGTCGGCAAGAGCCGACTGCTGCGCGAAGTCGCGTGTGCGATCAAGCTCGCCGGCCGCATCGTGGTTCCGGCGTCGGTTCGACCCGAACGGCCACCTTTCACCCTGGTCGCAGGGTTGCTGCGGCAGCTCATCGACGTGGCGGAATCGCGCGGTCTGAGTATCGCGGAGCGCCTTCGGCCGAACCTGAACATTCTCGAGCGACTCGCGCCATGGATCGGTCACTCCAAGTCGGCCGACGAACGAGCGGGCGACTTCGACTGGCTGCGCGAAGCGTTCGAAGACCTCGTGGTGATGCTTCACCCCGACAAGATCGTGTTCCTCGTCGAGGATCTGCACGACGCCGACGAAGACTCGATCGCGTTCCTCGAACGGTGGTTCGACGAGCGTAGCGTTGCGCATCGGCCGAGCATCGTCGCGACCGCTCGGGCGGGCGGCGCAGCCGACGCACTCGCCGTGAAGCGAGCTGTGGAGGTTAGCGAGGTCGAGGGTCTTCGTGCCGAAGACGTGCTCTACTTCTTCGAGGCGCGCTTGGGGGCCGAGGGCTTGCCCGAGGATTGGGTGGAGAAGGTCGCGTCTGCGTCGCAGGGAAACCCTGCCTACGTGGAGGAACTTTCACGCCACCTCATCGATGCCGGCATTCTAAGCCGCGCTTCGGCGATTCAGTGGCAGATCGAGCGCGACGAACTGCTCGACTTTTCGCTGCCTCGGGGCATGGCGGAGTCGTTCCGGCGCCGCCTTTCGGCCCTCGGATCGGTCGGTCGCGAGACTCTAGAGGTGATGAGCCTCATCGACGGACCGGTCGAGTGGTCGGCGCTTCGAAAGCTCCTGATCGCCGGTGGAGAGACGGCGGACGAGGCGGAGCGGACGATCGAGAACCTCATCTGGCGTCACTTTGCCGACCTCGATCTTCGCACCAAAGGGCGGTTCCTACGGCTGATTCGGCCCGAGTTGCGTGACGTCGTGCTCTCGCAGATCAACCCGGATTGGGCGCGGTCACTTCATCGCAGGATCGGCGCCCGATACAAGAAGGTCTGGCTCGCGGGCGATTCCGACGCGCGACGCTCGGCGATTCATCTCGCGCTTGGCGGCCGCGCGGAACAAGCATCGGACATGTGGGAAGTCGCGGGCGACACGTTCGCTCGGGACGGAAACTTCCCGGAGGCCGTCGCCGCATTCGGCAAGTCGCTCGTAGGCATCGCCGACGGGCAGAAGTCAGCTCTTCGAAAGGCCAAGTTGGCCGACGTACTCTCGAAATCGTACGAGTCCAAAGCCGCGATGCAGATGGCGAAAGAGTCGTGGGACGACGCCGAACGAACCGCCCTCGAGTGGTTGATGTACCGAGCTGCCGTCACCGGAATGACTGTCTCGTTGGCATCAGGCCGGCGCGCCGAATCGCGAGAGTGGTACGGCCGAATTCGCGACCAGCTGCCCGTGCTCGCGCAACAGCCAGAGGTCCTCACCCTTCGAGCCCGACTCGAGGCGAGCCGCGGCGAAGTCAATGATGCGCGAAAGCTCGCCCAGCGGGCTTTGGCGAGGAGCGAGCACTTCGGTTACGACGAAGGGATCGTCGACTCCGAAGGCCTGCTCGGTCGACTCCATCACCGCGCGGGAAGCGCTGTCGAGGCGGTCGAGCACTACGCTCGCGCCATCGAGGCAGGTCGCGACCTGAATACGCCGTCGGAGCTCGGCTACGCGCTGATCGGGTGCGCTGCGATGAATCGCATCAACGGCAATACCGATGCGGCGCTCAGCATGCTCCACGAAGCCTTCGAGGTGGTGACCGAACGTGGCCGGATCGACCTCTGGAGCGAAGCTTTGATCGAGCTTGGCGAAGTTCGCCTTCAGTTGCTCGAACTGGGCCGCGCGGAGCGACGCGCCGTCGAGGCGCTGCGGATGGCGCACGACTTGGAACACGAAGAGATGCGCTGGCGTGCGCAGGTCCTGCTGGGCGAAGTCGCAATTCGTCAGGGGCGCGCCGAAGAAGGGCTCGCGCGACTCAAAGACGTCGCCGACGCTGTCGCAGAGTCGGAAGACGTGTTTCCACACGGTATCGCTGCCTATCAGCGATATGGTCGCGCGTTGATCGACGCTGGACGAACGGCCGAAGGGCAGGGATACATCGATCAGGCCGACAAGTGGTCGCGCCAGATGTCCCTCACCCACGCGGGCTGAACCACCGCCTGAGAACCTCATGAGCGATTCATCTAACCAGCCACATCGGCTCTTGGTGCACGGCCTTCGTCTGGAATGGGGCGAGGACGAGAGCGCGCTCGTTCAGCGCGCGGCCGACAAGCTGGGCGTGCGCTCCGACGATCTCGAGGCGGTGGAACTGCTCAAGCGCAGCCTCGATGCCCGAGGACGACCGCGTCACGTCTGCAACGTGATGGTCACGCTCGACAAACTTCCGAAAAAGCTTCCTGGTGACGTCCGAGAGGCGCCTGCTCCCGGAAGCCTCGCACCGAAAAAGTACGTCCCGAAGCGAAAGGAACGGGTCGCGGTTCTGGGCGCCGGCCCGGCCGGGCTCTTCTGCGCACACCGCCTGGCTGAGGCGGGGCTGGAGCCGATCCTCATCGACCGCGGGGAAGCGGTCGAAACGCGGGGGCGAGACGTATCTGGACTGATGCACCGTGGAGAACTGAAGCCCGACAGCAATATCTGCTTCGGCGAGGGCGGGGCGGGAACTTGGTCCGACGGCAAACTCTATACTCGCGTGAGCGATGTTCGCGTTCGCCACGTGCTCGAGACGATCGTCGAGCTGGGTGGCCCCGAAGAGATCTTGGTGAACGGAAAGCCACACCTGGGTACGGACCGATTGGTCGCACTGTGTAAGGCCTTCCGTGCGCGCCTGATCGAAGAGGGGTGTTCGGTTCGATACGGCACGATGGTCGAAGGTCTGGACCTCGAGGAGTCCGGCGGTGAGCGCAGGGTCAAACGCGTGCGGCTGGCTGGCGGGGAATCGGTCGAGGTCGACCGAATCGTGATGGCGTTTGGCCACTCGGGCCGTGAGATCTACCGATGGCTCGCTGCGAACAAGGTCGCGATGGTTCCCAAGCCTTTCGCGGTTGGCTTTCGGGTGGAGCATCGTCAGGCGCTCATCAACGAGATTCAGTACGGTCGGCACGCGTCCATCGAGGGACTTCCGACGGCTGACTATCGACTTGCGACGAATTTTGGCGAGGGTGCAGAGCGCCGTGGTGTGTACTCGTTCTGCATGTGTCCCGGTGGGCAGGTCGTGCCATCGCCGACCCAGGCCGAAGGCATCTGCGTGAACGGGATGAGCCACGCGAGTCGTCGCGGGCACTGGGCAAACTCGGCGCTGGTCGTGTCGGTGAAGCCCGAAGATTTCGGCGCATTCGGAGAGGTTGAGGGGATCGGCGACTATGGCGGCATCCTCGATGGCGTCGCCTTCCAGCGCGAAGCCGAGAAGCGTGCGTACGCGAAGGGCGGTGGAGGATTCATCGCGCCCGCGCAGCGTCTGAGCGACTTCAAGGCGAACGTCGCCTCCACGACGATGAGAAAGTCGACCTACAAACCGGGCGTCGTCGAAGCAGACCTCGAGGGTTGCTACCCAGAGTTCGTGACGGCGAATCTGCGTCGAGCGCTCGAGGATTTCGAAGAGCGAATGCCGGGCTTCGTCAACGACGATGCGATTCTGATCGGTGTCGAAACCCGAACCAGCGCACCGGTTCAAGTCGTTCGCGACGACGACACGCTTCAGTCGGTGAACGTGGCGGGTTTGTACCCATGCGGTGAGGGTGCGGGGTACGGCGGAGGAATTGTCAGCGCAGCGATCGATGGGCTGCGAATCGCCGAACGAATCCTCGAGGAATTGAGTGCCTGAACGGTCTAATCTTTACAGCGCGCGCGGTTCGGTGCTAATCGCTGTGCACCGTCGAAAACGCTTCGAGGAGCCATGATGGAACGCGAAAAACCCTACCTCTCCCAAAAGTCGGCTGGATTTCAGTGGGACTGGTGGAAAGAGAGCCCGGTCGAGATCATCCTCGTGGTCTTCATCTTGGTGCTCTTTCTGATTCCTCGCGCCGGTTGTGGCATCACGCCGAAAGGCGACCTCGCAGCCGCGCCCGCGCCGGCAGCAGCTGAAGTGCCCTCCGAGGCTCCTTCGGAGCCCTGAAACGACGTTCGTGCAGATGCACGTTTCGGTCGTTGAGCCGCGAAATTCTTGTGTGATACATTGGGCGGGTCGAACCTTCGATACATCCCGTGCGCACTGCATTCGGTGCGCCTGACTTCCCCACCTGGAGTGGTCGATGTCGGTATTTTCGTACACACGTCTCGTTCGCGTGGTGTTTGCGCTGCTCGTCGCGTTTTCGGCTGTGGCGATTGCCTCGCCAGCCGCCGCTCAGACCGAAGAGGACGCCAAGAAAGTTCTCGCGCTCATCTCGGACGCTACGAAGGCGTTCGAAGCGGAGGATTGGGCCACCGCCGAAACCAAGTTCAGCGAAGCCTACGAGATCTATCCTGACCCGATCTTGCTCTACCGCGTCGGTCTTTCGGCCGAGAAGCAGGGGAGATACCGGGCCGCGCTCACTGCTTTCGAGAAGTTCATCGCGGCGATGCCCGACGACGAGACCGCGCTGAAGGTGAAGAAGCGCCTGCCGGCGGTTCGAGAGAAGGTTCCTCCCACCGTCAAGATCACCTCACGCCCCGAAGGAGCCGAAGTTCGAGTTGGTTCCGCTGAAGGTAAAGTTGTAGGTGCGACCCCGCTCGAGACCGAGCTCACCGCCGGCGAAGTGACCCTCTATGTCTCAGCCGAAGGGTACGAGCCGACGTCACGCAAAGTGACCCTGAAAGCGGCCGAAGAATCGACCGTGGATGTTCGCCTCGTTCCGGTCTCTACGGACGAAGGTGGCGAGTCCTCGTCGCTCGCGGTGTGGGGCTGGACGACGCTCGGTATCGGCGCAGCGGTTCTCGCGACAGGCGGTGTGTTCACCGTTCTGACGCAGAGCAAGGTCGACGAGGTGAACAACTACGACAAGCGTGCGCCAGGTTCGTCGCCAGGCGACCTGCAAGACCTCAAAGACCAGGCGGACAGCAACTATCAAACGTCGCTCGTCGCCTACGGTATTGGCGGCGCAATCGCCGCGACCGGACTGGTGCTCATCATCGTCGACGCGGCTGGTGACGACGGTGGTGACGCGACCACGCTGAATCTGGACGCTGGCGTCCTTCCTGACCGTGCATGGATTGGGCTGCGCGGAAACTTCTAACGGCTGCAGATGTCATCTGCGATTGGGCCATATCTCCTTCTCCCGCTGATCGTCGCTCAGATCGACATCGCTGCGGGTGCTTCGGGCGATTCCGGAGGCGGATCGGGGGCCGGCTCGGTCGTCGGCATCGTCGTCGTCATCGCGCTGATCGCCGGTGGCGCATTCGCATTCAAGCTCTTCCTCGATTCGCGCAAGAAGTCTCCCTCGGGTGCTGGCAGCAATCTGCCTGACAAGCAGCTTCGCGACGACGTGCGAGCGCTCGTGGATGCGGGCGACTTCGAACGAGCAGGCGACTTGATGGCGAGGGCGAAGTTTGTCGAAGACGCCGCCGAGCTGTACGCACGCGGTGGCATACACCACAAGGCCGCGCGAGCATTTCAGCAGTCGGGGAACGACGCTCAGGCGATCCACTTTTTCAAGCAGGCGGGCGAGACTGAACAAGTGGCTCGCCACTACGTGAAGCAAGGGGAGCACCGCTCCGCTGCCGCAGAATACGTGCTCGCGGAGGAGTTCGAACTCGCCGGTGAGCAGTACGAAATCGCGGGCGACCACAAGCGCGCGGCCGAGAACTTCGAGCGAGGAGGGGCGCCGATTCGCGCTGCCAAACTCTACGACCAGGCCGGCGAGTACGCCCGCGCTGCCAAGCTCTACGCTCAACACTTCCAGGCGGCCTGGGAGAAGCACGGCGGCGACCTCGAGAAGATTGGCAAATCTCGAGGAGCGGCGAAGCGGGCTGGTGACCTCTGGAAAGAGGCCGGCCTCGTCGAAGAGGCTTCGCGGATCTACCAGAAAGGGGGATTCTTGGCCGAGGCCGCAACGTGCCTGAGAACCTCAGGGGACTACACGCGTGCCGCCAAGATGCTCCGCGACGCGCAGCAACCACTGCTCGCCGCGAAAATGCTCGAGGAAGCGGGCGATGAGCTCGAAGCCGCAAAGGTACGTGCCGAGGCAGCGCTGGAAGACGGAAACCTCGCGGAAGCCGCCGCTTTGTTTCGGTCGGCCGGAAACATTCAGCGCGCGGCTGAGCTCTACGAAGAGGTCGAAGACTGGGAGAACGCCGCGAGGCTGTTTGAACAGACGGGGGCCTACGGGCGCGCCGCCGAGTTCTACGTTCGAGCCGGAAAACGAGCGCACGCAGCGGTCGCGGCCGAGAAAGCGCGAGAGTTCTCACGCGCAGTCGATCTCTATCGCCAGGTTGGCGACGTCGACGGCGAGATTCGGTCGCTCATCGGGCTGGAGGATTTGTTTCGGGCGGGGCGGTTGCTGTTCGAACATCGCCGGTACGACGAAGCGCTCGAGACGCTCTCATCCATCGACTCTCGCGACCCCATCTACCGCCGCAGCCTCGAGCTGCAAGGCGACGTGCTGCGCGCTCAGGGGCGTCACGAGAAGGCCTACAGTCGTTACCGTGCATCGGTCGGCAACAGAAAGCCCGACCCGTCGACGCTCGCGATCTTCTACAAGATGGCGCGTGCGCTCGAAGAAGAGCAGGACTTCTCAGGTGCGGTGGAACAGTTCGGCGCCATCGTCGGAGTCGACGCCGACTACGAAGATGCCTCGCTGCGAATGAAGGCGCTGAAGAAGAAGTTGCGAAGGGCGTCGATCCCAGGCGGCGTTGCGTCGAGCGGCATCTTCTCGGCCGGCGATCTCGGCGACGGACCGCGCTACGAGATTATCGAAGAGGTCGCTCGCGGCGGCATGGGCATTGTGTTCAAGGCCCGCGATACCGTGCTCGGCCGTATCGTTGCCCTCAAGCTGCTCGGCGAGAACCTGCGGGACAACGACACGGCGGTGAAGTACTTCCTGCGCGAAGCGCGCGCCGCCGCCGCCCTGAGCCATCCGAACATCGTGACCGTGTTCGACGCGGGCGAGCAAGACGCCGAAGTCTTCATGGCGATGGAGTTCGTCGAGGGGACGACCCTCAAGGATTACATCCGGCGCAAAGGTGCGCTCCCCGAAGACCAAGTTCGCTTCATTCTGGTGCACTGCTGCAAAGCGCTCGAGTACGCGCACAGCCGCGGAATCATTCACCGAGACATCAAGAGCGGCAACGTCATGCTCACGCGTGAGAAGACGCTCAAGATCATGGATTTCGGCCTCGCGAAGTTCATCCGCGAGTATCAGAAAGATCACACGCAGCAGATCGGTACACCGTTCTACATGTCGCCGGAACAAGTCATCGGCGAGAACATCGACTTCCGGAGCGACCTGTATTCGCTCGGGTGCATGACGTTCGAGGCAGCGACGGGAACGGTCCCGTTCTTCAAAGGTGACTTGAGCTACCATCATCTGCACACGGCGCCGCCGAAGCCGCGGGACCTCAACCCGCTGCTCAGCCGCGAGATGGAGAAGGCGATATTGAAGCTGTTGGAAAAGTCGCCGGACGACCGTTATCAGACGGCCCGCGACTGTCTCGAAGCGCTCACGCTCTAGCGCAGCTTGCGCATCTTTCGGCGGTCCACGCCGGGCATCGAATCGCGCGCATCTTCGCGCAGCTTCTCGGCTCGAGCTGTCTCACCTCGTCGCTCGAGGAAGTCTGCGAAGCGGAAGAGAATTCCAGGATTGTTCTGGTGCGCGGCGGCGAGGTCTTCGTAAGTGCCTAGCGCCTGTCGGTGCTTTCCGAGCGCTTCGAGCGAACTGGCGAGCCCGATGGCAGCCTGAACATTCTTGGGATGCGCACTCAAAATTCGTTTGTAGACCACCACCGCGTCGTCGTGCTCCTCGAGCGAGGAGTAGATCGACGCGAGGCGGGTCGCAGAACGAACGTCGCCGGGGTCGGCCTCCCAGATCCAGAGGTAGTGGGGGAGGGCGTCTTTCGGGCGGTTCGCGTTGTCGAGGTGCCTGGCGGCTGCGCGGCGCGCGTCGGGGTCAGCGGGGTTTGCCTCGGCGGCACCGGCCGCCACGTCGGCGAGCTCGAGAGAGTCGACGCCAGCTTCTTCACCAAGCTCCAGCGCCGTGACGTAGTCCTGCGCGCGCTTGGCTCGGTACGGCTCGTAGACGGCGGCTGTTCGATAGGCTTCGTAGGCAGCTTGGTAGTCCGACTCGCCGACCGCGATCTTTCCCTTCTTACGATAGACCGTAGCCAGCAGCGCTCGAATGTCGTTGTCAGAGGGGCGTTCCTTCCAGGCGCTCAGCGCTTTCGATTCGGCGAGGAGGATGTTGCCAGCCTGGTAGTGCTCCAGCGCTGCTTGCCTGTCGATGTCGGCTTGCTGCTGGCCGCCGGAACATGCGGTCAAAACGACGAACAGGTATGGAAGCGTGGCGCGAAGCCTCATGATAAGCTCGGTTTTGGGTACCGAAGAGATAACCAGAATTCATCAGGTTGAAAAGGCGATGAGCGAATGGACGCATCTGGATGAGGACGGTCGAGCTTCGATGGTGGACGTGTCGGAGAAGTCGACGACGAGGCGCGTCGCGGTGGCTCGGGGTCGACTTCTCTGCGAGGAGACCACACTCGAGCATTTCCGCCAGGGGACCCTCGAGAAAGGGGAAGCGTTGGGAGTAGCTCGCATCGCCGGGATCATGGCGGCGAAGGCGACATCGAACGCGATTCCTCTGTGTCACCCGCTACCGATCAAGAAGGTCGAAGTGCGCTTTGGATTCACGGACTCGCCCGCTGCGGTGGCCGTCGAAGCGACGGTGGTCACTGTGGGGCAGACAGGCGTCGAGATGGAAGCGCTTCACGCAGCCAGCGTCGCGGCGCTCACTCTCTACGACATGGCAAAGGCGCTGGAGCGGGGCATGACCCTCGACGGGTTCCACGTGGCGAAGAAGTCAGGCGGTCGTTCGGGGGAGTGGAAGCACGAGAACCCCACGTGGGATGTCGAAGCCGTGGAGTGGGTCTGAGTGCAGATCTTTGATGCCCATATTCGGAGCGACACGCGAAGCGGCGACGACCTGAAGAATCTCGCATACTTCGGAACGGAGCGGGTGCTGACTGCGGCGCATCCCAAGCGGCCATTCGAGCGTGCTGACGACCTGCTGAGTTATCTGGACGGTCTGGTCACGACCGAGGCCGAACGAATTCGACGGGCTGGCCTCGTGCCGCATGTCGCGCTCGGCTTGCTGCGAGCGTCGCAGCCGCGAAGAACTCACTACGAGGTTTGGCAGGAGATTCCGGCGATGCTCGGTCTCCCCGAGGTCGTGGCGGTGGGAGAGATCGGCGCGTGGGACGACGAGAAGGCCGAGTGGGACCTGTTCGAGCGACAGGCGAAGCTCGCCCTGCAACATGACCTTCCGGTGCTCGTAGCGACGCCTTCGACGCTTCGCGTGAACATGACCTACAAGATGATGGCGCGCCTACAGAAGCTGGGCTTCCCGCCTGAGTTGGCCATGTTCAACCACCTCGACGAGCGCCTCGTCGAGACCGTGGTGGAAGAAGGATTCGTCGCCGGTGTGTCTGTTAGCCCGTACCATCTCGACCCGCGAGATGCCGCGCCGATGGTGGCGCGAGTGGTCGATGCGCGAGGCAGCGCAGATCGAATTATTTTGAACTCGGCGCTTCGCACGGGTGGTGGCGATATTCTGGGGATTCCGAAGGCTGCCGTGATGCTCTCCGACGCCGGATTGCCGTCGTCGGCGGTGGAGCGTCTGGTCTACGGCAACGCGATGCGACTCTTCGTTCGCTAGGCTGCTTCGGGCAGGATTGCTGCGAGCGCGGCCCACTCTTCAAAGCCGAGTGCTTCTGGCCTCGTTCGAGGGTCGATGTCGAGCGACTTCATCGCGTCTCGGACAGCGGCTTTGTCGTACCCTGCACCGGCGAGCGCGTTCGGGAGTGTCTTGCGGCGCAGGAGGAACGCCGACTTCACAGCATGTTCGAATCGCTCACGAGCGCCGGAGTCCTCAATGCGAGTCGAAGCGATTGGCTCAAAACGTACGACTGCACTCGTCACCTTGGGCGGCGGGGTAAACGCTCCGGGCGCCAGGTTGAAGAGGGACTTTGTGTCTGCGCGGAGCTGCACCGCGAGGGTGAGCGACCCGTAGGCCGAAGTGCTCGGCTCGGCGGCCATCCGGTCGGCGACCTCCTTTTGATACATCAGCGCCATCGAGTCGATTTGTGCGCCAAACTCCAAGAGGTTC
Source organism: uncultured Bradymonadales bacterium (assembly GCA_964384605.1). Classification (GTDB taxonomy): domain Bacteria; phylum Myxococcota_A; class Bradymonadia; order Bradymonadales; family Bradymonadaceae; genus CAYLMO01. The sequence continues at coordinate 20,260 of CAYLMO010000001.1, read as the reverse complement.
AGCGTGATCGGGGTGGCGACATTGTACGGGAGGTTCGCGACGACCTTCCAGCGATGGTCCGCGAGCAATTCCGCCAGATCTAGCGCCAAGAAGTCGTAGTGCACGAGGGTGAGGCCTTCTGGGACGAGGCTCTCCTCGAGGAACTCCGCCGCGTCGTTGTCTAGCTCGACCGCGGTGACGTGTGCCCCGCGATTCATGAGCGTCCACGTGAGGGTGCCGCATCCCGGCCCGATCTCGAGCACACGGTCGCCTTCGCGCACGTCTGCTCCATCGGCAATACGGCTGAGAATGGCGTGATCGGTCAGGAAGTGTTGCCCGAAGCGCTTCTTCGCTCGCTGTCCGTAAGCTCGGTAGAGGTCGCTGGGAGAGGAGAACTGACTCACGACTCGCCGGGAACGAAGAGGACGGGGCGGGTGGAGCCGAAGAAGACCTTCTGGCTGGTCGTGCCAAGCACGACCTTCTGGTCAGATTCGTAGGTGCGGCGGCCGAGGACGACGAGATCGACGTCGTTTGCCTCGGCCTGCTCCAGAATGACCTGCCAACGATGACCGATCTGCACGTGGTGCTTCACGATGACGTTGCGTTCTTCCCATTCGGTCAGTCGCCGCTCGATCTCCGTGTCAGCCCGCTCTTGCAGGCGCTCGTAGAACTCGTCGAACTCGTCGGCGTCCACGTCTCCGTCGTCGACACCCATGATGGGCTCGATCGCGTTGACGATCAGAAGCGACGCGCCAAAGGCCTCGGCGAGCGCGAGCGCGTGAACCTCGGCGGGATGGGAGCGGTCCGAAAAGTCGGACGCGACGAGAATGCATCGGAGTCTGGTGAATGAGTCCATTTCGTCTCCTCGGTGCGGGGCGAACATCGGTCTACCACAGGCAATTGCGAGCGCCCAATCGCCAAGAAGAACGATAATGCACGTGAATCGCATATCGACTAGAGTCAGCGCGCCCCTACGCGGAGAATCGCAACCTATGCGTGCCGTATATTTGCTGTTTTTGGCGCTTTTGTTTTTGGGATCGAGCTGCGGCTCGGGTGGTTCGGCTACGTGCACCGACGCGGCCGCCGCGCAGTGCTCGCTGTGGCGGTCATGCTTCTGCCCGTCGGGCGACTGCTCGCACGCCGGAGTTTCGCTCGCCGAAGGCACCTGCGAAGACCAACTCACCGGGACCTGCGACTCGCAGGCTTCGACGCTGGAATTGCCGTCCGAAGAGGTCGAAGAATGTGTCGAAGCGCTCGACACTTGGACCTGCGAAGACGTTCGGTCGGCCAACGTTCAAGGCCGTGACACCGCTCCAGACGCGTGCGCGTACTACTTCTGATTGAAGGGCTGCAGTGATGCGACGATTTCTCATTTCGTTGACGTTCGTCCTTTTCGCCGTCGGCCCAGCTCTTCCGGATGCTGCGCAAGCTCAGGAAGTGCTGCTCGCGCAGTCGAAGCGCAAAAAGAGCAAGCGCAAGAAGCAGGCTGAAGAAGAAGCGTCGAAGCAAGCCGAAGATGCTGCGAAAGCGGCGTCGGCGCAGACCCAGGTCGCCGGCGCTTCGGCGACGAAAGCTGCGTCCGACGAGGCCGAGAAGGCGGGCGAGAACGCCGAAGCCGAAGGCGCCGAAGAAGCTCCGGCACCGGCTGAAACGACTGGGGCGGCACGAGTTCCGCTCGCGGCCAACTTCTCGAACGCCGAGATCATCACCGCCGGGTCGGTCTTCACGCTCGGTATGGGGCTGCTCGTATTTGGACCCGACCTGCTCGGAGCGCCCGATCCATCCATCGGCATCCCCGAAGTTGGAAGCTTCGACTACGACACGTCAGCCCGCTTTCACGGCGACCTCGTGAATCCGGGCAAGTTCCTGTTCGGCGTTCCTGACTACACCGGGCTCATCGCCTTTCCTGTCGGCGGAACGCTCTTCTACATGGGCTCGGCGGCCTATTTCTGGGGCACTGGTGAGACCGTGTTCGGGCAGTCGGTCAACATCGACCACTCCGCCATCGGTTTCATCGAAGCGATGGGGTGGACCGCACTCGCTACGGGCGTAACAAAGCAGCTCACCGGCCGAGAGCGACCGTACAAAGCGCTGAATCGACGTGAGTTTCAGCCGGAAGAGACACCAGACTCGAACGTGAGCTTCTTCTCGGGACACACTTCGATTTCATTCGCCGCCGCGAGCTACATGGCCCTCGACCTTTCCGACCACCTGATGCAGGGCGGCAGCGGCTGGTGGACCGGTCGGTTCCTCCCGTTCTTCTCGCTCTACGGACTTGCGTCGCTCGTCGGAGTGAGCCGCGTGTACGACCAGAAGCACTGGGCGTCCGACGTGCTCATCGGCGCTGCTGTCGGCGGTCTCATCGGTAATCTGACCTACGTCGCCCACTTCGACACAGACGGAAACCCGCGCATTCGCAACCCGGAAGCGCTGGACGTGGAAGTCTCGCTGGCCCCGATTACGACGGTGTCGGGCGATCAGGGCGTTGGGCTCGTCGGCTCCTGGTAGAGCCAGAACGAAGCGTGAACAGGCCGAGGAGCACGAGCAACGGCAGCACTGGTGTGTGCAGCGGCCGGCTTCGAACCGACGAACAACATCCATCATCGACGGCCCCTCGAGGCTCCACGAGTCCGCCAACCCGCGGGTCGCACGGGTCGGTCCCGTCGGCCGGGTAGATGGCCGAAACGCCGGCGATGTCCCCTGGCGCGAGGTCCCGCTTCAAAACTTCTCCCTCATCGCCGTTCCCATACATCGTCGCGCGCTGTTCGTTGACGTGGTCCAACCCGAGAAAGTGACCAGCCTCGTGCGCCATGGTGTTCTGCACGTCGAGCTGCACCGCTTGGTCGCTCGCGGTGAAACGATAGATCTCGTCGTTGAGCTCGATGTCCGCATCGAGGATACGCGCCGTCTCCGGATTGTAATTCACAGAGGTGATGGCGTAGGCGCTGGCCGAAAACTCCGCGGGCCACGTGCGCAGCCAGACGACGATGTTCGCGTCGGCGCTCGAATCGGTCCACTCGGCTCGGTCGAGCGCTGTGGTGCCGTCGTACACATACTCAAATCGGGTCGTCTCGGGTTCGGTCCAAACACCAAAACCGAGCTGGGTTGCGAGGAGGGTCGCCGGGTCGAGTGCGTCTGGTGCGCCGAGGTCGGCGGAGCCGTTCTCATTCACTCGATAACGCACGCACGCACGAGGCCACGCAATGGGGCGGGGGACTTCGCCGGGGCCGCAAGCGTTGATTGCGCCGGTGATGTTGCAGGTCTGGGTGCGTTTGAAGTCTTGCGCAAACGCGGCGGTCGGTAGCGAGACCGCCAACGCTACGAACATGGGGGCGAGGCTGCGCATCGGACCCTGACGTGAAGTGGAGCTAGTTCCGGCGACGCCGTGCGACTGCCAGTCCGAGGACCAGAGCGGCGAAGACCAGTGGAGTCGTGGCGCGACGGCCCGTATCGACCGTGGAGCAACAGCCTTCATCAGCAGCAGCAGGCTTCTCGAAGAAGCCGTCGCTCGGCGCGCACACATCGGTCGTCCCATCGTCGGGGTAGACTGCCGAAACGCCTTCGATGTCGCCTTCAGCGAGGTCCCGCTTGCTCACCTGACCGATCGGCGCGCTGCCGTACATCGTGGCCAATCGATCTGGAGAGTGGTCGAGGCCGAGAAAGTGGCCGGACTCGTGGGCGATGGTGTTCTGCACGTCGACCACGGGATCGGAGTCCGAAATCGTGAACTGGTGAAACTCGCCGTTGAGCTCGATGTCGGCGTCCAAAATCTCGGCGGACTCAGGGTTGTAGTTCACCGACGTGATGGCATAGGCGGTCTGGCTAAAGTCGCTCGGCCAAGCGTCGCGCCACACGACGATGTTGGCGTTGTTCTCTTTTCCCCGCGAGGGCACCCATTCGGCGCGATCCTCATTGGTCTGGCCGCCGAAGACGTACTTGAATTTGGAATCGTCCGGGCTGTTCCATTCGAGGAATCCAAGGCGAACCGCGTCGAGCGTTTCGTTGGAGATCTTTCCTGGCTCTTCGGGGTTCGGGATGTCTGTGGTGCCGGTCTCGTTCACGTAGAACGTCACGCAGGCGTTTGGCCACGCAATCGGCTTGGGAACTTCACCTGGCTCGCATGCGTTGATTGCGCCTGCGGTGTTGCAGGTCTGCGTACGCACGAAGTCTTGGGCCAACGCGGTGGCCGGAAGGCACAACAAAATCGCGACGGGGAGGGCGCGCACGAACTTCATTGCGCCTCCGCGTTGCGGACTTCGTTTCGGAGTGCGTCGAGCCGTTTCACGACCGACCAGACCTCATGAGTCGCCGGCAGCCGAATCGGGCCAACGCTCGGCAGCGAATTCGATTCTTCATGGTCGTGCGAAGGCAGTACGACGTTGGTGCCGTTCGGTGCCTTGGCGATGGTTCGCTTGCCCTGAGCCAGGCCGGTCACGACAAAGCGTCCGTCGTCGCGGGCCTCCAGGAAGAGCACGGCTCGCTCGCCAATCGCGTAGTTTGGCATGCCGGGGACCACGGTCGCGAGTTCGGCCGTTCGGCCGCCGCGCTGTTTGATCTCGAGCATGTCGACGGACTTGCCCTTCCAGACGTCTTCGACAGCGATCGAGATGGTCGAGACTACCCAACGGCCCTCGACCTTCGCCGACACTGACACAACCTGACCGACGACGACTGAATCCGATGCGTAGGTCAGCTCTTCGATCGTCATTTCGGGAACCGTGGCCGCCGAAGCTGACGCACAGACGAAAACGGCGATCAGGAACGCTAGAAGGGATGTGGTCCTATTCAACACCGTGCCGTGCCTTGAGGTACTCGAGGAACCGGAAGTGAAGTTCATGGTTGTCGTCGTTGTACTCGTCTGGACGGGTCAGGTAGTCGCCCATCGACTTCGTACGGAACGGCCCGTCTTGGATGATGATGATGAGCTCGCCAGCGCCGACGGCCTTCTTTCGGGCCATGGTGTAGCTGCCGAGGTCGATGAACGCGTCGCCCCAGGTGCTGGTGACAGGGAAGACGTAACGCTTTGCGGTCGGGTTGACCGGGCCGGTTTCGGGGATCTCGACACCCTCACCCGGTCGAGCGTTTGGTGGCGCAGTCCATGCCGAGAGCTCGAGGTCGTTGAGGTTCATGTCGGGCGAGCTTGGCGTCAGCGCAACTTCCTCGGCCTCGAACGTGATGTCCGAGACGAGATCGTACTCGTCCGTCCCGTATGAGGTTCCCTCGTAGGTGAACGTGAAATCGGGAACGAGCGCGCCGATGAGGTCGAAAGCGACCTGGTTCACGCTAGATGGCTCGAAGCCGACGACGACGGTGCTGCCGTCCGACAACTTGCCCTGAATCTCCGCGATTTCGTCCTCGGTGAACGGAACCGTGGGGTTCATGAACTTCACCACCTCTTCGTCGGTGACACGAATCGAACCTTTCGTCGTGGTCTGGCGATCGCGGTTCGAGTTCACGAGATATGCGAAGTAGCCGTTCATGTTGCCGAGGTTCCCCGCGGCAAACCCATTGTGCTCTTGGTCGAGCGCAATCTCGAGCCCGGGGATGTCCTGCGACCGAAGGGGCGCGCCGGTGCCTTCCATCTTAGCGAGCCACTCCATCGAGTTCATGCCGAGCTGGAAGTTATCGACGAAGTTGAGCCACGGGTCGCCGAACATGTTCTGGTCTCCCGCGATCACGATTCGGCCCTCGCCATATTCGGCGGCGATGTGCACGGCGAGAGGTCCTCGGATGTCGTCTTCTTCTTTGAACGACCAGTCGCCGTAGTATCCGAGGCCAGATTCTTTGTTCCAAAGGTCGCCGAAGCTCTCCTCGGAGGTGTACGCGATCTCGAACTCCGAGTTATCCGAGCGCATCGGGCCGCCGGTCTGCAGGCTGATCTGCTCGACGCCGTTCATCACAGGGTGCGAGCGGATGTCGTCGACTTTGATCCAGCCGAGACCCGCCACCGAGTGCTCCGGTGGGAAATCGACGGCGGTGTAGAACAGCACCTCGACGCCCATCGGCTTGAGGAATCGATTCACCCGCTCGCCGTGGTCGTAAACATTGGTGTGGTCGGCGATGACGAACAATCCGCCACCGTTGTTCACGTACTCGATGATCGCGTCGACTTCGGCGTTCGTGAAGTCCGGGCGGTCGTCGCTGAGCAGGTTGATGAACAGGACATCGAACTCCGCCAGCTTCGCGGCGGTCAGGCCGGTCGAGCGGATCTCTTCCCACCACCAGTCGTTTCGTTCGAGATGCTCGACGAAGCGGCTGTAGCCGAACGCGCCCTGATACGTGTAGACGCCCTTGTCGAGCTGGTAGTCGACGTGATTCTGCTTTCGAGCGTGATAGTGGTCGAACAGAACGGTCGGACCTTCATGATTCGGGTCCGGCAGACCAAAAGGGTCGTCGTCAGAACAACCGGCGAGAGTGGCCGCGAAGGTCGCAGCCAGGGCCATCCGCCCCATCCATTTGATAAACATAGTCTTATCCAGAACTACTGCAGTACTTTGCCAATCGTGTCTTTCGCACGGGCCAGCGTGACTCCTTCGAGGCGCTTGCGAACGTTTTCGTCGGCATCGTGAATCTCAATGAACGCATCACGCGGGATGAGGACTGCGGTGCAGCCTTCATCGGTCGCCGCGACGTTCGCCGTCGCAGCTTTTCCGCTCATGAGCGAGACTTCGCCGAAGTACTCGCCAGCTCCGAGCGTCTTGAGTTCAACCGACTTTCCGAGTGCGTTTGTCCACACCCGAACGCTCCCGTCAGCGACGACGAAGAGAGATTCCGTGGTGCCGCCTTCCTCGATGAGGGCCGATCCCGCATCGAACGTCTCCAAGCTAGCCGCTTCGGCAAGACGATTCAGATGGCCCTCGGAAAGGCCTGAAAACAAAGACAAATTTTCGATCGTCTCGCGAATGCTGTCGCTCATTTCTTCCTCACCGTGTGCGGTGGTGTCGTATGCCTCACAACTATCGCCGGCACTATAACGGTTGCGGGTGCTCGGCGCACGTGCGTTGGGCGCGGTTTCCGGAATTCGTTTTTGGCATCGCCGAGCCAACCGAGAGGCGAAAAAATTGGCAACGCGGTGCGAGGTGGTACACCTACATGTACCGCCACGTGCACACACGGCGGTCCGAGCCAAGGAGGGAGCAATGCTCCCGTGGCATTCGAGAACTGACATGGAGGCCATCATGAGCCGCAAGCAAAGCCGAGTCGACTGCGACATCATCCTCAACAAGACCGAAGCCGGCACGATGACGATCTGCCGCGCGACGAACATCTCAATGGGCGGAATGCGCCTTCAGCGCCTGCTCGAACCTTTCGAGCCCATCGAACGAGCCATCACCATCGAGGTGGAGCTCCCAGGTGAAGAAGAGCCGCTGACCATCGGCGCATCGAAGGTGTACGACTCCGAGGGCTACCTCGGCGTGAAGTTCACCGATATCTCGCACCGACACTTCGTGCGCCTTCGCTCGTGGCTGCAAGACCAGTCGCTCAGCAACTCGCTTCCGAAGTTCCAGACGGCGTAGCGCGGCCCGCAAGTGGTTGGTTGAACCGACCAAGCGGAAACCACGAAACCGACGGGCGGCCTGAGAAGGCCGCCTTTTTTGCGTCTGTGATGCCGGCGTCCAACATCCACACAAGAAACAAAAAAGGCGGCCCGCTCGGGGCCGCCTTTGTGTTTCATCTCAGTTCGCTCAGGAACGCTTCAGCGCCAGATATCCGAGCACGAAGCTGATCGCTCCGTTGCCGAGCAGCCATGCGCGGTCGAGCAGGTCCATACCTGGAATCCAGCGGACGTCCGAGGTCAGGATGAACGCCTCCGTGAAGAGGAATCCAGCCATTCCGATGGCGAGTCCAGCGGCGAGGAAGCGCAGGCGCTTCGTGCCGCCCAAGAGGCCGATCGCGGCGAGCGGAATCATGGCCGAAGCCATCAACGGGTTCTGATGGTTCTCGATGCCGAGGAACATCATGTCGAGTTCAGCCAGCGGTCGGCTCAGCGCCGAAACGATGGAGATGTCGCCGAAGAGCAACGGAAGGAAGAACAATCCGCTCGCGGCAGCAACGGTACCGACCACGAAGAGCGGCGTCGTCGATGCGGTCATGTCGAATGCGTCCTTGCGGCGCACGCGAACCAGGGCGAGGAGAGCGAGGAATGCAGCTCCACCAATGCGCCAGGCGCCTTGGTCGACAACGGCAGCTTCCGAAGCTGCATCGGCCTGCATGATTCCAGCACCATATCGCTCGGCGTACTCCTTCTTGTCGTATCGACTCGACTCGCTGTCAGATGCGGTCTCCTGCAGAACCTTCTCAACCTTGTCGGGGTGCGTCACACCCTGGGCAATCACGAGAGCTGCTGCGGCCGCGACGTGCGGCGAAGCCATCGAGGTGCCCATGTAGAGCGCGAAGTCGTGCTCGTTGGTGTTTCCGTTCTTGAGGGTCTCCTGCATCACGCCGTCGGGGCGTCCATCACCATTCTGGTCGATGCGGGTGTTTCCGCCTGGAGCGGCGATATCAACGTAGTCGCCCCACTGCGAGTAGAAGGTCGTCGAACGGTCGAACTGGGTGGCCGCAACTGCGATGACGTGGTTGTAAGCAGCCGGGTAGCTCTTCGCGCGCTTGCCGCCGTTTCCAGCCGCAGCGACGATGGTCACGCCTTTCTTGTGCGCGTGGTCGATCGACTTCTTCATCACAAGCGACGGAAGCGGACCGCCGAGGCTCATGTTGATGACCTGCGCGCCATTGTCCGCCGAGAATCGAATCGAATCGGCGATGTCGGAGACCTGCCCGAATCCACGCGAGTTCAACACGCGGAGCGGCATGATCTTGGCGTTGTACGCGAGGCCTGCGACGCCGTACTTGTTGTTGGTGGTCTGGGCGATGGTACCGGCGACATGCGTGCCGTGACCGTGTCCATCCCACGCGAAGGCGTCGTCATCTACGAAGTCATATCCGGCGACAATCGCGGTGCCGTACAGGTCTTTCGCCTTCTTGATGTTCCGGTTCGGATCATCTTCGGCTGCGACACCGGTGTCGATGACCGCGACAACCACGTCTTTACCGGTCGACGTTTTCCACGCCTTTTCGGCATTCACCTGCTTGAAGTTCCACTGGAACTGGTAGAGCGGGTCGTTCGGCTGACCGAACAACGAGAACCAAACGTTCTCTTCGACACCTTCGACGCCGTCCAGGCCTGTCAGGCAGGCGTGAAGCGCCGGAACGTCTCCCTCGCCGACCGTCGCAATGTAGACGTTCGGGTCGTCGGAGTGCTCACTGTTCAGACGAACATCCAGACCCCACGAGGCCGCAAATTCGCGAACTTCCTCGTCGCTCCACGAATCGTCGAAGTCGAGGACGACTTCGTCGGTCTGAGCGTCGAAGTCGAGCGTCGAGCCGGGGAGGGCGTTCTGAAGAGTGGCGTTATCTGCGCACTCGGCCAGCTTTTCTGCGGGCGAGGCGGCGAACGCCGACGATGAGATCAAGAGACCCGACGTCGCGATGGACGCGACGAGGAGCCGTTGAAGCGAAGACCGGTCAGTCATGGTCGACCTTTCGTAGGGTTAGCTTTGAGGCGAGGTTGTCCCTCGACTAACAGTGTAACGAGTGTGCGCGCGAAGTTCATTCCTGCGCAAAAATTCTCGGCACAGCTTTTTAGTCGACTTCGGCGAGATCATTCGCCGAAAGCGTTGTCTCGACGTCCTGCAGCCGTTCTTCGGCCAGTCGCGACGTGTACTTCGCGATCGAAGGGAATCGGCGAGCGAGGGCGTCGAACTCGGCGCGGGGCAAGTGCAGAAGGTGTCCCGCAGAGTTCATCAGACACCCGGCCACCGCCGGTTTGTCGGCCACCAGGCCAATCTCGCCGAACACGTCGCCCGATCCGAGCGTGGCGATCGTGATCTCCCACTCGTTGTCGTCGCGAACGATGTCGACCCTACCGTCCAAGACGATGAAGAGACCGGGGCTCGGCGTATTTTGTTGAATGACCTTCTCGCCTTTGGACACGCGCATTCCGGAGAACGAGCCGATCACTTCGACACGCTCTTCGTCGTCGAGATCGACGAAGATGGGGTGCCGCTCGAGCAAACGTTCGGTCATCGCGTGTCGACGAAGCGTGGCGAGGCGATTCGGGAAGTCGGGGTATTCGGCTTCGATCTTCCCCATGTTCTCGGAAGAGATTCGGACGACCTCCGAGCCGGGGACAGCGATCGTGTCCACCTCCGGGGCGCGACCGGACTGGCCGAACGCGCCCAGGCCGAGCATCGCGCCGCTCGGCAAGATGAACTTGTCCTCACCCTCGCGCATGATCACGTCGTCGGAGACCGTCCACGTGAGTTGGTGCGCTTTCGCACGTTCCGTCGCCATCTGAATGACCGCGAACACGTCGTACTCGAAGAAGTCGAGCGCGCGCCGCAGGGTCTCTTCTGGGAGCAGACTGAGGAAGGGGAGTGGTGGCAGGCCGGCAGGCTGCGTGATGATCCCACGCGTATCCATCGCGCGTTCCAGCGCGAGCTCGATGAGATCTTCTTCCTCGAGCCCGGGCTCCTCGCCGCTCAGTTCGAGATCGCCACTCGGTCCGGGCAGCGGGAGAAGGGGGGTACCCTCCATGATGAACGGACTGCGGATGCAGTAGAGCGTCGCGATGTGGTCCAGCAAGTTGGTCGTATCGGGCTGCAACGACCGCATCTGACAGGCCACCGAAATGGATCGCGCCGGATATCCCGCGTTGGCGTAGTGCCTCCCGACCATTTGCAGGATTTCGACCGCCTCTCTCTTGCGGCCTTTCTCGGCGAGAACCATCGCGACGCGTTCGCGCAACGGTGCCGGGTCCGGGACAATCCCGAAGTTCGTCAAGATGATGCGAAGGGCTCGCGCATGGTCACCCGCGGACAACGCATCGTTGATCGCGGACATCAGCGCGGAGAGCGAATTCGGCTCCATGAGTTCCAGCTCGCAAAGTATTGAATGCAGGCTTCCAACGAGCATCGTTCAAGGCAGGCGAAATGGCAAGATGTTCACCACGCGACGTCGCTTGACACCTGTTTTGACGCGTCCCTACACTCCCGCATAGTTCAAGCTGTTTCTCGATACATCGACACGTGCCCATCTCGAGCGGTCGCGATCGCGCCGCTTCAGAGTGTTCAATTCCATATGGAGAGTTGCCCATGATCACCAACGACCAGATCGAAGCATATCTGATCGAGACCGAGCTTCCGTACGAGCAGGTCAAAGAGGGATTCTGGATCATCCACGACGACCACGACGAGGTGGACAACATCGTGGTAGTTCACACCCCACCGGTCATCACGTTCCGCGTGAAGCTGATGAACATTCCGGAAGAGAGCGACCGCGTCGAACTCTACGAGAATCTGCTCAAGCTCAACGCCACGTCCATGATTGCAGGAGCCTACGGCCTTGAAGACGACGCTGTCGTCATCGTCGACTCGCTCCAGAGTGAAAACCTCGACCTCAACGAGTTCACCGCCTCGATCGACGCCATCGCGTTCGCCGTTCGGGAACACTACGAGGAACTTCGCCAGTTTCACTCGTCGAGCGAAGCGTCCGATGAGGGCGCTGCCTGAGTCCGCCGTTCGGTCCTTGGGATCGAACGACCTCGATAGTAAGATGCCTACGACCTAGATGACCCGGCGCTTTGGACGACGGGACCAAGGAGACGATAGATGGGACTCTTCAGCCGAATCGGCACCCTTCTAAAAGCGAACATCAACGACCTCGTTAGCAAAGCCGAGGACCCCGAAAAGATCCTCAACCAGCTGATCCTCGACATGAAGGAGCAGCTGATCGAGGCCAAAAAGCAGGTCGCCGTCGCTATCGCCGACGAGAAGCGACTCAAGAAGCAGCTCGACAACGAGCTGCACATGGCGCGCGAATGGGAAAAGAAGGCGATGATGGCGGTCCGTGCCGGACGCGACGACCTCGCCAAAGAAGCGCTGTCGCGCAAATCGGAGCACGACACGCTTTCGTCGGAGTACAAAGCGCACTGGGAAGCTCAAAAGGCCGCGGCCGACAAGCTTCGCGACTCGCTCCGACAGCTCAACGCGAAGATCGAAGAAGCCAAGCGCCGCAAGAACCTCCTCATCGCTCGTCAGAAGCGCGCCGAAGCGCAGAAGACGATCCAGGAGACGATGTCGGGCCTCAACGACACCTCGGCGTTCGACACGTTCGACCGTATGTCGGAGAAGATCGAGCGGATGGAAGCCGAAGCGGAAGCATCGGCAGAACTCGCCGAAGGCTTCTCGGGCGACCAGCTCGCGTCGAAGTTTGACGACCTCGAATCCGACCACGGTGGCGACGAAGCCCTCGCCGCGCTCAAAGCCAAGATGGGCATGGGCGAAACCGTCAAAGAAAAGAGCTTCGAGTTCGAAGAAGAGGAAGCGAAAGAGACCGTGTCGGCCGGCGGCCGTGGCACCTGGGACTCCGACGACTTCTGAACCGTTGCCAACCCTGGCGACGAACTGCAATAAAGTGGCCTCCCCGACATCGGGGAGGCTTTCTTTTTGACCACGGATGGCCTCGATGACTGCTCCAAACGAACGTCCCGTCCTGCCTGCAATTTTGTGCGCCGGTTACGGCTCGCGGCTCGCGCCCTTGACCGACGCCGTGCCGAAACCGCTCATCCCATTCCTGAACACCCCGATCGTGACGTATGCGCTGCAGCTGGTCAGCGAATTAGGTGCGCCGCGGGTTGGTATCAATCTGCACCATCTCGCGGATGCGATTCCGCCAGTCGTCGACCGATTGGCCCAGATTTTCGGGATGAAGCCGGTGTATGCGCGGGAGTGGGAGATCCTCGGGTCGGGGGGCGGTGTGCGCGGCTTGTGGCGAGCGCTCGATGAGGCCGACGGTACGATGGTCGTGCTGAACGGCGACTCGGTCATGGACATCGACCTGCCAGCGCTCCTCGCCGCGCATCGAGAGAGTGGTCGTGACGTTACGATGGTTTGTCGCAAGCGGGCGCCGGACCAACCCGGGCGCGTGTTCGTCGGGGCTTCGGGCGAGCTGGTGGGCGTTCGAGACTATCGCCGGCCGGGCGCGAGTGTCGCGGCGGAGTACGACTTCACGGGCGTGCACTTCTTGGAGCCAGCGGCGCTGGAGCGGATTCCGTTCGAGCACTGCGACATCATTGATACGCTGTACGGTCCGATGCTCGAGGCCGACGAAGCGATCGGGATCGAGGAAGTCGAGGGATTCTGGGCGGCGCTGGACAATCCGGGGCTCATTCTGGAGACGCAGCGGCAGGTGTTGGAGAACCCAAGCCTGTTTTCCCGTGCGCCGCTTCCGGAGCCGCTCTCGCCGGGGCATTACGTTTATTCGCCGGATGAAGTGGACGACAAAGCGAAGGTCGCTGCGCCACTTTTTCTTGGGATGAATGCGAAAGTGGAGCAGGGGGCACGTATCGGGCCGAACGTTGTGGCAGATGGAGTAGAGATTGCGGCGGGTGCCGTGGTCGAGAATGCGCTCCTGTTCGGCCAGGGGCGCGTCGAGGGCGAATGGCGCGACTGTGTCGCCGTCGCCAATAAGGTCGCTCAACTGTAGCTTTCGGGCACGCGCGTGCGCTTTCTCCACACATCAGACTGGCACCTTGGGGTGAGCCTAGAACATGCTCCTCGCGACGAAGAGCATGAGCGTTTTCTGGCATGGTTGCTGGACACGATGCGCGAACGCTCGACCGACGTGCTCGTCGTGGCCGGCGATATCTTCCATTACACGCAGCCTAGCGCGGCGGCGCAGCAGCAACTGTTTCGATTCCTGGCCAAATGTGCGACCGAGTCGGATCTGCGTGCTGTGGTTCTCGTCGCCGGAAATCACGATTCGCCGTCTAGGCTCGAAGCTCCAGCGGCGGTGCTGGGCGCGCTCGATGTGTTCGTCGTGGGTCAGGTGGCGTCCGACGACGAGGACGTGACCCGCCATCTTTGCCCGATTCGCGGGGATTCGGGCGAGGTTGAGGCTGTGGTCGTTGCGGTTCCGTACGTGAGTGAGTCGCGGCTCGGGATTCAGACGGCCGACCGGGCGCCGAGCGATGTGCGGGCGGACTATGTGTCGCGTTTCACCGAGCTCTACTCGAGACTCGCGGCCGCTGCGCGCGAGACGCATGGCGACGTTCCGTTGGTCGCGACGGGCCACCTCACGGTGAAGGCGCCGCTGACGGACTTGTTGGAGGACGACTTTCACACCCCGCTACACCAGTTTGGCACGATCAACGGACTGGGCCCCGACATCTTCGGCGAGGAGTACGCGCACGTCGCTTTGGGGCATATTCATCGGTCGTTTCAGATCGGCGATACATGCGCCTGGTACAGCGGGACTCCGGTGCCGACGACGGTCGTAGAGTCACGAACGCCGCGATACGTCCTCGAGGTCGAAACCGATCCGAGCGAACCGCGGTCGGCTCGAGTTCGCCCCCAAAAGGTGCCGCGATGGCGAGAAGTTTTCGAGCTCCGCGATTCGCCGGAGACCGTTGAAATGTTGCTTCGCCAGCTCACGTGGTCGACCGAGTTGCCTCCGTACGTCTGGGTGGAACTATTGGTCGACGGCCCTTCGACCGTGGAAGTAGACGATATCGCGACGATTCTGGCTTCGTACGACGAGCCGCGTCCGCGGCTGGTCGCGTTTCGCAAGACGCTGCTGAACGAGCCGAAACAGCTCGAAGGCGAAGAGGAAGACGCGATTCCGCTCGCGGACCGTCGGCCGGAAGACGTGTTCGCGCAGATGTTTGAACTTCGCTACGGCGCGGCCCCGGACGAGTCGATTCAGGCCGCGTTTCGATCGCTGCTCACGCCAGAGTCGGAGGTCGAATGAAGTTCCACTCGATCTCCGTCGAAAACCTGAATGCGTTGTACGGCCGACACACGATCGATTTCGAAGAGGACGTGCGCAACGCACCGCTGTTCCTGATCATCGGCAAGACTGGCGCGGGGAAGTCGACGTTGCTCGACGGCGTGAGCTTGGCCTTGTTTGGTGTGACGCCCCGCCTGGAACAACAGCGTGGCGATGCGCAGACAGACGTCGGGCACATCATGTCGATGGGCGAGGCGGAGTGCAGCGCGCAGCTCGAATTCAGCGTGCGAAACTCGGATGGCAGCCGTGACCTCTACCGCGCGAAGTGGAGCTGCCGGCGGGCGCACGGAAAGCCCGACGGTTCACTCCAGCGGCCGGAGCGGTCCCTGGAATGGTGGAACGACGGCTGGCAACTGCTCGTAAGCGACCATCGAAACAAGGAGTTCGAGGGACCCTTCAAGAAGGCGCTCCGAGGCCTGACGGTCGAGGACTTCAGGCGAACGATCCTGCTCGCTCAGGGGGACTTCTCTGCGCTCCTTCACGCCAGCGACGAAGAGAAAGCGGGGATTCTCGAACGCCTGACGAGCACGGAGGAGTACCAGGAGATCGGCGAGCGGGCGGCGAAGCGGCGCCGGAGGGCGGAGCGAGAGTATGTTTCGCTGAAGACGGAGCTCGAGCAGACCGAAGTTCTCGAACAGACCGAGCGCGACGAACTCGAGGCTGAAATCGAAACGGTCGGAACAGCGGTCGTCGAGGCCGACGAAGTGCTGGTGGTGCTCGAAAAAGAGCTCTCGCATGTGCGGGAATTCACGGCTCGGCAGAAGGCGATCGAACAGTCGGAGTCCGACCTCGAGGCGGCGAAAGATGCCTTTGCCGAGTTGAGCGACGACCTCGAGGTGCTCGAGCGTGACCGGGCTTTTCGCCACGTAGAGAGCGCGTTTCGTGGTCTGGGGGCGGCCGAGCAGGCCTACCAGGAAGCGGCTGAAAAGGCTCGTGCCGCCGAGGTCTCGGTCGGTGAACTCGCGGAATCGCTTTCGGCGGCCCGAAAGGACGAGTTGGCGGCCAAGGAGGAGCTGGAACGCATCGAGGAGAAGTGGGCGGCGCTCGATCCGAAGCTCGAAAGTGCTGCGAGCCTGGAGGCGCGGCTCGAACCCGCGAGAAAGGAGAAAAAGCGGTCCGCGGAGGCGTTCGAGGCGTCCGAGAAAGCGCTCGCCAAGGCTCAGGCACAGCTGGATACGGCACAAAAAGAATCTGCCGCGGCCAAAGTTGCCGCCGAAGAACTGGCACAAGCGCGAAAGGCGCTGGCAGACGTCGACCTCGATGCCGTCGAAGCGCGGCTCGAATCGCATGAGTCCGCAGCGCTGATCCCGGCATGGAAGCGATTGCGGTCGTTCGAAGACGATGTCGACGCCGACGAGACTCAGAATCTGGCCGCGCTTCGCGCCAGAAAGACTCGGACGACGAATCTGCTCAAAGAGATCGTTCCCGAGCTCGGTGACCTGGACGAGTTCGCTCTGGGGCTATCGAAGCAGATTGCGGAGCTTCGAACGCAGCGAGATGCGCTGACCGAGGCGACCTACGCGATGGAGACGCTCCAGCAGCGCGAGGACGAGAAGTCGCGCGCGAGCGAGAAGATCGAACAGCTGAATCGGGACGTGGCGACGAATCAGACCGAGAAGGAATCGGCCGAGAAGCTGCGCGACGAGCGTAAGGCTCGAGTCGAGGACCTGCGCGATGCGTTGCGGTTGGCCGAGCAGGTGATTTCGTTGAGCGAGCTCCGCGAAACTCTGGAAGATGGCGACCCTTGCCCGCTCTGTGGCAGCCCGATTCACCCATATTGTCTGTCCGACGAACTCGGCGATGCCGACGCGGTCGCTCGGCGCGACGATCTACGCGGGCGATTCGAGGTGGCGACCGAATCCGTGGTGGAGTCCGAAGGCGAAGTTCGCCGCATCGAGGGGACATTGGCGGCGAAGAAGGCGGCCCTCCAGCATCAGGAGGGCTTGCGCGTCGAGGTCGTAGAGCGGCTCGAAGAGGTGACGAGGAAGTTCACCCGTGCCGCGGAGCAGGGCGGATTCCCGCCGCTCGAGGTTTGGAAGCTGCGGCAAGGAACGGTGCTCCAAGACGCGCTGGATGATGCCCGAACGAAGCTCGAGGCCGCGGAGGCCAAGGCGGAGACGCTGCGTCAACGGCGGGCCGATTGGGACCGGGCGATCGAGGAGCTTCGCGCTGCCGAGCAGTCGCAAGCCGATGCCCAGACGAAGGCAGAGCTGGAACAACAGGCGCAGGAGAGTTGGCGCGAGGCTTTGGCTGGGCTCCGTGAGCGCCTCGAGTCGCTCGATGTCGAGATTGGAGCGGAAGCGAGCTGGGACGACGTTGCAGCGAGCCTCGATGCGGCGCGCGAAAAACTCCGAGCACATCGAGCGCGCACGGCGAAGTGGGAAGAGGCTGTCGAAACGCAGAAATCGGCGGAGGCAAAGTGCGCGAGCCTCGTAGAGACGGTTGGGCGACACGAAGAGCAACTCGCGGCGTCCCGAGCCGAGTTGAAGAGCCGATCCGAGGCGGTGGCTGAGATTGAGGCAGAGCTGCGCGAGATACTACCGGAGGGGACGCCGGCGGAGCTGCGGGAACGGCGAAAGGTCGAGAAACAGGCGGGCCGCGAGGCTCGTGATGCCGCTCGCGAAGCGGTTCAAAAGATCCAGTCGGAGCACGATCAAAGGGCGGGGCGCCTTCGGGAGAGGCAGAAACAACTCGAGCAGACGATGGAGCGACTCGAGGCGGCGCGCACCGAATGGAAAGCGGTCGAGAGCGGAGAAGGTGTGAGCCGAGGGGAAGTGGCAGCGGCGCTGCTCGAGCCAGAGATTCGCGCGAAGCTCGAGTCGCGCGTCGACAAGGCCCGCACGGCGCAACAAAGGGCGTTGGGCGCGCTCGAGGCGGCTCGGAAGTCGTTCAAAGAATACAACCAACAGAACGGTGAACCGTCGAGAGCGGCAGAAAGTCTGGAAGAAGAGCGTGTTTGGGCCGCCCAGTGGCGCGATGCGTTTGCCCAGCGTCGCGGCGCCCTCGACGAGCAGAAGCGCCAGGATGACCGGCGTCGCGCTTCGGTAGCCGATCGGCAGGAGGAGCTGGCCGCTCGTCGCGAGGAGCACCAGCGTTGGCGAACGATCGCAAACTTGATCGGCACGGGCGACGGAGCGGCTTTCCGTACGTTCGCGCAGAGTCTGAATCTGCAGGGTCTGGTCGACCGAGCCAATGTCCGACTGAAGCATCTGGCGCCTCGCTATCAGCTCGCCGTAGCTCGGGGAGAGCAGGGTGAGCCGACCCTTCAGTTCTCCGTGTGTGACGCGTTTCGGGCGGGTCACGAGCGGCCGCTGACCACGCTGTCGGGTGGGGAGACCTTCCTCGTTTCGCTGGCACTGGCGTTGGCCCTGTCGGACTACCGTCGAATCGAGCTTCCGGTCGAGACGTTGCTGCTTGATGAAGGCTTCGGAACGTTGGACCAAGACGCGCTGCACATGGCGGTCGACACGCTCCAGCGCTTGCACCAGGACTCGACGAGACAGGTGGGTATCATCAGTCACGTCGAAGCGCTCAAAGAGATGATCGACGCGCGGATCGTCGTGGAGAAACAGGGGAATGGGCGATCGACGATTCGGTTCGAAGTGGGCGGGACACCCACGTCAAACGCCACCCTGCCGCTCTGAAGGGCGCTCAATTGAAGGCGTGTGGGCGGATGTGGTAGACCCTCGGCTCCATTGATTGAAAGCTGAGGAATTGGATGTCTGAATCCGCTGCGAAGGCCGAACAGGGCCGTCTCGTCAAAGCGCTGGAACGGTTGGGTGAAATCGGAAACCGATTGCCCGACCCGCTCACGCTCTTCGTCATCTTTACGGTTCTCGTCGTGCTCGCGTCGCTCATCTTTGAGGGCGCATCAGCCGAAGTGGTGCAACGAACCGGCGAGACGAAGCTCACGACCGTGCAGTCGTTGCTGTCGCTCGACGGAATCCGGTGGATGTTCCTGCACGCGGTCGACAACTTCATCGGCTTTGCTCCCCTCGGGCCAGTCTTGACGGTGATGATCGGCATCGGGGTTGCCGAAAATGTCGGGTTCATCTCGATGGGCCTGAAGGTGCTCGTGCGGTCGGTTCCGAAGTCGGCGCTGACCGCGACGCTGGTCTTCGGTGGTGTGATGTCGTCGATGGCAGCTGACGCCGGCTACGTGGTGCTGACGCCGCTGGGCGCAATGTTGTTTGCCGGTATGAAACGTCACCCGTTGGCAGGTCTGGCTGCTGCCTACGCCGGGGTTTCTGGCGGATTCAGCGCAAACCTGCTGATTACCGGGCTCGACCCGATGCTCGCCAAACTCACACAGCAGGCGGCTCAGACGATTGACCCGACCTACACGGTCAACGCGACCTCCAACTACTACTTCATGGTGGCTTCTACCGTATTGATTACGGTGGTGGGCACGATCGTCACGACCAAGTTGGTCGAGCCCATGCTTGGCGAGTGGAAGCCAGAAGGTGACTTGCCAGATGCGCCCGAAGAGCCCTCGGCTGCGGAGCGCAAGGCGTTCTTCACGGCGATGGGCGTGGGTGTTGCTGCGCTCATTGGCCTCGCGCTGCTGGCCATTGTTCCCGGTTCACCTCTTCGCGCCGAGATTGCTCCTGGAGACCCGGGCGTGAACGCTCTGGCGCCATTCTTCGAGTCGATCGAGCTCCTGATTACGCTCCTCTTCATCTTTCCCGCCATCGTCTACGGCGTGATGGTGAAGAAGATTAAGAACGATAAGGACGTCGCGAAAATGGCCGCCGATTCGATGGGCACCATGGGGGCGTACATCGTTCTCGCGTTCGTCGCTGGCCAGTTCGTCGCGTACTTCAACTGGACAGGATTGGGAGCAGTGACGGCGGTGAAAGGCGCCGAGGTGCTCCAAAACATCGGACTGACCGGATTCCCCTTGCTGTTGGGATTCATCATCGTTTCGATGCTGATGAACCTGTTCGTCGGAAGTGCTTCGGCGAAGTGGGCGTTCATGGCGCCGATCTTCGTGCCGATGCTCATGATGATGGGCTTCAGTCCGGAGTTGACCCAGGCCGGTTATCGCCTTGGCGATTCGGTGACGAACATCATCACTCCGCTGATGCCGTACCTGCCAGTGATCATCGTGTTCGCGCAGAAGTACGATAAGAAAGCCGGGATGGGCACGATCATCGCCGCCATGGTTCCGTACTCCGTCGCGTTCTTCTTCGTTTGGACCATCATGTTGCTCGTTTGGTACGCCGCGGGACTTCCGCTCGGTCCGGGCGCCGAGATGTTCTACACGCCGAAGTAGGCGGCTGTTAAGCTCATGGTTTTGCGGGCTTTTTGAGATATTTCGCAACGATTTCGGCGAGCTGCCGATAACCCTCGTTGGTGCAGAGTGGCTGCACCCGAGGGTTTTTTGTTGCGAGGTGCCTCATGCGGGCGCTGTATCAACGGGCGGACTTCCCGAGCT